>JAXMAM010000015.1:0-65395 GCA_046350455.1 Phycisphaerales bacterium | reverse complement strand
GCGCTTCCAACCTGGGCGCCGCGCTGGACACTGCGTGGAACGCCATGGAGCCGAACGCAGTCTGCGTGCTGGCGCGCGGAGGCGGAGCCCGCCGCGGCAGCGCCAAGGCAGACGCACCTGCTGCCGCCACGGGGCTTGCTGCAGCGGCGGATCGGCTCAACCCCAGCTCTGGCAGCGGACGCCAGGCTGTGTTTCTCTGCCTGGAGCTGCTGGATGGCAGCACAGACTCGGAGCTCAAGCGCGTGGGCCTGCAGCACGGCGGGGCGCGCGGCTACCAGATCCTTACCCGTCAGGACCTGGGCCTGCAGCCGCGTGCTGCTGGTCCAGCCAACCAGGGAACCAAGCCATGAATCCACACCGCACCACGTTGGCAGCCGTCTCGGCCGCCGCTGCGCTGGGCGCCAGCGCACACGCTGGCCGATCCTTCTCGGAGATCTTCTTCATCTCGCTTGAGTCCGCGGGCGACGGCCAGACGCGCGTGGATTGGGTGGGCAGCGCCATGATCTGGGTGCTCATCGCCATGAGCGTGGCGAGCGTGGCGCTCATCATCCTGGCGTGGATGAAGAACCGGCCGCAGTACATGCTGCCGCCGGAGCTGGTGCAGCAGGCGCGCACGCTGGTGCAGGAGGGCCGGTACCCGGAGGCGCTTGCCATGCTGGAGCGCTCGCCCACGGACTTTGCGCGCATCCTGCACGCGGCGCTCACAGCGGCGCCAGGCGGGTACGACGCCATGGCCCGCAGCAGCGAGCAGATGGCGGATGAACTGGTGGTGCGCCGCTTCCGGCAGATCGAGCCGCTCAACGTGCTGGGCCAGGTGGCGCCCATGCTGGGGCTGTTCGGCACGGTGTACGGCATGATCGTGGCGTTCATGACCATCGCCAGCATGGGCGGCACGGCCGACCCCGTGGCGCTGGCTGGCGGCATCGGCACTGCGCTGGTCACCACGTTCTGGGGACTGCTCATCGCCATTCCAGCGCTCAGCGCGTACGCCGTGGTGCGCAACACCGTGGACGCCAGCAGCGCCGCTGCAGCGCGTGAGACAGAGCTGATCATCGCGCGGTTCAGGCCCACCCTGGGCGTCACCGCCACGGCCGCGCTCACAGCCGGAGGTGGCGCGTGAGCCGGATCTTCACGCGCGGGCCAGCCCGCGTGGAGGCCAACATGACCACGCTGATTGACATGAGCTTCCTGCTCATCGTCTTCTTTGTGCTGGTCAGCCAGATCACTGCCGTGGAGTCGCTGCCGCTCAACCTGCCGCTGCCCGCAGACTCTGCGGCGCGCGCGCCCGGCGAGGACCCGCGCATGGTGGTCAACGTGGTGCCAGCCGCCGATGGCAGCGCTGCCGGCTACCAGGTGGGACGGCTGCGCATGGGCGCGGACAACCAGGGACTGCAGGAGCTCACCTCGTACATCGCAGAGGCCATGCGCCAGCAGCCGCGCACCGAGATCAACGTGCGCGCCGACCGCGACACGGAGTACCGCTGGGTGCGCCCCGTGCTGGACGCTGTGGGCAACGCGCTGGCCGAGAGCGGCATTCCACGCGACCACGCCCGCGTGAAGCTGGTGGTGCTGGGAGCCAAGCACTCGTGAGCCACGCGCCGCACAGCGCCAGCCCGCACAGCGCCAGCGCGCAGCGCGCAGAGGCGGCTGTGGCAGCGCTGCAGCAGATGGCCACAGCGCTGCCGGATGCCCGCGTGCTGCCGCGCTCCACGCGCACCAGCCATGCCATGCGCCCTGCCCGCGCCACCGCCACGCGGTCGCGCCGCCTGGCACGGCTGACCAGCGGGCTGCGGCTGAACATGACGCCGCTCATTGACGTGGTCTTCAACCTGCTCATCTTCTTCATCGCCACCACGCGCCTGGCGCCCGCGGAAGACGTGCTGCGCATGGACCTGCCGCCGCGCATGGCGGACGCTGGCAGCGCAGCCGCGGCGCCTGCACCCGCCGCGCAGGGCGATCCGTTCGCATACCTGGAGGACGCGCTGCGCATCGAGGTGCAGCCCGGCGGCGCAGTGCACGCTGGCGCCCCCGTGCAGGCTGCGCGCGGCGTGGGAGAGCTGCGCACCCTCCTGCAGAACGTGCGGCGCGACGCCGCCAACCCCAAGGGCCTCCTGCCGCCGGACTTCCCCATCGTCATCGCGCCCGTGCGCGGCGCGCTCTGGCAGGACGCGGTGGAGGCGCTGAACGCAGCCGCCGCCGCGGGCTACACCAACGTGAACTTCGAGCCATCCACGCCAGCAGCTGCTGGAGGTGCGCCGTGAGCCCGGTGCGCGCTGCGCTCCGCGCGTCTCCACGTGCAGACGCCCCGCGCATGCTCTCCGCGCTGGTGCTGGTGGCGGCGGTGGCGTTCGCCGCTGTGGTGGCTCCGGCCGCGCATGCAGACGACGTGGCAGACGTGGCCGCAGCACGCGCCGAAGCAGCGCGGCCCTACTCCAGCGCTGCGGCCGCAGTGGCCGCCTACAAGCGCCTGGAACGCCTGCGCGAGCCGCTGCTCAGCCAGACAGATCCGCGCGTGGCCATCTGGCTGGCCGACGCTGCCGAGGACGCGCTCACCCTGGGCCTGGCTGCAGACAGCACCGGCCTTGCCACGCTGGCCGGGCTGCCCACGCCCGCCATGCGCGACCACACTGCAGCGCTGCTGCGCCAGAGCCTGGAGTGGACGCAGCGCGCAGACCAGGCTGCCCGCGCAGAGCTGGCGCAAGGCACCGCCCCGCAGGAGCTCCTCGACCGCCTGGACGCCACGGAACGCATGGCGCGCATCCCGCTGCTGCGCTCGGTGGCCGCCGTGTGGGCCGCGCGCGTGGGCGCCCTGCCTGCAGACGACGCCACGCAGGTGCTGGCCAGCGCTGTGGCGCGGCTGGACTCGCTGCGCACCTCGCTGAAGGGGCCGGCCCGCAACCTGGCGGCGCTGGCCTATGGCATGGGGCTGGTGCTGCAGGGCCGCCACGACCAGGCCGTGCCTGTGCTGGCGGAAGTCCTGGCCAGGCCAGAGGCCGATGAGGGCGCCCGCGTGCTGGCGACGGTGTTCCAGGCCGAGGCTGCCTCGGGCGCAGCGGTGGAGCGCCGGCGTGCGCTGGCTGCGCTGCGAGACCGCAGCGGCGCCGCGCTGAGCGACCAGAGCCGGCTGCTGCTGGGCGACGCGGACTTCCGCTTTGCACAGGACGCTGCCGCCCAGGGCGGCGCTGGCGACCCACCGTGGAGCGGCTGGCTGGACGCAGCCAGCAAGGCCCCGCCTGCCACGCGCACGCAGGTGCTGCTTGCGGCGCTGGAGCGCGTGGCCGCGCACTGCCCGCCTTCGCAAGGCGCTGTGCCGCAGCTGGCCGCGGCCCTGCTGGAGCTGCGCTCGTCCCAGCAGCGCGCCGCTGCGGCGGAGCGGCTGGCCGCGCTCCAGGCAGACCCTGCCCTCCCGCCACCGCTGTCCGCCCTGGCGCAGCTGGAGCTGGGGCGCGCGCTCCTCACCATGGGCCAGGCGCGCGAAGGCGCCGTGCTCCTGCTGGCCTACGCGCAGCAGCACGCAGCAGACCCCGCCTCACCGCACGCCATGGAGGCTGCAGTCACCGCCGCGCGCGCGCTGGGCGACGCGCCGTTCCTGGCCGCGGTGCTGGACGCCGCGGTGCGGCTCTTTCCAGACCACCCCGACCACGGCGCATGGCGCGTGGAGCTGGCAGCGCTGGCGCTCTCTCCAGATGGCGCGCAGCTGGCGCAACGCGAGCCTGCTGCACGCCGCTACGCCAGGGCGCTGGAGGCGCTGGACCGCGCAGATCGCGCGCCGCGCACCGACGCAGCGCTCCGCGCAGACCTGGCGCTGGCCGCAGCCGAGGCAGCCAACGAGCTGGGCCACCCAGATGACGCAGTGGCTGTGCTGGTGCGCGTGGGCGGCGCCAGCAACAGCGCGCCCGACATTCCAGAGGCGCTACGTGCGCGCATGCTGGAGGAGCGCGTGGCGGCTGTGGGACTCACGCAGCGTTCCGTGGCGGCCGACCCCTGGGTGAGCACGGCCGCGCGCGCAGACGCCAGCGCCACAGCGGACGCTGTGGCCCGCGTGCTGCTCCGGCAGATGCCCATGGATCTCGGGGAGTCGCTGGTGCAGCCGCCACCAGCAGAGGTGCGTTCCCGCCTGGCGCGCCTGGCGCAGGCCGTGCAGGTGCTGGCACCTGCTGCACCAGAGCGAGACCAGGTGGTGGCGCGCGCGCTCCTCATCGCTGGCCTGCCCGACGCAGCCCAGAGCGTGGCAGAGCGCGTGCTGGAGGCCAACCCAGACCGGGCCGACGCGCTCCTGGCGCTGGCAGAATGCCTGTACGGCACCGCAGACACTGCCAGCCAGGCCCGGGCCATGGAGCTCTTCACCCGCGTGGGCCGCGCTGCTCCTGAAGGCACCGCCACCTGGTGGCTGTGCGAGCTCCGGCGCCTGCAGATCCTGGACCGCGTGAACCGCAACGTGGAGGTCATCGCGCCGCGCGTGGCACGCCTGAAGGCCGCGCACGCGGACCTGGGTGGCCCAGCCCTGGAGGCCAGCTTCCTGGAGCTGGCCGCTCGCCACGAGTAGGTCCAGCGCACGTCACGCCTTGGGCCGGTCGTCCAGCGCGCGCAGCTCATCGCGCAGGATGGCAGCCAGGCGATAGTTCTCCGCAGCCACCGCCGCGGCCAGACGCGCCTCCAGTTCGGCGCGTTCGCCCATGGGCAGGCGCGGCACCAGCGCGTTGCGCATGGAGCGCAGCATGGCCACCTCGTTGGAATGGTCCATGGCGCCTGGTGCGCCCGCGCGCTCGTAGTGCGCCTTGATCTGGAGGAGCGCTGTGTCCAGCGCAGCCAGCGCGTCCGCTGCACGGCCCTCCTGCATGGCCAGGCTGGCCTGCGCTCGGCCGCGCATCATGAGCACAAAGGGCCGGTACGGCTCCAATGCGCTGCGATCTGCATGACTCAATGCATAGTTTTGGCAGAAGTCGAACAAGCGAAGGTTGCGTTCTGTGTCCCGCGTCACCAGTGAGTGTTCATCCAGCGCAAAGAGGGCCGAGTAGCGCTGGTAGACCTGCACCCCCTCTGCCCGCAGGGCGTCGCACTCCTCCGAGGTGAGCCCAAACCCCTGATCGGTCCCAAACCTCTTCCGATGCTCCTCCAGGCGGCTTTCGTGCCATTCCAGAAGGGTTCCTGCGCCATGGGGCCGCTGCCCGTCTGGCCGGCCATCCAGGTGCATCTGCAGCGCCCCCAGCTCCAGGCGCACCTGCACCACCCGCACGCCGCCGTCCAGCAGCACGATCCGAACATTGGGCCTGCCGCCCTCGTAGGGCCAGGAGGCCAGAAACTCGTCCAATCCGTCCTTCATTGGTTCTCAACCCTATACCACACGGAACAATCCCTCCACTCCGAATCTGAGCCATTGGACCCCTTGCGGATGCCCGAAGGGTGCGTACCATGAACAGCCCCCTGCGCGGTACCGCAAGGGATGTTCCGCTGTACGCGAGGTGCCATGGCGCGGCCCGGAGTCCAAAGCGAGCTCCAGCTCTACCTGAGAGAGATCAATGAGGAGAGGCTTCTCACTCCCGAGGAGGAGAAGGAGCTCGGGTGGCGCATCATCAACGATGAATGCCCCGCCTCCAAGGAGCGCATGATCAAGGCCAACCTCCGCCTGGTCATCAGCATCAGCAAGAACTACGCGCACCGGGGCCTGCCGCTCAGCGACCTCATCGAGGAAGGCAACATCGGACTGATCAAGGCTGTCGAGGGCTTTGATCCGGCGCAGGGCGCGCGCTTCAGCACCTACGCCAGCTGGTGGATCAAGCAGGCCATCAAGCGCACGCTGATCAACGCGGTGCAGCCCATCCACATTCCGGCGTACATGGTGGAGCTGATCGCGCGCTGGAAGGAAGCCTCGCGCAAGCTGGAAGAACGCCTGGGCCGCGCCCCCTCCATGCTGGAGCTCAGCAAGGAGATGAAGCTTCCCATCAAGAAGCTGCTCATCGTCAAGCGCGCGGTGAAGGCCTATCACGCTCCCAGCCAGGCGCCCGTGAAGGACGACGGCGAGAGCGTGGACTTTGGCGACATGTTCGAGGACACGCGGCACGAAGCGCCCGAGCAGGACGTGGAGCGCCGCGAGGACTTCCAGGTGATCCTGCGCCTCCTGGACTCGATTGACGAGCGCGACGCCCGCGTGCTGCGCCTGCGCTTTGGCCTGGAGGGCCACGAGCCGCTCACGCTGAAGCAGATCGGAGCAGAAGTGGGCCTGACCCGCGAGCGTGTCCGCCAGATCGAGGTGGAGGCGCTGCGCAAGCTGCAGCAGCAGCTGACTGACGACCGGCCCAGCCGGTTCTTCCGGGAAAACGCCTGCGAGGAAGAGCCCAAGCGCAAGCGCCCGGGCCGCCGCCGCAAGGGCGAGTGCTGAGCACTGGCGTAACCAGAACCGGGTGTGCTGCGCGCCGTCAGGTGGTGGCGGGCGCTGCTGCCTTCTCTGGCTTCCGCACGGGGTTGTAGAACGGCATGGGCACCACGCGCGCTGCGGTGCGCGCCTTGCCCAGGTCAATCTCAAACTCCATGCCGTGCGCGCTCAGCTCCGTGGGCACGTAGCCCATGGCGATGACCTTGTCCAGCGTGGGGCTCAGGCTGCCGCTGGTCACGTGGCCCACGTGCTCGCCGCCGCGCCAGATGCTCATGCCCTGCCGCGCGGCGCGCCGGCCCTCCACCTCAAAGCCCACCAGGCGGTGCTTGGTGCCCTCGCGCTTCAGCTTCTGCAGCGCGTCCTGGCCGATGAAGCGGCCCTCGCGATCGTCGCCTTCGCCCTTGTCCAGCTTGACGGCAAATTCCAGGCCAGCGCTCAACGGGTCGATGTCCTCGGTGATCTCGTGGCCGTACAGCGGCATGCTGGCCTCGGTGCGGAGCGTGTCGCGCGCGCCCAGGCCCACTGGCTTCACCAGGCTGGTCACGCCCTGCTTCTCGCGCAGCAGCATGGGCAGCACGAACTTCGCCACTGTGGAGCCCATGATGACCTCCACGCCGTCCTCGCCGGTGTAGCCCGTGCGGCTCACGGTGAGCTTGGCCACCAGCAGGCTCTTCTCCGCAAAGCGGTAGCGCTTCAGCGTGGGGATCTCGCGGCTCATGGTGGCCACGATCTCCATGACCTTGGGCCCCTGGATGGCAGCCATGGCGGTGTCCATGGTCTGGTCCTCCATGGCAAAGGTCATGTTTTCGCGCTCCTTCACGCCGCGGAACCAGTCCAGCAGCTTCAGGCGGTTGGAGGCGTTGCACACCATCAGGTAGTCGTCTTCGTCGTAGCAGTACACCAGCACGTCGTCGCGCACGCCGCCGCGCTCGTTGCACACCAGGCTGTAGCGCACCATCCCGCGCAGCATGCCCATGATCTGGCGCGTGCACACGTGGTCCAGGAAGCGCCGCGCGTGTCGCCCGGTGAAGCGCACGCGGCCCATGTGGCTCACGTCGAAGAAGCCGCCGCTGGTGCGGCACGCATGGTGCTCATCCAGGATGGACCCGTAGGAGATGGGCATCTCCCATCCCACGAAGTCGACGAACTTGGCCCCATGCTGGGCGTTCCACTGGTAGAAGGGAGTACGGCTGAGCGTGGCGTGTGTCATGGCGCGTTCCCCAAGGGTAGCCGATGCCATGGGCCGCGGATACGCTGTGCGCGCACGATGTCCGCCTGCCCAGTCACGCCCCCCACATGCGGTCGCGAGACCAAGCGCCGCCCGGTGGGCCCAGCGCCTGGCGGCGCGTGGTGGCGCCTCTGGAAATGCCTGGGGAGGTCCCTCTCACTGCTGGCGCTGGCCGCCGCGCTGCTGGTGGCCAGCGTGGCCCGCGCTGCACCGCAGCAGGTGGATGACGAGACGCTCTCGGACCGCCCGGTGAGCCGCGTGGTCATCAAGGGCCTCAACCGCGTGACCGAGCAGGAGGTGCGCAACAACCTCCGCCTGGCCGCTGGTCAGCCCTACGACTCCAAGGTGGTGCGCGCGGACGTCAGCACGCTGTACCGCCTGGGCCATTTTGAGGTGGTGTCGGCGGACGCCACGCTGATGCCGGATGGCTCTGTGGAGGTGACGTACGCGGTGGAGGAGCAGGCCATCGTGCGCGACATCCAGTTCGTGGGCAACACCCTGGTGACAGACCAGGAGCTGAAGAAGACCGTGCCGCTGGTGGCGGGTGCGTCGCGCGACGACTTCCTGCTGGAGCAGTCCGTGCTGCGCATCAAGGAGCTGTACCGCGGCAAGGGCAACTACCTGGCCGAGGTGCGCGTTGACGAGAAGCGCCTGAAGGACGATGGCATCCTGATCTTCCGCATCGTGGAGGGTCCGCGCGTGCGCATCCGCGAGGTGGAGTTCGTGGGCAACCAGAACTTCACCGCCGACGAGCTGGGCGCGCAGATCAAGACCAAGCCGTGGGTGTTCCTGTTCCGCAAGGGCGAGCTGGACCACGAGATGCTGATTGACGACGTGGCGGCGCTGGACCGCTTCTACAAGGACCGCGGGTTCGTGGACGTGCGCGTGGACCGCCACGTGGAGCTCAACCGCGACCAGTCCGAGGCCAAGGTGGTGTTCGTGGTGTCCGAAGGCCGCCAGTACCGCCTGCGCAACATCGTGGTCAGCGGCGAGCAAGGCCAGCCGCTGAAGGTGTTCACCACCGAGCAGATCGTCAACCTGTGCATCATCCAGCGCGGCGACTTCTATCAGAAGAACCTGATTGACAAGACCACCAAGAACATCGAGCAGGCCTATCAGGTGATGGGCTTCATTGACGTGCGGGTGGGCAACACCTACGTCCGCGTGGGCGAGACGCCAGAAGTGGACATGCTGATCTATGTCACCGAAGGCGAGGAGTTCAACACCGGCATCGTCTACATCCAGGGGAACTTCCTGACCCGCGACAAGGTGATCCGCCGGCTGGCCCGCATCCAGCCAGGCCGCCCGCTGGACGGGCGCGAGTTCAAGAACACCGAGAAGCGCCTGGATCAGACCGGCATCTTCCGCGAGCCCCGCGTGACCGCGCAGTTGCCGCAGGAGGACGACCCCAACACGCGCGACGTGCTGGTGGAGGTGAAGGAGAAGCAGACCGGCAGCGTGAACTTTGGCGTGGGCGCAGGCAGCGACTCTGGCTTCTTTGGCGACATCAGCGTCACGCAGACCAACTTTGACATCGCCGACTGGCCGGAGACGTGGGAGGAGTTCTTCACCGGCCGTGCCTTCCGCGGCGCTGGGCAGACCTTCCGCCTGGCCATCCAGCCTGGTATCGAGGTCAGCAACTACACCATCGCATTCGCCGAACCGCACCTGTTCGAGAGCGACGTCGGCGGCAGCGCCAGCCTGGCGTACCGCACGCGTGTGTGGGAGAACTACGACGAACAGCGCCTGAGCGGCATCTTCAGCGTGAGCACCAAGATCGGCGACTTCTGGGGCCTCTCCGTCACGCCGCGCCTGGAGAACGTCAAGCTGTACAACTTCGACGGCAAGACGCCCATCGAGATCTACAACCAGCGCGGCCCCAGCTACATCAGCGTGCTGGGCGCCATGATCACGCGCACCGAGGTGGACAACGTCAACCGGCCCTCGCGTGGCTCGCAGATCGAGTTCGACGCCTCCTATCACGGCGCGTTCGGCGGCGACTACACCTACCCGCAGGTGGGCGCCGGCATCACGCAGTTCTTCACCACCTACGAGGACTTCCTGGGCCGCAAGCAGGTGCTGCGCCTGAAGTCCAACATCGGCTACATCTTCTCCAGCGACGCGCCCGTGTTCGAGCGCTACTACCTGGGCGGCCGGTCGCTGCGCGGCTTCGACTTCCGCACGGTGAGCCCCAAGGCCGTGGGCACGCTGAACAACCCAACCAAGCAGACCAGCGACCCCATCGGCGGACAGTTCATGTTCTTCGCCGGCGCGCAGTACGAGATCCCGCTGTTCGGCGAGTTCGTGTCCATGGTGGCCTTCGTGGACAGCGGCACGGTGAACGACGACCAGTGGTTTGGCGCCTACCGCGTGGGCGTGGGCGCTGGTCTGCGCCTGTACATCCCGCAGTTCGGCCAGGCGCCCATCGCGCTGGACCTGGGCTTCCCGGTGCTGAAGCAGAAGAAGGACGGCGAGCAGATCTTCAGCTTCACGCTGGACCTGCCCTTCTAGCGGAACGCGTACAATCCCGGAATGAGCACATTCCGCCGACTGCTTCCGGCCACCTTGGCCGCTTCTGCTGCGCTTGCCGTCTCGGTGGCCTACTCCGCCCTGGCCGCGCCCCGGTATGCACCGCCGCCCATCACTGTGGCCACGGTGGACATCATCCAGCTGATTGACAAGCTGAACGAGAAGAGCGACTTTGAGGTGACCATCAACGCGCTGGCCCAGCGCATCCAGGCAGAGCTGGCCACGCGGAAGAAGGAGCTGGAGGAGCTGGCCGGCAAGGCAGACAAGGGCACCGACGCGGAGAAGCAGGCCACCCGTGACATGTTCGCGCTGAAGAAGCTGCAGCTGGACGAGTGGTCCAACTTCAAGCAGGCCGAGATTGACCGCGAGCGTGCGCTCATGTGGCAGAGCATCTACAAGCACATCCGCGAGGAATCGGAGAAGCTGGCTGCCGCAGAGGGCTACGACCTGGTGCTGGTGAACGACAGCGTGACCGACCTGATCCTGCGGCGCGATTCGCAGATGCCGCAGGAGCAGCAGGCGCAGGAGCAGATCATGCGCCGCCGCGTGCTCTACGCCAACAAGACGCTGGATGTGACCGCGCGCCTCATCACCCGCATGAACAACGCCCGCACGGCCGCTGCAGGCAGCGCGCCCGCCGCGCCCGCCAAGGGCACGGCCCCGGCAGGTGGCAGCGCCCCAGCAGGTGGAACACCCGCTGGCACACCGCCCGCCACGCCGCCCGCTGGCGGCAGCAGCACACGCCCCTGATCACGCACCCACACACCCGGAACACCCCATGAAGCTTTCATACGCCATTCTTGGTGCCGGCGCGCTGGTGCTGGCAGCCGCAGCCGTCTTCCCCTCCCGCCCTGCTGTGGTCGCGCACGTGGACATCGAAAAGGTGTTCGCCACGGCCGCAGAGGTCAAGGTCAACGACACCAAGGTGAAGGCCACGCTGGACGAGTTCACCCGCGAGCGCACCCGCATGAGCCAGGAGCTGCAGGACCTGAATGCAGAGCTGGACTCCTACAAGCCAGGCACGCCGCCCTACAACGACGCCCTGCGCAAGGTGGAGGACGCGGTGGCCAACATGCGCGCGCAGGAGAACTACGCCAAGCTGAAGACCGAAGCGCAGGCAGCCACCCTGCTGCGCGACACCTACGAGCACGTGAAGGCCGCGGCTGGCGCGCTGGCCAAGGAGAACAAGCTGGACTACGTGGTGGTGAACGACTCGCTGGCGGCCATCGAGCCCACGGGCATGCAGGGCACCAAGCAGCAGATGGCGCTGCGCCGGTTCCTGTACGCCACCGAGGAGTTTGACATCACCGCCGCGGTGATTGCGCGCATGGACGCTGACTTCGTCAAGCGCGGTGGCGTGCTGCCCGCAGCGCCTGCCAGCGGCGGCGGCGCAGCGCCAGCCAGCGGCGCCAGCGCCGGCAGCAACACGGGCGCAGGCGGTGCAGGCAAGCCGTGACCGCCGCAACCGCCACTGCAGTCCTTGGCCTCACCAGCGGCTCCCTGGCGCAAGTCCTGGGCGCAGAGCTGGTGGGCCGCGCAGACCTGCCCATCACCGGGCTGAACAGCCTGCATGAAGCCACCCGCGAGCAGCTCACCTTCATCGGCGACGCGGTGCACGCCGCCCGCTGGGCAGCTTCGGCCGCTGGCACAGCGGTAGTCACCCGCGGCGTGGACGTGCCGGGTCACGACGCCGCTACCCGCGCGCTCATCGTGGTGGACAACGCAGATCACGCCATGATCGCAGCGCTGGAGCGCTTTGCCCCGGCGGATGTGGTGCCAGAGCCAGGCATTCACCCAGCTGCCACCGTGCACTCCACCGCCATCGTGGGCGCCAACGTGCGCATGGGTCCGGGCGTCAACGTGGCGGAGCGCGCCGTGATCGGCGAGGGCTGCGTGCTGCACGCCAACGCGTCGGTGTACGCCGATGCATCAATCGGCGCCAACACCACGCTGCATGCGGGCGCCGTGGTGCGCGAGCGCTGCGTGGTGGGCCAGCGCTGCATCCTGGGCGCCAACAGCGTGGTGGGCGGCGACGGCTTCGGCTACCGCCCCAGCGCGGATGGCCGCTCGGTGGTGCGCGTGCCGCACCTGGGCAACGTGGTGCTGGAGGACATGGTGGAGATTGGAAGCTGCACCACCATTGACCGCGGCAAGTTCGGCGCCACGCGCATCGGTGCTGGCAGCAAACTGGACAACCTGGTGCAGATCGGGCACAACGTGTCCATCGGCCGCATGTGCATGCTGTCAGGCCAGGTGGGCGTGGCAGGCAGCACGCAGATCGGCGATGGCGTGCTCATCGGCGGCGGCGTGGGCCTTGCGGACCACCTGCGCATCGGTGACCGCGTGCGCATCGCCGCGCGTGCCGCCGTGATGAACGACATTCCCACCGGCGAGACATGGGGGGGCTACCCTGCGCAGGACGTGCGTCTTGCCTTGCGGGAGGTGGCCACCATTCGCAAGCTCGTTGACTGGGCCAAGCAGATCCGCAAGCTGCTTGACGACTCTGCTGCCAAGCCATGACCGCCGCCCCTGCCGTCGAGACTGTCACTGTGCCCAGCGGCGCGCCCCGGCAGCGCACGGTGGCTGCGCAGGCTGTCATCGCAGGCAAGGGCCTCATGCTGGGGCGCGAGGCCACGCTCACCATCCTGCCAGCGCCGCCTGACCACGGCATCGTCTTTGAGCGCACAGACCTGGACCGCCCCGTGGTGATCCCAGCGCTGGTCACCAATGTGGTGCCCAACCCGCGCCGCACCACGCTGAAGGCTGGCGAAGTGTCCATCGAGACGGTGGAGCACTGCATGTCGGCCCTGGCTGGCCTGGGCATCACCAACGCCCTGCTCCGCCTGCACGGGCCAGAGATCCCCTGCGGCGACGGCAGCGCCATGCCCTTTGTCACGCCGCTCCTGGCCGCTGGCCTGGCAGACCAGGACGCGCCGCGGCGCACGTTCAAGGTGACAGCGCCCATCATCGTCACCGAGGGCGACGCCACCATCGCTGCGCTGCCCGCGGACAGCCCGGCCGGCATGCGCGTGCTGTACGACCTGGACTACGGACGGAACGCGTCGCGCATTCCGCACCAGTCGCTTGGATTCGATCCTGCCCGCGACGACTACGCCAGCCGCATCGCGCCCGCGCGCACCTTCAGCCTGAAGGAGGAGGCGGAGGCGCTGTGGGGCGCTGGAATGTGCCGCCACCTGACACCGCGCGACGTGCTGGTGATTGGCGACGATGGCCCCATCCAGAACGAGTACCGCTTCAGCGACGAGCCGGTGCGCCACAAGATCCTGGACGTGCTGGGCGACCTGGCGCTGGTGGGCGCCACGCTGGAGTGCCAGGTGGTGGCCAACCGCAGCGGCCACGGCCTGAACCGGCAGCTGGGCATGAAGCTGGTGCGCCTGATCCGCCAGGAGCGGCAGGCCCGCACACTGGTGGAAGGCCGCGCCATGGACGCGCGCGCCATCAGCCGCCTGATGCCCCACCGCTTCCCCATGCTGCTGGTGGACCGCGTGCTGGAGCTGGAGGGCAACCGCCGCGCGGTGGGCGTGAAGAACGTCACCATCAACGAGCCCTTCTTCCAGGGGCACTATCCAGGCACGCCCATCATGCCCGGCGTGCTCATCGTGGAGGCCATGGCCCAGATGGGCGGCCTGCTGCTCAGCCAGACCCTGGAGCACACCGGCAAGGTGGCCGTGCTGCTCTCGCTGGACAAGGTGAAGCTGCGCAAGGCTGTCACCCCTGGAGACCAGCTGGTTATCGAGGCTGAGACCATGCGCGCCACGTCGCGCAGCGCGGCCGTCCGCGCCCGCGCCCTGGTGGGCGAAAAAGTGGCTGCAGAGGCTGAAATCCGCTTCATGATGGTGGATCAGGATTTTGAATAGGCTGTGTCGCCCGCAGGGGGCGGCAGCACGCCGCGCTCCTGGCATTCCGTATGGCCATCCACCCCACTGCCATCATTGACCCCGCCGCACGCATCGCCCCTGGGGCGGAGATCGGCCCGTGGTGCCGCGTGGGTCCGGATGTCACCATCGGCGACGGCACTGTCCTGCAGAGCCACGTGGTGGTGGAGAGCAGCACGCGCATCGGCCGGCGCAACATGATCTTTCCGTTCGCATACGTGGGCGGCACGCCGCAGGACAAGAAGTTCCACGGCGAGCGCACGCTCTGCGAGATCGGCGACAACAACCACATCCGCGAGCACGCAACCATCCATCGCGGCACGGCCAATGGAGGCGGCGTCACCCGCGTCGGCAACGACAATCTGATCATGGGCAACGTGCACATCGCGCACGACTGCATCATCGGCAACGGCTGCATCCTGGCCAACAACGCCATGTTCGCTGGGCATGCACTGGTGCAGGATCATGCCAACGTGGGCGGCGGCGCTGGAATCCACCACTTCGTAGTGGTGGGC
This sequence comes from Phycisphaerales bacterium, assembly GCA_046350455.1. Taxonomy (GTDB): domain Bacteria; phylum Planctomycetota; class Phycisphaerae; order Phycisphaerales; family SM1A02; genus CAZXGD01. Next base: position 50,854 of record JAXMAM010000015.1, on the reverse strand, counting down.
ACATGTGCGTTCGTGGGCGCCATGGCGCGCGTCAGCATGGACGTGCCGCCCTTCATGATCGTGGAAGGAAACCCGGCCGAGGTGCGCGGGCACAACCACATCGCGCTGGCCCGTCGCGGCTTCACCGAGGCGGACATCGAGGCCATGAAGGAGGCGTACAAGCGCCTTTTCCGCGACCGCGGGGGCAGCCTCAGCGAGAAGATCAGCGGACTGATGGCCAAGTACCCCACCCTGCGCTCGGTGGAGATCCTCTGCAATGCCGTCACGGCGCAGGCCCGCGGCGTGCATGGGCGCTCGCTGGAGGCGCAGCGTCCGGATGACCGGCATGCCAAGCGCTAGTGGGCCAGGCCCAGCCGCGTTATGATGGCCAATCCATGAATTCCTCGCCTCGGCAAGAAAAGGTGGGCGAAATGATGGACCGCGCTGAAGCGGCCCTTCGTCGAGCCCAGTGGTTTGAGGCTGAGCGGGTGGCGCTGAAGGCGCTCGAGATGGCACGCCGCGAGGAGGACTTTGACACCATGGCCCGCATCGTCCTGCCGCTGCAGGAGGCGCGCCGCCAGCGGCTGCAGGCTGCTTTGGCCCCCAAGAAGCTGAAGATCCTGACGGGGGACATCTCCGACGAGATGCCGCTCTCGCCTGGTGCCTACCTGGTGCAGCCGCCCGCTGTGGGCGCGGACGCGCGCCGGCTGCGCCTGACCGCGCTGCGCCGCGAGATTCCAGTGGCGGTGATGTGCCGCGAACCTCGCACGCAGATGGGGCTGTGCCCAGTGGTGGCCATTGGGCAGACCACTGTGCGCGTGCGCATTGATCCCCCCAAGAACTGGGACAAGCCGGACCTCAAGTGGTTCACCGCTGCGATGGAGCAGCTGGGCAACGCTGCCATCGAGGGCCTGGACACAGGCATGGAGCTGGACCGGCAGCTGGACTACCTGCTGGACTCGCTGGATGCCGTGCCGGACCACGAGAAGCTGCACCAGGCTCTGGAGGCCAAGTGCCGCGAAGCAGCGCGCGGATTTGTGCGCACGCGGCCGCTCGATGTGCTGGACGAAGAGGTGGCCGAGCTGGAGGACGCCGAGGTGGACGAGGATGGCAACATCCGGCCCAAGGCTGTGAGCGAAGAAGACGAGGACTAGCGCCAGTCCAGGCCTTCAAACAGCGTGTTGAGATTGAGGGGCGCGGTGTCGGTCACGATCACCATGTCCTCCACGCGGATGCCGCCATGCGCCTTGCAGTAGAGGCCGGGCTCGATGGTGAGGGCGTCGCCGCGCACCAGCTGTGGACCCTTGAAGTCCAGGAGCGGCGGCTCATGCACGTCCAGGCCGATGCCGTGGCCCGTGCCGTGGGTCATGCCGCACCAGGTGTCGGGCGCATCTCCGGGCGGCAGGCCGTTCGTGTAGCCAGCCGCGTGGATCACGCCCAACGTGGCGCGGTGCACGTCCTCGCCGGTGACGCCAGCGCGCGTGGCTGCGATGGCGGCTCGCTTGGCCTCCACCACAGTGCGGTGCATCTTCACCACGTCCGGGTGCGCCTGCCCGTGCACCACGGTGCGGGTGCAGTCTCCGTTGTAGAGCGTGCGCTGGTCGCGCGGGAAGATGTCCACGATGATGGGCTGGCCGGTGCGCAGCTCGCCCGTGCCGTGGTCGTGGCAGTCTGCGCCCTGCGGGCCGCATGCCACGATAGATGGCGGGTTGTGGAAGCCCTCGCGCAGCAGCTGCACGTCTATCAGGAAGCGCATGTGCTCCGAGGTCAGCGGCTGGCCTTCGTGAGTAAGGACGCCGTTGCGGTTGGGTGCTGCGCGGGCGATGGTCTCGCACGCCATGCGCATGGCGCGCTCGGTGGCGGCCTGGGCGTCGCGCAGCCAGGCCACTTCCTGCTCGTCCTTGCTGCGGCGCGTGGCGACGCCCAGGTGGGGGTCCAGCTCCACATGCACTCCAGCGGCGCGGAGGTGCTCTGCGAAGACCAGCGGCAGCGTGCGGTCCGCCACCACGCGGCGCACGCCCTGGATGCGGACGCATTCGGCCACGGCCTGTGCGGTGGCGGTCTCGCGGTCGCCAGAGAGGCCGCCGTGGGGCTCGAAGTCGCGCGGGCAGGCCACGGCGTCAGCACGGGCGTGTCGGCGGGCGCGGTCCATCTCGATGTCGCGCACGATGAACACGCGGTGCGGCGCAGCGCCGGGGCGCTCAAAATCCACGACAGCCGCGGGGTCGCCCACCTTGAACCGCACAGCGTGGTACAGGGCCATGTTCGTCGCCGGAATGCCAGCCATGATGCGCGCCGTGCTCATCACCCCAGTGTAGAAATTGGTGCCAGGCACGGGTGTCCCTACTTTCCGAGAGGAGCGCCCCGGAAGGTGGCGCCTCGGAAATTGCTGCCTGGCACAGCTGTCCCGGGTTTGTGGGTAGGGAGGATCAGCCCGATCGTGCGAATGAGATTCCGATCAGTGCGGTGCCGGGCACGCAGACGCGGCGAAACTCGCGTGGTGACAGGACGGCCGCCGCACGCAGCTGATGTTCCGTGTGCGCACGCAGCGGCCGCAGCGCGAGGCCGCGACACGCGGGACCCGCGGACGGACGCGCGGTTTCGCGCGCTGTCCGGCGCGGATCACCACTCGCCGCGGAAACCCGGGACAGCAGTGCCAGGGCACCGATTTCCGAGGCACCAGTTTCCGAAAGTAGGGACACCCGTGCCAGGCACCAATTTCAGCGGGTGAGGTGGCGGTACTGGAGGCGGCGCGGGGGAGCATCGGCGGGCAGGCCCAGCCGGCGGTGGCGGTCGGCTTCGTACGCGGAGTAGTTGCCGCTGAAGAAGAAGACGGAACTGTCGCCCTCGAAGGCCAGGATGTGCGTGGCCACGCGGTCCAGGAACCAGCGGTCGTGGCTGATCACCACCGCGCAGCCGGCGAAGTTCTCCATGCCCTCTTCCAGCGCGCGCATGGTGTTCACGTCCAGGTCGTTGGTGGGCTCGTCCAGCAGGATGACATTCGCGCCCTGCTTCAGGATGCGCGCCAGATGCACGCGGTTGCGCTCGCCACCCGACAAACTCCCCACCAGCTTGCTCTGGTCCGTGCCAGTGAAGCCAAACCGCGCCACGTACGCCCGGCTGTTCACCTCCACGCCCCCCAGCATGATCTTCTCGTCGCCGCCGCTGACAGCCTCCCACAGGTTCTTGTCGTTGGGCAGCGACGCTCGCGACTGCTCCACATACGCCAGCTTCACCGTCTCGCCCACGCGCAGCACGCCGCTGTCTGGCTTCTCCTCGCCTGTGATCATGCGGAACAGCGTGGTCTTGCCCGCGCCGTTTGGCCCGATGATGCCCACGATGGCCCCCGGCGGCACGGAAAAGCTCACGTTGTCCAGCAGCACGCGATCACCGAACGACTTGGTGAGCCCCTCTGCCTGGATGACCACGCCGCCCAGGCGCGGGCCTGGCGGAATGAAGATCTCCACCTCAGCGGCCTTCTCCTTCTGATTCTGGCTGACCAGCTGCTCGTACCGCTCCACGCGCGCCTTGTTCTTGGCCATGCGCCCCTGCGGATTGCGGCTGATCCATTCCAGCTCGCGCGCCAGCGCCTTCTGCCGGTTGCTGGCCTGCTTCTCCTCCACCGCCAGCCGCGCCTTCTTCTGCTCCAGCCAGCCGGTGTAGTTGCCCTTGTACGGAATGCCCTGGCCGCGGTCCAGCTCCAGGATCCACCCTGCCACGTTGTCCAGGAAGTACCGGTCGTGCGTGACTGCGATGATGGTTCCCTCGAACCGCTTGAGGTGCTGCTCCAGCCACGAGACGCTCTCTGCATCCAGGTGGTTGGTGGGCTCGTCCAGCAGCAGGATGTCCGGCTTGGTGAGGAGCAGCCGGCACAACGCCACGCGGCGGCGCTCACCGCCCGACAGCGTGTTCACCGCCTGGTCTGGCGGCGGGCAGCGCAGCGCCTCCATGGCCATCTCCAGCTGGCTGTCAATGGTCCACGCATCCAGCCGGTCCAGCTCTTCCTGCACAGCGGCCTGCTTGGCCATGAGCTTGTCCATCTGGTCTGGCGTCATGTCCTCTGCGAACTTGGCGTTGATGGCCTCAAACTCAGCCAGCAGGTCGAAGGTCTTCCGCGCGCCGTCGCGCACCACCTCCAGCACTGTGCGCGATTCATCCAGCAGCGGCTCCTGCTCCAGATACCCCACGGAGTACCCGTTGGCCGCCACCACCTTGCCCTCGTACTGCTTGTCCACCCCCGCCATGATGCGCAGCAGCGTGCTCTTGCCGCTGCCGTTCAGACCCAGCACGCCGATCTTGGCGCCGTAGTAGTAGGACAGCGAGATGTCCTTCAGGATCTGCTTGCGGTCAATCTCCTTGCTGACGCCAATCATCGAGTAGATGATCTGCGTCTGGTTCTTGGGTCCTGCGGTGGGGGCTGCCATGGTGCTCCTTGTGCGGCGCTGGCCAGGCGTGGCGCGCGCAGCCCAAACATCGTAAGGCAGGCGAATCTACGATTGCGCCATGGAGCCACTCGACCGCCCCCCGCCGCAGCAGCGCTGGATCCTGCTGCGCCAGGCGCGCCGCGTGGTGGTGGCGGTGGCGGGCATTACCGTGGTGCTGGTGGGCATCGCGCTGCTGGTGCTTCCCGGACCAGGCGTGCTGACCATCCTGGTGGGACTGGGGATGCTGAGCGTGGAGTTCGCCTTTGCCCGCCGCTGGATGATGGCACTGCAGGCGCGCGCTGCCAACGCTGCAGACCGCGCTGGCGTGCCGCGCCGGTGGCGGGTGGCGTTTCCGGCCGTGGCCATTCTGGTGGCCGTGCTGGCCATGCTCACGCCGCTCTTTGTGTGCCTGGTGCACACCACGCGCGGCTACACACTGGTGCACAAGTCCGCGCTCTCCTTCCGCTACAGCTTCGCCACAGAAGCCACCTTGCGCGACGCCGCCCAGCACGGCGATGCCCTGGCCGCCAGCATCCTGAAGCGCGTGGATGCGGGCGCCGCGCCGCCCGATGCGCCACCTTCCACGCCCCCCGCCGCGCCGCCCGCCACCGCCCCCGCCACGCCAGCGCCGGCTCCCGAACACTGATCTATCGGGCGTTGCGCCCGTGCACGCAGGCCGCGCTGGCAGCGCAGGCCGCAGTGCGCGCGCCCCATATCTGCCAATCCAGCGACCAACGCGCAGGCTGGCGTTGACCAGCGGCTCCTGAACCGTAGGGTGAAGGGTGAACGGTGCGTTTCCCACCCGGCCTGTGCCGCGTGCCCGTTCATGCCTGCCGCAGATCCCTGCCGCCTGAAGAGAGGAAAAGAAAGATGCGAATTCTCGCCACTGTTTCGGCTTGCGCGCTCGCTGCCACCAGCCTGGCTTCCGCTGACTTTGTGGACATGCAGTTTGTGGGCACTGGTGCTGGCCAAGTGGTCAAGATCACCTCGCCCAGCCGCACTGGCAATCTCTGGGTGGGACAGATCCTGCATGTGATCAGCAATGGTCCTGCGAATCTGAACGGCCAGTGGATCACCTACTGCGCAGACCTGGGGCAGACTGTGTCCGGGTCGCCTGTGCCGTATGAAATCGTCCCCGTGGCCGCCATTCCAGACAGCGCTCCCATGGGTGCTGCCAAGGCGCAGGCCATCGCGGACATGTACGCCTACGCGAACGGTTCGCAGCTCCTGCCCACCACCAGCAATGACCTGGCAGCTGCATTCCAGCTGGCCATCTGGGAAGTCGTCGCCGACTACACCGGCGTCGGTCCCACCCTGGGCCTGGACATGACCAGCGGCAACTTTGCTGCCACCATGACAGATGGATCGCCGCTGTCGGCTGGCATCGCTGGCTATGTGGCCTCGCTGCTGGGTGCGGTGGGAACCAACGCCTCGCGCGACCTCATCGGTCTGCGCAGCGGCTCCTACCAGGACCAGATCCTGGAAGTGCCAGGTCCGGGTGCCCTGGCCTTGGCTGCGACCGCTGGTCTGGTGGCCCGCCGCCGCCGCGCCTGAATCCCGAACGCTCCTTTCGGTCCTGCCTGCAAAGGGACCCCACGCAGACGCTTCAGCCTCGTGCTGAGGCGTCTGTCGCTTGGAAACCACTGCATGGGAGCGTGGAAAGCCCCATAGAAAGTCCTATAACGCAGACCTCCACACACCTACGCTTCTCAGTCAGGGATTCCCCCGGCCATTCTTCCAGATATTCGGCGTGTGCGGTTTGACTCCGCTTTGGCAGGGGCTACCTTCCCCATCACGATGCGCCCATTCTGTGGGTGTATCCCCCATCACAGGGAAAAGGGTTCAATACGGTCTTCCCGGGTTGTTTTGGGTTCCCTTACACCCAGCCAACCTTTCGTTCCTGTCCCTGTCAGTTCCCAACCCTTTAGGGTCGTCCGCCAAGGCAACACGAGTCCGGGACACTCGGGCACACCAGTGCCAGTCGCCAGAAGCGTCCGACCGCGAGCCGCAGCCAAAACCTGCGGAGAGAGACAGACATGCGTACCCTTGCTTGCGTTTCGATCGGCGCCCTGGCCCTGACCAGCCTGGCAACCGCTGACTTCGTGGACCTGCAGTTCACGGGCGTTGGCGCTGGCCAGATGGTGAAGGTCACCTCGCCCTCCCGCAACGGCGACGTGTTTGCCGGCCAGATCCTGTTCACCCTGACGAACAGCACTGGCATCAACCTGGACGGCAACTGGATCCTGTACTGCTGCGACCTCGGCCAGACCGTGAGCGGCAGCACCAACACCTACGAAGTCCTGCCAGTGTCCTCGGTGCCAGTCAATGGCCCGATGGGCGCAATCAAGGCTGCCGCCATCGGCGACCTGTACGCCGCAGCGGGTGGCAACCAGTACACCAACGACAATGACTTCGCCACCGCCTTCCAGCTGGCCATCTGGGAAGTCGTCACCGACTACGTTGGTGGCCCAGCCAGCCTGGCTGACATCACCAGCGGCTCCTTCCAGGCCACGATGACGGACAGCAGCCCGCTGTCGGCCGGCATCGCTGGCTACCTGAGCTTCCTGCTCAACGCCATCGGCACCACCAACGGCGCCAATGTGCTGGGCCTCGGCAACGAGGGCCTGCAGGATCAGCTGATCGAAGTGCCCGGCCCGGGCGTGCTGGCAGCTGGCGCCATCGGCGCAGTGCTGTCTGGCGCTCGCCGCCGTCGCGCCTAAGCGACCCAACGCCGCCCCTGTCCCAGGCGGCTCCAAATCACCACAGGCGCTCTAGCGTAAGGCTGGAGCGCCTGTGTGCTTTTCCCGCGTTGCGCGTCAGCCCTGCTGCGCGGCTTCGATCAACCTGTAGCCCACACCTGGCTCGGTGAGCAGAAACTGTGGGTTGGCTGGCTGGAGCTCCAGCTTCTGCCGCAGCTGCGCTGCGTAGACGCGCAGGTACTGCACGTCGTGCTCGTGGGGCGGGCCCCACACCTGCCGCAGCACCTGCTGGTGTGTCACCACCTTGCCAGCGTGCTGGGCCAGATAGGCCAGAAGCTTGTATTCCGTGGGAGTCAAACGCAGTTCACGCGGTGGCTGCGGGAGGTCCGCCAGGCGCACCACGCGGGCAGCCAGGTCCACGCGGAGCACGCGGTCGCCCACGCGGGCTTCGTACACCTGCTCTGCATCTGGCGTGCGGGCAGCGTGGCGCATGGCCACGCGCAGGCGCGCCATAAGCTCCTTCACGCCAAAGGGCTTGGTGAGATAGTCATCCGCACCAGCGTCCAGGGCTGCCACCTTGTCGCGCTCTTGTCCGCGTGCAGACAGCACCAGGATGGGCAGCTGCGACCACGCGCGCACCTGCCGCACCAGATCCAGACCATCGCCATCTGGCAGGCCCAGATCAAGCACGACCACGTCTGGTGGCTCCATGGCCACTTGCAGCAGCCCCTCCTGCACTGTGCCAGCCTCGCGCACGCGGAAGCCATGCGCAGCCAGCGTGGCCCGCAGGAAGGTGCGGATGGGAACCTCGTCATCCACCACCAGCACCGACGGGGACTGGCCAGGCTCAGGAGGCCGCACAGGTTGCTGCGAGCTCATGCGTTCACCTCTGCTGGCATCTGCGGCTGAGGCTCCACTGGGATGGAGAATCGGAACGACACCCCCCTGGGCAGCACCGATTCAGCCCAGATGCGCCCCTGGTGCGCTTCCACAATCGCGCGGCAGATGTGGAGCCCCAGACCCAGCCCCAGCTGCGAGGCGTGCGACCGGGAGGCAGCCACGGCCCGCGGGTCGCCACCGGCGGCCCCTGCCGTGGCGCCAGGCGTCTCACCAGCGCTCCGGGGAACGCTGCCCAACGGCCGCTGAAAGAGCCGTGCGGCTGCATCGGGGGTGAGGGCCGAACCTTCGTCCGAGACAGCCACCACCACCTGGTTGTCGTCCACCCAGGCCTGCACCGCGAGCGCTGTGCCAGCGGGCGTGTGCCGCAGGGCATTCTCCACCAGATTGGCCACCACCTGCGGCATCATCGCGTTGTCCACCCGCACCATGGGCAGGTTGTCCAGCGGCCCGATCCGAAAGGGTCGCTCGGCGAGCGCTTGCCGGTGCGGCGCCAGGCCAGCGCCGATGATCTCCTCCACCGTGGTCCATTCGCGGCGCAGCTGGACGCCAGCCTCCAGGCGCGTGGCAAAGACCAGGTTGGCAATGAGCTTGTTCAGCCGGTTGGCCTGGGACAGAATGGTCTGCGTGAGGTCCTGGCGCACTGCTTCGGCCATGCCTTGCCCGGACTCCAACAGCGTGCTGGCTGCGCCAGCGATGCTGGCCAGTGGCGTGCGCAAGTCGTGCGACACCGAGGAGAGCAGCGCGCTGCGCAGCCGTTCGCCCTCGGCCTCCATCCGCGCGGAGCGCTGCGCTTCGATGAGCATGACCCGCTCCATGGCCAGCGCGATCTGGTTTGCAAAGGAGTCCAGGAGCAGCACCTCTTCTGCGCTCACCAGCACGCCGGGGCGAGCCAGGCGCAGGCACAGCACGCCCAGCGTGCCCTGCGTGGCGGTCAGAGGAACGAACCGGCCTGCAGAGGCCGGAAGGGACTGCGTGCCAGCGCCAGCCGCGGTGCGGTGGTCCAGCGCCCATCGCGCCACCCCGCGCTCGCGGCCCTCTGCCTGGTCCAGCCAGTCGGGCGCGCCTGCTGCGCCCACCACGTCCAGGCCGGCCGCAGCGTGCTCGGCGCGCACAGCCACCGCTGCGTCTGCGCCAAAGGTGTCGCGGGCGTGCTGGGCGGCGGCATGCGCCACCTCTGCCAGCGTGCGGGAGGAGGACAGGTCGCGCGCCAGCGCGTAGAGCGACGACGTGCGCCGCTCGCGCGCGCGGGCAAGATGGCTCTGCTGCCGGAGGCGCGCAGCCAGTCCGCCCACCACCAGGCCCACCGCAAGCATCACAGCAAAGGTCACCAGGCTGGAGGGGTCGCTCACGCTGAGGCTGAAGCGCGGCTCAGTGAAGAAGAAGTTGAAGCACGCCACGGCCAGGAACGCCGCCAGCGCCGCCGGACCACGCCCAAAGCGCATGGCGGTCAGCACCACCGCAGCCAGCAGCATCATGGCCTCTTCAGAGAGGTCGGGCGGCGTGTACAGGAGGAGCGCGACGCCCGTGGCGCCGCCCACGATGCCCACCGCTGCGGCGTACCCGCCCCACTTCACCGGCGCCGCCAGCGCTGGCGATGCGGGCTGCGCGCCGGGCTCGTCAAGATCGCCTGCGGTGACAAAGATGTCCAGGTCACCAGAGATGCGCACCAGGCTGCCCACGAATCCGCCGGGCGTGCCCAGCAGCAGGCCCAGGCCTTCGCGCCAGCGCGGACGGCCAGTCTTGCCCACCACGATGCGATTCACGTGCCGCGAGCGCGCGTACTCCACCAGCCGGCGCGCAGCGGACTCACCCTGCCCCACGGTGAGCGTGGTGGTCTCTGCGCCCAGCTGCTCTGCAAGGCGCAGCGTGGCCAGCGCGCGGTCGCGGTCTGCAGACCGGACAGCGCCGGGCTGCTCCACGTACACCGCAATGAGCTCCGCATGCAGGCCCGCTGCCATGCGGCGCGCAGCGCGCACCACGCGGGCGGACACAGGGCTGGCCGAGACCGCCACGATGATGCGTTCGGACGTGTGCCAGGACGCGCGGATGCCGCTGCCTTCCTTGAACTCGCGGAGCCGGGCGTCCACCCATTCTGCGGTACGGCGGAGTGCCAGCTCGCGCAGCGCGGTGAGGTTGCCTGTGCGGAAGAACTGATCGGCAGCGGCCCGCGCGCTCTCTGGCAGGTACACCTTGCCGGCCTTCAGGCGCTCCAGCAGCGAGTCTGGAGGCAGGTCCACCAGCTCCACCTCGCTGGCGTCGTCCAGCACGGCGTCTGGCACGGTCTCGCGCACGCGCACGCCGGTCACCTGCGCCACCACGTCGTTCAGGCTCTCGATGTGCTGCACATTCAGCGTGGTGAACACATGGATGCCAGCGCGAAGGCACTCGGCGATGTCCTCCCAGCGCTTGGCAAATCGGCAGCCCGGCGCGTTGGTGTGCGCCAGCTCGTCCACCAGCAGGTACTCCGGACGGCGGCGGAGCGCTGCATCCAGGTCAAACTCCTGGAGCGTGGCGCCACGGTAGGTCACCTCGCGCCGGGGCACGATGTCCAGCCCCAGGAGCATCTGCTCTGTCTCGGTGCGGCCATGGCACTCCACCACGCCCACGGCAACGTCCACGCCTTGCTGCGCCAGACGCTGGGCCGCAGAAAGCATGGCGTACGTCTTGCCCACGCCCGGCGCCATGCCAAGAAAGATCTTCAGGCGGCCACGCCCTTCAGCCATACGCGCTTCCTGCCGCTGCACTGCGGCCAGCATGCGGTCTGGATCCGGGCGCTGCTCCTCCATGCGTGCGATGCTATCCCGCGGAATTGACCGGCTGCGGCTGCAGTCCGTCCAGCTCCAGGTTCACCTCCAGCACATTCACCACAGGCTCGCCAAAGATGCCCAGCCAGCGCTGCGTGGTGTGGCGGTCCACGACCGCCTGCACAGCCGCTGCGCTCAGCCCGCGCGCGCGTGCGATGCGCTCCACCTGGTACTGCGCAGCCGCCATGGAGATGTGCGGGTCAAGCCCGCTGGCAGAGCTGGTCACCAGGTCCGCAGGCACGCGCTGCCCAGCAGGACGCGTGTAGCCGGCGGCGGCATCGGCAGCCGCCAGCGCTGCGATCCGCTCCTGCACGTGCTGGGCCAGCGCCGGGTTGCGCGGCCCCAGGTTGCTGCCGCCAGAGCCACCGCCTTCCGCCACGTTCAACGCGGTGTACGGGCGCGGCGAGGTGGCGGAGAGCCTGCCCCACAGCTGTCCTGGGCTGGTGAATTCCTGGCCCAGCAGGCTGGACCCGGCCACCTGCACAGCGCCCCCGGGAGTGCGCTGCACGCCCAACAGCGATCCATTGGCCTGGTGTGGGAATGCGGCCTGCCCAGCCGCTGTGATGGCCAGCGGATACGCCAGCCCGGTCACCGCGGTGAGCGCCACGAACAGCACGATGCATGGTCGAAGAATGTGCATGGTCACGCTCCAAGCTGCCAGGGCAGCACGCCCATCAGGAGGTCAATCAGCTTGATGCCCACGAACGGCACGATGAGCCCGCCCACGCCGTACACCAGCAGGTTGCGGCGCAGCAGCGTGGCTGCCTCCACGGGCCGGTACTGCACGCCCCGCAGCGCGATGGGAATGAGCGCCACGATGATGAGCGCATTGAACACCACGCTGGACAGAATGGCGGTGCGCGGATCCAGGTGCATGATGTTGAGCGCAGCGAGCGATGGGTAGATGCCAGCAAACGCCGCTGGAATGATGGCGAAGTACTTGGCCACGTCGTTGGCGATGGAGAAGGTGGTGAGCGAGCCGCGCGTCATGAGCAGCTGCTTGCCGATCTGCACGATCTCGATGAGCTTGGTGGGATTGCTGTCCAGGTCCACCATGTTGCCGGCTTCCTTGGCGGCCTGCGTGCCGGAGTTCATGGCCACAGCAACGTCGGCCTGCGCCAGGGCGGGAGCGTCGTTGGTGCCGTCGCCGGTCATGGCCACCAGGCGGCCACCGCGCTGGTAGCTGCGGATGAGCTCCAGCTTGCGCTCTGGCGTGGCCTGCGCCAGGAAGTCGTCCACGCCAGCCTCGGCAGCGATGGCAGCGGCCGTGACGGGATTGTCGCCCGTGATCATGACCGTCTTGATGCCCATGCGGCGCAACTGGCCAAAGCGCTCGGCGATGCCACCCTTCACCACGTCCTTCAGCTCCACCACGCCCAGGGTGCGGCCCTTGCCGTCCGCCACCACCAGCGGCGTGCTGCCGCGGCGCGCGACCTCATCCACTGCTGCGCGGGCCTGCGTGCTGGGCGTACCGCCCATGCGCGCCACGTAGGCCTCCATGGCGTCCACTGCGCCCTTGCGGATCTGCAGGCCCTGGTAGTCCACGCCGCTCATGCGGCTCTGCGCGGTGAAGGGCACGAACTCCGCGCCCAGCGCGTGGATGTCGCGCTCGCGGATGCCGTGCTTGGTCTTGGCCAGCACCACGATGCTGCGGCCCTCTGGAGTCTCGTCTGCCAGCGACGCCAGTTGTGCTGCGCTGGCCAGCTCCGCCTCGGTGGCGCCGTCCACGGGCACAAATCGTGCCGCCTGGCGGTTGCCCAGGGTGATGGTGCCGGTCTTGTCCAGGAGCAGCACGTCCACGTCGCCAGCCGCCTCCACTGCGCGGCCGCTGGTGGCGATGACGTTGGCCTGCACCAGGCGGTCCATGCCGGCGATGCGGATGGCCGAGAGCAGGCCGCCGATGGTGGTGGGAATGAGGCACACCAGGAGCGCCACTAGCACGGTCATGGTGACAGGCGTGCCGGTTCCTGCAGCCTTCACTGCAAAGATGGAGAACGGCAGCAGCGTGGCGCACGCCAGCAGGAACACGATGGTGAGCCCGGCCAGCAGGATGTCCAGCGCCAGCTCGTTGGGCGTCTTCTGCCTGCGCGCGCCCTCCACCATGGCGATCATGCGGTCCAGGAAGGTGCTGCCAGGATCTGCCGTGATGCGCACCACCAGCCAGTCGCTGATCACCTGCGTGCCGCCCACCACGCTGGAGCGGTCGCCGCCAGACTCGCGGATGACAGGAGCGGATTCGCCGGTGACCGCGCTCTCGTTCACCGAGGCGATGCCCTCGATGACCTCGCCGTCACCAGGAATGATGTCTCCCACGCTGACCAGCACCACGTCGCCGCGGCGGAGCGCGGAGGATGGCTTGGGCTCCCACGGTGCGTCATGCACAGGGCGCGTCAGGACACGTGCCGTGACCTCGGACCGCGTTCGGCGGAGCGCCTCTGCCTGCGCGCGGCCACGGCCTTCTGCCATGGCTTCTGCAAAGTTGGCAAACAGCACGGTGAACCACAGCCACGCTGCGATGCTCCAGATGAACGCTGCGGGCGCCTCGCCCTGCGCCATGGAGGCCTGCACGCCCAGGCCCGTGCACAGCAGGCTGCCCACCCACACCACGAACATCACTGGGTTGCGCACCTGCTGCCGCGGGCTGAGCTTGGCCAGCGCGGACACGACTGCCGCGCGAACGATGCTGCCCTGAAAGATGCCCTTCTTGCTTGCCGAACTCATGGCTGACCTCCCGCTGCCTGCAACTGCTCCGCGATGGGCCCCAGCGCCAGCGCTGGCACAAAGGTGAGCGCGCCCACCACGATGACCACCGCCACCACCAGCAGCACAAAGAGCGGCGTGTGCGTGGGAAGCGTGCCAGAGCTGGAGGGCGACACGCGCCGGCCAGACAGCGATCCAGCCAACGCCAGCGCTGGAATCATCACGCCAAAGCGGCCCAGGAACATGGCCACGCCCAGCGCGGAGTTGTAGAAGCCAGTGTTGGCAGAGAGCCCGGCAAAGGCGCTGCCGTTGTTGTTGCTTGCTGAGGAGAACGCGTACAGGATCTCGCTGAAGCCGTGCGGGCCAGGGTTGGGGGCAGACGCCACTGCATCTGGCACCAGCACCGCCGCGGCAGTGCCCAGCAGCACCACCGCGCACGGGAGCAGGATGGCCACGGTGGCCATCTTCATCTCAAAGGGCCCGATCTTCTTGCCTAGGTACTCCGGCGTGCGTCCCACCATCAGCCCGCCCACGAACACTGCCAGCACCACGAACATCAGCATGCCGTACAGGCCGGAGCCCACGCCACCGTAGACCACCTCGCCCAGCTGCATGAGCCACATGGCAATCATGCCGCCCAGAGGAGAGAAGGAGTCGTGCATGGAGTTCACGCTGCCGTTGCTGGCGGCGGTGGTGGCTGTGGCCCAGATGGAGCTCTGCACTGGTCCAAAGCGCATCTCCTTGCCTTCCATGGGGCCGCCTGGCTGAAGCGCGCTCAGCTGCTGGTCCACTGGCAGATGCGCCAGACTGGGGTTGGCGGCCTGCTCCAGCGGCACCATGGCCACCAGCAGCGCCACAAAGATCACCGTCATCGCGGCCAGGACAGCCCAGCCCTGGCGGCGGTCCCGAACCATGTCTCCAAAGGTCCAGCACAGCGCTGCTGGGATGATCAGGATGGCCAGGCACTCCAGCAGGTTGCTGAAGGCCGTTGGATTCTCCAGGGGATGCGATGAGTTGACGTTGAAGAACCCACCGCCGTTGGTCCCCAGCTGCTTGATGGCCACCTGCGAGGCCGCCGGTCCGAGCGGGATGGCTGTTGGTGCTTCCACCACGCCAAAGGACTGCACCACGCCCTGCCCTACCAGAACCAGCGCCAGCACCGCGGCAAGCGGCAGCAGGATGTACAGGGTGACGCGCACCACGTCTGCCCAGAAGTTGCCCAGGCCGCCCGTGCGCTCCGGTGCAAAGCCGCGCGCGATGGCGGCCATCACCGCAATGCCGCACGCGGCAGACAGGAAGTTCTGCGAGCCCAGGGCCAGCATCTGCGTCAGGTTGCTCATGGTGAGCTCGCCTGAATACCCCTGCCAGTTGGTGTTGGTCATGAACGAGACAGCGGTGTTGAACGCAGACCCGGGCTCCACCGCGCCCAGGTGCAGCGGGTTGGCCGGCAGAAACGCCTGTGCGCGCTGCAGGGCGTACACCAGCGCAAAGCCAGCCACGCTGAAGGCCAGCACGCAGCGCGCGTAGCGCCGCCAGTCCATCTGCTGCGCAGGATCCACTCCCGCGGCGCGGTACAGAAGGCGCTCCACGGGACCCAGGATCAGGTCAAGCCCGCACCGCTGCCTTTGCAGCACGCGCGACATGTACCAGCCCAGCGGCCACACCATGGCCAGAAGCAGCGCCATGAACAGGCCAACCTGCAGCCAGCCTGCAGCACCAGGACTTGCCAGAACGCTCATTGAAACTTCTCCGGCTTGAGGAGCGCGACCACCAGATAGGCCAACAGGAGCAGCGCCACAGCGCCGCCGATGACGTGCCACACGGTCATGCGGCACCTCCTTCATCCGGCGGAAGGTCTGTGGGGAAGAGGCGCGCGCACGCCTCCACCAGCGCGTAGCACGCGCCAAAGCACCCGATTCCCAATGCGATGTACAGCAGGTCCAGCAAGGCGTCTCCTTCGGTGGAAGATCCTCGCACTCTTGCAGTCGCCGCGCCATTCCCGCGCTGCAAATGCGGGGGTGCGCCGCATCAAGGCAGCATAAAGGCGCTCACCCGCCCGCAGCGCGTCCCTGGCGGCCGCGTGCGTCAACCCGCTGCGCGGAGGGCTTCGTCGTAGGCGCGCACCACCTGGTCGCGGGTGATCACTCCAGCCATGGTGCGGGCGCCGCGGCGCTCCAGCACGATGAGCGTCTCCAGGTCGCGGGCGGCCAGCTTCTGGAAGACCACGTCCAGCGTCTCCTCTGGCCAGGTGGCAGGAGAATCGGTGTGCATGATGTCTGCCACCGTGACCGCCGCAGCAGCCTCGCGATAGACCAGCAGCGCCTGCAGATCCTTCACCGTGACCAGCCCCACAGGGCGTCCGTCCGCCTCGGCGGCCACCACTTCACGCGCAGCGTTGCGCTCCATGAAGCGCAGCAGATCCTCCCCCGTGGCGCTGGGCAGGATGGTCTCCACCTTCTGCGGCGCCAGGTCCGACACTGTCATGCGTCGGAGGAGCGTCATGTCGCCCATCTCTCCGTGGCGGATGCCCATGGAGGCCAGCGGCGCGGTGTACATGCTATATGGGTAGATTGCCTTGGTAGCCAGCGTGGCCACCACCGTGCACAGGAGCGCAGGCAGCACGATGGTCTCGTTGCGCGAGAGCTCGTACACCAGCATGGCCCCTGCCATGGGCGCGTGCGTGGTGCCAGCCACCATGCAGCCCATGCCGGCCAGCGCGCACACTGCGGGCCCTGGCTGATCAATGCCCACTGCGGAGGCCAGGCAGCCAAAGGCGCCACCTAGCGACGCACCCGCCATGAGCGCCGGGGCAAACAGGCCGCCCGCACCGCCAGAGCCCAGCGTGAAGCCCGTGGCCAGCACCTTGGTGCCGAACCAGAACAGGAGCAGCGCGGCGGTGGCCAGCATGGCGTTGGACTTCAGCACCCCTCCAGCCAGGATCTGGTCCATGGCTTGATAGCCAGCGCCCATGAAGGGCGGCATCTGTGGCTTGCCGCTCACCAGCACCCACGCGGCCGCGCCAGCGCCCAGCCACAGCGCGCCCAGGGCTGGCTTGAGCGGCGCTGGGAAGGCCAGCTTGCTGAACACCTTCTCCACTCGCTCGATGCCACGCACGAAGACGATGGATCCAGCGGCGCACAACAGCGCCAGAAGGCCCAGCGCTGGCACAGCGGCCACCGAGATGTCCGCGCCAATCTTGCGCACGGCGTCCACGTCGGCTCCGAACACAGGGTCGCCCCCGCCCAGCACTGCGCGGATGGTGGCAAACGACAGCACGCTGGCCACCACGATGGGCGTGAAGGTGCGCAGGGAGAAGTCGCGCAGCAGCACCTCCAGCACAAAGAAGATGCCAGTGAGTGGCGCTGCAAACACAGCAGAGAGCCCCGCTGCCGCTCCGCATCCCAGCAGCGTGGTGGTGGCCGGACGATCCACGCGCAGGAGGCGCGCAGCCGCAGACCCCAGCGTGGCGCCGATGGTGACGATGGGCCCTTCCGGCCCTGCGCTGCCGCCGCTGGCGATGGTGCAACTGGAGCCCAGCCACTGCCGCAGCGCCACGCGCAGCGGAATGGCGGACTGCGTGCGGTTGATGGCGTACAGCACCTGCGTGATGCCGTGGCCGCGCACGCGCACTGGCAGCAGCGTGAGCACCAGCGCGCCCAGCAGCGCGCCGCTCACCGGTACCACCACCACCAGCACCGCTGCCAGGCCGGGGCGACCCTCGAATCCTGCGTCAAACGCCTGCTCGGCGCGGCGGATTGGCAGGATGAAGCCCAGGGCCGCGAAGGCCATGAACACACCCATGAGGCCGGAGAGGAGCACCAAGTACCAATCGCGGTCCAGCCTCAGCCTTCGAGCCAGCGCGACGATTGATGATGGAAGTGGTAGCAACGGTCTGGTGGATCAGGCTGTCAGAACTTGATGCCAAAGCCCAGCACTGGGCCAGCCAGGGTCATGTCCCAGGCAAACTGATTGGCGCGGTTGGACTGGTACTCGTAGGAGAGCGCACGGTAACCCAACAGGAGCGACCCCGTGGCCGTGCCGATGGGGAACTGCCACTGCAGCGCCGCCAGGACGTTCCACTCGAACTCCGAACCAACATTGAAGCCGCCGATGTCGCCCGCCACCCAGATGGCCAATTCTTGCGTCAGCTCGAATCGCACCCGGGCGCCCACGATCGGGGACACCCAGTCGTTTCCATCGCTCACCTTGCCCAGCACCTGATTGTCAACAGTGATGTCCGCCGAAGTCCACCGGCCGCCAGCGTAGACATCCATCGTCGCCTGCTGGCCGGGGAAGCCAAAGGCAGGCGGCTTGCCATTGGTGGTCTCGTACAGCGGCCAGGCGCCGACCTGATAGATGGCGCCGAACGTGATGACGCCAATCTCCTGCTGAACGCTGTTGCGGTTGTTCAGCGCGCCCACCTTGTTGTCCACGCCCAGGTTCATCCAGGCGCCGTCAATGAAGGCGCCCAGCTTGCCGTAGCGCACCTCTGCTGCGCCCATGAAGGCCAGGATGGAGTCGGACTCCTGCACCACATCCCAGAAGTTGGAGCTCACGCTGGCTGTGCGGTTCTGCGTGGAGAACGTGCCATACATGCCTGCAAGCCAGAGGTAGGGCGCCACCGTCACGCTGAGGTTGGAGCCGGACAGGTCGCTGGGGAGCGGCGTGTCAGTGGCACCTGGAGCTGCTGCAGGCTGGGATGCTGGCTGCGCGGTCGTCTGGGGAGCGGGCTGGCCTACCGGCTGCACGGCAGCGGCAGGTCCCTGCTGGCCAAAGGCGGACGCAACAGCCGCGGCGGCACTCACCAGTGCAACACCAGCGGTACGCAGGTTGGTGCGGTTGGTCATGGCTTCCCGGATGGTAGTTCCGGGAGCGGGAACGAAATGACCGCCAGCGCTGGGATGGGAGGGAAGGCCATGTGCACCCGGTAGCCCAGAAAATCTCCAGCGTTCCAGCTCACTTTGCGGAAGACGGTTGCCAGGATTCCCTCGTACTTGGGGAAGTATGGGGTGGATGCAGCCGCCAGGCCTGAGCCCAGCCGGACTGGGGACTCGGAGGTGGGAAGGCGGTTGCGAGCCCTGCCAGGTTCAGCCTGCCGCGCCATGCGGTCCATCGTGGAATAGACATCAAACGCTGGCTGGCTGTCGCGCAGCAGCGACCGATGGATGAAGACATCAAAGACCAGGTCCTCGGCTGGCGTCCGCAGGCCGGTTCCGAGCTCGCCGCGGCTGTCGCGCGCGTCACGGAACGCTGGGGCCAGGCGCTCTGTGTACGAGCCCTGGAAGCAGGTGATGGCGCCAGTCTGTCCCACTGGACCAGCTGGCAGCTCCACCAGTCTCTCATCGCCGTCGCGGGTGCCGACCAGCTTGGGCAGCGGCTGCGAGCAGAACTCCCGCACCAGCGGCACGCCCAGTTCGCCCGCGCACTCTGGATCCAGCGCGCGCGTGCCGCCGCCACTGGTGGTGCCGTCGTCGTGGTAGCTGAAGTTCCGGAAGAGCGTCCAATGGGCATCGCCGCGGACGCGGTGGAGGTCCACCAGGCCGCCCACACGCACCGCGTCCACCCACGCAGGATCCTTGGCGTTGGGCGCGATGATGTGCGCGCTGATCTGCACCCGAGCGCGAATGCCCAGGATGGCTGTGTTGCCCTGGTAGGCCAGGCGGCGCATGTCGGCCAGGCGGTCGCGGTCGTCCTGCACCTCACCAGTGTTGCTCACCATGAGCGCCAGCGTCTGGCGATCGCCAGCGTGACGCTCCACCAGCTGGTCAAACTCACGGAATGCCTCGCGGGTGCGCGCGGCGGCATCGGCAGATCCCCCACCCTTGGTGAGCGTCTCCACCAGGATCTCCACGCCGGCCGTGCCTGGCACATGGTCAATGATGTCGCCCATGGTGCGGCCCTGCACGATGCGGGCCATCTTCCACGCCAGGCCGCGGTTGAGGCGAAGCTGGCGGGACACCTGCTGCGGCTTGGTGGGGTCGGCCCCAGCGCTGGTGGCCAGCTCCATGAGGGCGCTGCGAAGCATGCCCTCCACGCGTGCCACATCTTGACGAAGGACCTCAGTAGAGCGGGCGGTTTCGTGCATGGTTGGGGCGTTGGTGCCGGGAACGCACCACGCGAGTGCAGTCTAACGGTGGATGTTCATCCGCTGTACGGCGGCCGAAAACAATTTTGGAAGCGTGCCACACACCACGTGATGGGAGCCGTAGTTGTGGGTGTCCCGACCGAGAAGTGACCCACTCGGGACCTGCAACTCCAACCATCAGCTGGACCAGGCTGGCCGTTCGACGGGAACCGAACATGCCGCTTGCATCCGCCGGTGACGCCGGCTCGCCCTGCCCTCACGGATGGCGAGTCGGCCGTTTTTCTTGCACAGGTGGGTGTTGCATTGGTGTGACAGTCGCAAGGGCGTCCAGGTCGTACTTTCTGGTGCGACAGGAGCACGCACCATGCACGCCACACCCACACGCGGTCTCATCCAGGCTGGAAACGCAGCGCTCGCCCTGCTGGTGGGCGCGCTCTTCACGCAAACTCTCACGGCGCAGGTGGTGGCGCCAGGCACGGGCGGCACTGCTGCGCCGCACGCTTCGCCCGCTGCCAGCTGGGATTCTTCACCTCGCTGGGTGGTCCCACAAATTGGCCGTGCAGTGGGTGCAGCGGCGATTGCTGTCACCGATGTGGCTGCCCAGGTGAGCATCCGCGGCCATGCAGCCACCACCACGCTGGATGTTGGCGTGGTGAACCGTGGCGCGCGTCCCGAGCAGGCTGTGCTGCTGGTGCCAGTGCCGGATGGCGCCACTGTGACTGGCTTCTCCTTCCAGGGCCCTGCTTCGGAGCCCACTGCAAGATTCCTGCCTCGCGACGAGGCGCGCCGCATCTACGACAGCATCGTGGCCCGCGAGCGAGACCCCGCGCTGCTGGAGTGGGCCGGCTGGAATCTGGTGCGCTCGAGCGTCTTTCCGGTGGCCGCTGGCGGAACCCAGCGCGTGCGCATCGAGTGGGAAACTTTGCTCACTGGTGACGGGTCGCGTCTGGACTACGTGCTGCCGCGCAGCGACCTGGCGGGTGGACCTCCATGGCGCGTGGACGTGCGCGTGGAGGGAAACGACATCGCCGGGGTCTATTCGCCATCGCATGAGCTGAACACCTGGCGGGCCAACGGCGCACTGCTGGGCAAGGCCGGCGCGAGCGGTCCGGGCGCCTTCCGGCTGAGCGTGGTGCGAGGCACCGCCCCCACGGCCACCGTGCTCACCTATCCCGACCCTGCCAGCGGTGGCGGGTACTTCCTGCTGCTGGCCGCAGCGCCAGCAGACCAGCGCAACGCCGAGCTGAAGCGCGAGGTCACGCTGGTGCTGGACCGGTCTGGCAGCCTGGCTGGCGCTGCGTTTGAGCGCGCCAAGATCGCAGCGCTGCAGATCCTGGATGGACTGGGCGAGCGAGACACCGCGAACATCATCGACTTCTCGAACGGCGTCAGCCGCTTTGCACCAGCACCGGTGGCCATGACGGCGCAGGCTCACAAGGACCTGCGCGCATACGTCAGCGCGCTGCGGCCCAACGGCGGCACCAACATCCACGACGCGCTGCTGGAGGCGCTGCGCCAGCCCATGCCTGCGCCCGACACGCTGGCCGAGGTGCTGTTCATCACCGACGGCGTGCCCACCATCGGGCGCGTGAAGGAGACGGACATCGCCACGCTGGTGGAGAAGGGGAACGCAGCAGGCCGCCGCATCTTCACCGTGGGACTGGGCAGCGACGTGAACGTGCCGCTGCTGGACCGGGTGGCAGACCGCAGCCGCGCGGTGGCGGAGTACCTGCCCATGGACCAGGACATGACAGCGCGGCTGGTGGAGCTTGGAGAGCACCTGCGCGGCCCCGTGCTGGTGGATGCCACGCTGGAGTTCGCCACCACCGATGGCGCCGCAGCACCGGGACGCACCGAGGAAGTGCTGCCCGACCGCCTGCCCGACCTGTTCCGCGGCGGATCGCTGGTGGTGCTGGGACGGTATCGCGGCGAGGAGCCCTTCCGGGTGAACGTGCACGGCAAGACGTCGGCCGGGCCTGCGAATGTGCAGGTGATGGTGGATCCGCGCCAGGCCAGCGCTGCCAACGCATTCGTGCCGCGGCTGTGGGCCAGCCGGCGCATCGCAGTGCTGGTGGACCAGATCCGCCAGCAGGACCAGGAGATGCCTGGAAGCATGACGCCCAATGATCCGCGCTGGCGCGAGCTGGTGGGAGAGATCGTCCGTCTCTCCACCACCTTTGGCATCCTGACGGAATACACCTCCATGCTGGCCCTGGAGGGCTCCAACCTGAACAACATGCGCGCGCTGGCCGAGGCGTGCTCTGGCGCGCTGCAGGGCCGGGCTGTGCAGTCCCGGGTTGGCGCGGACGCTGTGAACCAGGGCCGCAACTGGAACCGCCAGAAGCTGGAGGCGGCGCAGTCGTCCACCACCAACTACGTGGCGGCGGATGGCAACCGCGTCTTCGCAGGAAACATGAATCAATGCGCGGACAAGACCATGTACCGCGTGCAGAACGAGTGGGTGGATGCGTCGCTGGCCGGCGTCGCCACACCTGCTGTGCAGGAAGAAGTGGCCTACGGGTCCGAACGCCACCGCCAGATCCTGTGGGAGCTGGTGGAGGAAGGCCGCCAATCCGCCCTGGCACTGGAGGGCGACATCGTGATCAAGCACCGGGGCAAGGTGATCCTGGTGCACAACGGACAGAACCCTTGCTGAAAGGAACACCCATGAACTGCTTGAACACTCCGCGTTTGATCGCTGCGTTGGCACGCTCTACGTTTGCACTCTCCACGGCCGCAGCCCTGTTGACCAGCGCTGCGCATGCCGGAGGCGAGGCCTGCCGGCAGGCTGCCGCAGCGCAGGCTGCTGCTCAGCCCACCACGCAAACTTCAGCGCCGACTGCTGCTCAACCGCAACAGAAGCCGGTGCAGAATATTGATCTTGCCATCTGCCTGGACACCAGCGGAAGCATGCAGGGGCTGATTGACTCCGCCCGCGCCCGAATCTGGGACGTGGTGAGCGACCTGGCCCGCGCCACGCCGGCCCCCAAGCTGCGCGTGGCGCTGCTGACCTATGGCAACGACGGCTACAACGCCGAGAACGGCTGGACCAAGGTGGACATTGACCTGTCCGACGACCTGGACAACGTGAGCAAGCAGCTCTTTGCGCTCACCACCAACGGCGGCACCGAGCTGGTGGCCCGCGCTGTGGACCGCGCCACCCGCGAACTGACGTGGACGCAGGGCGACACGCTCAAGATCATCCTGGTGGCAGGCAATGAGTCTGCAGACCAGGACCAGACCATCCACTACCAGGACGCCAGCAAGCGCGCCATCGAGAAGGGCATCCTGGTGAACTCCATCTATTGCGGCAACTCCTCTGACGAGCTGGTGGCCGCGTGGAAGGAGGTGGCCCGCCTGGCTGATGGCCGCTCAGCGTGCATTGACCAGACCAGCGCGCAGGTGAACGTGGACACGCCGTACGACCAGGAGATCCTGGCGGCCAACGCCACGCTCAACACCACCTATCTGCCCTATGGCGCGCAGGGCGCCGAGGGCTGCGGCAACCAGACTGTGCAGGACACCAACGCCCGCAACATGAGCGGCGCCACCCTGACCGGCCGCGCGGTGGCCAAGTGCAGCAGCAACTACTGGAACGCGCACTGGGACCTGGTGGACGCGTGCAAGGACCCCGCCTTCAAGCTGGAGGAGATGGAGGCCAAGGACCTGCCAGAGAGCATGCGCACGCTGAAGAAGGAGGAGCGCCGCGCATTTGTGGCCGAGCGCGGCAAGCAGCGCGAGGAGATCCAGAGCAAGATCAAGGAGCTGGACGTGAAGCGCGCCCAGTTCATCGCCAACGCGCTGGCAGCCCGCCCTGCTGGCCCTGACTCGTTCGACCGCGCGCTGCGCGACGCCATCCGCGCCCAGGCCACAGCCCGCGGCCTGCAGTTTGCCGATGCCGCAGCCGTGGCCGCTGGGCCGCAGACCGGCCGGTGAGTATCGTCCGCTGTGGAAGCACGCATGGCAGCCATTCGAATCCTTGTCGTAGAAGATGACGCTGCCATCCGCCGCGGCCTGGTTGACGCGCTGGCCTTCCATGGGTTTGCCCCGTGCGAGGCCAGCGACGGCCAGGCCGCGGTGAAGTCCGCGCTGGAGGAGTCCCCGGATCTGGTGCTGCTGGACTGCATGCTGCCCAAGCAGTCTGGATTCGACGCGCTGGAGCAGATTCGCGCGGCTCGCCCCACCCTGCCTGTGATCATGCTCACTGCGCTGGGATCGGAGAACGACCGCGTGACCGGATTGATGCGCGGCGCGGACGACTACATCGTCAAGCCATTCAGCCTGCGCGAAGTGGTGGCGCGCATCGAGGCCGTGCTGCGGCGCAGCCCGGCCCGGCCAGGCGATGTGGTGGCGCTCACCGATGGCGCATTGCGCGTGGAGCTGGAGCGGCGCGTGCTGACCAGCGCGCAGGGCGAGACGCCCATCTCAGAGCGCGACGCTGGGATCCTGCGATTCCTGGCGGCGCATCGCACGCGCGCGGTGGACCGCCGCGAGCTGCTGCAGGCCATCTGGGGGCTGGACCCCAAGGGACTGGAGACGCGCACGGTGGACATGCAGGTGGCCCGCCTGCGCGAGCGCATCCAGGCCGCGGGCGCGAGGCTGGACTGGATCGCCACCGCGCGCGGCAAGGGCTACCGCCTGGCTGCAGAAGTGCAGGTGGAGCCATGAAGCGCTCGCGCCGCATCACCTGGTGGTGCGTGTACGCCGCCGGCAGCGTGGCGGTGGTGGGCGCGCTGGCATGGACCACGCACCGAGTGCTGCACCTGGAGCATGAGGAGGCGCAGGCGCGAGCCAGCCTGCGCAGGCAGGAGATCGTGCGCCAGGCGCTGTGGCGGATGGACTCGTGGCTGGCGCCGCGCATCGCCCGCGAGAGCGCGCGCACCTGGTTTGAGTACGAGGCGTACTTCCCGCAGACCATGGCGTTCAACCGCCTGCTGGAGCCGCTCTCTGAAGGCGCTGTGGTGCTGCCCAGCCCCCTGCTCAACTTCCGCAGCGAGTCCATGCCGCTGCATTTTCAGTACAGCGTTGGCAGCGGCTTCACCTCTCCGCAGGTGCCCTCTGCCAAGTACGAGAGCAACGGCGTGGTGGGCTGCTCGCCAGTGCCAGCAGACCCGGCGCTTTCGGCCGCGCTCACCGTGTTCGCCAAGTCCACCGATCCAAACGAGCTCCGCCGCAAGCTTCAGTCAGCCGAGCTTGCGCTGGCAAAGTCGCTGGCGGAGGACGTGCCTGCCCAGGTGACGGTGGTCAATGCGCAGACCGCGGAGCCGCAGACGACGCAGCAGGCAGTTCCATTCCAGGGCCGCCGCGCGCTGCAGCAGGAGCTGAACGACAACGACCTGCGCAGCCGCAAGGGCAACCTGGTGCAGGCCCAGCAGCAGGTGATGGAGGAGTCCAAGCAGGAGCAGACCTGGCGCAACGCTGTGAATGCCAAGGAGGCGGAGGCTGTGCAGGTGGGCCCGCTGGTGCCTGTGTGGCTGGGTGATCCGCCCGACCGACTGGTGCTGGTTCGCAGCGTGCGCACTGGCAAGGAGACGCTGCTGCAAGGCGTGCTGGTGGACTGGAAGGCCTTGCAGCACAGCCTGCTGCAGCGCGTGCAGGACGTGATGCCTGGCGCGGCGCTGCGCCCCGTGGCGGGCGCTGCGGTGGGCGACGCCGCGGTGGCGCTGGCCACCATTCCAGCAGAGCTGGTGGTGCCCGCGGGCGTGGGCGATGATCCGGCGGACACCGCGAACGCCGGCCTCATGGGGCTGGGCGTGGTGTGGCTGGCAGCGCTGGGCGCGCTTGGCACCACAGGGCTGGCGCTGCGCTCCAGCATCGCCAATGCGGTGCAGACCAGCCGCTTTGCCTCCAGCGTGACGCATGAGCTGCGCACGCCGCTCACCACGTTCAGGCTCTACGCAGAGATGCTGGCCGATGGCATGGTGCCCGATCCGCAGAAGCGCGCGGAGTACCTGGACACGCTGCGCGACGAGAGCGCGCGCCTTGGGTTCCTGGTGGAGAACGTGCTCACCTGGTCGCGCGTGGAGGAGGGCCGCGCCACCGTGGAGCCGCGGCGCATGAGCGCGGCGGAGCTGGTGATGGCGGCCGAACCGGTGCTGCAGCGCCGGTGCCATGAGGCAGGCGCCACCTTCAAGCTGGCCCTGGCCACGGATCCCATTCACACCTCCGCAGACGCAGACCGGGTGCGGCAGGTGCTCTTCAACCTGGTGGACAACGCCTGCAAGTACGCAGGCAACGGCGCCACCATCCAGCTGTCCTCCACACTGCACGGGAGCAGCCTGGTGCTGGCGGTGGATGACAACGGGCCAGGCGTTCCAAGCCATCTGCAGCGCCGCGTCTTCCAGGCCTTTGACCGCGGGGACCGCGGCCCTGGCGATGCCGTGCGCGGCCTGGGCCTGGGTCTGGCCATCAGCCGCGAGCTGGCCCGCAGCCTGGGAGGCGAGCTGATCTGCACGCAGAGCCCGCTGGGCGGCGCGCGATTTGAGCTGCAGCTGCCCGTGCTACTTTGACGGCTGCGGCGCTGGCGCCGGCCGGCGCGTGAGCTTGAAGACCGCGTGGTCGGTCTCCTTGCCGTTCTCGTACGAGGTCCACGTGTTCACCATGTGGTCCTTGTCCTTGAACTCCATGTGCAGCTTGCCCATGTGCATGGCCTGCGGGTTGGCCAGGTTGGTGGCGTCCAGGAAGGTGAACTCCAGCACCTCCGGCGTGATGGTGGAGGCCACCATGCGCGGCTGGTTGCCAGCGGCGCAGTAGTGTGTGCAGATCAGGCGCTCGCCATCCAGGTGGAAGATGGTCTCCATCTCCATGGGCGAACCGGGCAGCAGCGTCTCAACCACCGCAGAGTCCGAGGCGATCACTCGGTAGATGACCGGATGGTTGTCCTTGTTCTCCACCTTCTCCTTGGAGATCTCTGCCTCCACGTCCCACGCGCCGGCCAGCGAGCGCAGGCGGGCCAGCGCAGCAGCGGCCTTGGATGACTGCTTGGGAGCGGCCGGGGCTGGTGCGGGGGCGGGTGCAGTGGGCGGTGTGGCGGCCAGGCCAGCCGCAAGCAGCGCGCCAAGGGACAGCCATGTGGACAGCCGGGTCTTCCAGATCGTGGGGTGCATGCCATCATGCTACGGGATGTAGGGTGGATTTCAATGCGTGCGCAGCCACTGACCCGGCTAGCCTGTCCATCCAAGGCCACCATGCCAGCTCTCCTTGCTCCCGTCGCTGCACTGTTGATCGCCCTGACACCGCAGCAAGATGCAGCTCCCACGCCAGCAGCAGTGCTCGCACAGGCGCTTGATGCACTGCAGCAGCGCTCGCTCCATGCCGCGCGGGTGGACTGGCCAGTGCTGCGCGCGCAGCTCACTGCAGATCTGGCCAAGGACAGCACCATGGCGCACGCGCACCAGCTCATCCAGCAGGCGGTGGCTGCGCTGAAGGATTCGCACTCGCGCTTTGAGCCGCCGCCGCAGAAGCCGCTCCCAGCCTCATCACCAGCACCTGCACCAGCCAGCCCGCCCAGCGCTGCGCCGGTCAAGCCTGCTTCAACGCCAGCGGTTCCCACAGAGCCAGCGGCCAAGATGACATCGCAGCAGGTTGGCTACGTCATGCTGCCGCCAGCAAACAGCCAGGAGCCAGCAGACCTCCGGGCCTACGGTTCCACGCTGTATCTCCTGGTGTCGCACCTGGCCAACTTCAACGCCAAGGGATGGGTGATCGACTTGCGCCTGAACGGCGGCGGGAACATGTGGCCCATGCTGGTGGGACTGCAGCCCATCCTGGGGAATGGCACGTACGGCACAAGCACCGCCCCGGGCGGCCAACAATGGACCTTTGGCTGCGAAGGCGCACAGGCCTGGCTGGAGCACGACGGCACGCGCACGCAGCAGTTCATGACCGACGCCAGACCAGTGCGGGAGCGGCCTGCCGGACAGCGGATCGCGGTGCTCATCGGCCCGTGGACCATGAGTTCCGGCGAGTTTGTGGCTGCGTCCTTCGCTGGCATGGAGGGCGTGCGCTTCTTTGGCAAGCCCACCGCTGGCATGACCACCGCCACAGAGCCTGTGGCGCTGGCGGATGGTTCCAAGCTGGTGATCGCCACCTCTCAGCTGGTGAATCGGACTGGCAAGGTGGTGGAAGGCCCCATCCAGCCTGACCAGGATGCCAGCTGGGGCGACTGGCCCACCGACAGCGACGCCGCCGTGCAGGCCGCCATGGCCTGGGTGCTGGCGCCCGAAAAGCCTTCTACAGGAGAAAGCAATGGCAACCAAGGACCGGCGCGTTGACACGTACATCGCCAAGGCACGCCCCTTTGCGCAGCCCATCCTGAAGAAGCTGCGGGCGATGGTGCACACGGGGTGCCCAGACGTGGTGGAGATCATCAAGTGGGGCATGCCCGCGTTTGAGCACAAGGGTCCGCTGGCTGGCATGGCCGCGTTCAAGGAGCATTGCGTGGCCGGATTCTGGAAGGCCAAGCTGCTGAAGGGCGCGGAAGGAACGCTGCAGCTGAAGGACCGCACAGCCATGGGCAATCTGGGCTGTCTGCGCACGGTCAAGGACCTGCCATCCACCACTGCCTTCGTGGGGCTGGTCAGGCAGGCTGCCGCGCTGAACGACGCAGGCGTCAAGCTGCCCCGCCAGAAGCGCTCCAAGCCGCCGCTACGCGTGCCTGCGTGGTTCATGGCTCGCCTGCGCAGCCATCCCAAGGCGCTGAAGCACTTCAAGGACTTCTCGCCCTCGCATCAGCGCGAGTATGTGGAGTGGGTGACCAGCGCCAAGCAGGAGGCCACGCGGGAGCGCCGCATGGCCACCACCATCGCGCAGCTTTCCAAGGGCCTGCCCCACAACGCCAAGTACATGCGGAGCAAGAAGAAGGCCGCTGCCAAGGCGTAGTTCCTGGGCAGCGGCCAGCACTCAGCGGCTGAACGTCAACGGGCGCTCTCTGCGTCGAAGCCGTAGCGCACCACGCGGATGGGGAACATGGCGGAGCGGTCTCCACCGCGGGCCGGCGTCATACCTTCGGTCAGGCCCGACACCTCGTCCAGCGCGTGGTCATAGTAGACAGACGATGTGTTGTAGCAGTAGAAGTCGCGCGCAGCGACGCGGCCCCAGATGACGGTCTTGCCGTACAGGCGGATGGCGTTGGTGGGCAGATAGAGCGAGCCCACGATGCTGCTGTCGGTGTAGTCCCAGGTGAAGAGGCTAGAGAGGAACTGCGCCATGGGGTAGAAGCGGATGCGCCATGGCTCGATGTAGCGCGGGGAGGACGGCGCGGTCTGGTCGCAGGCGGTGACCGCAAACTGGTTCCACCACGCCTTCTTGTGGGCGTCGCCATCCCGCTTGGTGGCGTTGGGTTCTGTGGTGCAGATGTAGCGCGCGCCAACCCAGCAGTTCCTCACGTCCGCGGAGTAGCCGTTGTAGATCTCCAGCGTGGCGTTGTTGTCCAGCTCCACAGAGCTGTCCTGCCAGTCCAGGCCGGTGAGCGCCAGGTTTGGGTTGACCACGATCTTGACGTCGCCCTGGATGATCACGCGCGAACTGCGCAGGATCCAGCTGCCCCAGATCTCGTATGTGCCAGCGGTGAGCGTCACCACGCTGTTGTTGCGGCACTCGAAGTTGCGGGTGAAGAGCGCTGGCAGCAGCAGCGCCTTGATCTTGAAGGGGGCGTTGTAGGTGCGTGTCACGCCGTTCAGCACCTGCGCGCTGGTGTAGTTGGTGGCCCCCGATGAAGCGGAAGGCGTGGCAGGCACGGGAATCATGGAGACCGATTCATTGGCCTCCATGCGCTTCACCGCCACGTCTCCCTTCTTCACGCCCTGAATGACAGCGGACGTGCCTGCGTAGGGGTAGTACACCCAGGTGCTCTTCTGCGAGTCGGCGTCGGCAGCCAATGCGCCGGCCACCTGGGTTTCGAAGGCGCAACCCAGCTTCAGCCAGATGCCGGACCCTGCCGTGGCACCACTGCCGGGCAGGGACGTCTTGGCGTTGGTGCCCACGTTCAGGCGGAGGTTCTGCGGCGTGAGCGGCGCATTGGGCCACCGACCGATGAAGTTGCGCGAGCCTTCAAAGGTCATGTAGCGCTCGGCAAACACAGCGAACTCGCCCTTGGCCACCGATGGAATGCTCATGTCCGCCACCGACGTCCACGTGGTGCCGTCGCGCGTGGTACGGACCGTGACCTCCACCTCGGTGGTGGCCGCGTTGGGGACAGGGTTGGACACGCCCGCGGCCTTGCGCTTCAGATCCACCAGCGAGATATTCACCGTTCCACCGTCCAGCGAGTAGTTGCTGAGCAGCGTGCCGTTGCTGTGCCCTGTCCGCCAGTTGCTGGTGTTCTCGCGCAGGATGCTCTTGGCCATGTCCATGCCTGCTGCGGCCATGGCGCGCGCATCTGCGGCAGCCTGGGCGTTCTGCGAAACCATCACGCCCGTCTCGCGGCTGGAGACGTAGGCGGCAGTGGTGGTCCCCACCACCACCATCGAGAAGATGGCGAGCAGGAGCGCCGCTCCGCGCCGGGGTGTGGCCCGGCGGCGGCGGCGGCGAATGCGGGGTGCGTTGGTGGGTGCAGACGGAGCGGGAACAGTGTTCATGGATTGGACCTCGTGCAGACCCATGCAGCGTCCAATTCCCACCGGTGATTCACGAATGACGTTCCGCTGCCAGGTCAGTCTGCACGGGCTGCGCGGGCTGTCCCGCCCGCAGAGCCAGTCCGGCCGCCGTGCAGCAGATCCATCTGCTCCAGGTAGGGGCGGATGTGCGCATCGCTGCTGGCCGCAAACTGCTCGAACGTGCCGTCAAAGTGCACGCGGCCACCGTGCAGCATGATGATCCGCGGCTGCAGGCGGCGGAGGAGCTCTGTGTCATGGGTCACCACGATGCTGGTCCGCACCACACCTGGATGCGTGGCTGCGAAGGCGGGCTGCATCTGGTGGGTGGCGCGAATCAGGCCGTGGATCTGCGCACACATCTCCGGATCCAGGCCAGCGGTGGGCTCGTCGTACATCACCAGGATGGGGTCCATCACCAGTGCACGGGCCACTGCCACGCGCTTGGCCATCCCGCCAGAGAGCTCCTCCCGGTCCCGAAACATGACCAGGTCCGGGTCCAGCCCCACGTCCACCAGCGCCTTGCGTGCCAGTGGCATGATCTGTTCGTCGGTCATGCGCTTGGCCTCGCGGGGCAGCATGGCCAGGTTCTGGAACACGGTGCCGGTCAGCAGCGCGTTGCGCTGAAAGACCACCGCCCAGTGCGTGCGGATGCGGTCCAGGCGCATCTCATCCAGCGTCTCAAGATTGCAGAGCGGCGCGGCGCCGTCTGGCTCAAGCGGCGCCTCATGGTCCGCCACCAGCACCCTTCCCTTGTCGGGCCGGAAGTGCGCAGTGATGTGCTTCAGGAGCACCGTCTTGCCGCAGCCCGATCCACCCACGATGGCCACGATCTGGCCGCGCTGCACATTGAGGTTCACGCCCTGGAGCACTGGCTTGCCGTCAAAGGCCTTGTGGAGGTCCTCCACCACGACTTCCATGGGTGCTGCTGGCATGTTCTGGCCAGCGTACCGCGCTGCCAGGTCAGTCGCGGAAGCGCGCGTGGCAGTCCTTGCAGGAGGTGTTCAACGCCTTGAACTGCGCCTCCACGCGCTGCGGATCCATGGGCTTGGCAGCCAGCGCATCTTCCAGATGCTGCGCAAGGTCGGCGCACTGCTGCAGCGCCAGCGCAAACTCCGTGCCCTGGCGATGCGCGCGGTCGCCAGCTGGCAGGACGCGCAGCAGGTCTGCCAACTGCCCTGCCACCGCGACTGGCACCAGGTCTGGGTGATCCGCAGGTACGCCCCACGATGCCTTCTGGATGGCCTTCAGGCTCTCCATGGCCTCATCCACCTGCACCATGCTCTTCACAAAGCCCTTGGGTGCAGCCACGGCTGGAAAGTCGGCAGGAACCAGATCAATGGCAGCCGCCGACATCACCTGTGCGCCAGCAGCGCAGGCGTAGAGGCCCTTGTAGTCCGGCGCTGTGCCGCTGACCTTCATGCGCGCCACGGCTTCCTGCGGAGTCATCCACCCCATGCTGGCAGCCACCGCTGCTGCAGCGCCAGCGCTGCGGTGCTTGCCGTGGTGGCAATGGATGTAGACAGGGCCGTTCCGCATGGCGTCGCGCGTGGCGCGCACCAGCTCTGCCTTGCGCGCTTCATCAAAGCCGTTGTAGCCGATGGGCAGGTGCACGTAGCGCAGGCCATAGGTCTGGGCAAGGGCTGCGTCGGGCGCGGCGCCGTCCACGCTGATCACAGTCTTGACACCCATGGCGCGCAGCGTGGCAAAGCCCTCAGCGCCCTCTGGCGCACTACCGCTCACAAAGCCCGGGTGGTACGCCACAGCGTTGTGAATGCCCGGATAGTTGCGCGCCGCAGCGTCAGAAAGCTGGGGCTGCGGGACGGCGCTCGCAGCAGACGCAGCGGGTGCGGCAGACGCGGCGGGTGGCGCAGGTGCCGCGGGTGCTTCCGCACGCGGCGCAGCTGGCGGCTTGCTGGGCTGCGACTGGCACGCACCCAGCGCCAGCACGGCCGCAGAAATGGGTGCGCACAATGAGATCCGGAATGCTGATCGCGTCATGACCTTGGCCCTCATGGTAGGGGATTGCCCCGCATGACACGGCAGCAGATGGCGGGTTTTACCTGCTTCGACAAGCGCATCCTTTGGGGCATGCTTGCACGCATGAAGCACCCACACTTCCTCTCTACATGCGCCGTGATGCTGTGCGCCCTTGCGCCGCTCTCACAGGCCGATGTCATCACCAATCCAACTACCGACACGGATGCCCTGGCCGCAGCCCTGCAGCCGGAGGGCCTCACCATCACGTCTGTGACGCTCGTGAGCGGCCTGTCGGGACAGTTCGGCACCTACAGCCACTTCATTCTGGGCCCGGCCACCATCTCGAATGGCATCGTGCTCTCCAGCGGTGACGTGACCAACATGGCTCCGTTCCCAGAGCAGCAGGACCCGAACTATGACCCGGCCTGGCCGCCGCCACAGATCAACACCCAGATGTATCCGTGGGAAGAGGACGGCAGCACGCCGGAGTTCCTGGAGTACGGCAGCAAGGCTGGGCACATCGAGAATTTCTATGGCTGCTACGACGTGGCCGCCATCCGCGTGGAATTCGAGCTGCCCACCGACTCGCAGATCCAGTTCGACTTCATCTTTGGTTCGGTGGAGTATCCGTACTGGACCAGCAGCTACACCGACGCGTTCCTGGTGTTCCTGGATGGCACGTCGCCAGACAATCAGATCACCTACGACGCCAACGGAAGCGCCGTGCAGGTTGGCAGCTCTTTTGCCGGCCTTGAGACCACGGAAGATCTGAACACAGCCTTCTCCGCGCCCCATGGCCTCATCCACCACCTGACCACGACGTCGCCCAAGCTGCGCGCGGGCAAGCATGTTCTGTACTTCGAGGTGGGCGATGTGAACGACCACATCCTGGACAGCGCGGTCTTCATCACGCACCTGCGCACTGGCTCTGGTTCCGAAGGCACTGGCTCCACAGAGGATCCGCCATGCCTAGGCGACATCAACGAGGACGGCATCGTGGATGGCACAGACCTGGGCATCCTGCTGGGAGAATGGGGCGAGGACGAGGATTCGGACCTGAACGGCGACCACGACGTGGACGGCACCGATCTGGGCATCCTGCTGGGCAACTGGGGCCAGTGCCCAGCCAAGGACTAGGTGCTGATCTGTTCGGCTCATGCCGGCCGCGCTGTGCGCACCACACGGTGCGTGGGGCGCGGCCGGCCTGGCTGGAATGCATCCAGCGGCCCCAGCTGCAGCCGTGCAGCACGGACTGTGTCGCACGAGCGCCGCACGGATCGCTCGAGCACCGCAGGCTCTGCCTCGGCGCGGACGTTGATGGTGACGTCCGCACTGGCGCATGGCGCTACCGCCCGTTCCGTCATGGCCGGGGCGCCAGCGGAACCAGTCACGCTGGCCGCGGTCACGCCGTGCTCGGTGACCAACGACACTTTCAGGTGGGCCACCTCTGCGCGGTGGTCCCGCAGTTCGCGCTGAATGGACCGGCAGAGCTCGCGCGCCAGGACGTCATTGTCCAGCGCTGCGTCTCCCTCCATCGGCGTGGCCACCGCTGATGCGTTCAGCCAGCCCAGCCGCGCCTCGCCTGCGGCGTAGCGGTCGTAGTCCACGTCCATGAAGTGGGAGAGCCCAAGGCTCCGCCCTGTGATGATCTCCAGAAGTTCGTCAGCACCATCCCCTGTGATGTTGGATGCAGTCATCACGCGTGCATGCGGATGCCGAGCCGCCAGCGCGCTGCGCAGCCGCTCCGCCTCTGCAGGCACCAGGAGGTCTGCCTTGCTCAGGACAAGCACGTCTGCCTCCTCCATCTGTCGCTCGAAGATGTAGGCCACATCGGGCGCAAACGGCGTGGTCCCGTCCACGTCCTGGCTGGCGCGCAGAGGATCCACCATGACCACCAGCGGAGCCAGCTGAAAGGTGGCGCCGCAACGCTGATGCATGGGATACGCCACCGTGGCGCGGACGTCGGTGCACGAACCCACTGGTTCTGCCAGGATGATCTGGGGTGCGCAGGAAACGATCAGCCGCTGTGCTGCATCCACCAGCGAGTCAAACTTGCAGCAGAAGCAGCCCCCGGCGATCTCGGCGCACAGGACGCCTGCCGCCTCCACGCGGCACGTGTCCACCATGCCAGCCGCCTGGTCATTGGTGATGATTGCAGCGGACACCCCGCGCTGCTGCAGCATTCGCGCCAATCGAATCAACGTGGTGGTCTTTCCAGACCCCAGGAATCCACCAACGAGCGCCAACCGCACCGGATCCATGAGAGCCACATTCTATGATGGTGCGCCAGAAAGTGCTGGCGCAGCCTAGGATGCGCCAGCACACCGTCCTCAACCTGCACCCCTCCAGGCGCGCCCATGACCATCGCACACCATGAGCCATCGCTGATTCCCCAGTCACGCTCCCTCGGCCGAGACCTCATCGCCGGATCGGTGGTCTTTCTTGTGGCAGTGCCGCTGTGCCTGGGCATCGCCCTGGCATCTGGCGCGCCCCTCCAGGCAGGCCTGATTTCCGGGATCTTGGGCGGCATCGTTGTTGGCTCGCTCAGCGGGTCGCACATCAGCGTGTCCGGCCCAGCAGCTGGCCTGGCCGCCATTGTGCTGGCGCAGATCAACGCCCTGGGGTCCTTCCAGGCATTCCTGCTGGCGCTCACCATCGCTGGCGCGCTCCAGCTGGGGCTGGGCCTGATGAAGGCTGGCGCACTGGCCAAGTTCATTCCCACCAACGTCATCAAGGGCCTGCTGGCCGCCATTGGCGTGCTGCTCATCCTGAAGCAGATGCCCCACCTCCT
Source organism: Phycisphaerales bacterium (assembly GCA_046350455.1). GTDB lineage: Bacteria > Planctomycetota > Phycisphaerae > Phycisphaerales > SM1A02 > CAZXGD01. The sequence continues at coordinate 15,900 of JAXMAM010000015.1, read as the reverse complement.
GGGGCATGACACTGACTTTGAGGGCGACTTCTCATTTTCCCAGACCGATGGCCGCAACACCTTCACCGCGCTCCAGGCCATGCTGGGCGCGTTCCTGCCCGGCGCCACGCTGGTGGGACTGGTGTCGCTGGGCGTGCTGATCATCTGGGAGAAGACCCCGCTGAAGAAGACGCTCTTCCCCGGCCCGCTGGCTGCGGTCCTGGTGGGCACGGGCATCAGCCTGCTGCTGTCTGCCAGGGGCTCAACGTGGACCATTGAAGCCACCCACCTGGTGGCCGTGCCCGTGCTGGGCCAGGATGGCTACTCCTGGAGCAGCATGATCCAGCTGCCGGACTTCAGCCGCGTGACGGACGCCGCCGTGTGGACGGCTGCTGGCACCCTGGCCATCGTGGCCAGCATCGAGACGCTGCTGAACCTGGAAGCCACCGACAAGCTGGACCCGCTGCGCCGATTCTCGCCTCCCAACCGCGAGCTCATGGCGCAGGGAGTGGGCAACGTGGCTGCGGGGCTCATCGGCGGCCTGCCCATGACCTCGGTCATCGTGCGCAGCTCGGTCAACGCCAACGCAGGCGCGAGGTCGCGCGTGTCCGCCATCTTCCACGGCGCACTGCTGCTGGTGAGCGTGGTCTTCCTGCCGCAATGGCTCAACTACATCCCGCTCTCCGCGCTGGCCGCCGTGCTGGTCATGACAGGCTGGAAGCTGGCCAATCCATCGCTGTTCGCCTCCATGTGGCGCGAAGGCAAGACGCAGTTCCTGCCCTTTGCCATCACCGTGGCAGCCATCGTCCTGACCGACCTGCTGGTGGGCGTCCTGCTGGGCCTGGCGGTCAGCCTGCTGTTCATCCTGTGGACCAACCTGCAGAGCGGCTTCCGCGTGATTGACGAGAAGCATGTGAGCGGCCTGCTGCACCGCGTGGAGCTGGGGAGCCAGTCCACGTTCCTCAATCGCGCGCGGCTGACAGACATCCTGGCCAAGTTCAAGCGCGGCGATCAGGTGCTTCTGGACGCTCGTCTGGCGGACTACGTGGACCCGGACATCCTGGCCATGATCCGCGAGTTCTCGGAGGAGACTGCGCCCGCCCGCGGCGTGCAGGTGAGCCTGGTGGGATTCAAGGACCGCTACCCCATCCAGGATCGCGTGCAGTTTGTGGATGTCAGCACGCGGGAGCTTCAGAGCTCGCTCACGCCCAGCAAGGTGCTGGCGCTGCTCAAGGAAGGCAACGAGCGATTCGTGAGCGGCAAGCGCCTGAGCCGAGACCTGGTGCGGCAAGTCAACGCCACCCAGGATGGCCAGCATCCCATGGCCGCCGTGCTCAGTTGCATGGATTCCCGCGCGCCCGCTGAGCTGCTCTTCGACCTGGGAATTGGCGACATCTTCAGCCTGCGCCTGGCAGGCAACGTAGCCCGCGGCAAGGTGGTGGGGAGCCTGGAGTACGCCTGCAAGGTGGCTGGCTCCAAGCTCATCCTGGTGATGGGCCACACGCGCTGCGGAGCAGTGAAGGCCACCTGCGACATCGTGGCCAAGGGCCAGGACCCCAGCCAGATCCCTGGGCTGGACAATCTGGGGGCGGTGACGGGGCCCATCGCAGAAGCCGTGCGCATGGAGAGCCACACCACGCACAACCGCACCTCGGACAACGAGGAGTTTGTGAACCGAGTGGCAGCCATCAACGTGCGCAACACCATTCGCTGGATCCTGGAGCACAGCCCTGCGTTGGAGAACATGGTGCTCAACGGCGACATCGCCGTGGTGGGAGCCATCTACGACGTGACTTCCGGCCGCGTGGATTTCCTGGACGGCGTAGGCTTTGCGCAGGAGGATCTGGCCGCGCGCCAGCCCAGCGCGGCATCCCGCCATGTTTGAGTCCGCAGAGATCGGCCACACCATCTCCAAGGAGGAGTTCAGCGCGCAGGAGCCTGTGCTGCGCCAGGAACTGCTGGCCGCGCAGTACGAGCTGCTGCGCCGTTCCGACACGCCGGTCATCGTGCTGGTGAATGGCGTGGATGGCGCAGGCAAGGGCGAGACAGTCAACCTGTTCAACGAGTGGATGGATCCGCGGCACATCCACACGCATGCCTTTGGCCCGCGCACCGACGAGGAGCGCGCCCGCCCAGAGATGTGGCGCTTCTGGCGCGCGCTGCCACCCAAGGGGCGCATCGGCATCCTGTTTGGATCGTGGTACACCGACCCCATCCTGGAGCGCGTGCTGGAGCATGTGAGCCGTGCGGAGATGGACCGGCGCCTGGAGCAGATCCGCCACTTTGAGCGCATGCTGGTTGCGGAAGGCGTGGTCCTGGTCAAGCTTTGGTTCCACTTGTCCAAGAGCGCGCAGCGCCAGCGGCTGAAGCACCTGGCCAGCAGCAAGCGCACCGCCTGGCGGGTCACCAAGGAGGACTGGCGGCACTTCAAGCACTATGACCAGTTTGTGCGCGTCTGCGAGGTGGCGCTGCGCGAGACCAGCACCGGCGACGCACCGTGGATGGTCATCGAAGGTTCGGACCATCCATACCGATCGTTGACTGCAGGCCGCATCCTGCTGGACGCCATGCAGCAGCGCCTGGCAGCCGGCGCAGACACGCATCGAGAGCGCGCGCCGCAGCCAGACAGCGCGCCACCTCCGCCGCCCGCCCTGGATGGGCGCAACCTGCTCAATGCGCTGGACTACCAGGCCGCCCTGCCAGATCCGGAGTACCAGGACCAGCTGCAGCAGCTGCAAGGCAAGCTGGCGCGCCGCATGCGTGGCAAGCGCATGGCCAAGCGGTCGCTCATCCTGGTGTTCGAAGGCATGGACGCGGCTGGCAAAGGCAGCACCATCCGCCGCGTGACCCGGGCGCTGGACGCGCGGCACTATCGCGTGATCCCTGTGGCGGCGCCCACCGATGAGGAGCGCGCCCAGCCCTACCTGTGGCGCTTCTGGCGGCACCTGCCAGAGCTGGGGCACTGCGTCATCTATGACCGCAGCTGGTATGGCCGGGTGCTGGTGGAGCGCGTGGAGAAGCTGTGCAGCGAGGCTGACTGGATGCGCGCGTACCACGAGATCAACGAGTTTGAGGAGCAGCTGGTGGATGCGGGCGCAGTGCTGTGCAAGTTCTGGCTGGCAGTGACGCCAGACGAGCAGCTGCGCCGCTTCAAGGAGCGCGAGGCGACGCCCTGGAAGCAGTTCAAGATCACGCCGGAAGACTGGCGCAACCGCGACAAGTGGCCCGCCTACGAACAAGCCGTGTGCGACATGGTGGACCGAACCTCCACGCAGCACGCACCGTGGCACCTGATCCCATCCAATGACAAGAACCTGGCGCGCGTGACGGTGCTAGAGCGCATCTGCGCCGCCATCGGAAAGGACCGCACATGACCGCTGGCCGCACTGCAGTGGAGGCGTTTGAGCAGGAATTTGAGGCTGTGAAGCGCGGCGCAGAGAAGGCCATTGTTCAGCTGGACGACGCGCAGCTGCGCGCGTGCTTGAACGCCGAGACCAACTCGGTGGCCGTGATCATGAAGCACCTGGCTGGCAACTTCTGCAGCCGCTTCACCAACTTCCTGACAGAGGACGGCGAAAAGCCCTGGCGGCAGCGCGACGGCGAGTTTGTGGACGACTTCCCAGCGGGCGCTGCGGGGCGTGCCGCGGTGCTGGCGCGCTGGGAGGAAGGCTGGGCATGCGTGCGCGCTGCGCTGGCCCCGCTCACGGACGCAGACCTTGGCCGCACCGTCACCATCCGCAGCGAGCCGCACACGGTGGCACGCGCGCTGGCCCGTGCGCTGGCGCACGCTGCCTACCACCAGGCGCAGATGGTGCTGATTGCGCGCACCACTGTTGGCCCAGGCGGGTGGAAGACCATCACCATTCCCCGCGGCCAGAGCGCGGAGTACAACCGCGCCAAGGGGCACACGCCTACGGCGTGACAGCATGCGGGCGCAGCGCAATGCGGACTTCTGTTCCGCGGATGTTGGCCAACCCCCAGGTGGCCACCGCCCGCAGCACCGGGCGGAGCGACCAGCCTTTCTTGGTGAGCTCGTACTCCAGCGCTCCCGCCCGCTGCGTGGAAGGACGGGTGGACACCAGCCCAGCCTCCTGCAGCTGCTCCAGGCGCGCAGCCAGGATGTTGCTGGCGATGCCCTCTGGCGATGCCTGGAACTCGTGATACTGGCTCTTGCCTGCCATCAGGTCCCGGATGACCAGCAGGGTCCACCGGTCGCCCAGCACATCCAGCGTGCAGGCCACTGGGCACGGCGAGCGGCGCTTCCGCGTGCTCACCGCGTGGCTCCGCTGCTGCGCGCACCCAGCAGGATGGCGCGCACCTGCGCCTTGTGGATCCCCATGTGCATGGCTGCCATCGCATGCCAGCCAGCCGCGTCTAGCGGGCCGAACCATGGGTGTGCAAAGCGGAGACGCGTGCGCAGCGAGGGAGCGGCCGCGCGTCCCGCCGCGCGCTCCACCGCGTCGCAGGAGGCGTGGTACGCGGGCAGCACCGCAGCGGTGGCTTCCGGGCTGGGCTTCACTGCAGCAGTGCTGGCCTTCCCAGGGGGCACGCGGTCAGCCAGCAGCGCCTGCATCACCCCTGCAATCTGCGTGTTCACGATGCGCAGGTGGTCCAGCGTCATCCACACCGACCAGTTCCGGCTGCTGTCCTCCAGCCCCCGCAGGCGCGGAATGAGCACCTGCATGGAGAGGTGCTGTGGTGACGAGCCCTGCACCAGCTGGTCAATGGCCCGCCGTTCAGACTGGAACAGCGCAGTCCAGCCAGCGGGCGTGCCACGCCAGCGACGGAATGCAAAGATGGTCCCGCCGATGAGGCGCTCCATGCGGGGAATGCCAGCCCCGGGCGGGGCCAGCACGGGCTGGGATGCGGCGGCAGCGGTGGCAGCGGTGCGGGCAGTGCTCATGGAAGGAGCATAGCCGTTCACTTGCAGTTTGCAAGTGATTGCATCCCCGATTCACGGCCGTGTCTCCCACTCCAGAATCCCCGCAGACATGCCAGGTGGCAGCGTCACCCGCAGACGCACCGCGCTGGTGGTCACAGGCGTTCCAGACAGCCGGTTCATGGTGTCCTTGGCGGTGCCCACCGCACCTGTGCCAAACGGCCGCCAGGCCTGGCCGTCCAGGTACTCCGCAAGGCAGGCGCCGGGCAGGCGGCACTCGCCCCGCCCAGTGTCGTCGAACCAGTACACGCCCATGGTGCCGATGGTGCGCGGCTGCTCAAAGCGCAGCTCCACCCACTCCTCGCCAGCGCGCGGGCTGGCCTGGCTGCCCGCACCCACGCCGGCAGCCGCGCCCCCAGCCACACCCTTGTGCGGCCAGAAGGTGAAGCGCGGCACGTCGTGATCCGCCGAGCTGCTGGGCAGGATGTGATACGTCAGCGCTGGCAGACCATCGCCATGGCCCACGAACGACGCGCTGGCCGCGACGCCCGGCTCAGGCAGCGGACCGAGCGCTTCCACGCTCTCTGGGAACCACACCTGCATGGCGCCCGGCTGCCGATTGGCCCACATGAAGTACGGACGCAGCACCAGCGTGCAAGGCGCAGTAGCCACCCCATCCGCAGTGCGCGACGTCTTCAGCGCCTGCACGGTGAGCACTGGCACGCCATCGGCTGTCCGCTCCTCAGCAATGGGGCTGTCTGGCGGCAGCACCACGCCGTCCAGCGCGCCACCGTTGTCCACCGCCTCGGCTGCGTACACCAGCGGACCGCGCATGATGACCACGTGGCCCTTGCTGGCGGCCACGCGCGGATCGCTGTACGCGCGGTGCGCAGCCATGGGGATGTCCCACTCCTGCACTGTGCTCTGACCAGACGCCACCTCAATGCGGCGGTAGCCATCGGCCTCTGCTGGCATGCCTGGGTTCCTCCGAATGGCCAGCTTGACTGGCTTGCTGGTGGTGTTGCGCAGCGTGACCAGCACGTGGCCGTCCACGGGGTAGTTGGTGGCCTGCTCAACCTCCACGGGCTGGCCATCCACCTGCAGCGTGGCCTTGCTCTCCATGAACAGGTTGACATGCACCGTGCGCCCGCGCACGCCATAGACCGCGCGCTGCAGGCTGCCCAGGAAGCGCAGCACGTTGGGCGGGCAGCACGCGCACGCAAACCAGTCCTGTCGCCGGTCTCCGCCGCGGCTCACCATGGGGTTCACGTAGAAGAACTGCGCGCCATCCAATGACACGCCAGCCAGCACTGCGTTGTACAGCGTGCGCTCGAACTGCTCCATGTACTGGCCCTGCCCCTCCAGCTGGAACATGCGCTCCGCCCACAGGCACAATCCAATGGACGCGCACGTCTCCTGGTACGCGCCGCGGATGGGGATGTCGAACGGCACGGTGAACCCCTCGTTGTGCCCGCTTGGTCCGATGCCGCCGGTGATGAAGATGCGGCGCTCCACGATGTCCTTCCAGATTGCGTGGAGCGCAGGCACGTACTCCGTGTGGCCGCGCGCAGCCAGATCTGCCAGCGCGCAGTAGAGGTACGCCGCGCGGACAGCGTGGCCCGCGGCTTCGCGCTGGTCCACCACAGGCACATGGTCCTGCGCGTAGTCGCCCCACGATGGGGTGACGCTGCCATCCGCGTTGGTGTGCGGCTTGCCGCGCAGCTCCACCAGACGCTGAGCCAGCGCAGCGTGCCGCTGGTCGCCCGTGGCGCCGGCCAGGCGCAGGAGGGCCAGCTCCAGCTCCTCATGGCCAGTCGGCACGGTGTAGGTGCCAGCGTCGTACACGCTGTGCAGGTAGTCCGCAGCACGAACAGCCGTGTCCAGCAGCGTGCGGCTGCCCGTGGATTGCCAGTGCGCCACGCCCGCCTCGATCAAGTGCCCCATGCAGTAGGTCTCGTGGTCCCACTGCTCGTTGGTCATGCGCCTGGGCAGGCCCACCTTCAGCGTGTAGTAGGTGTTGATGTAGCCATCCGGCAGCTGCGCCGCCGCCACGCGCGCGATCACCGCCTCCAGGGACGCAGCCAGCGCAGCGCGCGTAGTTGGATCCTTCTCTGTCGCAACCAGGTACGACCAGCCCTCGATCATTTTGTAGACGTCCGAGTCGTTGAAGAGCAGGCCCTGGAATTCACCCATCGTCTTCTCGCCACGCAACGCCGCTGCAGCGCGGTCAAAGTTGGCCAGCCGGCCGGTGGTCTCGCACTGCTTCTGGTTGGCGGTCAGCGTTCCCGCACGGAGCGCGTCCAGCCGAGGCTGCCAGAACTGTCCGCTGATCTGCACGCGGGCTTCAGGGCTGTCTGGCTTGATGATGGCCTCCACCCAGAACACGTCTGCCACCTGCTTGCGGACGAACTCGTAAGGCACCTTGTCAAAGCGGTTGAGCGCGCTGTCCATGGTCAGGAAGGTCCCGCCCCCGGGCTGTGCGGCATCGTCTGTGTAGCCCACCAGCAGCCGGCTGTGGCCAGAACCCGCTGCCACCGGGTATCCCGCTGCCAGCACGCGCTTGATCTCGCGCATCTGCTCGTCGTCCACGCCAAAACGGTCTGGCTTCCACGGCACGATCCAGTGCACCTCCAGCTGCGGCTGCACGGCAGCGCGGAAGGCGCTGGCATCGGCCACGGCCGCTGGTGGCGGCGCGCGGCCAGCGTCGAAGGCTGTGGCGTATGGCATGTCTGCCTCCGCGCACAGTCCGTGCTGCTGGAACCCAGCCAGCGCGTTGTGGAAGAAGTTGCCGTCGCTGGGGCGCCCGGCCGCTTGGCTGGCGGCCCAGTTGAGGAACTCCGGACTCAGACGCACCGGCCTGCCGGTCTGGCGCGCAGCGGCGCATTCAATGGCCGAGCACGTGGTGAAGATGGAGCACGTGCCGCGCGCGCCCTGTGGCCGCGGGCCAAGCCCCCAGGCTGTCAGCTGCGGGCGCAGATCCACAGAAGACGGAAGCGCACCCGCTGCAAGCTGCAGCGCGCACGCGGCCACGCACGCCAGGACGGCCAGGATTCGCATGCGCCAAGGCTACTTCTGCATGCGGTGGAGCTGGAACCGGTCCACGGCGCCATCGTCCGGATCCTGCACGGTGGCGGTGTGGGCAAAGCCATGCTTGCGCAGCACGCCACCCGAAGCAGGGTCCTGCGCCAGGGTGTGCGCCTGCACCACCTGGACCCGCTGGTCGTTCCACGCCCAGGTCAGGAGCGCGCCCACAGCCTCTGTGGCCAGGCCGCGCCGCCAGTGCGACTGCACCACGCCATAGCCCACCTCCACCATGCCAGCGTCGTCTGGCGGGCCCTTGAAGCCGGCCGTTCCCACCGCAGCACCTGTGGAGGCCAGCATCACCAGCCACGGACGCACAAACGCGTCTCGCGGTGCGGACGCGGTGCGCGCTAGCACCCACTCCACTGCCGCGGCGTCCCAGTAGCGCGGCGGCCAGTCCTGCGGCACCGCGCTGCGGATGTGCGCTGCGAAGGCGTCAGGCTGCAGGAGCGAGGCGCGGAGCGTGGCATCGTCCATGCAGTGCAGGTGAAGCCGCTGCGTGGAGAGAAACGGGAGCGTGCCCGGGTGCAGCGTCACATGCGTCTCCCGCCCTTGGCCCAGCGCGTGCGCACCTTGGCGCGGCGCAGGAATGCAGACAGCTGCCCTGTGTGGTGCTGCACGTGGCGCATGTTGTAGATGGGCAGCTCAGCGCGCGTGAAGTTCAGCCAGCTGAAGCCAGCTGGGCCGAGCAGGCTCCGCGTGGTCTCGCGCTTGAGCGAGGCGCGCACCTTGCGTCGCACATAGGCGCAGTAGGCCAGCAGCGTCTCCTGGCTCATCACCTGCGTGGGGTACTCCTTCTCCACGTCTGCCTTGCCGCCCGGGTGGTACGTCCTGTGCACCGTCCACTCTGCTTCTGTGCGGGCGGTGTAGAGATCGGTGCAATAGAGCGTGTGGTAGGCCACATGCCAGAACGCGTACTTGCCAATGGTGCCCTTCCACTTGCTGGCGGGGCAGGCGCGGATGCACTCCTCCAGCATGGCAAGCGACGCCTCAAACTGGCTCTGCACCATGCGCTTATAGGTAGCGAGGTCCATGCCGCAGCACCATACCCTGCGGGTGCGTACACAGCACTACCATGCGGACATGCAATGCATTCCAAGCGTGACCAGGGTGTGGTGGGCAGCAGCCGTGGCAGCGTGCGCACTGGTGAGCGCGCAGGCAGCGGCCTCCAGCGCCGCGGCCGCACCAACGGACCAGGCGGCGAGCCGGGCGGCGAACACGCCAGCGACCCCGGCACTCACGGCCGCCGCGCAGTCCATTCAGAAGCAGTATGGATTGCCAGCGCTGCTCATGGGATCGGTGGACCGCAACGGGCTCCAGGCTGCAGCCGTGGCCGGCACGCATGGCACAGGGACCGAAGCCGCCACGCTGGACGATCGCATCCACCTGGGCAGCTGCACCAAGGCGTTCACCGCCACCCTGGCTGCCGCGCTGGTGGCGGATGGCGCGCTCACGTGGGACAGCACCGTGGGGCAAGTGCTTGGCGCGTCGGTCCCAGACATGAACGAGGCGTGGAAGGGCGTGACGCTGGAGCAGCTGCTGCGCCACCGGGCCGGTGCGCCGGCCTCGCCACCGAGCGACGCCTGGGTGGCCGCTGCCGCGTGCCAGGACAATGTCGCGGCGTGCCGCGCAGCATTCGTGGACGCGCTGCTGGCCAAGGCGCCAGCGCAGGCGCCGGGCACGTTCACCTATTCCAACCAGGGCTACGCCATCGCCGGACGCATGCTGGAGGTGGCGGGCAAGGACACCTATGAGGCGCTGCTGGAACGCCGTGTGCTCAAGCCACTGGGCATCACACACGCGGGCTTTGGGCCACCCAGCAAGGTGGACGCCAACGCGCTGCGCGGCCACCAGCAGGACGGCGCGCTCAACGACACCGACAATCCATCGGCCATCGCGCCTGCTGGCACGCTGCACATGACGCTGGGCGACTGGGCGCGGTTCATTGCATTCCACATGGGCGCCACGCCTCCCAAGGAGCTGGAGGGCGCCGCTGCGCAGCTGGCCAAGCTGCACGCGCCTTCCCCCACGGCGCCCAACGAGGGCATGGGCTGGCTGGTGACCACGCGCCCATGGGGTGGCACGGTGCTCACCCACGCTGGCTCAAACACCCTGTGGTACTGCGTGGCGTGGGTGAGCCCGGAGAAGGGCTTTGCCATGCTGGCCGCCACCAACATCGGCGGCGACAAGGCACAGGCAGCGTGCGACGCAGCATGCGTGGCGCTGATGAAGCAGCGCGCGGAGGCAGGCGCTGCGGGCGCAGCCAAGCCATCTGGCAGCAATGGCGCGCCGCCCCCTGCACCGCCTGGCCGCTGAACTACGCCTTGGGCGTGCCGGCTGCTGTCTCGTACTCGCCGCGGTAGGTCACCTGCAGGCAGTTGTTGAACATGTTGAGCATGGCGATCAGGCCGATCATGGCGGTGATCTCCACGATCTCTGCATCGGTGTAGACGCTGCGCAGCCGCGCGAAGAGCTCGTCTGGAATGCGGTTGCTGTCCCGCTGCGCGGCGCGGGTGTACTCCACAGCCAGGCGCTCGCGCTCTGTCATGGCAGCGGGCGTGTCCAGCAGCTCCAGCGGCTCCTTCACGCCCATGGACTTCACGATGGAGACGTGGCTCTCTGTGCAGAACTGGCACGCATTCCGCCGTGACGACTCCAGAATGATCACTTCCTTGACACGGCGCTCCACCGCCCCGCCCGGATAGATGGCAGATCCAGTGGCAGCGAAGGCCTTCAGAACCTCCGGGCTCAGCGCCATGGCCTGCAGCATCTCCACCGGGCGGCCGCCAGCCGCCACCAGTGCAGCGCTCTCTGCAAAGGCGGGTGAACTCTTCACGCTGTCGAAGACGGATCTCAGTTGCTGTTCGCTGATGGTGACGCGCATGGCGTGGAGCGTAGCGCGGTGGCTATCGTGGAGGCATGGTCGGGCACGGATCTGCACATGCACTGGTGGCGGCGGCACGGCGGTTCGCAGGCGCTGCGGCGGCGCTGCTGTACGCGGTGGCGGCGCCCTGCGGATGTTCCACGGCGCAGCCAGCGGCTCCACACGTGGCTGCCGTGGAGACCACGCAGCTCACCGTGGTGATGCGGAGCGACACGCCCATCTCCTCTGATGAACGCGCGCTGGCAGATGCTGTTCGCGCCTCGGAGAAGGCCTTGCAGACGTGGTACGGAGAACCCCCCGCCACGCGGGTGTGCCTGTGGACGCTCACACCAGAACACCAGTCCAGCTACCTGCGGGACATGCGGCAGGGAGACAACACCGGCGCCGCCACCCGCGTCCGCCGGGGCAGCAGCGACATCTACGCCGCCACGCCAGACCTCACTGAGACCGCGGAGGGAGCCGCGCTCCAGCTCCGGCTGCGGCAGTTCCAGGTGGCCCACGAGGTGGTGCACGCGTGGCTGGGCCAGTCTGCACAGGGCGCCATGGACGAGGGCTTCGCCAATTTCATCGCTGCGCGCGCGATGGAGATGCTGGAGAGCGAGGGGCCGAACCAATCTGCTTCGTGCCCACCGCTGTGCGGCCCGCACGACGCCATGGTGTTCGCACCGCGCGTGGTGGCGCTGGCCAACGGCCGCATGCCCACGGTGCAGCAGGCTGCGTCCTGCACTGGCCAGGAGGCGTATGTCACTGGCTGGCTGGTGTTTGAGTTTGCAGCCAGCGTGCTGCCCAAGGATGAGTTCCGGCGCTTTGTGCAGCAGGTGGTGATCAGCGGGTCTCCTTCGTCGGCCGCGGTGATGCTTGCACGGTCGCTGCGCGGCGGCGCGCCGGATGCCCGGGCTGCGGCAGACGCTGACTTTGCGGCCTTCTCTGCCACGCGCGCGCGGAGCCAAGCTCACTCCTTGGCCCCATTCAGCATGCAGGCGATGGGCTACAGGCCAGACGGCACCGCCGTCATGCTGGGTGGCGGCAACCTGGTGCTGGTGCATCTGAGCGCTGGCGGCGCGCCCAAGGGCAAGGCCAAGGCAAGCATGCAGGCGCTGGGCGGGCCTGCCTTCCCTCGCTGCACCGCGCTGCGCATCCGCCGCGCTTCTGGCGAACTGCCGTGGTCCACGCTGGACCAGAGCGGCCTCCTGCTTGGAAGCAGCCGCCCCTCCAGCACCAGGGCGCTGGTCCGGTCGCTGGATGCCACGCTGGGGCCTGGCGGCGTGGTGCCGAGTGGCCAGTGGCTCACGCTTGCCGTCAGCGGGGACGACATCGTGCTGCGCGACAGCAGTGGCAAGGAACTGCACCGCTTTGCTGGCCGCGCAGAGGTGCCCTTCATGCTGCTGGCGGAGATGAAGACCGCGTCCAACGGGCTGGCTGTGCTCGAACTGCAGGCTGAGCCAGTGGAGAACGATCCGGCCTACGGCTTGGCTGCCGGGGGTGCTGGAGTGGAGGCTGGCGCGGCGGCTGGTGCCGACGCCCGCGGCGAATAGCCCAGCAGGTAGGCAGAACGCTTCTCAAAGAACAGACGCAGCTGGCCATCTGCGCCCGACGAGGTCTCGCGATCGAAGGACTCGTCGGAGAAGGCCTTGCGCGTGTCTGCTTCAACCAAGGGCTTCAGCAGGGTGCGCAAGCGCTGCACCGTGGGGCCCATGCGCTCCCACTGCATGGCGGTGGCCAGCTGCTTCACGTAGGAGAGGTAGCGCTGGCGCAGCGCGGGCACTGCCAGCAGCTTGCTGCGGAGCGGCTTGGCTGCGTCGTCCAGCCCCACGAGCGGATCCAGCGTGATCATGGACTCCGCGTTGCCGGCCATGCGTGGCGGCTGGCCAGGGGCGCCCGGCTCACCCGGACGGCCGCGCGGGCCGCGCATTCCGGGTGGCCCCGGTGGGCCCATCATGGCGCTCTTGAACGCCTCGTTCATGTCATGCGGAATGACATGGAACACGCCCTCCGGGTCCTTGTACAGCGAGTAGTCGCTGCTGCGCACCCAGTATCCGTCCTCATTGGCAGAGGCCACGTCCAAGGCCAGGAACCACAGCACGCCGTCTATGTCCAGCCTGGGCTTCAACGCTTCCTCAAGCTGGTCTGCCGGCGTCTGGTTCAGCACCTTGCACAGGGCGATCAGGTCCTGCCAGTCCTGCGGAGTGTCCTTGGTCTTCAGCTCGTAGCGCTGGCGATACGCAGCTACGTCATCACCCGTGTACTCCAGGCCAAACCGTGCGCCAGGCGAGCCCTTGACCTTCCACCGTGCGCCGTCGCCCTTGAACTGCGGCCAATGCTCACGCGTGAAGCTCTTGTTGAACTGCTGCAGGTTGGCGTACACGCCCCAGAGCTCGCCATTGATCACCACCTGCACGAAGTTTGCCTTGGGGACCGGAATGTGCGGTGCTGCCAGGTCTGAGTAGAGGGTGGACGACATCATGCTGGAGTCGCCATTGGCGTTCAGCAGGTTGAGCGTGGTGTAGCCATAGAGACGAGCCTTGGAGTCTGTGTGATCCACGCTGACATTCAGCGATCGCTTGGTGCCGCGCGGGACCATCATGTAGCTGGAACTGCCGCGGAAGTGCACGCCCACGCCCTTGTATTCCTTTCCGTCCACCACCATGATGGCGGGCAGGTCCACGTCTGTGCCGTGGAAGAGCTCCAGGTCTTCCTCCCACGCTGGGTTGTCGAAGGTGAGAAAGATGGTGCGAACCACATCGGGTGCGTACAGCGGAGCGTCGGGATAGGACTTCACCTCTGCAGGGGTGACCTTCGGGCCAGGCTTGGTGGCCACGCGCTCACCACCCATGCCGGGCGGCGGACCAAACGGCGGGCGCCTGCCATTGCCAGGACCGAACCCTGGGCCTAGACCCTGGGGTGCAGGGTTCTTCTTGAGCTCCTCGCGCGCTGCCTCCAGCTCCTTGCCTTCCAGCCGACCGTTGTGGTCTGCGTCGAACTGATCCAGGATCTTGCGCTCCTGCATCATGGGGCCAGGGCCGCCGGGCCGCACCATGGGCGGGCCACCTGGCGCTGGCGCCTGCCCCTGCGCTGCGGGCGCGCAGACGGTGGCCAGCACGACCACGGAGAGAGGTCCCGCCCGCAGGCTGGAGGCGCGTGGCGTGCGGGAGAAGCGTGCGCGTGAGCGGGCAAGGGCGCGTGCGAGGGTGCGTGCGAGTGCGAGGGCGGGTGCGCGTGCCAGTGCGAGTGCGTGTGCGAATGCGACTGCGTGGGCGCTTGCGCGCGGGCATGGACGGGCAAGGGGCTTGGTCTGCATGGTGTGCCGTGGTATTGCCCGCTCCCAGGCCCTGCGGGACGCAGAATCGGGAAAAGAGGGACAGGAGTGCCTGGCACCATTTTCATGCGGGGGTGGGCAGTCTTGATGCGGCCCGTATGCGCGTGCGGGAAGGGGTTGCGTAGAACTTCAGCATCATGTTTCCAGTTGACGAACCACCCGCGCTTGTGATCTCCACCGACCGCCCCAGTTTCAGCAACGGAACCGGCATCCAGCCGCAGGGGCACCTCAACTTTGAGATGGGCTACCTGTACACCGTCCGCAACCGGGACGAAGTCAACCAGCAGCGCAACACGCTGCCAGAGCTGCTGGTGCGGCTGGGCGTGCTGGAGGACCGCCTGGAGCTCCGCGTCAGCACATCTGGTTACGCGTGGATCCACACAGACCCAGGCCCCAGCGGGCGCGCTGAGGACACCGAGGGTTGGAACGACTTTGCGCTTGGCATGAAGCTCAAGCTGTGGGACCAGGATGTGTGGCTGCCGCGCGTGGCAGTGCTGGGCCAGTGCAGCACTGGTTCCGGATCTGACAGCGTGAGCAGCGAGATTGCAGAACCCACTGCGCAGATCCTCTGGTCCTACGACCTCAGCCTCTGCCTGAACGACGCGCTCAAGGGCTGGACGCTGGGCGGCAACGTCAACGCGGCCTGGCCAACGTCCAACGGCGAGCGCTTCCTGCAAGGGCAGTTCTCTGCGTACCTCAGCTTCCCCATCGCTGGCACGCTGAGCGGGTTTGCTGAGTTCTACGCGCTCACCCCCAACACAAAGGGCTCAAGCGCCGCGTGCTACGTGGACACTGGCGTGCTGTATTTGATAGATCCGCGCGTGCAGCTCGACGCGCGCATCGGCTTCGGCCTGACCGACCAGTCCGACAGCTTCTACGTAGGCATCGGCCTCAGCGTCCTCTTCTAAATTGGTGCCTGGCACGGGTGTCCCTACTTTCCAGCAGGCGAGTCAGCGGCTAGCGGGCAGCGGCAGCGCTTCCGGGCCCGCTCCGGCCAAGCACCCGTCTCACCACCCACATCACGCCCCACTGCATGACCACCAGCAGGTACGACAGCGCACCCCAGAACATCACGTCCACCGCCATGCCGAACGGAATGGGCGTGAGCGGCACTGCGCCCTTCTGCCACGGTGAGAAGGTGAGCCCCGTGGAGGTGCACGGCCAGGCTTCCGTCTCAAAGAGCGGGCTGCTGCCGCGCGTCTGCACCTTCCAATAGGGTGGAGCCTCGGCCAGCTCAGCCACGACCACGGTGGATTTCATGGCGTGGAAGGGCCAGCCGTAGCCATCAGAGATCTGCGCGGTCCAGGCTGTCTCGGTGCGGGCGTCCCAGCCCACGCAGATGGGACACCACGTGGGAATGCCCCAGGTTGACTCTGGCAAGCGGTGATACGGCACGCCATCTGCGCCAAAGTCCTCCGCGAGGCTGGACCAGAGCAGATCGCCCCAGCGCTTGGTGAAGCGATCGCTTTCGCCGTTTGCGTTGGGCATGGCAGGTCCGGCCTCCAGCGCTGGGCCAGCGGCCGCGCCTGCGGGTGACGCTGGAGGCGCGGACCCGGCGAACCCCCCTGCATACGAGCCCTTGCTCTTGCCATCCAGCTTGAAGTCCAGGAGATCCTGCAGCGTCACCTCACCCTTGTCGGCCGCGCTGCCAGGCGCAGCCTTGGTGGTGGCGCTCTGCCGCGGCGGTGTGCGTTGGCGGACGCTCACAAACTTGGAGTACAGCGGCGCCAGATGCTCCTTCATGATCTGCATCTGGAGGGC
>JAXMAM010000014.1:0-68233 GCA_046350455.1 Phycisphaerales bacterium | reverse complement strand
GCGCGCCTTCGCGGGCGTAGTACTCGCAGAAGTCAATGGCCTCGCACACGTCGGCGTCGGCCTCGCGCCAGACCTTGCCGCTCTCCTTGATGATGACGCCCGACAGCTCGTCGCGGCGGGCGCGCATGAGCGCCGCGGCGCGCACCAGCACGGCTGCGCGGTCTGCGTACGGCGTGTCGCGCCACAGCGGGAACGCGGCATGCGCGTGCTCCACGGCCTTCTTGGCGTCCACTGCCGTGCCGCTGTTGGCCACGTCTGGCACCACGGCGGCCTGCACAGCCTTGGCAAACGCCTGACGCTGCGCAGCCACCGCAAAGTTGCGCATGGGCTCGGTGTAGAAGGGGCGGCCATCGCCGATGCCTGGCACAGCCGGCGTCAGCGCGTGGCGCTCTGGCGCCAGTTCCAGGCGTTCCGCGCCAGGATCTGTGTCATGCACGCGGTGCGGGCTGGCCACCAGCACGCGCGTGTCCGCGTTGTCCAGGAAGCCGGCCTTCAGCCAGCTCTCGTTGCTGGTGTTCTCCAGCAGGCGGCGCACCAGGTACGCCATGCCGGGGATCATCTCGCCTACGGGCACGTACTCGCGCACGCGCAGGTCCATGCCCACGGCCGCAGCCTTCAGCTGGTCTGCCATGCCGTGCAGCATCTGCAGCTCCAGCGCATTGCGGGGCAGGCCAGCAGCCTCCAGCGCAGCCAGCGCAGCGCCAATGCTGCGCGCGTTGTGCGAGCCCAGCGCCAGCTTCACGCCGCCTTCGCCCACCTTGCGCGGTGCGTTCTGGATGAGGTACTGCGTGACGCGCTCGTAGCACGCGTCTGTGTCTGACTTGCGGCCCCATACGGGCACAGGCCAGCCTTGCTGCTCTGCGTGGATGGTCTCGTAGTCCCAGTACGCGCCCTTCACCAGGCGCACAGTCACCACGCGGCCGGCGCGCTTGGACCACTCCACCACGCTGCGCACGTCGTCCGGGGCGCTGCGCAGGTACGCCTGCATGGCCAGGCCAGCGTGGAAGTCCACCTTCTCGCAGCAGCGCTTGAACAGCTCAATGGTCAGGTCCTTGAGCGCAAACTGCTCCATGTCAAAGTTCACCAGCACGCCCTTGCGCTTGGCTTCGTTCAGGATGGGCAGGATGTTTTCCATCAGCTCGCGGATGCTGCCCTCGGTGTCAATGGGGTCCACGTGCGGGCTGAGCGAGCTGATCTTGATGCTGACGTTGGTGCGCGGCACTGCGCCCAGGTAGTCGGTCTCCAGGCGGGCGTTGGGCTTCCAGGTCGCCACATGGGAGGGCAGGTTGTCCACCAGGTCCAGGTACTTCTGCTGGTAGGCGCGGGCCTCTTCCATGCTCACGCATGCCTCGCCCAGCAGGTCCACGCTGAAGCACAGGCCGTTGTTCCAGATGCGCTGCAGGGTGGGCAGGGCGCTGGCAGCGTCGGTGCCAGCGATGAACTTGCCCGCCATGCCTTCGATCTGCCCAGCCATGGTCCGCGCCATCAGCCCGCGCGCCATGCCGCCAGCAGCCATGCCCAGCTCGAAGCCTGGTGGTGGCTTCACGCCCGGCTGACTCAGGTAGTCGGTCAGATGCTCGTAGATGGCGTCGTTGGTGCGCAGCGTGGGGAAGCAGTCCACGAACCGGAACAGCTGGACCTTGAAGGCCTCGTCCTGCATGGCCCAGTCCATCAGCTTGTCCTTCAGCACCGAGAAGCTGCCGCTGTACACGCCGGCCTTCTCAGCGCGCGCGCGGTCGAGGAACTCGGCGGCCAGCTTCTGCGTGCGTTCCTCCAGCGCGGGATCGCGCTGAGCGGCACGCCCAGAAGGGGCGGCGGTTGGCTGTGCTGGCTTGGTGGCGGCGGGCTTGCGGCGCGAAAACAGGGCCATTACGCAAGTATAGGCGGACGCCGATGCACGGCTTCTGCAGCCTTGCGGTACACGCTCAGCATCTTGCGCGCCGCGCCCTCCCAGGTGATGCTGCGCACCTCGTCGAACCCTTCCTCGCGCAGCGTGCGCTGGAGCGGCGGGTGCCGGAGCACCGCCACGATCTTGTTGGCCAGGTCCTCGGTGTCCCAGAAATCAAACTTGAGCGCGTTCTGCAGCACCTCGCTCACGCCGCTCTGGCGGCTGATGAGCACGGGCACGCGGTGGCCCAGCGCCTCCAGCGGCGCGATGCCAAACGGCTCGCTCACACTGGGCATCACGTAGACGTCCGCGATCTGGAAGACACGCTGGATGTCCTTGCCGCGCAGGAAGCCGGTGAAGAGCATCTTGTGCCCCATGTCCATGCCAGCGGCCATCTCGATCATGCGCTGCGCCTGGTCGCCGCTGCCGGCCACCACGAACTTCACGTTGTCCATGACGTCCAGCACGCGGCGGGCGGCCTGCACAAAGTACTCCGGGCCCTTCTGCATGGTGATGCGGCCAAAGTACAGCACCACCTTCTCGCGCTTCTGGATGGTCTTGAGGCCCACGGACCGGGGGTCCAGGTCCACGCCGTTGTAGACCACGTCGCACTTGCTCAGCGGAATGCCGTAGCGATTGTGGCAGATGTTGCGGGTGAGCATGCTCACCGTCACCACCCGCACCGCGCTGTGCATGCCGCGCCGCTCGATGTTGTAGACCGGCTGGTTCACATGCGCGCCGCTGCGGTCGAACTCTGTGCTGTGCACGTGCACCACCAGCGGCTTGCCAGTCACCCGTGCCAGCGCGATGCCAGCGGGGTAGGTGAGCCAGTCGTGCGCGTGGATGACGTCAAAATCCAGCTCGCGGCAGGCCTCCACGCAGAAGCGGGCGTAGGCCTCGCTCTGCGCCACGAGGTCTCCGGCGTAGTCCGGCCCGTGCGTCCCCTGGCCCAGCGCAGCTGTGGCGCCGCGGCCACGCGCCTCTGGGATGGCAGCGCGGATGGCGCGCAGCATCTCCACGTACTCGGCAGCGGCAGCGGGGTCCTGCTGGCCAAACGCCTCCCAGGCCTCCAGCGCCGCCTCCATCTCTGGGTCGTCTGTGAAGGAGGCGTCTGGGTCAAGCTCCAGATCCAGGCCAGCGGCGCGCAGGAGGCGCGACGGCGCAGCGCTGTGCAACGCACCAGCGTGGCCCGGTTGGCGCTGCTCCCACGGTGCGTACACGCCGCGCACGGTGAGCGGCGCTGTCAGCATGCGCAGGTGGCGGTAGACGCCAGCATGGCCTGCAGCTGCCGCAACGCCAGCCAAGCCAGCGGGAAGCGCGGCGGTTCCCAGCCCAGCAGCAGAGGCGGATGCAGCGGTGTCGGAGGCAGCGGGATGGTCCGCCGAAGCAGGGTCCGCTGCCGCAGCGGCACCCGGCAGCGTGGGTTCATCCTTGGACATCACAGCGTCCACCGCTGCATCCAGGCGGCCTGCAGGGGCCACCAGCCCAGGAGCCAGCATCCGCACGTGCGAAGCCACCTCGCCTACGACAGCCTTGGGCAGCACAAAGGTCACCTGTGCACCCAGTTCGTCCAGGGCCTTGGTGAGGCCATGGCACGCGGTGCCCAGCCCGCCCGTGATGAACGGCGGAAACTCCCACCCCAGCATCAGCACGTTGGGTGCTGCGTTGGTCATGCGGCGCCTTCCGACTGCATGTCGCCCAGATTGGCGAAGGCAGCCTCGAACGCCAGCACGTAGGTGGCTGCGTCCTCCGCAGCGCTCTCTGCCACGGGAATGCGGCTCCGGAAGACATACATCTTGGCGTCGTCGCGGAAGTGCTTCACCTGCTGGGCCTTGCCCGGGAAGTTCAGCTCCACCAATTCGTCGTCAATCAGGTCTTCTGCGGTGTCTCGCCCCTCCAGCATGTCGCCTTCAATGGACTCGCTCAGCCAGCGGTCTGGCGTGAGCAGCGACACAGCCCAGCTGTCACCCTGACGGTCCACCACGTACCAGGCCTCCGGCCCCTTGGCGCGGCAGCGCAGCTCCTGGCCGTTGCGCTCCACGGACGAGAAGCGGTTGCTCTGGACTGCGCGGGCCTGGATGACAGCGAGGAAGTCGCTCATGATGCGGTGCCTTTTCTCCAGCCTAGGTGGGTGGTACGAAGGGGCAGATAGGATAGTTCATAAGTCGCTGCCAGACAGCGCGCGGAGGCCTTGTTTTCACGGATGAATGAATCTTCGCCCCAGCCCAGGACCGCAGACGCCCCCTGGACCACGCGCAGGCTGCTGCAGTGGATCGAGAGCCACTTGGCTGCCAAGGGGGTGGATGCGCCGCGCGTGTGCGCGCAGCTCTTGGTGTGCCATGTGCTTGCGTGCGAGCGGATGCGCCTGTACATGGAGGCAGACCGCCCAGCAAGCCCCCAGGAGCTGGAGCGCCTCCGGGGTCTGGTGAAGCGGGCTGCGCAGCACGAGCCCGTGCAGTACCTGGTGGGGCAGGCGTGGTTCTGGAGCCGCGCCTTTGCGGTGGGGCCCAGCACACTCATCCCCCGGCCGTGCACAGAACACCTGGTGGAGCACGCGGTGGCTGCCGCCCGGGCTGCCGCGGACGCCCAGCAGGCTGCAGGTGGAGCGCGTGCCGCGCGTGTGCTGGAGATCGGCACTGGCACAGGGTGCGTGGCCATCTGCACTGCGGCTGCGCTGCGCGGACAGAAGCGCGGCGCAGAGCCAGGCACGCAAGCGCCACCCGTGGAGGTCCAGGTGGTGGCCACAGACGTGGTGCCAGCCGCGCTGGAGCTGGCGCAGGCCAACGCGCGCACGCACCAGGTGGAGCCGTGCATCACCTGGCTGGCTGGCAGTCTGTATCAGCCGCTGCTCGCCGCAGAGGTGGAGCAAGGCTCCTTTGACGTGCTGGTGAGCAATCCGCCCTACGTGTCGGCCAAGGAGTTCGAGGAGCTGCCGCAGAACGTGCGTGGCTTTGAGCCGCGCAGCGCCCTGTGGGGCGGGGCAGATGGCATGGACGTGGTGCGCCCGCTGGTGGACAGCGCGCACGTGTGGCTGAAGCCCGGCGGGCTGCTGGCTGTGGAGGTGGGGCACCACCAGCATGACCTGGCGCTGGCAGCTGCGCGCGCCAACGCGCAGCTCTGTGACGCCCAGATGCACCAGGATTATGAAGGCTTCTGGCGAGTGCTCACGGCGCGGCGGGTGGCGGATCGCCGTTCTGCGCCTGCTGGCTGAGCGGCTGCTCACCCTTCCATTCTGCTGCGGCCTTGCGCACTTCCTCCACCAGCTGCTGCGCCTGGAAGGGCTTGAACAAGAAGCAGTGCAGGCCCTCCTGGCTGCTGCGCACGATGGAGTGGTTGGGGTCGTACCCAAAGCCGGTCATCAGGATGATCTGCGTGCGCTCGGAGGCCAGCTTGCTGGTGCGGAAGACCTCGTAGCCGTTGCGCTCTGGCATGCGCACGTCGCTGATGACGATGTCGTACGGCTGGCCTTCCTTGCCAGCGCGCTCGATGGTGGTGCAGCCTTCCAGGCCGGACGCAAACGCATCCACCACAGCGCCCGCTTCGGCGAGCACGCTGCGCACGGCCTCGCGGATGCCCTCTTCGTCGTCCAGCACAGCGATGCGCCGGCCAGCGATGATGGGGTCCACGCCGCGCGAGCGGTCGTCGCGGTCCATGCCCAGCACCGTCTGCGGACCCTCAGTCACGCCGCGCACGCGGCTTTCGATGCTGGTGATGGCGCGGTCCAGCTCCATGAGCGAGACCTGCGGCACGTCTGGGTCGCGGCGCAGCCGATCTGCGGCCTGGCGCATGCTGGAGAGCGGCACAGCGATCTCCTCGCGCAGGGCGCCGCTGATGCGCTGGTTGGTGGTGTAGCGCTCCACCACCAGCATGTCCAGGATGTTCAGCGCCATGGCCACATAGCGGCCAAAGAGCTCCAGGCAGAGCAGGTCTTCCTCGTCAAAGCGGTCTGGCTGCCGGCTCTCCACGTTCAGCACGCCCACCGTGCGGTCCTGCAGCGAAAGCGGCACAGTCATGGTGCTGCGCGCGCCAGGCAGGCCAGGCACGTAGAGCGGATCCTTGGAGGTGTCGCGGCACAGGTGGCTCTCGCCCGTGCTGGCCACGTGCCCGCTGATGCCGTTGCCCTCCAGGCTGGCATACAGGAATCGGCCCGGCGGCAGCGGCTCGATGCCGCGGCTGGTGACCAGCTCCAGCTTCTGCGTCTTGCGGTCCAGGAGGCGCACCTCAAATTCGCGCGCGCCAAAGAGCTGGTCCATGGTGTGCACGATGCGGCCTTCAATCAGCTTCAGGCGCTCGGCCACGTTGAGCGGATTGACGATGTGCGCATCCAGCGCCAGGAGCTCTGCGCCCGCAGCATCCACAGCGTCCACGCGGTCCAGGATGCGCTGCCGCGCGGTGATGTTGTGCAGCACGCCCACCACGCGCTCAGGAACTGTGGTTGCGGCAGCCACAGCGTTGGCGCCCACCAGCGGCGTGATGGCCACTTCGTAGGCGCGCTCGCCGCTGCGGAAGGTGCGCAGGTGCGTGCGGCGGTCCATGCCGTCGCGGGCCAGTTCCTGGATGAGGTCGCGGCAGCACTCGCAGAAGCGCCGCATGGTCTCTGGGTCCAGCACCTCAAAGCGGTGGTTCATCCACAGCAGTTCGCCGTGGGTGTCCACTACGCCGATGCCTTCGCCGATCTCCTCAAGGAGGAGGGCTGGAAGTCCGCCATGCGTGCCTTGCGTGGTGTCTGGGTACATCGCGCGATCCGTGCGGGAGGATCATAGTCCTGCGGGTGCGGCGGCACCTGCGCGGGGCGGGTGAAGGGGCCGGTTGGAGGTACACTGCGTGGTCCTCGCGGGACGGCGGCCACCACGCGCACATGATTGTGACCCAAGGCATCGTCAAGCGGTTTGGCCGCGTCACTGCGGTGGACCGCGCGTCCTTTGCAGTGCCGGCGCACTCGGTCTGCGGGTTCCTGGGCCCCAACGGCGCTGGAAAGACCACGACCATCCGCATGCTGGTGGGGGCGCTGGCCCCAGACGAAGGGCGCATGGAGGTGGCCGGGCACGATGTGGCATCCAGTGGCCCCGCTGCGCGCGCCAGCACGGGGTACCTGGCAGAAGAGAGCCCGCTCCACCCAGAGCTCACAGTGGAGGAGTTTGTGCGCTTCCGGGCGGGCCTGCATGGCGTGCCGCGACGGCAGCGCGCTGGTGCAGTGGAGCAGGCGCTCCAGCGGTGCCAGGCCTGGGAGGTGCGCCGCCGCTTGTGCGGCCAGCTGAGCAAGGGCTACCGGCAGCGCACGGGGCTGGCGGCGGCCATCGTGCATCAGCCGCAGGTGATCATCCTGGACGAGCCTACTAGCGGCCTGGACCCAGCCCAGGTGCTGGAGTTCCGCAAGCTGCTGCGCGAGCTGGCGGACCGGGCCACCGTGCTCCTGTCCAGCCATGTGCTTGCAGAGGTGGAGGCGGTGTGCGACCGCGCGGTGCTGATCCACCGTGGCGCTGTGGCTGCGCAGGGCACGCTGGACGAGCTGCGCGCGCGGGGCGCCGGCGGACAGACGCTGGTGGTGGAGACAGCGGGGGCGGGTGTTGGCGTGGGCTCGGCCGCGGGAGCGGCTGCGGGCGCTGGAGCTGTCAGCCCAGAGGTCCGCGCGTGCCTGGCAGCGGTGCCAGGTGTGCGCACCGTGGAGAGCAGCTTGCTTGCGGATGGCTGGCAGCAGTGGCGCGTGCGCGTGGCGGGCGCAGAGGGCAGCGCGGTGGCAGCAGCTGTCTCAGCAGCGCTCGCGCAGCGCGGCGTGGCCATGCGCAGGCTGGAGCTCCAGGCTGTGCCGCTGGAAGAGGTCTTCCATCGCGTGATGCAGGCCGGAGGTGCAGCGTGACCCGGCATCCTTCGTGGCTGCAAGGCTGCGCGGCCGTGGTGCTGCGCGAATGGCGCTCCACGGCAGCCACAGCGCTGGGCTGGTGCGTGCTGGCGGCGTTCGCTGCGCTGGCAGGCACGGTCTTTGCAGTGGCAGTGTGGCAGAGCGGCGCACCTGCCACGCTGCGTGGGACGTTCATCGCCATGGGCTGGGCGGTGCTGGCCATGGCGCCAGCGCTCACCATGCGCAGCGTGGCGGAAGAGCGCAGGCACGGGACATGGGCGTCGCTCCTGGCAGCGCCAGCAGGCGGCGGCGCAGCGGTGGTGGGCAAGTTTGTGGCTGCAGTGGGCGTGCTGGCTGTGGCCGTGCTGGTGCCCACGCTGGCGCAGCTGGGCGCGCTGGAGATGTTCGCGCGCCCGGACTATGGAGAAGCCGCCACCGCAGTGCTTGGCCTGGTGCTGGCTGGCGCGGCGTATGCAGCCAGCGGCCTCCTGATGAGCGCGCTGGTGGGCAACCAAGTGGGCGCATACCTGCTGACGCTCTTCCTGTGGATCATCTGGGTGGTGCTGGCCAAGAGCGTGCCGACAGTCCTGCCCGCACGATGGGCGTACGTGGCCTTTGGGCTGGATCCGCTGCGGCGGCTGGATGACTTCCTGCTGGGACTGCTGGACACCAGCAACGTGGTGTTCTGGGTGTGCGTGGCGGGGTGGTTTGTGTTCGCCACCGTGCTGGCGTGCCGGCGGCCAGTGCTGCCAGCGCGGCTGGCTGGCAGGGGGCGCATGGCCGCGGCGCTGGCGGCTTCAGCCGCGCTGTGCGTGGGCGTGTGCGGCATGGCGGGCACGGCGCGGGCTGCCGTGACATTGGACATGACCAAGACGCGCGCGTACACGCTGTCGCCGGGCACGTTGGAGCTCCTGGGGCAGCTGGACGGATCGTGGACTGTGGCGGTGGTGCAGGGCGCTGCGGGTGCAGACCCAGCAGTGGTGCGGCAGATGGATGAGGTGCTGGCTGGATTCGAGCGCGCGGGCGCTGGCCACGTGAAGGCGCTCCGCGTGGACCCCGCCACCGCAGAGGATGCAGCGCGATACGAAGAGGTGCTCGAGGCCGTGCAGGCACGCGACGCTGCTGCGCTGGCCAAGCACAACGAGGCGCTTGCCCGCGGCCTGGCTGCGTTCAACCGCCTGGTGCAGCTGGCGTCAGCGCAGCAGGTGGATTTGGCGCGCGTGATCAGCGCGCTGCCGGCAGACTCGCAGGACCGCGCAGAGCTGGACAGCCTGCGCGGAGCGTTCGCGCAGCTGACTGCGCAGAAGGGGGCGTTCGACCGCAGCATTGCAGAGCTGCGCACGGCCACGGATGCCCGTCCATTTGCGGACCCAGCGCGGGCTGCCACAGCGGTAGCGGCCAACCTGCGCCACTGGAGCGAGCAGCTGGGTGGCGCAGCGCGCGCGCTGGCAGTGCGCGCGCGGAGGGGCGGTGGCGCGGGCGGCGCGGCGGGCGCGGCCGCGGGTGGCGGCGGCGCGGGCGTGGGCGGTGCGCTGGGTGAGTGGCTGCGTGCGGCGGTCCCGCAGTTTGAGCAGACTGCGCTGGAACTGGCCTCTGCGCAGGATGCGCTGGACCGGCTGCCGCGTCTCTACGGCGCAGAGGTGGGCGCAGCGCTGGCAGCGGGCGACGCGATCATCGTGGTGGGGCCGCCTGGCGTGGCGGTGGTGCCAGCGTGGCAGATGGTGGCCGCTGGCGGGCGCAGCGGTCCCGGTGGCGGTCCAGGTGGCGGTGGACGCGGCGTGGTGTTTGACCGCAGGTTCCGCGGCGAACAGGTGATTGGCGCAGCCATGCGCAGCCTGCGGGCTGGCGAGCTGCCGGTGGTGGTCTTTGTGCACAGCGGCGCTTCAGGAGCGCTGCGCCCCACGCCAGAGCATGCGGATTTTGCAGCGGCTGCCGATGCGCTGCGGGCGGCGCGATTTGAGGTGCGCGAGTGGATTCCTGGAGAAGGGCCAGAGCCCACCGCAGCCAAGGGCAGGCCGCTGGTGTGGGTGGTGGTGCCGCCCATGGACCGCGACGGCGTGGCAGACAGTCCGCGCGAGCGCGCGCTCCTGGGGGCAGCGCAGCGGCTGGTGGCGCGAGGCGATCCAGTGCTGCTTTCGATCGGTCCAAGCCTGCTGCCCTTGCTGGGCCAGGCTGATCCGTGGGCTGCGCTGCTCAAGCCGCGCGGCGTGACTGCAGAGACTGGGCGCGCGGTGCTGGAGGTGGTGCCGCTGGGCCCCAACCGCGCGCAGACCGTGGCTGAACAGCTGGTGCGCGACATGACCACGCAGCACCCAGTGGGCGCGGCGGTGGACGGTCAGCTGGTGCGGCTGGACCGCGTGGTGCCGCTGGTGCCGGCGGGTGACGCGCGTGCGGTGGTGCTGGCTGCGGTGGAGCCAGCGCCGGAGCGGTGGATCGAGACAGACTGGCGGCGCGATCAGCTCCAGCGGCTGGAGGCGCCAGCGGACAAGGTGTTCGCAGAGCCTGTGCCAGCGGTGGTGGCGGTGGAGGGATCGCAGCAGAGGGAGCGTGCGGTGCTGGTGGGTTCGCCCAGCTGGCTGTACTCCACGGTGGCGGACGCCGCAGACCCGCTGGGCGGTGGCCGCGTGGCGCTGCGCTACCCCGGCAACCGCGAGCTGCTGGTGAACGCTGCGGCCTGGCTGGCTGGCCGAGATGATCTGGTGGCCAGCACTGGAACTGGCCGCGAGGTGGGGCGGCTGCCGCGCCTTTCGCGCGGACAGCGCGTGGGCATGGCGCTGGTGCAGGCTGCGGGCGTGCCTTGCGCGCTGGCGGTGCTGGGTGCGGTGGTGGTGCTGCGGAGGAGGTCGCGCACATGAGCACAGCACGCCTGTGGATGCTGGTGGTGGCGGCCTGCGCCGCGCTGGCAGGCTGGTGGGCGCTGGCGCCTGCAGCTGGCCCCGTGCAGGAGGTGGCGGGCCGTCAGCCGCTCTTTGCTGATGGAGCGATCCCCATTGAGCGCGTGGACCGCGTGGAGTACGCGCCAGCAGACGGACCTGCGCTGGTGTTCCGCCGGGAGCGCGGCGGCTGGGTGCAGGTGGAGCCGTACGAGCATCCAGCAGATGCAGCGGCTATTCGACAGATCATTGACGTGGCTGCGTCGCTGGAGAGCACGCGCGCAGTGGATGCATCCCAGGCAGAGGCGCTGGGCGTGGCCAGCCCGCGGGCCAGGCTCACGCTGGCCTGGGAAGGTGGGCGGACCACCATCCTCCTGGGGCGGCGCACGGTGGCGGGGCGCGCCTGGGTGCGCGTGGAGGGGCGGCCGCAGATCGCCAGCGTGAGCGCGGCGCTGCACGGGCTCACGGTGGAGGGCGATCCGCGGCAGTGGCGTTCCATGGCGCTGTATGAGCCAGCGCGCGGCGAGGCGGAGCGCATCTCGCTGAAGTACGGTGGCGAGCGCCCTGTGCCGTGGGTGATGGAGCGCGCGGACGGACGCTGGAAGGTGGTGGCACCGCTGGTGACCCGCGCGGATGACGAGGCCGTGCGCGGCTACCTGGAGGCGCTGGCGCGGGCCGAGGCGGATGCGTTCGCAGCAGATCAACCCAAGGACCTGGGTGCGTTTGGGCTGGCTGCGTCCGTGCTTGGTGTGGAGATCCAGCAGGGCAAGGAGAGCAGCACGGTGGAGGTGGGCACGCCGGTGGCGCAGGGGGCGGTGGAGCGATTTGCGCGCGTGAACGGGCGGCCAGCAGTGCTGCAGCTGGGTGTGAAGGCGTTGGCGGCCATCTTCCCGCCGCGGCAGTTCTTTGTGGACCCGCGTGGATGTGACGCGCATCCAGCGGATGTGAAGGGCGTGTCGTTCACGCCGCGTGGGGCGGCTGGGCCAGCGTTCACGCTGGAGCGGCAGCGGGACCAGTGGAACATGCGGCTGGCAGATGGGCAGAGTGGGCCTGCAGCGGCTCCAGCCGTGCGGCGGTTGCTGGAGCAGCTGGCTGAGACGCGTGCGCCCGAGGTGGCGTTCCAGGCACCGCCGGATGACACCGTGCTGGGCGTGTTCACGCTGGTGGGCGAGGGCGGTGCGCCGCTGGCCACCGTGCGTGTGGCGCGCGAGGCCGGCAGCGGCAAGTGGGCCCTGGACAACCAGGACGGCGTGCTGCGCGTGTTCCCGGCCAGCCTGGACCTGCAGGCGCGCGCCAGGTCGTACCAGTGAAAGTGGTGCCTGGCACGGGTGTCCCTACTTTCTGAAATTGGTGCCTGACACTCCTGTCCCGGGTTTTTCTGCGGGGCGCGGCCCCCGCGCCGAATCGCGGGCCAGTCCGGGTGCGCCGCAGGCCAGCGCGCGCCGCGGGTCCGCGTGTCGCGGCCTCCGCGCGGGCCGGGGGGCGCGGCCGCGGACGGCTCGGCTCCACCAGGTTCCGCCTCGCCTCGGCTTCGCGATTGCTCGGCAGGTGGAGCGGCCCCGCGAACCGGGGTGCGCACACAGCCTGCCTCGCTCCGCTCAACGCCGCTACGCCGCGCCCCCCGGTCCCGCGCTGCGGCCGCTGCGAAGCGCTGCGGGTGGACCTGCAGCCGCGCTCGCTCCCGCGTCCGCCGCCGCTCCCGTTCCTGCGCCGGCGTCCGCCTTCGACCCTGCTCCCGAGTCCGCTCCCGCTCCAAGTCCCGCGCCTGCACCCGACTCCTCCTCTGCACCCGCCCCCCGCGCGCGCCATCGCCCTAGCACTCGCTGCCTCACGCTCATCGACAGGGCGGGCTTCACCCACCATCCACCCATCGAGCCTCCACCGGCGGCATCGAAACCCGGGACAGGAGTGCCTGGCACGAATTTCAGAAGTAGGGACACCCGTGCACGCAATTTCAGGAGGGTGTCTTCGGCGGAGCGGTGGCGGGAGAGTTCGCGCAGGCCAAGCTCGCCGAGAAGGCCAGGGCTGGGCGCGTCACCGAAGGAGCGCGGCGAAACAAAAGACCCACGCGTCGTTCACCAGGCCTGCGCTGAAGATCGCGCAGCAGGCGCGGGCCGGCCTCCACCAGCACGGTGCTCAGCGCCCTGTTCGGCCGCCAGCCAGCGCAGCAGCGCGCGCAGGTCGCAGCTTCCACCACGGTCACACCAGTCGCCCGCAGCGCGGCGCAGCGTGCGCCGAACGCGCATAATCAGCCCCCGGCAGGCACGCAGCCACCACAGGCCAGTCCTTCGCGGTCCGCACCAGTTGCGCGCCCAGCAGCAGCTCCAGCCGCGGATCCCACACCACACGCAGCGGCTGCCGCAGCGGCCGCTGGCACCGCGCGGTGAGCAACGGATCATCCGCCACCACGGTGCCCATCCCAGTCAGCACCACATCCACGCGCCCGCGTTCGCCATGCACCTTGGCGCGACTGCGCGGCCCGCTGATCCAGCGGTCCCGCCCGGGCGGCGCCACCAGCAGCCCATCCGCGCTCTGCGCCCACTTGGCCGTCACCCACGGCAGGCCAGTTCGCACGCGGTGCAGGAAGGGCGCTGTCACGCGCTCCGCGGCCTCGCACGGCACCTGC
The DNA here is from genome assembly GCA_046350455.1 of Phycisphaerales bacterium. GTDB lineage: Bacteria > Planctomycetota > Phycisphaerae > Phycisphaerales > SM1A02 > CAZXGD01. The sequence continues at coordinate 55,007 of JAXMAM010000014.1, read as the reverse complement.
AGCACCTCCACGCCCGCCGCGCGCAGCGCCTCTGCGCCACCCGCCGCTGGCACAGCCGGATCCGTGCACGCGTACACCACGCGCGCCACACCAGCTTTCATCAGCGCCACGCTGCACGGCCCCGTGCGCCCCGTGTGATTGCACGGCTCCAGCGTGACCACCGCCGTCCCGCCGCGCGCCCGCGCACCCGCGCGCTGCAGCGCTTCCACCTCTGCGTGCGGTCCGCCACACCGCGCGTGGTAGCCCTCGCCGGCCACGGCTCCCTGCGCGTCCAGGACCACGCAGCCCACCATGGGATTTGGCTCCGCGCGCCCATGCCCACGCATGGCCAGGCGCGCCGCGCGCTCCAGCCACGGCAGCCACTGGGCTGCGTGCGCCGCGCCTGCCGCGCCCGCCGCGTGCGCCGCGCCTGCCGCCTGCGCCCCGCGCGCTGCGTGCGCTTCCTCGCTCACGGCGACTGCGCGCCCCCAGGCTCGGGCGCGCGCGTGGCAGGCACCACCGGCGCCTGCGCCTGCTGCGCAAAGCCGCCAGCGCCAGGCATGGCCATGCCGATGCCCAGCGCTGTGTCCATCTCGATGTCCAGCGCCCGCGGCCGCGCGCGCGGCGCAGCCGGTGCTGCCAGCGGTACGCGAATGCTGGCCACCAGCAGGTCGTCATCCGCGATGCGGCTGCGCCAGCCATCAGCCGCGCTGGCCAGGTGCGCCGCCCATCGCTCTGGCTCTGGCGTCCTGCTCAGCGATTCCTGCACGCGCTCCAGGCCAAAGCGGACGCCCCTGCGGTCGGGCGCCTCGTGCACGCCGTCGGTCAGCAGGATCAGCGAGTCGCGCGGGCCCAGCGTGAAGTTCAGCTGGTCCTGCTCGAACATGCTGTCCGGCGCAGCGCCCAGCAGCCAGGTGGTGCTGTCGAACCGCTCCACCGCGCCCGAAGCACGGCGCACGAACGCAGGCGGATGGCCCGCGTTGGCATAGGTGACCTCGCCTGTCGCTGGGTCCACCTGCAGCGCCAGCGCTGTGGCGTACACGTTGTGCCGGCTCAGCGTGAGGTTCACGTAGCGGTTGAGCATGCGCAGCACCTGCGCCGGCTCGATGTCCGGATTCTCCGCCAGCAGTCGCTCGATCTCACCAGACAGGCGGCTCACCGTGAGCGCGCTGGCCAGGCCGTGGCCCGTGACGTCCAGCAGCACCACGTCCAGCCGCCCCTTGCGGTCCACGCTGGCGTGGATGAAGTCGCCGCCCACTTCGTTTGCAGGCACATACGCAAAGTCAAACAGCAGGTTGTCCGCGCGGATGGTCTTGGGGAACAGCGCCAGCTGCACGGCGCGCGCCTGGTTCAGCTCGCGCCGCATGGAGAAGTAGCCGCGCGTGACCATCTCGCGGTTGAACGCGCGCCGCCTGCGCCGCAAGCGGATCCAGCAGATGAGAAGCCCCGGCAGCAGCACAAAGGGCAGGCTGATCAGATAGCCGACGATGGCCTCCGTGGACAGCGCGCCCAGGATGCGCAGGATGACCAGCTCCAGCAGGAACAGCGAGGCCAGCGGGTACATGGGCCGCAGGCTCTCGCGCGGCGTCCAGGGCAGGAACAGGCACGCTGCAAAATGCAGGAAGAACAACTGCGCGAAGCCCGTCCAGCCGGCCACGGCCTTCACCAGCGCCAGCGCGATCTCTCCCACAAAGCTGACCGCACCAACCTGCACGATGAACCAGCTGGCCGCGCGCAAGGTCTGCTGCCGTGTCTCCAGCTTGCGCCGCACCACGGCGAACGCGCGCGCGGTGATGGCCAGCGTGAGCACCGTGGTCAGGATGGCCACCGCGTTCAGCGGCTGCGCCTCGGCCAGGCGAGCAGAGTCCTCCGACCCCGGCTGCACCTGCTGCTGCGACCAGCGCAGCGCCAGCATCACGCCAGTGGAGATGAGCAGCGTGAGCAGGTACCACGCAAACGTGGCCCCCAGCAGAAAGCCGTACCGGCGGCGCAGCCACGCCTCCAGCTCGCGCTCGTACTCGGCCTTGAAGAGGGTGCCTTCCTGTGGCTCCGCCATGACTTCAGGCTACCTCCCAAAAACAACGCAGCGCATGGCGCGCACCGGGCCAAGGCCGGGCACGCGCCATGCGCTGGTGACTTACTGCTTGGCCAGGACTTCCTGCTTCAGGCGCTCTGGTAGCTGACGGTAGGTCAGCGGTTCCATGCTGGCCGAAGCGCGGCCCTGGGTCATGCTGCGCAGGCTGGTGGTGTAGCCGAACAGCTCGCTCAGCGGCACCTCAGCGGTGATCTGGCGGGTGTTGCCGCGCATCTCGCTGTCGATGATCTGGCCGCGGCGGCTGGCCACGTCGCCCGACACGTTGCCGAAGAACTCGTCCGGCGTGGTGATGACCACCTTCATGATGGGCTCCAGCAGCGCTGGACCAGCGCGCATGAAGCCTTCACGGAAGGCCAGGGCACCAGCCTGTTCGAACGCGATCTGGCTGGAGTCCACGTCGTGGTACGAACCAAACACCAGCTGCACGCGCACGTTGATGACGGGGTAGCCGCCGATCACGCCGCTGGCCGCAGCCTGGCGGATGCCGTACTCCACGCTGGGGATGAACTCGCGCGGAATCACGCCGCCCACGATCTTGTCCTCGAACACCACGCCGTCCTTCATCTCCAGCTCTTCGGCCGCAGCCTCTTCTGGAGTGATGTGGCTGATGGTCACCACGGCGTCGCCGTACTGACCACGACCACCGGTCTGCTTCTTGAACAGACCGCGGACTTCCTTGGCGGTGCCCGTGACCGTCTCGCGGTAGCTCACGCGGGGCTTGCCCACGTTCACGCCAATCTTCATGTCGCGGACCAGCTTGTTCTTGATGATCTCCAGGTGGAGCTCGCCCATGCCGCTGATGATGGTCTCGCCCGTCTCGTCGTTGTAGTTGGAGCGGAACGATGGGTCCTCGCGGCGGATGGTGGTGAGCGCCTCGCCCAGCTTCTTCTTGTCATCGGCCGTGATCGGCTCGATGCTCATGCTGATCACTGGCTCTGGGAAGGTCATGCGCTCCAGGATGATGGGGTCGTCCTGGTCGCAAAGGGTGTCGCCGGTGTAGCTGTCCTTCAGGCCCACCACAGCCACGATCTGGCCGCAGCCCGTGCTGTCCAGCGCGGTGCGGTTCTGGGCGTGCATCTCGTACAGGCGGCTCACGTTTTCGCGCTTGCCGTTGCCGGGGTTGAGCACGCGCATGCCCTTGGTCAGGGTGCCGCTGTACACGCGGATGTAGGTGAGGGTGCCGGCCACGTCGGCCACCACCTTGAACACCAGCGCGCTGAATGGCGCAGAGTCGCTGTGCGGGCGGGTGAGCTTCTGGCTTGGATCCTTGGGATCCACGCCTTCCACGTCGGGGCACTCGGTTGGGTTGGGCAGGTACTGCACGGCAGCGTCCAGCACCTTCTGAACGCCCACGTACTTCAGCGCGCTGCCGCACAGCACGGGGAAGCACTTGCGCTCGATGGTGCCCTTGCGCAGGGCGGCCTTCAGCTCAGCCACGGTGATGGTGGCCGGGTCGGTCAGGAACTTCTCTGCCAGCGCGTCGTCCAGCTCTGCGATCTTCTCCACCATCTCGGTGTGCCAGATCTCGGCAGCGTCCTTGAACTCCTCAGGGATGTCAGTCTCCTTGATGTTCTGGCCCTGCTCTTCGGTGTTCCAGTACATGGCCTTCATGGTCATCAGGTCAATGATGCCCTTGAAGTCGTTGCCCCAGCCCATGGGCAGCTGGATGGCGATGGCGTTGGCGCCCAGGCGGCTGCGGATGCTCTTGAAGCTGTAGTCGAAGTCCGCGCCCAGCTTGTCCATCTTGTTGATGAGGCAGAGGCGCGGAACCTGGTAGCGGTCAGCCTGGCGCCACACGGTCTCGCTCTGGGCCTCCACGCCTTCCTTGCCGTCGAACACGGCAACCGCGCCGTCCAGCACGCGCAGCGAACGCTCCACCTCGATGGTGAAGTCCACGTGGCCGGGGGTGTCAATCAGGTTGACCTTGTACTCCACGCCATCGAAGTTCCAGGGGCAGGTGGTTGCCGCGCTCTGGATGGTGATGCCGCGCTCCTGCTCTTCCTGCAGGCTGTCCATGGTGGCGGTGCCTTCGTGCACTTCGCCCATGCGATGGATCTTGCCGGTGTAGAAGAGGATGCGCTCCGTGACGGTGGTCTTGCCAGCGTCAATGTGTGCGCAGATGCCGATGTTGCGAACCTTGCTGAGGTCGGTAGCCATGTTCAGTTCCGGGGACAGGAGTGGGGCACGTGGGCCAAAAAGTCGAAAGAACCGCAAGGATAGCCGAGGCCGCCATGCGATTCAATATTCGTGCCTGGCACGGGTGTCCCTATTTTATGTGTTTGTCAGATAAGGGGTTACGGCGGCTGGCTGGGCGGGGGCTCAGCGGCCTGGGAGGCGTGCGCTGGCGAGGGGTGCCGCCGCGTGGGGGTGGATGCAGGCGGGGGGTGACGACGCTCGCGGGATCGCGCGGGGGTCGCTCGGGTGTCGCGCGCTGGCGTGCGGCGCTGGCAGCCCTCACCGGGTACGCACCAGGCCAGCTTCCGGGAGCCCCAGGCGGTCCAGCACCGGGCGAATGTCTGCCAAAAAGCGCTGGCCGTCCTGCGTGTACCCAGCCGTGGGCTTGAGCTCTGGCACGTGCTGCGAGAAGAAGGCATTGAGCCGCCGCATGTGCAGTTCGCGGACCAGCTTGGCAGCCATGGAGGCCAGGGCGATGGGCAGGTGCTGGTCCTCGCCGCCTTGCTGGAACGACACAGTCATCTGGTGCCCGGGCTGGCCGCGCGTGGCGGGAAAGTCCAGCGTGTAGCGCGCGCTGGTGTCGCACTCCTCCAGCACGCGGATGGACGCCTCGGGAAACGAAGTTCGCAACGGGTCCACGTAGGTGCGGCGCCCGCCGTGTTGGTCCAGCGCCACCACAGCGGGCACGCCGCGCGCAGCTGCGGCGCAGCGCACGGCCTCCACGTGCTGCATGGCAGCCATGAAGTTGATGGTGGCCTTGTTGCCCACGCGCGCAGCCTGCTGGTTGAACTCGGCCGCGGGCAGCGCGCGCACGCGCAGCCCCGCAGGTGGACGCCCGCGGCAGCAGCAGCAGCGCGCAGCATGGCAGCCGCGATGCGCAGTTGGGCCACGTCATGGGCCAGCGGCAGCGGCACTGGCGCAGTGTGGAACGCGTCCTGCGGCACAGGTGCGTGGAGCGCGGAGAGCAGGTCGTCGTCCGTGCTGAAGGTGGCGGTGGCGGCGGTGGCAGCCGCGTCGGCTGCGTGCCAGCGCTCGCTGCTCAGGGCGCTCGCAAACGCCCACACGCCGCGCTCCAGGTGCGTGAGCGGATGCGCGGCAGCGTCGTTGGCCAGGCTTCAGTTTCTTGCTGTCAGCCACCGCAATCCGGCGGCGGCGATCATTCGGCGCGCGGCACACCGCGCGTGAAAGTGCGCGCCAGAGGCAGGGGGCTCGATGGCCGCGGTGTGCGTTCCGGGCGCAGGTTGCTCAGCGCTTCCCGCCGCTCCGTCCGCCACCTCAAACACCGCGCAACCTACGCACAGCGGCCCCAGCAATGGGCCGTAGCCAGCTTCGTCAATGCCCGCGTAGAGGAGCGGCATGGGCGCAGAGGGTAGGGGATGCTGGCCGCAGAAAGGAGGGACACCCGTGCCAGGCACCAATTTCCTCCTACGATCTGTGGATGCCCCGCGTGCTCCTGGCCATGTCAGGCGGAGTGGACAGCTCGGTGGCCGCGGCCCTGCTGCAGGAGCAGGGGCACGAGGTCATCGGCTGCTTCATGCGCCTGGGGAGCCCGGGCGAGGAACTGGACCAGCCGCTGGCTGTGGCGCCCGCCGCCGCCGCCTGCTCGGTCAAGATCGGCCACCAAGGCTGCTGCAGCATCAACGACGCTGCCGACGCCCGCCTGGTGGCAGCGCACCTGGGCATCCCGTTCTACGTGGTGAACTTCAAGCGCGAGTTCGGGCGCATCATGGACTACTTCGTGGGGGAGTACAACGCTGGCCGCACGCCCAATCCATGCGTGCGCTGCAACGACTGGCTGAAGTTCGGCAAGCTGCACGACTACGCGGAACAGCTGGGGACCGACTACGTGGCCAGCGGCCACTACGCGCAGGTGCTGCGTGGGCCATGCGGCGAGTTCTCGCTCTGCCGCGGCCTGGACACCGACAAGGACCAGAGCTACGTGCTCTTTGGCACGCCGCGCGCTCGCCTGCCGCGCATGCTGCGGCCCATCGGCGGCATGCGCAAGCCAGACGTCCGGGAGCTGGCGCGCCAGCGCGGCCTGCCTGTGTTCGACAAGCCAGATTCGCAGGAAATCTGCTTTGTGCCAGACAACGACTACGCCGGCTTTGTGCGCCGCCGCGCGCCGGATGCACTGCGCCCGGGCAGCGTGCTGGATCTCTCAGGCCACATCGTTGGCCAGCACGAGGGGCACCAGCACTTCACCATCGGGCAGCGCAAGGGCGTGGGCGTGGCGGTGGGCACGCCGGTGTACGTAGTGGACAAGGACGCCGCGGCCAACACCATCACCATTGGCCCGCGCGAAGCGCTGCTGGCGGCTGGATGCCACGCCGCGGACTGCAACTGGCTGGACTCGCCCAACCAGGAGTGGCGCGGCTGCACTGTGAAGATCCGCTACAACGCGCCCCCAGTGCCAGCGCGCATGCAGACGGTGATGAATGAACACGGTGGCGCGCCCAACCTGCGCGTGGTGTTCGACCAGCCGCAGGCAGCGGTGGCTCCCGGCCAGGCGGTGGTGTGCTACGACGGCTCCCGCGTGATCGCCGGCGGATGGATCGAACGCGCGCTGCGCGTCTAGGCCGCTGCGCCCGCGCGCCGGCTCACCAGCGCCAGCACTGCCAGCCCCAGGAGTGCCGCCACAGCGCTTCCCAGCAGGATGCCAGCCTTGGCCTGGCCACGCAGCAGCTCGCCGCTCACGCCGTCCGCAGTGCTCACGAAGGCCAGCTCTGCGATGAAGATGCTCATGGTGAAGCCGATGCCGCACAGGATGGCCACGCCAAACAGGCCAGACCAGCGCGTGCCGCTTGGCAGGCTGCCCAGCCCAAGCGCCACCGCCAGCACGGACGCGCCGAACACGCCCACCACTTTCCCGCCCAGAAGGCCCACGGCAGCGCCCAGGCTCACGGAGTTCAGCGCGCCATTGGGGCCCAGTTCGCCCAGCATCACGCCTGCGTTGGCCAGCGCAAAGATCGGGAGCACGGCAAAGCTGATCCACGGCTCCAGCGCATGCTCGAACGGCGCCATCACTTCCTTGCCGTTCCGGCTGCGCATGGGGATGGCCATGGCTGTGGCCACGCCAGCCAGCGTGGCGTGCACGCCGCTCTTCAGCGTGAACCACCACATGACAGCGCCCAGCAAGAGGTACAGCCACACGCGCGTCACGCCGCGGCGGTTCAGGAGCCCCATGATCACAAACACGCCCACCGCACCCAGCAGGAACCACGGCTTGAGCTGCGCGGTGTAGAAGAGCGCGATGATGATGATGGCCCCAAGATCGTCCAGCACAGCCAGCGCAGTGAGGAAGACCTTGAGCCCCGCTGGCACCCGCTTGCCCAGGAGCGCCATGATGCCCAGCGCAAACGCGATGTCCGTGGCGCACGGGATGGCCCACCCCGGCTGCGCCTCTGCGCGGCTGGTGTTGAAGCACCAGTAGATGACCGCTGGCCCGATCATGCCGCCCAGCGCTGCGATGGCCGGCAGCATGATGCGGCTGCGCGAGCTGAGCTCGCCCTCTGCAAGCTCGCGCTTCAACTCCATGCCCACCAGCAGGAAGAAGGCGGCCATCAGGAAGTCGTTCACGAACAGCAGCAGCGTGAGCGGCTTGCCAGGGACTGGCACAGGCAGGTCCAGCGCTGCTGCGTACGCGGGCTGCGCGCTGGTGTTGGCCAGCACCAGGGCCACGATGGCCGCCACCACCAGCAGCACCCCCTTGAAGGCCTCGTGGTGGCGGAGCGCTGCCAGCGGGCTGAGCATGGTGCGGCGACGGCGGGGGCGCTTGGCGTGCACACACAGACTGTACAGAGGGTGCGTGGGAGGGTGGCGGCAGCAAGTACGATGCCAAGGCCATGTCCACCACCATGACTTCTCCCTCGGCAAGCTCCTCTCGCACTGATGTCGCCGCCATCCTGGGCGCAGAGGCAGACAGCCTGCTGAATCACACGGCCAAGGTCAGCAAGACGCTGCTGCACTCGCCAGGGCCAGACTTCCTGGAGCGCTGCTTTGGAGCCACCGACCGCAACCCACAGGTGCTGAACAGCCTGGCGCGCATCTATGGTCACGGCCGCCTGGGCGGCACGGGGTACATGAGCATCCTGCCGGTGGACCAGGGCATCGAGCACAGCGCTGGTGCCAGCTTTGCCAAGAATCCGGCGTACTTCGATGGCGAGAACATCGTGAAGCTGGCGGTGGAGGGCGGGTGCAACGCCGTGGCCAGCACCTTTGGCGTGCTGTCCAGCGTGAGCCGCAAGTACGCGCACCGCATTCCCTTCATGGTGAAGTTCAACCACAACGAGCTGCTCACCTATCCCAACGGCCAGAAGGAGATTCCGTTCGGCACCATCCGCGAGTGCTGGAACCTGGGTGCCTGCGCGGTGGGCGCCACCGTCTACTTTGGCAACGAGGATTCCACCAACGAGATCATCTATGTCTCGCGCATGTTCGAGGAGGCGCACGCGCTGGGCATGGCCTGCTTCCTGTGGTGCTACCTGCGCAACGACGCATTCAAGCGCAACGGCAAGGACTATCACGTGTCGGCCGACCTGACTGGCCAGGCCAATCACCTGGGCGTCACCATCAAGGCGGATGTCATCAAGCAGAAGCTGCCCGAGCTGAACGGCGGCTACGAAGCCATGGGCACAGGCGGCTCCAGCTACGGCAAGTTTGACAAGCGCATCTACACCGAGCTGAGCACCGATCATCCGATCGACCTGTGCCGCTACCAGGTGCTCAACTGCTACAGCGGGCGCGTGGGCCTGATCAACTCCGGCGGCGCCAGCGGCGCAAACGACCTGCAGGACGCTGTGAAGACAGCGGTGATCAATAAGCGCGCTGGCGGGCAGGGCCTGATCAGCGGCCGCAAGGCATTCCAGCGCCCCATGAAGGAAGGCGTGCAGATCCTGAACGCCATCCAGGACGTGTACCTGGACCCCCGCATCACCCTTGCGTGAAGAAAGTGGTGCCTGGCACGGGTGTCCCTACTTTCGGAAACTCGTGCCTGGCACTCCTGTCCCGGGTTTCTGCAGGGCGGGTTCGCGTGCTGACTCTTCAGCGCGCCCGCCAGCCCAGCGCATCTACGCCGGGTGAGGCGAGCACGATGTCCGGGCGCCGCGCTGCTACACCGGGCAGCCCCTGCGCTTCCAGCAGGCTGTCCTCCAGCTTCAGGAGGCGCGCGTCTGTCAGCTGCCACGGCTGATGCCACACGGGGCTGCGTGACACGCGGCCGCGGTGGTGCGTGAACAGCGCGTACCGCTCCACCAGGAAGTGCTCCAGCGTGCCCGGCTGTGCGGTGCGCTCTGGCCCGTGCGTCTCCCACACGATGTGCGTGGCACCAGGCCCGCGGCGGCGGCGCAGCGCGTAGTCCGTGCGAGCGCCGCTGGTCTGCACGGTGAACCGCGCGTGGCGATAGTTGAGCCCCCACAGCGTTCGGCCACCCAGCACGGGCAGCCACGACGCAGCATCCAGCGACATGAACCACACGCCAATCTGGTCCCGGTGGCGCACGTACGTGCGCACGTTGCACTCCCAGAAGTCTGTCAGCAGCCCCAGCGCTGGCAGGCCGCGGAAGCGGCAGTGCTGCATTGCGAATGGCACCAGGCCCACCCACGCGGAGCCGTCGAACAGGTCCAGTTCCAGTGGAGCTGGAACCAGCGGGCGCACGCGCGCAGGGTCCACCCGCCAGTGGAGGAATGCCAACCGGTCCCACCGCATGCGGACCGAGGGCGGGCCGCTGGGGACGGCGCGTGGCGCGGCGCTGGGCGTGGCGCTAGGTGCGGCGCTGGGCGCGGTGCTTGGCGCAGCTCGCGGCGCGGCGTTCGGCTGTCCGCGGGGCTCACTCATGCTGGTGCACTCACCCCGCGGAACATGAACACCGCCGCGCCCACCAGGCACAGGCTGGCCCACAGGAAGTCCAGCGTGAGCCGCTCGCGCATGTACCACATGGCGAAGCCTGCGAAGACAGCCATCGTGATGATCTCCTGCATGACCTTCAGCTGCTGCAGGCTGAACCCTGCCTCCTGAAAGCCGATGCGGTTGGCTGGCACCTGCAGGCAGTATTCAAAGAACGCCACGCCCCAGCTGGCGGCGATGGCAAGCCAGATGGGCGCAGCGCGCAGGTCGCGCAGGTGGCCGTACCACGCGTAGGTCATGAAGACGTTTGAGAGGACCAGCAGCACTGGCGTGAGCACGCGCGCAGCAACAGGCGAGAGGGCCGACGCTGGAGGGACGGGAGTCATGGCAACAGGCTACGCAGGGGGTGGCGGGGCCGGCCGGGGGCGTGTGGCGCGCGGCGCGGGGCGCACGGAAACCAGGGACACCCGTGCCTGGCACCACTTTCTCCTACGATTGTGCTGGTGTCGCGCGCAGCCACGCTTGGCTGCGGCTGGCAACCCATGAGACGCGCTGTCCCACCAGAGATCGCCCGCAACTGCTGCCCGCGGTGTGCCTATGACCTGTCTGGAATGCCGGGCGTGCCCTTGGACCCCTATGAGGCGTTCGAGGAAGAGGTGGATTGCCCAGAGTGCGGGCTGCACCTTTCACGCGGCTCGCGATGCCTCGCGGGCGCCTCTGAGGGTCTGCCTTTGTCCGCTGGCAAGGGCGAATACTGGCCGCTGTGGGTGGGGGTAGGCAGCCTGCTCCTGATCGTGGCTGCCACCATTGGAACGCAGGTGTGGGCGCCCGGGGTCACGGCGTGGCAGTGGTTCTACGGGAGAGGAGGCAGATCGTTGGTGTTCATGGCGCCTCTGATCGGGCTCCTCGTGCCGACCTTCCTGGCGCTGCGCAGGTGGCGCATCGCGCGGGAACTCGCCGGTGGAGCGGGGGGCCGCGTGGGAGACACGCGCATGCTGGTGGAGCCTGGCGTGCTGTCCATCTTTCGCGGTGGACCAACTGCAGAGCCAGTGCGCGTCGCAGCTGGCGACGTCCGTTCTGTGCAGGCCTTCCGTCGCGATCGCATCCTGTCTGGAAAGGAGGACATCGATCCCTTCATCCTGACCATCGATGGGCCGCTGTTCACAGTGCGATCACCGCTGTCTGTGATGAGCGTGCTGCTCCCTCCAGCACCAGATCTGGCGCCGGAGGAGGTGGCAGCGGCGGTGCTGGGCACGCTGCGCAGCAGTCCAGGGCAGGGCGCGGTGCTTCCGCCGGAGCTCACCAAGGCCACGCCAGGCGTGCCGCCCGTGTGCCCGCAGTGCCGGGGTCTGCTGCCAGAGAGCCCAGAGACGTTGGGCGACTGGGTGGAGCCGCTTCAGTCCGCCGTGCGCTGCCCGCACTGCGCGCTGGAAGTGCCTGCCGGGGCTGTGGTCATGAACGGCTGGCGGAGCAGCATGGAGGCCATGCCGAGGAGGGGCCGGACGATGCTGCTGGCGATCGTGGCGGTGGTGGCGGCTGCTGTGGTGACAGACATCGCGCTGCGCATCGCGCTTCCCGCGAGCACCTCCACGTTGCCGTCAGCAGTCCTGCCTGTCGCGGTCATTGTGTTCATCTCCATCGGGCTGCCGTGGTTCCTGGCGCGTGTGCGCGCGGATCGTGCTGCGCCCCGCCCGCGCGCGCGGTTCCAGCCCTCCAGCCAGACGTGGATTGTTGAGCCGGGCCAGCTGACCATCCTGCAGGCGCCCAAGCGGCGCGGGCAGCAGGCTGCGCGCACCGTGGTGCCGGGCAAGGGCATTTCCCGCATCGAGTTTGTGCGGCTGGAACAGGGACAGGTGCAGACGGTCTTGACCGACGCGCTCCGCGCCTCAGGCACTGCGCCGCAGCTTGGCTTCTACGGCTGGCGCGACATGCACCTACAGCTTTACGCGGGGCTCGACCGCGCGGAGCTGGCGCTCAGCCTGAATGCGCTGCTGCGCGGGCTGACCGCGCCGGCCGCGCGAAACTAGGGACAGGAGTGCCAGGCACGAGTTTCGCTCGTCACAGCTTGCGTTCGGCGCGGACGGGCTTCACGGCCTGGCTGGCTTCGGCCTGGCGGCGGGCTTCTTCGTTGGCGGCAAAGTCCTCGCCAAAGCGCACCAGACGCAGGCTGTTGGCAATCACAAAGATGTACGCAGCAGCCTGGTAGAAGGGCGTGATCCAGATGTCAATCTGGCCAGTGGCAGCCAGCGCAAGGCCCACGATGGCCATGGCCAGGCTGGCGGAGATGTTCACCGCCACGATGCCGCGCGCCTTGCGGGCCAGCTCCAGCAGGAACGGAATATTGCGCAGGTCGTCGTTCATCAGCGCCACGCCAGCGCTGTTGGTGGCAATGTCGCTGCCGCTCAGACCCATGGCCACGCCCACGTCCGCGCTGGCCAGGATGGGACCGTCGTTGATGCCGTCGCCCACCACCAGCACGCGGTTGCCGCGCTTGATGAGGTACTTCAGCTCCTCGTGCTTCTCTTCTGGCAGGCACTCCGCCTCGATGGCATCCACGCCCACGGACTGCCCCACGCGCTTGGCCACGCTCAGGCGGTCGCCGGTGAAGATGACCACCTTGCGCACGCCCAGCTGGCGCAGGTCGCTGACCACTTCGCCTGCGTTGCGGCGCAGCTTGTCCTCCAGGCCCACAGCGCCCAGGTAGCGGTCGCCCAGCATGACGTGCACGCCAGACATGCCTTCCAGCTTCTCCTCCACCGCGCGGGCCTGCTCTGTGGCCGCGGGGTTGAGCTCTGCGATCCACGCAGCGCGGCCTGCATACACCGTGCCAGCATCAGTCTGCGCCTGCACGCCGCGGCCGCTGATTTCCTTGTAGTTGCTCACCGCGCTGGCCTGGATGCGCGCGCGCGTGGCGGTCTCCATGATGCTGCGCGCCAGCGGGTGGTTGCTGCTCTGCTCTGCATCGGCGGCAGCCTGCAGAAGCGCAGCGCCCTCCACGCCTTCTGCTGGCACCAGGCGGCTGACGGCAAACTTGCCTGTGGTCAGCGTGCCGGTCTTGTCCATGACCACCGTGTCAATGTGCGCAGCGCGCTCCAGCACGCCGGTCAGCTTGATCATGATGCCAAGGCGCGCAGCAGCGGCAAACGCAGCCACCATGGCGGTTGGATAGCTGATGAGGAGCGCGCCTGGCGCGGTGACCACCAGCACGGTGATGGCGCGCACGCTGGCGCTGTCGCGCACTGCGGCCACTTCGCTCTTGCTGGTGAAGAACCACACCAGGCCAGCCACCATGAGCACCACAGGCACGTAGTAGCTGGAGAGCTTCTCGATGACTTCCTGGCGGGCGGTCTTGGTCTTCTCTGCCTCGCGGATCAGGCTCTCCACCTTGCCGATGGTGGTTTCCGAGGCCACGGCCGTGACTTCGATGTCAATCTGTCCGCTGAGGTTGGCCGTGCCTGCGTACACCTGCGTGCCGGGCGCTGCTTCGATCGGCACAGCCTCGCCTGTCAGGCTGGCCTGGTTGATGGTGCTCTGGCCAGTGCGAACGATGCCGTCCACGGGCAGGTTCTCGCCGGGGCGCACGCGCACCAGCATGCCTGTGCGGACGCTGGAGAGGGGGGTCTGGCGCTCTGCGCCTTCCGCGTCCACCACGCGGGCTTCGTCTGGGGTCAGTTCCACCAGTTCGCGGATGGCGCGCTGGGCGCCCCACGCGGTGCGGCTCAGGATGAGCTCTGCCAGCCACAGGAAGAAGGCCAGGAAGCCGGCCTGCAGGAAGTAGTTGTTGGCCATGGCGGCCATGACCGCCAGGCTGGCCAGGGCGTTGCCACCTGGGCGGCCTTCACGCAGCTCGCGCAGGGCGCCGATGAACAGCGGCACGCTGACGATGAACGCGCCCACCGCCGCGGGGATGGCAGCCACGTTGTTGCGGATGCCAAAGACGCTCTCAGCCAGCCACGCCACCAGGAGCAGCATGCCGCCGCTGAGCGCCACCACCAGCCGGCGTTCCAGCTGCTGGCCGCCAGTCGCGATGTTGTCTGCCGCGCTGGGTTTGGCCCGCGGGGTTCCGGAATGCGACGCAGTAGCGGGGGCTGTGCTCATGCCTGGTAGAGGGCCGGAAAGGACCCTGTCAGAGGACAAAGGGTAGCGTCCAGACGGCCGCCCGTCCGGGTGCGCGGCAGCGGGGCACGCCAGCCCCGGGCTGCGGTGCTACGCAGGCAGGGAGGGATGGGTTCGGGGAGAGGTCGCGCACGGCAGACGCGGCGCACGGCAGGCGCGGCCCGCGCGGCAGGCGCGCTCCGCCCGCGCTACCCCACGCGTTCTGGGCCAGCAGTCCGGGTCATCAGCGCCCGGATGGCGTCGGCTGGCTGGAGGCCCCGGAACAAGATGGCCTCCACCGCTCGCACGATGGGCATGTCCACCCCATGCGCCTGGGCCAGCGCCAGGATGGAGCGGGCGGTGGCCACGCCTTCCACCACGCTCTGTGAGCGGGCCATGTACGCCTCCAGGGTCTCGCTGCGGCCGATGGCCTCGCCGCAGCTGCGGTTGCGACCCTCTGGACTGAAGCAGGTGGTGGCCAGGTCACCCACGCCCGCGATGCCGAAGAACGTCTCCGCCTTGGCGCCCAGCGCTGCACCCAGCCGCACGATCTCAGCCAGCCCGCGCGCCAGGAGCGCGCTCTTGCAGTTGCTGCCCAGCTCCAGGCCGTCAATGAGTCCGGCTGCGATGGCCACCACGTTCTTGGCTGCGCCAGCGATCTCCACGCCCACCACGTCCTCGTTGGTGTAGATGCGGAGCGTGGGCAGGCTGAAGGTGCGCTGCACGCGCTCTGCCAGGGCAGCGCTGGTGCTGGCGCTCACCATGATGGCGGGCATGTGGCGCGCCAGCTCTGCTGCGATGGTGGGTCCGCTCAGCACGGCCACTTCTGCGCCCGGACAGCAGGCTTCCAGCACCTGGCTGGGGCGGAGCAGGGTGCGTTCTTCGATGCCTTTGGCCACGCTCACCACCGCAGCGCCTGGCGCCAGGTGCGGGGCCAGCTTCTGCCACGTGGGGCGGATGAACTGCGTGGGGATGGCGTTCACCACCAGTTGCGTGCTGCGAAGGGCAGCGGGCGCATCGGCCGTGACCGTGGTGCCCGTGGGCAGCGGCGCCTCTGGCAGGCGCGGCGACACGCGGGTGCGCTCCAGCTCCTCGGCCGCGCGCGGAAATGGGCTCCAGATCACCGTGCGCGTGCCAGCCTCGGCCAGCAGCACAGCCAGGGCCACGGCCATCTGGCCGTCCCCCGCGATGGTGACGTGGTCAATCCTCGTCAAAACGGCTCTCCACCAGCCGGACCAGGGCGGCTACTGCGCCTTCTGCATCGGGGCCGTCGGCGCAGATCTCGATCTCTGTGCCAGCGGTGGCCGCCAGCAGCAGCATCTGCATGATGCTCTTGCCGTCCACCGTCTCTTCCGCGTCCGCGCGGCGGACCAGGATGGACGACACAAACGTGTTGGCCATGTCTGCAAACGCCATGGCCGGCCGTGCATGCAGGCCAAGGCTGTTGCTGATGATGGTCCGGGCCTTGGTCACGAAGGAGGACACCGTGTCACCGGGCGGGGGATGCTGCGTCGGCCTCTTCCAGCAGGCTCCAGATCTCCTGGGCGTTGCGGGACTGGCGCAGGAAGCGGCGGTACTTGTCCTGGGTCAGGACGCCAAAGATGCACTCCATGGCGTCAATGTGCTCTTCTGGCTTGTCCTCCGGGCTGAGGAGCAGGAACACCACGTGCACGGGCTGCTTGTCCAGGCTGCTGAAGTCCAGTCCCTGCTGCGAGATGCCCACCGCAGCGAAGACGCGGTTGACGTCCGGGGTCTTGACGTGCGGCGTGGCCACGCCGTGGCCGAAGCCCGTGGAGCTGCGCTTCTCGCGCTTGATGACCGCCTTGACCAACTCGTCCACCAGGGTGGGCTTGACCACGCCCGTGGCGGCAATGCCTTCCACCAGCTCGCGGATGGCGTCGTCACGCTTGGTGGCCTTGATGGATGCCACGATCGCCTTTTCAACCACGATGTCGCAGAGCTTCATGGATGGATGTCCTGGGGTTCCTGCAGGCCGCTGCCAACGGAACGGCCGCCGGACCAGAGGGGCCGGCGGCCGTCAGGTTAGCGCAGAAGGAATGACTACAGCGGGCGGGGGTGCTTCTTGGCCCCCCGGATGCGGTCCTTCCATTCATGGAGCTGACGAACGGCCCGGTCTGTGACCAGGTCCACACAGGCGTACAAGTCCCGGTGGCGGCTGTTGGCCACGAAGTCGCGGTGGTGCTCCACGTCGCTCATGACTTCCACGTGGTAGCCATTGGGCTCGCGCTCGATGACCACGCGGATCTCCTGCAAACGGTTGAAGAAATGGGGCAGCTTGGCGACCTTGCGGTTCACGTACTCGCGAATGGCGTCGGTCAGATCCATGTGCTTGGCGCTGATGGTGATGTGCATGGCCCCTCAACCTTCAGATTGAAAGCGGCCCGTAGGAAGGAATTCCGCGCAAATGCCGGGCCGACCGCATTCGCCGGAGGAACTGTTTGGAGTACGCCGGCGCGCGCGGCCGGGTTCGTGACTGGGTTTGTGGCCGAGAACTGCACCGTGACGTCCGACCGCTGCTGGCCGCGGCGCACGGTGACCACCACGCTGTCGGCCTTCAGACCAGCCACAGCGGCCAGGAACTCGCGCGGGCTGCGCACGGTCTTGGAGTCCACCGCCAGGATGACGTCGCCGGAGCGGATCCCAGCGCGCGCTGCAGCACCGCGGCGGTCCAGCTTGGTGACGGACACGCCGTCGGTGGCAGCGGCCACTTCGACGCCCAGCGAGCGGTCGGTGCGATCAATCTTGACATCCACGGCAGGGCGCTTGAGCACCCAGGTGCGCCAGTCGCTCTCAATCTCTGCCAGCGGCTTGCCGTAGACCTCTTCCAGGGCCAGCTTGCCAGTGCGGTCCTTGTCGAAGGTCTCGGTGTAGCGCTGGTACCAGCGGCGCAGCTTGCCTGTGTCTGCGAAGTACTCGAACATGCTTCGCACCTGCGGGTACAGCGCCTGCGACTTGGCCATGAACTGGTCTGGCGAGAACGTGACCAGCTTGGCCCAGGGCACAAATGCGCGGGAAGAAGCCAGCTGGCGCGCCTGATTGTGGCGCGCGCTGGGCAGGAAGACGATGGAGCCGTCCGCTGAGAGGTCGTACACCTCGTACAGCGTGGCCAGGCCTTCCTGCACCCACAGCATGTGCGGCTGGCCCAGGCGCTCCATGTGGCCAAAGTGCATCAGGTGCGTGAACTCGTGGCGCAGCACGATGCCGATGTCGCTGGCCACCAGGCGGCGCAGCGGATGTTCGTACATGCCTTCTGTGGTGGTGCCGCCGCCGATCACGGCGTGCGCGTCGGCGGGCTTGGCGATGGCCAGGAAGACCTCCACATCCGGCACTGTGCCAAAAAGCGTGGCGGCCTGCTGGTCTGCCTGCGCGGCCAGCATGCGCTGCATCTCTGTGTGGCTGGTCTCGTCCAGGCAGGTGGCGAAGACCAGGTGGTGTGCTGGGTCTTCCAGGTAGCGGTAGGTCTTGTCGCCAAAGCGCGCGCGCCACGCGGCTTGCTGCTGGCGTGCCCGGGCGTCAGTGCGTGGTGGCGTGGTGGCGCTGCCTGGCGTGGCGGGCTTGGCAGGCGGCGCAGCAGCGGGAGGGTCCACCATCCCGCATGCGAGGACCGCAGCGAGTCCGAGGGTCATGACCGCGTTGCCTGCGCGGAGCATCTCACACAACCTTACGCCCAATTCCGCCCCGCGCTGCACAGAAAAAAGAAATTGGTGCCTGGCACGGGTGTCCCTACTTTCGGAAACTCGTGCCTGGCACTCCTGTCCCTCCTTTCCGGGCGGGTGGGAGGCTCGGGTGTGGGATCGGGCGCGGGAACGGGAGCGGGCGCAGAAGGGGAGCGGGAACGGGAGCGGGTAGACAGTGGGGCGCGCGGGGCGGCCGAACGGCGGGAGCGCGGGCGTGCGGCTGGGCGGCGGACGGTGGGAACGGCGCACGCCCGGGCGAGAGGGCGTCACACGCAGGAGTCCGAGCCCGAGAACGGTGGATAGCTGGTGGATGGCCAAAGGCGATGCAGACGCGGCTGCGCGGCATCGGCTGGGCCGCTCTTCCCAGCGGCCAGCAAACCCATTGACACGCCCCGCTGATCAGCCTGCTCAGCGGCACCGGACAGACGTGTCGAACAGCAGCTTCGCCTGCTTCCCGAAAGTAGGGACACCCGTGCCAGGCACCACTTTCTATTTCCAGTGGAAAGTAGGGACACCCGTGCCAGGCACGAGTTTCTCGATCGCGGCGGGGTAGGCCTGGCACTCAAGAGCGAACACGCGGGCGGCCAGGGTCTGGGGCGTGTCGCCGGGCAGCACCGGGCAGCGGAGCTGGAGCAGCGTGGGACCGTGGTCGTATTCGTCGTCCACCAGATGCACGGTGCAGCCACTCTCTGCCACGCCTGCAGCCAGCACGGCCTCGTGCACACGCTGGCCATACATGCCCTTGCCGCCAAACGCAGGGAGCAGCGCTGGATGGATGTTCACCGCCCGACCCGCCCACGCGCCCACTCGAAACCTGCGCAGGTAGCCGCACAGGCACACCACTTCCACGCCGTGCGCGCGCAGCGCAGCGTCCAGCCGATCGTCCAACGTCTCTGCTGGCTCTGGTGACACCACCACCACGGTCAGCCCGTGCTGACGGCACTTCTCCACCGCTGGCACGTCTGGGCGCAGCGCCACCACCACCGCCAGCCTTGCGCGCAGCGCGCCAGACTGGATGGCCTGGTGCAGGTTGAGCACCGAGCGGCCTGTGCCAGACACCAGCGCACCTAGCACCAACGGCCCGCCCGCTGCGCTCACTTGCACAGCCCGGTTTGCCACATCAGGAACGCCCACTGGTCGGTGGTCTCCTTGATGCGCGCCGCCAGCGGCTTGCCCTGCCCGTGACCAGCCTCGCGGTCCACATACAGCAGGATGGGCTTGGCAGCAGGATCGCTGGCCGTGCTGGCCTGCATGAGCGCCGCCATCTTGCGCGCGTGCAGCGGATGCACGCGGCTGTCGTTCTCACCCGCCGTGAACAGCACTGCTGGATACTTGGTGCCTGGCTTCACGTTCTGATAGGGGCTGTACGCCTTCAGCCAGGCGTACTGGGTCTGGTCCTCGCTGCTGCCGTACTCAGGCACCCAGTACTTGGCCAGCAGGAACTTGTGATAGCGCAGCATGTCCAGGAGCGGCACTGCGCTGATGGCGCACGACCACAGATCTGGCCGCTGCGTGACCGCCACGCCCGTCAGCAAGCCGCCGTTCGACCCACCCATCACCGCCAGGTGCGGTGTGCTGGTGTACTTGTCCGCGATCAGCTTCTCTGCCACGGCGTACAGGTCGTTGAACACGTTCTGCTTGTTGCCCAGCATGCCGGCCTTGTGCCAGTCCTCGCCGTACTCCTGGCCGCCGCGCAGGTTGGCCACCACGTAGATGCCGCCGCGCTCCAGGAACGGCACGATGCTGGGAATGAACTCAGGCGTCAGGCTGACGTTGAACCCGCCGTAGCCGTAGAGCACGGTGGGGTTCTGCCCGTTCATGGCCGTGCCCTTCTTCATGACCACGAACGCTGGCACGCTGGCGCCGTCCTTGCTGGTGGCGCGGATCTGCGTGACCTGCAGGTCGTCCAGCTTGGCTGGCACGCTGGGACGCGCCCACACCGTGAACGCTGGCTTGGGCTGCGCCAGATCCAGGCGATAGACGGTGCGTGGGCTGTTGTAGCTGGCGAACGACACAAACGCCTCGGTGCGCGTGTCCTCCACGCTGATGCCAGCCGTGCCCAGGCCGGGCAGCTGGACATCGCCCATCGGCTTGCCGTCCATGCCGTGGCGGGTGATGCGCGTGCTGGCGTCCTTCTCCCAGTTGATCACGAACATTCCCTTGGCCACCTGAACGCCGTTCAGCACCATGTCTGGCGCCTCTGGCACCACCGTGCGCCAGTTGGCCTGCGCTGGATTCTTCAGATCCACTGCCACCAGCGAGCCCTTGGGCGTGCCCAGCGTGGACACCATGTACAGCGTGCCGTTGATCACATCCACCGGCGCAAACGTGGCTGGAAGCCCCTTGGCCACGTCGGTCATCGCCAGGGCGCCAGGGCTGCCCAGCGCAGCCACCGGTGCCACCGACACATCGTTCTGTCCCCAGCCCTCGTTCACGGAGAAGACCAGCCACTTGCCGTCGCGGCTGATGCCAGCGCCAGGCACGCGGCTGTCGGAGGTCTGCTTCAGCAGCTCGATGTCCTTGTCCACTGCGGTGCCCAGCACGTGCCAGAAGACCACGCGGCTGTAGGGGTTCTTGGGGTCGGTCAGACGGCTGTACACAAAGGCCTTGCCATCCGCGCTCCAGCCGCCAAAGTCAACCTTGCCTTCGATCTGATCGGGCAGCATCTTCTTGCTGTCCACGTCCAGGATCTTCAGCGTGCTGTTCTCGCTGCCAGCAAAGCTGCTGCCGTAGGCCACCATGGTGCCTTGCCAGTTGGGGTCCCACCAGTCCAGCGCCACCAGGCCCTTGGAGTCCATGGTGTTGGGATCCAGGATGGTGGTGGGCGCGCCATCAAAGCCCATGCGCATGCGCACGATGCCCTGGTTCATGGTGCCAGTGCGCTCGCTGTAGAAGTAGCGGTTCTCGCGCATGCGCGGCGCAGAGAACGCGTCAATGGTCATCAGCTTCTCGAACTCCTTGGAGAGCGCCCCGCGGCAGGGGAGCGCGTCCAGCACGCTGCGGGTGTTGGCCAGCTGCGCGTCGGTCCAGGCCTTGACCTCTGGGCTGTCCTTCTCAAGGGACTCCAGCCACCGGTAGGGGTCCACCACCTGCTCGGAGAAGTAGGTGTCGGTGGTGGGCTTGGCAGTGGTGGTAGGCGGTGCGAAGGAGAGCAGCGCGGCGAGAGCAAGATTCCAGATCATGGTCGCAGTAGCGTACTAGCGCGTGATCTGATCTGGCAGCTCAAAGAGCGCTGCGGTGAGGTTGCGCGGCCCTTCCTCGGTGATCAGCACGTCAGCCTCGTAGTGCACGGCTGGACTGCGGTCCGCGGTCCACACAGGCCACTCCTTGCCCACAGAGCGCGTCTCGGTGGTGCCTGCCGCAATCATCGGCTCCACGGCCACCAGCATGCCCGGCACCCACGGCTGCCACGCTTCGCCCCATTCTCCTGGGTAGGAGGGCACCACGTTGCTGATGTATGGCGGGCCATGCAGGCTGCGGCCGATGCCATGCCCGCCCAGACCGCGGATCAGATGCATCTTCTGCTCCTTCTCCACGTAGCCCTGCACAGCCTTGGCCCAGTCCATGAGCGGGCGTCGCGGCTGCATGGCAGCGATGCCGCGGCGCAGGCTCTCCTTGCCGGTCTCCATCAGCTCTGCGCACTGCTTGGAAGGCGTGCCAAACGCGTACGTCCACGCAGCGTCGCCGATCCACCCCTTGGAGCGCACGCCGATGTCAATGGACAGGATGTCGCCCTCCTGCATGGGCTGCTTGGTCATCAGATGCGTGCCATGGACCACGCAGTCATTGGGGCTGAGGCACGCGTGGCTGGGGAAGGGCGGATGTCCGCGCACCTTGTAGCCCAGGAAGCAGCTGGCGCACTCCAGGCGCGAGAGCGTCTCGCCCACGAACTGATCAATCTGCGCCAGGGTCATGCCCACGCGCAGGAAATCCACCAGCGCCTGATGCGTCTGCACCACCTTGTGCGCGGCAGCCTGCGCGTGCTGAACATCCTTGGGGTCGGTCACCAGCATGGATCGCGCAGCGTACCCCGTTTGCGCGCAACGCCTGCAGCGCTACTTCACGCGCAGGTCTGTGCCCAGGAGCGACGCATCTGGCCCGCTGCTGGCCACCTCGTAGCACAGGGCGCGCTCATCTGTGTGCGGCAGCAGGATGAGGTCGCTGCGATAGCCCGGCGCGATGGCGCCACACTGGTCCTGCAGCCCCAGCACGCACGCAGCGTTCCACGTGATGGCCACCAGCGCCTCGGCCGGCGTGAGCCCCATGAAGCGGCAGGCCAGCGCCGCCGCAAACGCCACGCTCGGGCTGGGCGCAGAGCCAGGATTCCAGTTGCTGGCCAGCGCCAGCGCGCCGCCGTGGTCCAGCAGCGCGCGCGCGTTGGCATAGCGGCCGTCCAGCGCAAAGCCGCACACAGGCAGCGCCACGCCGATGGTGCTGCTGGCCGCCAGCGCGCGGAGGCCATCGCTGGTGGTGGCCTCCAGGTGGTCCACGCTGCGCGCACCCAGCTGCAGGGCCAGTTCCAGTCCACCCAGCGCGTTGAACTGGTCCACGTGCAGGCGCACTGGCAGGCCCGCGGCGTGCGCGCGCTCCAGCAGTGCGCGCGTCATGTCCAGCGTCCACGCGCCTTCCTCGCAGAATGCATCCACAGCGATGCCTGGCGCGAGCTGTGCTGCCTGCGGCACCAGGTCAAGCATGTCTTGCAGTTGCGCCGGATTGTCCTTGTCCAGCGCGTGCCCAGCCAGGAGCGTGGGGACCACTGGCGCTGGCCAGCGGCCGGCCACGCGCTGGATGGCGCGCAGCATCTTCAGTTCTGTGGCGGTATCCAGGCCGTAGCCAGTCTTCACCTCCACAGCGCCGGTGCCACAGGCGCGCATCTCCACCAGTCGCCCCGCCAGCATGCCAGCCAGGTTGTCTTCAGACGCAGCGCGCACCGCACGCACCGTGCTCATGATGCCGCCGCCGTGCTTCAGGATCTCCAGGTAGGGCACGCCCGCGCGCTTGGCCTCCCATTCTCCCCAGCGTTCGCCAGCCCAGCACGCGTGCGTGTGGCAGTCCACCAGCGCTGGCAGCAGCACGCGGCCAGCGCCATCCACGCGCAGCGCTCCGGCTGTGTCGGCGGCCGCGGGCGACTCTCCCACGCTCGTCACCCGGCCGTCCTGGCAGACCACGTGGCCGCGCGGCACCACGCGCAGCGTGCGCGCGTCCGCCCCGCGCAGCGGCAGGCCCTTGGCGCTGGGCAGGGGCGTCACGATGCGGACGTTCTCAAAGATCACACGCTGGCCAGCCATGGGTGCACCGACACTACCATGCCCGCGTGCAACTCTTCATCATCCGGCACGCCAAGGCAGAAGACCGCAACGTAGAGACGTGGCCAGACGACACGGCCCGCCCGCTCACCCGCGTTGGCGCCCGGGAGTTCGAGCGCGTGGCCAAGCGCCTGCGCCGCTGGCAACCCGAGGTGGACCTGGTGCTGGCCAGCGGCTGGACCCGCGCATGGCAGACAGCCGCCATCCTGCGCGCCCGTGCCAAGTGGCCCAAGCCAGCGCAGACCAAGCTGCTGGAGACCACCGACCCAGCCAGCATTCCTGGCATCCTGCAGTTCCTGGCAGAGCAGCCACAACAGGCCAAGCTGGCGCTGGTGGGGCACGAACCAGTCCTGGGCATGCTGGTCACGCAGCTGTGCGGCTCAGGCGGTGTGGCGGTGGTCATGCGCAAGGGCGCTGTGGCCTGGCTGGAAGGCGATCCCGGAAGCATGGCGCTGGCTGGCCTGCTGGTCCCGGCCATGCTGCGCCCGCGCCAGTGAGGTATAAAGGACGCCCCGTCCTGAACCGCATACCCAAGGTTTCCCGTCATGGACCTGCCTCCCAACCGCAAGAAGACCCCGCTCGTGGAGATCGCCTGGGATGGCCCAGTGGTGATGATCAAGCCCTCTGGCCCCAACATCGGCCAGCGCGAGACGCCCATCATTCAGGAGGACATCAACCCCTACCTGAAGCTGAAGACCATCAAGTTCATGGTGCTTGACCTGAGCGGCGTGGCCTTCATGAGCTCCATGGGTCTCAGCATGTGCATTGCAGCGCGCAACGCTGCCGCCACCGCAGGAGCCCAGCCTGTGCTGTACGGCCTGAACAAGGACCTCCGCAGCCTGATGGCCATGATGAAGATGGACAAGCTGTACAAAGTGATTGACACCCAGGCAGACCTGGACAAGGTGCTGGGGAAGTAAGCCCATTGCGCGCGGGCAACCGGGCGGTTCTTCAGACGGACGCGTCCTGGAAGCGATCCCAGGGGTTCCGTCAGCACTGAGAGCCGGACGAAGTCCGTCCGAGGCGTCAGTACGCCTTCCCCCACTCCGGCAGCTGCTCGCTGGTCTCGGCGGGCTTCTCCTGCACGGGCTTCTTCCAGCTCTGCAGGGCGGTCCACGATGGCGCCTTGGGCGCGCCGTACATCACGATGTCCGCCTTGCCGCGGTCCTCGTCGCGCAGCGCGTAGGCCGCGCCCTTCTGCACCGAGATGGTCAGGATGCGGGCGCTGCCGTCGCGCGCCTGGATCTCGCTGACCAGCCCGCCGTCGTACTCACTGTGGAACTGGCCTACCACGTGCACCACCTTGGCGTTGCGCGGCAGCGCCTTGTACGCCTTCACAATGGAGTCTGCCATGGTGGCGTCCCACACCCGCTGCGAGCGCAGCATGGTGTCCAGCTCTTCGTCTGTGGGCGGGTTGCCGTTGTCTGTCATGAACGTCTTGAAGCGCTGGCGATAGGTCTCTGGCGGCGCGTCGGCGGGCAGCTCAAACTGCGCGCGCTCGCTTGGCGGCAGCGCAGCCAGCGCCTCGTACCCATCGGTGCGCGCCTGGCGCACGTACTTGCGCGGCGCGTTGGCCGCCACCACCTTGCCACCGTTGGTGCGGGCTGCGTCAATCATGGGCTGATAGAACTTCACCCAGCTGCCCTTGCCAGCCCAGTCGGCGCTCTCGGTCTGCTTGATGAACTCTTCCTTGTCCAGCGTGCCCGCCATGTAGGCGTCCACCAGGGGCTGCTCATTGCGCTCCAGCATTTCCATGCAGAGCGTGCTGCCGGGCCACATCACCATGGTCTCCTCCACCAGCGTGGTCTGCACCAGGTGCGCGTTGGCGTCGTCATGCTGCTCGCCCACGATCACGATGTCCGCCCAGCGCACGCCGGCCGAGACATCCGTCCACGTGAGCGGTGCGCCATCCTCGCCGTGGAACATGCCCAGCATGTAGGGGCCGGACTGCTCGCGCGGCGTCATCTCCGAGCCGGGCTCGGGGCGGTAGTACCAGAGGAAGTCGTTGTACGGGTCGCGGGTGCTGCACGCAGCCAGCGCCGCCAGGGCAAGAACCAGCACAAGTTGGCGTCCGCGAACCATAAGGAGCGCAGTCTACGCCCCCGGACGGGCTATGTTGGAGGCATGAACCGCATGCTCCCTGCTGCCCTTGGATTCCTTGCAGGCCTGGCGCTCCTGGGCGCATCCACCCACGGCGCCGGCCAAACCGAGCGCCGCCGGTACGACGGCGACAGCGTGGTGCGCGTCCATGTGGAGACCACCCGGCAGCTGCAGGCGGCGCTGGCGCTGACCGACGACCTGTGGTCGCACGGCTCTGGCATCGGCGCCTTTGACATGCGCGTGACGCCCGCGCAGAGGAAGGCGCTGGACGCCGCCGGCCTGACCTACGACGTGCTCATCCCCGACCTCCAGGCGCGCATTGACGCAGAGGCAGCACGCCTGGACGCCATCGCAGAGGGCGGCATCGCTGCAGAAGACTGGTTCGCAGACTTCAAGAACCTGGCGGCCATCAACGCGCGCCTGGATGAACTGGCCGCGCAGCACCCTGGCCGCGCCAGCGTGTTCACGGTGGGCAGCAGCTATCTGGGCAAGCCCATCCGCGGCCTGCGCATCACGCGCAACGCGCCCGCTAACGCACCAGCCTTTCTGATCGACGCATGCCAGCACGCGCGCGAGTGGGCCACGCCCATGACCGCCATGTATCTGGCGGACCGCCTGCTTGAGACAGCCGATACCGACGCCCGCATGGGTGCGCTCCTGGACAGCGCCGTCATCTACGTGATCCCGGTGGTGAACGTGGATGGCTACGAGTACACCTGGACCAACGAGCGCCTCTGGCGCAAGAACCGCCAGCCCAACGGGGATGGCAGCATGGGCACCGACCCCAACCGCAACTGGGGCTACCAGTGGGGAGGTGAAGGCGCGAGCCCCCAGGGCAGCAACGACACCTATCGCGGAAGCGCGCCGTTCTCTGCGCCAGAGACCGCAGCGCTGCGTGACTTCTACATCGCGCACCCAGAGATCGCTGGCTCGCTAGACCTGCATTCGTACAGCCAGCTGGTGATGTGGCCGTGGGCCTGGACCAGCGCCCTCTGTCCGGACAACGCGCTGCACGCGGCAGTGGGTGGCGGCATGCAGTACGCCATCCAGGCCACCAACGGCCTGACCTACGTGGCTGGTCCCATCTACACCACCATCTATCCCGCGTCGGGCGGAAGCGTGGACTGGACCTACGGCGACCAGGGCGTCACCAGCTTCACCATCGAGGTACGCGACACTGGCGCGTACGGCTTCGTCATGCCGCCAGAGGAGATCCTGCCGTGCGCGCGCGAGAACATGCAGGGCGCGCTGGCGCTGATGGAGGGCGTGCTGGGTCCTGCGGTCATCCTGCCCAACAGCATCATGCCGGACCATGTGCCTTCCGCGCGGCCCACCCAGGTGAGCGTGCAGGTGCAGGCCACCACTGGCGCTGTGAGCAGCGTGCTGCTGCACGTGCGGGTGGGCACGCAGGGGCCGTTCCAGGCGCTGCCCATGACTGGAGTGGGCACGCTCTACGCAGCCACGCTTCCGCCTGCGCCGTGCGGCCAGACCGTGCAGTGGTGGTTCGAGGCTGTGGGCGCCACCCGCAGCGCGGTGCTGCCTGGTGGGGCGCCCGCCACGCTGTACAGCGCAGAGGTGCGCGACACACAGACGCTCTTCCGCGACGACTGCGAGACCGACCAGGGCTGGACGGTGGGAGCGCTTGACGACACCGCCACCTCCGGCATCTGGACGCGCGTGGATCCCGTGGGCACCGGCGCGCAGCCAGAGGACGATCACTCTGCCACGGGCTCGCGCTGCTGGGTGACGGGGCAGGGCGTCTTTGGCGGATCAGTGGGCGCGGCCGACGTGGACGGAGGCATCACCACGATCACCTCGCCATGGCTCGACGGCTCCAACCTGCAGGCAGAATTGGTGTACTGGCGCTGGTACTCCAACAACCAGGGCTCCGCGCCCAACACAGACAGCATGCCGGTGGAGTGGACGCAGAACGGCACCACCTGGACGCTGCTGGAGGATGTCACGGAAAACGCAGGCGCCTGGGTGGAGCGGCGCACCAGGCTGCAGAGCTTCCTGCCGGCCCCGGGATCCTTCCGCATCCGGTTCCGCGCGCGTGACCTGGGCGCTGGCTCCGTGGTGGAGGCAGGGGTGGACGACGTGAGCGTGGAGCTCAGCGGCTGCCCCTACGCGCCAGCGGATCTGAACACCGATGGACACGTGGACGGCACGGACCTGGGCCTCCTGCTGGGATCTTGGGGCAAGCCTGGCCTTGGCGATCTGAACCAGGACGGCACGGTGGACGGCACCGACCTAGGCCTGCTGCTGGGCAGCTGGACCTGAGTTCTGGGCTTCCAGCACGCGGCCATCGGCCAGGTGCACCACGCGGTCGGCCCGCGCAGCGATCCACTGGTCGTGCGTCACCATCACGATGGTGAGCCCGGACCGGTGCTGCTCGGTGATCATGTCCAGGATCTGCTCGCCTGTGCGTGCGTCCAGGTTGCCGGTGGGCTCGTCGGCCAGCAGCACAGCAGGGCTGCGCATCAGCGCGCGCGCGATGGCCACACGCTGGCGCTCGCCGCCGGACAGCTCCGCAGGCCTGTGGCGGAAGCGGTGCCCCAGGCCAAAGCGGTCCAGCAGATGCAGCGCGCGCTCGCGGATCTCGCGGCGCCGGTTGAGCCACTCCAGCCGTCCGATGCCCACTGTGGCCGGCAGCATGGTGTTCTCGATGATGTTGAGCTCTGGCAGCAGGTGATAGAACTGGAACACGAATCCAACATGCTCGTTGCGATAGCGGTCCAGGTGGCGCGGACTGTAGTGGCCGATGTTCTCGTTGTTGAACATCACGCTGCCAGCGTCGGGCCGGTCCAGCCCGCCCATCAGGTGCAGCAGCGTGCTCTTGCCGCTGCCGCTCGAGCCCAGCACCGCCACCCATTCGCCCTGGTGCACGCTGAGCGAGGCGCCCTTCAGCACCGGCACGTTCACGCGGCCCATCTTGTACGTGCGGTGCACGTCCGTGGCCGTCAGGAAGGGTTGCTGCGTGGTGGGTGCGGTCATGATCACTCGTAGCGCAGGGCGTGAATGGGATCAATGTCGGCAGCGCGGGCGGCAGGCACGGCGGCACCCAGCACGCTGAACACCACTGCGCCGATGCAGGTGCCCAACGCGCTCCACCAGTCCACCTGGCTGGGAATGCGGTTGAAGTAGTAGACAGCGGGATCCCACATCAGGAACCCCTTGTGCAGGTAGAGCCCAGCGGTCACGCCTGCCATGGCCAGCGTGGCCACGGTCCACAGCAGCGTGGGCAGGGCGCGGAACCGCCACATGCTCCGAATGGCCATGAACAGCGCCCCAACCGCCAGCCCGGCAGCCAGCACCCAGCTCCACATGGGGGCGTCGTGGCCCAGCGCCTCGTGAATGTCGTTGATGCGGTGAACTACAAGCCAGCCTAGGCCAAGACCAACAATGGATCCAGCGATCCCCACCACCAGCCCGTAGCGCAGGAAGATCCACAGCACCCCCACGCGCGAGGCGCCGATGGCCCGCAGGATGCCGATGTCCCGCGTCTTCTCGCTGACGATGCTCCAGAAGATGGCCAGGATGAGGCCAGCGCACACCAGGTAGGTGATGCTGAAGAGGATGCGCATCATCTGGCGCTCCTTCTCCACTGGCGCGATCAGGTCATGGAGGCGCTGCTCCCACGTCTCGATGCCCACCCGGTCTGGCGATGGCGGGCGCACCTTCACAGTGGGGTCGGCGGCGCGCAGCGCGTACCACTGCTCGTAGGCGTTCGCCACCTTCAGGCTCAGCTCGTCTGGCGTCACGCCTTGCTTGGCGCGGATGAGGATCTGCGTGGCCTTGGCAGGCGACGTTCCAATCACGGGGTAGTTGCCCTTGGCGTCCGGTGGCTCGGTTGTGTCCACGATGGGCGCAGCGTCCAGGCGCAGCATCTCCTGGCCATCCTTCAGCGGGATGAAGATGCGGTTCTTGTCCACCTGGAAGACGCCGCTCATCACTTCGTTCACAATCTTGAAGACCCGGCTGGTGCTCTGCGACACCGTGCCGCGGTCGCTGATGGGCACCAGCGACAGCGTGACTTCCAGCCCGGGCATGAACCACTGCGGGTACCTGGGGCGGTAGCTGCCATCGCCCTGGCGGACGTTGGCCGCGCTCAGGTGGATGCCCAGCACGGTGGCGGGCAGGGCTCCGTCGGGCGTGCGCATGGCCACGCCGGCCTTGTGCAGCGAGTCGTCCATGGCCAGGCGCGGATCGTCTGGCAACATGGCGGCTCGTGCGGCTGCGTCTGCAGGCGGGCGCCAGTAGACGGACTGGTCGAACCCAGTGACGGCCTGGAAGCTCTCTGGCTCGATGGCCCAGACCTGCGCGGTCACCACCTGCTTGCTGGGGCCAGCGGGGTAGGGCATGCGGACCAGTCCGTAGCCGTCCACCAGCGGTGATGCAGCCTCTACTTCCGGCAGCTTCTTCAGGGTGGCGATGAGCGCTTCGTAGTCTGGAATGCCCTGGATGGGATAGCTGATCACCACGTCGCCCATCAGCGTGCGGCCGCTGGCGCGCAGCGTGTCCAGGAACCCCGTCATCACGCTGACCACGATGACCACCAGCGCCACGCACAGCGCCACAGCACCCACGGCGATGAGCGGGATGATGCGCGTGGTGAGGTAGCGCCGGACCAGAAGCTGGGTGTACACGCCCAAGGTGGGCAGAATGCTAGCCGCGCCGCCGTGCGCGCACGGGCGTCAGAACCGCTGGTGCGCCAAACGGCACCACCAGCACGCTGCCGGTGTAGCGCTTGGCGCTGGCAGCGCCCAGGCCAACCTTGGGTGCTGCGATGGTGGCCGTGCAGTGCGCGCGCACTGCAGCGCCCATGGCCGCGCCGGTGTCGGCGCACAGGCCGGAGGGCAGGTCCACAGACAGCACCCGTGCCTTGTGGTCGCGCAGCGCGTTGATGGTCTGGATGGCGGAACGCATGGGCTCCTCCACCATGCGGGTGACACCGGTGCCAAGCAGCGCATCCACCACCAGGCCAACGCCTGCGCTGCGCGGGGCGTCCGGCACCAGGCCAGCGCGGCAGAGCGCCAGCCAGGATGCGCGAGCGTTCGCCGCGTCGGTGCCGGGGCCGGGCAGGCCCACGGCCATCACAGTGGTGGGCACGCCCGCCAGCGCCAGATGCCGGGCGATCACGTAGCCGTCGCCACCGTTGCCGCCAGGGCCGCAGCACACCAGCACGGAGCCGCGCGTCCACATGCTGAGCGCCACGCGCGCGCACCCCGCACCAGCGTTCTCCATCAGGAGGCGGGTGGAGACCTTGAAGAGCCGTGCGGCGCGCGCGTCCAGCTGCCGGGCCTGCGCTGCGGTCACAGCGCGGGGTGCTGCAGGGCCGCGCGCAGCAGTGCGTGCGCGTGCCATGCCGCGGATGCTACGGCTGCGATAGCCTGCGCTGTCTTGGACGTCCAGACTGCCATCTTGCTGGTGCTGTCCGCGCTGATCTGCGCGGAACTGGGCTACTGGGGCATGGTGGCCTTCCGCGCGTCGCGCGAGATGCGCGAAGCTCCGTGGCTGCAGGCCGCGCTGCGTGGACCACAGCCCACCACGTGGCCCACGGTCAGCGTGGTGGTCCCTGCGCACAACGAGGAACGCGGCGTGGCTGCGTGCGCGCAGAGCATCCTGCGCAGCCAGTACCCAGCGCTGGAGGTGATCTTTGTGCTGGACCGCTGCACCGACGGCACGCTGGCCGCGCTGCAGCCCCTTGCCAGCGCAGACCCGCGGCTGCGCATCATCCAGAATCAGTCCTGCCCGCCCGACTGGGCTGGCAAGTGCAACGCGGTGCGCGTGGGCGCAGAGGCCGCCACCGGCCAGCTGCTCCTCTTCACCGATGCAGACACGCAGTTCCACCCAGACCTGGTGCGCGCCAGCGTGGCGCTTCTGCAGCAGCGTGCACTGAGCATGCTCAGCCTGCTGAGCGCGCCACGCCACGACCGCTGGTTTGAGAACGTGGTCCAGCCCATGGCCAGCTTTGCGCTGCTCAAGCTCTTTCCCATCAGGCGCGCCAATGCTGGTGCCAAGCGCCGGCCCTTTGCCAACGGGCAGTTCATGCTCTTTGAGCGCAGCGCGTATGCGCAGCTGGGTGGACACGCTTCGGTGAAGGACGACCTGCTGGAGGACCTGGCCTTTGCGCGCAACATGAAGCGTGCCGGCATGCCGCAGGGCGTGGCCATCTCTGGCGGCATGCTGGGCGTGAGCATGTACGACAGTTGGAAGTCGTTCCAGCAGGGCTGGCGGCGCATCTACATCGAGAGCTGCCGCCGCAACCCTCAGCGCATGTTTGGCCAGGCGCTGCAGCTGGGCATGGTGGGCGTGGTGTTGCCGCTGGCGCGCGACGCAGCCATCGTGCTGGGTGCGCTGGCGCTCATGGACCACGCGCCGGGCCTGGCGGGAGTCGTGGCCGGCTTTGCGGTGACAGCCGGCGCTGTGGCGCTGGGCACACGCATGGCCGTGCTGGCGTCCATCTACGCGGTCAGCCGCTTCCCCATCTGGGCGGTGCTGCTCTACCCCGTCTCTGCCGCGGCAGTGGCGCTGATCTTTGTGCAGGGCGGGCTGGATCTCCGCGCCCGCAGGCCAGTGCGCTGGGGCGGCCGGCAATACGTGCTGGAGCCCACAAGCCACTGATCGTTCTCATCCACCGCGCGTCACGCTCCACGCTCCGCTCAACCACCATGCGCATCCTGCTCACCAACGACGACGGCATCGAGGCCCCTGGCATCCTGGCGCTGTACGACGCCATCCGCACGCTGGGCGAAGTGCGCGTGGTGGCGCCAGCCGACACGCAGAGCGCGTCCAGTCACGGCATCACGTTTCACCGGCCGCTCATGACGCGCACCGTGCGCGTGAAGGACCGCATGGAGGGCGTGGCGGTGGAAGGCCGCCCTGCGGACTGCGTGAAGCTGGCGCTGCGCGCGCTGTGGCCAGAGTGGTATGGCGAAGGCTCGCGCCCAGATCTGGTGGTCAGCGGCATGAACGCGGGCGCCAACGTGGGCATCAACATCATCTACTCAGGCACTGTGGGTGCCGCGGTGGAGAGCGCGTTCCTGGGCGTTCCTGCGGTGGCGGTCAGCCTGCACCTGGGGCCACGCCGGGCCACCCACTTTGAGCGTGCTGCACAGCTTGCGCGGCACGGGCTGGATTGCGTGCTGAAGTGGCCGCTGGACGCGCACCGCGTGATCAACCTAAACGTGCCGCGCACCGAGAGCGCCGACGCACCCATCCCGCCCATGCGCGTGGTGAGCATGAACGTGGCAGCGGGCATTGACGGCTACGAACGCCGCACGGCTCCAGGAGGGCAGGTCTACTACTGGCCCTCTGGCAACGGCATGGAGTTCTTCCACACAGCAGAAGGCACCGATGTGGAGGCGCTGGCAGAGCGCTGCATGACCGTCACGCCGCTCTACTACGACTTGACCGAACACCGCACGCTGGCGCTGTGGCGCGAGCGGCTTGGCAGCGCGGGTGGCGGCACTGGCGGCGGCACTGGCGGCGGCACAGCGGGCGGCGCTGCTACAGCAGCAGGCGCAGCTGGATCTTGACTGTTTCGCCTGTCTTCAGGCTGTCAATCTGCTTGCCTGTGGCGCGCCAGCGGTAGAGCGAGTCCAGGATGGGCTCGTCAATCTCGGGGTAGCCGCTGGACAGGTCAATGCGTGCGCGCGTGGCCGTGCCGGTGTTGTCGAACCAGATGGTGACCACGGGCGAACGCGGCTGCGTGGTCACCTGCGCCAGCGTGGTGAACACGGGCCTGCGCGTCTTCAACTGGATGCCACGGCCTGCGATCAGTCGGCCGTTGCGCCAGTCGCGGGCTGGTGCGTCAATGAGGCTGGTGGCGGGGCTTTCCAGATCGCTCAGGGCGCCGTCGCCGCCGCTGCCTGGCACTGGCGCTGAGCCGGGCTGGCCACCCTGGCCCTGCGCGCCAGGTGCTGCGCTGGGCGCTCCCTGCTCTGGCTTGGCCGTGGAGGCCACGCCACCGCCTTGTGCGGGCGGCTGCGTGGTGGGCTGGCTGGGCTGGGCGGGTGGCTGCGCTGCGGGTGTGGTGGTGGCTGGCGGTGTGGTGGCAGGCGGGTGGCTGCCGGCGGCGTGGTGGCAGCGGGTGGAGTGGAAGCTGGCGGGGTGGCAGCAGGTGGAGTGGGTGTGACTGCTGGTGGCGAGGGTGGTCCCACGGGCGGTGGCGGCGGGCCGGGTTCAGGGGTGGTCTTTTGTGCAGGTTCTGGCTGGTGACCGGCAGCGGCGGCAGCGCTGGCAGCGTCTCCAGCGGTTGCGGCGCTGCAGCAGGGGTGGTGGACGGAGTGGCAGCCGGCGGCGTGGCGGCTGGTGCGGCTGCTGGTGTTGCAGCTGGCGTGGTGGCAGCAGGTGGTGTGGCAGCAGGCGTGGTGACTGCAGGCGGTGTGGGTGGCGTGGGCTGGGTGGATGGCTGCGTGGCATCGGGCGCACCGGCTGTGTTGGCTGCGGCCACCGAGCGCTCCGTGGGTGCTGCGCTGCCGCCACCGCCGTCGCCCTGGCCCTCAGCGCCACGGCCAAAGCCTGGCGTGCCCATGCTGCCAGCGTCGCCCATCTTGAAGCCAGCCTGCTCGACTTCTGCCAAACGAGCGATGTGCTCCTCATACGCATCACGCCCGATGATCACCAGGCTGTTGGGGTCGCCATCGTCCGAACCCAGCGCGACTTCTTCCTCCTCTGGGTACGCAGGCACTGGCTGCGGCGGCGGCGCTGGGGACGTCTTGGCCGCGGGCTGCTGCGGTGGCTTGGGCTGGTCCTTGGACTGATCCTTCGGCTGCTCCTTGGCCTGGTCCTTCTCTGCAGGCGGCTTGGGAGCGGGCGGCTTGGGCGCAGCGTCCGCTGCGTGCGGCTCGTTCTGCTTGGGCTGCGCGTTTTCCTTGCCCTTGTCCTGGCTCTTGGGCTTGTCTTTCTCTGCGTCTTTCTTAGCTGTGGGCTCAGGTGGCTTCTGCGCTGTGGCGTTGCCAGCTGTCTTGCCATCCATCGCAGCCCCGCTCTTCTGCAACTGCTCCAGCCAACCCAGCCACTGTGGACTGAAGAGCACCGCGTGGAACAGCAACGAGAACGCCAGCCCCAGGCTCAAAGCCAGGCCAGTGCGTTCCACAGGCGTGGTGCGCGGCGCCATGCCTTCATTCTAGGGCGAAGGAACGCTGCAGCTGCCAGGCGCCAGTGGCCGAACTGGCGCTGGTTACGGAGCGGGCGCTGGTGGCGCAGCGTTGGGTGGGGGGGCGGCAGCGCCACTGGAGCGGGGCGCGATGGGCTTGGTGACGCCCGGACGGCCCACCAGATTGACTTGAATGCCCAGCCCGCGCAGCCGGTCCCACAGGTCCTGCAGCATGGGTGCGCGGTCCACCTTGCCTTGGCCATCGGCAATGGCCAGATACACCACAGTCTTCCTGTCCTTGTCCACCTTCGCCTTCACCCGTGCAGCCAGATCAGTCATGGCCACTGGCTCGCGATCAATGAAGGTTCGGCCCTCCAGATCCATGCTCACCGTGACAGCCGGCGCTGGCGTGGCGCTCACGCCGCTGCTGAAGGTGCGCAGCTGCATGGGCACCAGGTCCACGCGCATCAGTGTTGCCGTGGCGTAGATGAAGTACGTCAGCAGGAAGGTCATCACGTCAATGAGCGGGATGAGCTCAATGCGCGGATGCATGGGATTGCGGCGGAGGCGTCGCACGGCGAGGGCACAAGCGTACCCGGAGCCGTGCTATGCTCGGTCGCGCTGGTGGATGGCAACCCGCCAGCCCCAGGAGGTTCCCGTGTCGGTCAACGAGTGGTCGGAGCACATCCTCATTGCAGAACTGCAGGACGACCCCTCCTTCAGCGACGACATGGGCACGCTGACGCGCCGCCTGACTGAGCACAAGGATGGAGAGCGCAAGGAGGGGAAGGCCCCGGACGTGGTGCTCAACATGCGGCAGCTGCACTTCCTGAACTCGTCCAACATCGCCCAGCTGCTGCGGCTCCGCAAGGCGGCTTTGCAGCGCGGGTCCCAGCTGCGCATGTGCAGCGTGAGCGACCGCATCTGGGGCGTGCTGCTGGCCACAGACCTGGACCGCCTCTTTGACTTCAGCGAAGACGTCACCACCGCGCTGGCTGCTGTGCAGGTTGCGCGCGGCGGCTAATCACTCTGTGGGTGGCGGGGCGTCCACGGCCTCGCCAGACTGCTCGTCACCAGCCACCACCTTGGCCACGCCGGCCACCTGGTCGCCACCAGACAAGCTCACCAGGCGCACGCCTTGCGTGGCTCGGCCCACCTGGCGGATGTGCGCTGCGCTGATGCGCACCATCATGCCCGCCTTGGTGGAGAGCAGGAGCGTGTCCTGCTCGCGCACGCTGCGCACGCCCACCACGCGGCCGTTGCGGTCGCTGGTGCGGATGTCAATGCGGCCCTTGCCGCCGCGGCTCTGCGCGCGGGTGCTGCCGTCTTCCTGCTGCACCAGGTACTCGCGCATGGGTGTGCGCTTGCCGTAGCCGCCTTCGCAGACGGTCAGCAGGTCTGCAGCGTCGTCGCAGACCACGCCGCCCACCACTTCGTCGCCGTCGGCCAGGTCAATGCCGTTCACGCCAGCAGCGCTGCGGCCCATCACGCGGGCGTCGTTCTCGTCAAAGCGGATGCTCATGCCGCCAGCCGTGGCCAGCAGCACATGGTCTGTGCCGCCGGTGATCAGCACGTCCACCAGGTCGTCGCCGTCGTTCAGCCCCAGCGCGATGATGCCGCCGCGGTTGACGTTGCGGTACTCCTGCAGGGCGGTGCGCTTCACGCGGCCCTTGGCGGTGAGGAAGAACAGGAAGTCCTCGCGCTCCTCAAAGCGGGGGACCGGGCGCCAGGCGCAGATGCGCTCGTTCTGGCGCAGTTCCAGCACATTCTGGATGGCCCGGCCCTTGGCCGTGCGAGCTGCCTCTGGGATCTGCCACGCCTTGATCTTGAAGACGCGGCCCGTGTTGGTGAAGCACATCAGGTCGTCGTGGCTGCTGCTCACAAAGACGTGCTCCACGAAGTCTGTCTCGTCGTCGCTGCCGCTGGCGGCCGCGCGCGCACCGATGATGCCCTTGCCGCCGCGGCCCTGCACGCGGTAGGTGTCCACCGGCAGGCGCTTCACGTAGCCGCGCTTGCTCACGGTGACCACCACCTCATGCTCTGGGATGAGGTCGGCCATCTCAAAGTCCTCGGCCTCGGCGCCCTCGATCTCGGTGCGGCGCGGGTCGGCGAACTTCTCCTTCAGCTCCAGCGTGTCCTCGCGGACGATGTCCAGCACCAGGCGGTCGCTGGCCAGGATGGCCTCCAGGCCCTCGATGTCCTCCACCAGCTTGGCCAGTTCGGAGGCCAGCTTCTCGATCTCCAGGCCCACCAGCTGGATGAGGCGCATGGCGCCGATGGCTTCGGCCTGCACGCGCGTGAGACGCGCGCCGTCTGGCTCGGTGCGGCGGATGACCGCCTCTGGGATCAGCGGCGCGTGCTTGTGGTCGCGCGCGATGCGGAACGCGCGCTCCATCAGGGCCTCGATGGCCTCCTCGCGCGAGCGCGAGGCGCGGATGATGCGGATCACCTCGTCAATGTCGCAGACCGCGTAGATGAGGCCTTCCAGCTTGTGCGCCTGCTGCTTGGCCTGGCGGAGCAGGAAGGAGGTGCGCCGGCGGATGACGTCCTTGCGGTGCTCGATGTACAGATCAATCAGGTTGCGCAGCGGCAGCGTGCGCGGCTGGCCGTTCACCAGCGCGATGTTGATGATGCTGAAGGTGTCCTGCAGCGGCGTGAATTCGTAGAGCTGCTTCTCCACTACCACCGGGTCTGCGCCCTTCTTCAGCACCACCACGATGCGCGTCTGCGCGTCGCGGCCCGAGTGGTTCTTGACGTCCGCGATGTCCGGGATGCGGTCCGCGCGGCTGGCGTCCACGATCTTCTCGATGAGCGAGCTCTGCACCACCTGGTAGGGGATCTGGTCAATGACGATGGCGTCGCGGCCGCCGTCCTTCTCCAGATGCACCTTGCCGCGGATGGTCAGCTTGCCGCGGCCGGTGGCGTAGGCCTCCACGATGCCGCGGCGGCCCACGATCTTGCCGCCGGTTGGGAAGTCTGGGCCGGGCACGCGCTTCATCAGGTCTTCCAGGCCGATGGCGGGATCGTCAATGACCGCCACGATGGCGTCGCAGATTTCGCCCACGTTGTGGGGCGGCATGCTGCTGGACATGCCCACCGCGATGCCGCTGCTGCCGTTCACCAGCAGGTTGGGGAAGCGCGCTGGCAGGACCAGCGGTTCCTTCAGGCGGTCGTCGTAGTTGGGTTTGAAGTCGACCGTCTCCTTGTCAATGTCCTCCAGCAGCGCCACGGCTGCGGCGGTCATGCGCGCTTCGGTGTAACGCATGGCGGCGGGGGGGTCGCCTTCGATGCTGCCGAAGTTGCCCTGCTTGTCCACCAGCAGGGCGCGGGTCTTCCACGCCTGGCCCAGGTTGACCAGCGTGGGGTAGATGACGCTTTCACCGTGCGGGTGGTAGTTGCCGCTGGTGTCGCCGCAGATCTTGGCGCACTTGATGTGCTTGCGGCCGGGCGTCAGGTTCAGGTCGTGCATCGCCACCAGGATGCGGCGCTGGCTGGGCTTCAGGCCGTCGCGCACATCGGGGAGTGCGCGGTCCATGATGGTGCTCATCGCGTACGTCAGGTAGCTGTCGTGCAGCTCCCGTTCGATCTCGATGTTGACCAGGCGGTCGGCCGGCGCGGGCTGTTCTGGGGACGCGGACATGCTGAGTCCCGCAATTGTAGTCGGAAATTGGTGCCTGGCACGGGTGTCCCTACTTTCTGCGCTCGCGTCAGTCCGCGCGCCCCACGTGTCGGGGGCGGGACCGCGCGCCAATACGCAGGTCCCGCGTGTCGCGGGCGGGATCGGGCGCCAGTCCGCACGCCTCACGTGTCGCGGCCTCCGCGCGGTCCGGGGGGCGCGGCCGCGGACGGCTCGGCTCCACCAGGTTCCGCCTCGCCTCGGCTTCGCGATCGCTCCGCAGGTGGAGCGGCCCGCGAACCGGGGTGCGCACACAGCCTGCCTCGCTCCGCTCAACGCCGCTACGCCGCGCCCCCCGGCCCCGCGCTGCGGCCGCTGCGAACGCTGGATGTGCGTCACTCACTGCAAGCCGCGCACGGGGCACGGCACACGGCGCACGGCACACGGCTCATGGCACACGGCGCACCACTCGTAGGTCCATACGCACGCGCCGCCGCGAACCACCGCGCAATGCCGCGCACTGCCCGGCGCCGGCGCGCAACACGTCGCGCTGTCTCGCACCGTCTCGCGCCGCAACACTCCGCACCACACCTTCAGCCGCCGCACCTCGGCGCCACCAGTGGATGGCTGCAGAAACCCGGGACACCCGTGCCTGGCACCAATTTAGAGTGAGTAGAGCGTGCCGCCGCCAGCGAGGGGGAGCACGGGCCGCAGCTGCGAGGTGACCGCGCGCACCGCGTCAGGGGTGAGCGCCGGATCGAGCCAGCCAGCGGTCTGCCAACGCTCTAGCATGCCGTCCAGGATGGCCAGATGCGTGAAGCCCTGCGCGCGCAGCGCAGCAATCACACTGGCGGCGTCGCCTGGGTGCGCTCGCAGTGCGCGCGCCAGCGGGCCACCGTCCCACACGGTGCCGTAGTCCGGCACGCGCGCACACCAGAAGACTGCGGCCTCACCCTCGCTGGCCACCTTGGCGTCCGCAGGCAACAGCCAGTTCATGGCCCACGCCAATGGAACGGGCTGCTTGTCGGCCAGCAGCTGGTCCGCGGCAGCCTTGCTTCCGCCACCCACCATCCCCTGGTCCCAGCCAGCCTCCGCCAGCGCGGACAGGACCACGCGGCTGCGCTCATCCACCCACACAAAGCGCGCAGAGCCAGCGCACCAGGCAATCATCCCCAGCACAGACATGGACAGCACGAAGCGCGGCAGCCCACGCAGTTGCGCCATCCCGCCCACCTCCACCGCCTGTTCCAGCACACGCTGCACCGCCTGCCCGATGGCGCAGCCCACCAGCACGCCCATGGGAACGGCGCATGGGAGCAGGAACCGGCTTTTCAGATGCGTGGCGCTCAACCAGAACACCACCTGCACCAGGAGCAGCACGCCGGCTGCGCTAGCGATCCGCCGTCCACCGCGGCCGCGCGCCAGCAGCAGTCCACCCGCCCCGGCTGCGATCCACCACGCCACGTTCCACTGCGGCAGGATCGACGCCCCATCTGCCGACGCTGCGCCCATGCCATACCACACCCCCTCGTCCCACAGCGCGTGCAACCGTGCTGCCACGCTGCTGGCCTCCGGGGGAGCGCTGTGCCCCGCAGCAAACCGCGCGATCTGCCCGGGCTCCCACCAGCCATGTCCGAACACGCTGCTTGCAAAGGGGAACACTGGACTGCCTGTGGCCACGCTGTTCCGCACAGCCCATGGCGCCAGCACTGCAGCCGCGACTGCAGCTGCCACCGCCACAGCCGCCACCCCGCGGCCCACGCGCGCGCCGCGCACGCCTCCCGCGCCGCCCACGCCGCCCGCCTGCACTTCCCCGCACGCCCACCACGCCCACCATGTCAGCACGGGCGCCACCACCATCCCCGCTGCGGTGAGCTTGCACCCCAGGCCGGCACCCAGCAGCAGACCCATGCACGCCCATCGCCGCCACCCCGACTTGCCCGCTGGCTGCGCCACCGCCACCCACATGGCGCCAGCCAGGCACAGCATCATGCCCATTTCGTTGTACGCCAGCGTGCCCACCACCAGCGTCCACGGCACGCCCAGCACAAACGCCCACGCGCCTGCCTGCGCTGCGGCGCGCGCCACGCCTCCATACCCACACCGCGCCATGCACGCGCTGGCAGCGCTGCCGGTCACCCACGCTGTGGCCAGCGTGAGCAGCGCATGCAGCATCTGCGCTGCTACGCCCGCCCAGCGCGGATCATCCGCAGGGCCGAACGACATCAGGTGCAGCGTGGCGCTCTCCATAAATCCAGGGAACGCCGCATACACGTTGTGCGGCAGGGGACCAGCAACGCCCTGTGCCAGCCATTCGCGCGGCACCTCCAAGTGGTAGCTCAGCGCGTCGTACCCGCCAAACTCAGTGCTCCACATCAGCCCAGGCGGCACTGCTGCCGCCAGCGCCACGGCACACAGCGCTGGCAGCGCCACCCACGGCCACAGCATGGCGAACACATCGTCACTGCCCGTGGCGCGCTCCGCCGCGTGCGCCGCCGCGCGCTCCGC
Organism: Phycisphaerales bacterium; assembly: GCA_046350455.1. Lineage (GTDB taxonomy): Bacteria > Planctomycetota > Phycisphaerae > Phycisphaerales > SM1A02 > CAZXGD01. The sequence goes on along the minus strand of JAXMAM010000014.1, from coordinate 14,494 downwards.
TGCACGCCCCGCCGGTTGCTCCGCCGCACGCGCCCGCCACCACGCCACCGCGCCGCACGCCAGACCAGCTGCGAGCACCACGCTGCCCATCCACGGCCGGTCCCGGCTGAACGCGCCCACAGTGGCCAGCAGGCTGTCAGCCGCCAACCCAGCTGCCACACCCACCGCCAGCTGCACAGAGCAGGGCACTCGCGCCGCGAGCGTCCCCGGCGCTGCGATCGTCCCCGGTGCCGCGAGCGTCCCCCGCGCCGCGTTCATCCCCGGTGCTGCGCGCGTCCCTCGCACCCCCAGCAGCGCTGGCGCAACCAGGCTCCCCACGCCCCACGCTGCCGCCATCCACGCCAGCGCCAGTCCGCCGGGCCAGACCCACGCAAGCGCTGGCTGGACAGACCCACCCAGCGCGCATGCGCCTGCTACAGCCACCACCCCCAGGACTCCCCAGGAGATGGCCTGCCTGCTGCTGAAGGATGCGCCCATGGCGTGCGCATCTTCCCACGGCCGCCGCTCATGCGCTTGCCAGCCTTGCGCCGATATGCCCCAACGCAGGCAGCGCACGCTGCCAGCCAGACAGGGTTGCACGCAGGCCGAAGCGCCTGCAGCACCCGCTGGCTGGGCCCTTGGAAGGGCAGCACCCAGCCAGCCGCCGCTTGCCAGATGAGGAACGGAGTTCCGCATGAAGGTCCGCACGACACGCTTTGGCGAAGTTGAGATCGACTCCAGCCGCCTGCTGGTCTTTCCGCATGGCCTGCTGGGGTTCGCCCGCTACCGCACCTTTGTGCTCCTCCAGCCAGATGACCGGGGCGTCTTCTACTGGCTGCAGAGCGTGGAGGACCCGGACCTGGCCTTTGTGGTCACAGAGCCCTCTGCCTGGTGCCCGGACTACCAGGTGCCTGTCCGCGCCTCTGAGATGGCAGACCTGGGCCTGGAGGATGTCTCTGATGCCACCTACTTTGCCATCGTCAACCGCCGCGACGGCGCCATCACCGCCAACCTCCAAGGACCGCTGGTGGTCAATCCAGCCACGCGCACTGGCATCCAGATCGTGCTGAGCGACCGGCAGTGGAGCACCCGCCATGAGCTGGTGCGCATGCCTGGCGCTGCAGTCTCCATGAGCGCCTGAGTCATGAGCGCCTGAACCCGCCCCTCGTCTACCTCACCTCAGCCCCAGGCCTACACCATGCTCGTGCTCTCACGCCATCGCGACGACGCCATCATGATCGGGGACGACGTAGAGATCGTGGTGGTGGACATCCGCGGCGACAAGGTGCGCCTGGGTGTGAATGCGCCTCCGCGTGTGGCGGTGCACCGCAAGGAGGTCTACGAGAGCATCCGGCAGGAAAACGCGCAGGCTGCAAGCCTGCGCGGTGCGCTCGGACTGCCGCCCAAGGCTGCGCCATCGCTGGCCGCAGGGCGGGCTGCTGTGATTCATTCGATTGCCGCGGGCCGCGTGAGCGCCTAGCGCTTGCTGCGCGCCGCGTTGCGGTGCTCCGCCTTTGCCTTGCCCTGGCTCAGCGCTTGCCAGCCACTGCTGGAACAGCCTGGTGCTTGCGGGCCATCTCCACCAGCGTGTCAAACGTGGTTGGATCGTGGATGGCGATCTCGCTGAGCATCTTGCGGTTCAGCAGGCAGCCAGCGCGGCTGAGGCCGTTGATCAGCAGGCTGTACTTGTAGTCGCGCATGCGGCAGGCGGCCGTGATGCGCGTGATCCACAGCTGACGGTAGTTGCGACGGCGCAGGCGGCGGTGACGCCACATGTTGCGGCCAGCGCGAACCAGCGCCACCTTGGCCTGCTGCTTCAGGCGGCTCTTGGTGCCGAAGTAGCCGCGGGCCTCGCGGAGAAGCTTGCGGCGGGCCTGCGTTCGTGCTGCACCCTTGCGTGCGCGTGGCATAGTGGAGACTCCTGCGTGTTGTGCTCGGCGGAGGCCGCTTCAGCGGCTCTTTGGGCCCGACGGGCGAGTGGGGTGATCGTGTGAAACGTCTTGGTGGGCGGTAGCTGTCAGCTCTTGGCGGCCACGGTCTCGCGGGCCTTCTCGTCTGCCACAGCCTGCTCCTCGGAGCGCAGTCCGCGCGAGAGCAGCTTCTTCAGATAGCGCAGGTCGCCGGTGCGGGCGTAGCGGCTCTTGCGGTAGCTCTGCACCTGGCCGCCTGTCTTGTTGCTCTTCAGGTGACGGCCATTGGGCGCCTTGAAGCGCACCTTGCCGCTCTTGGTGAGCTTGATGCGCTTGAGGAGGCCGCGGTGGGACTTGTTCTTGGGCATGGCTCGGTTGATCCTTGGCGCTCAGGGGCCGCACAGGGCCCGCTGGAGCGCGAACGAAACATGATACCCAAAGCCCCGCCTGCCGCAAGGCAGTTCGGGGCCTGAAATCCACGTGTTATCGCCAGTGGGGCGCCTCTGCCAGCGGGCGCGCTGGAATCACTGCGCCACGAAGGTGTCCTTGGGGTCGGCTGGCGCGCACTTCAGGTCGGCCTTCTCGCGGCCATCCGCGTCCCGGGGCAGCCAGATGTTGTCGAACATCTTGGCTGGCTGGATGGTGAGCACAGGAGTGATGTGCCACTCCACCGAGGTGTCGCTGTACAGCAGGTTCTGTCCGCGCTCTGAGTGATTGCGCGAGCTCAGCACGCTGGAGGTGATGCGCTGGCCATCCAGGCGCAGCTCCAGCACTGGGTTGGCGTCGGACGCCACCACCATGCGGTCTGGAGTCTCCATGCGCAGCGGGGCGTTCTGAGCTGGCATGCGATAGGCAAAGCACGCAACGCCCTTGGCGCAGCCAGGGCACTGCAGGCAGTGCACGGGCGCGTAGCCCTTGGCCACCAGGAGCGCCAGGTTGGCGCTGTGGCGGTAGGTGCCCCAGTCGGGCGTCACGGTCAGCACCTGTGGCTGGCGCTGCGTGATGGTGCCGCGAAGCATGCCAGACTGGCCGCTGCTGGCCACCTTGGCCTGGTTGCCCATGCCGCTGGCGCCGTTGGTGCTGAAGAGCGAGCCAATGCCGGCCTGCGCTTCCGCAACAGGCAGCGCAGGCATCAGGCCGTTGTGCTCAGACGAATAGGCCTGCAGGCCAGAGCCCAGCGTGCGAAGGTTGTTGGCGCACACCGTGCTCAGGCTGTTGGCGCGCATCTGGCTGGCGATGGGCAGCAGCACGCTCACGGACATCAGGAGCAGCGCGGCGATGCCAACGAAGTCTGCCAGGCGCAGGCGGAAGCGCGAGCGGCCACCAGAGCCAATGCGCATGGCCGCAGCGCGGTCTGCTTCAAAGCGATCAATCCGTGTGATGACAGCGTCCACCAGCGATTCATGCGGCTGTGGCGCGGGGCACGCATCCAGCATCCCCAGCTGGCGCAGCACGGCCACGGCGCGCGGGCGGTCTGCTTCGGGCAGCAGCGCCACGCGGCTCGGGTCAAAGCCGTGCTCGGCAAGGTGGTCCAGGATCCGAGCATCTGCGTCGCACAACGTGTGCGTGGCAGGTTCGGCGGTGCAGTCCGGACCGTTGGATGGAGGCGTGCAATCAGTCATTCCGTGGGCTCCCGAAAAACAGTGGGTCGAGGAGTGGTGGAGTTGTCGGGGTCTGTGTCATCTGCCGCAGCAGCGCCTGAAGCGGCCTTCCAGCGCTCGGAGAAGGACGCCACTGCAGCGTGCAGGCGGCTCTTCACAGTGCCCAGCGGAATGCTGAGCACCTCTGCGATCTGCGCGTAGCTCATGCGCTGGAAGTAGCTCAGGAGCAGGATCTCGCGGTAGTGCGCGGGGAGCGCGTCCACCACGGCCTTCACCTGCGTCTGCACCTCCGTGCGCTCGATGGGCGCAGCGGGGGCCTCTGTGTCGGCCTGCAGCAGGTCCACCATGCGGGTGCCGTCTGCATCGCTGCCCACAGGCACGTCCAGGCTGAGGGCAGAGCGGCGCTTCTGCCGGCGGTGCCAGTCGCGCGCCTTGTTGGCGGCGATGGTGAACAGCCATGGCTTGAACTGGCGTGTCTGGTCAAACGAATGCGCTGCCAGATGCACCTGCAGGAAGGTCTCTTGGAAGACGTCATCGGCAGCAGCGCTGGAGCCCAGGAAGCGGGTGAGGAACTGATGCACCTCTGTCCGATAGCGCTCCAGGAGCTCGACGAACGCGCTCCGGTTTCCCGCCAGGTAGGCGTTCATGAGGGATTCGTCAGAGCGGTCTGCGAGGGGCATGTCCTGGACCCCGCGGGCCTCTGGGCGGCTCGTGGCTGGGGCGATGGTAGTGGGAGCCAGACAGCGGACGCCGTGGGCCAAGGCCGAGAGTGGGCTTGGCTCCTTGCGTTGGAGGGGCCCAAACCCCGCCACGTGTGCGCTGAGGACGAAGCCTGACATAGCCGTGCTACGATCCCAGCCCGTTCGGGGATCGTCCGGAGTTCGGGCGCTCCTCCGAATTTTGCGTTTCGCACCCCTCCCAGCCGGACCTCCACGCCATGGCCGTACCTGTTTCGCAGATGTGGACTGTTGCCTCGTATGTTCTCGGACAAAAGCTCCGGGGACGCAAGCGGTACCCCCTGGTCCTGATGCTGGAGCCCCTGTTCCGGTGCAATCTGGCCTGCGCCGGGTGCGGCAAGATCCAGTACCCGCCGCACATCCTCAAGCAGAACCTGTCGGTGGAGGAGTGCATGCGCGCGGTGGACGAGTGCGGCGCGCCCATGGTCAGCATTCCGGGTGGCGAGCCGCTGCTGCACCCGCAGATCGGCGAGATCGTCCGCGAGCTGGTCAAGCGCAAGAAGTACATCTACCTGTGCACCAACGCGCTGCTGCTCAAGGAGCGCCTGGAAGAGGGCGTATTCACGCCCAGCACGTACCTGACGTTCAGCGTGCACATGGACGGGCAGGAAGAGCATCACGACTTTGCCGTGTGCCGCGAGGGCACCTACCAGAAGGCGCTTGAGGGCATCCGCCTGGCGGTGCAGCAGGGGTACCGCGTCACCACCAACACCACGCTCTTCCAGGGCGCGGACCCAGCGTCGGTGCGCGGGTTCTTTGACGAGATGATGGAGCTGGGCGTGGAAGGCATGATGGTGAGCCCTGGCTACGCCTATGACAAGGCGCCTGACCAGAAGAGCTTCCTGCAGCGCCGCAAGACCAACGACCTGTTCCGGATGATCCTGTCCAACCGCAAGAAGAGCTGGAAGTTCAACATGAGCCCGCTCTTCCTGGAGTTCCTGATGGGCCGCCGGGATTTTGAGTGCACCCCGTGGGGCAATCCCACGTTCAATGTGTTTGGCTGGCAGAAGCCGTGCTACCTGCTGCAAGAGGGGTATGTGGACTCCTTTCAGGAGCTGATGGAGCTCACAGAGTGGGAGCGCTACGGCGTAAAGAGCGGCAATGCCAAGTGCCAGAACTGCATGGTGCACTGTGGCTACGAGCCCACAGCGGTGGACTACACCTTCAGCGGTGTGGGCGGCATCTGGGCCAACGTGAAGGCCATGCTGTGGCCGCTGTACCCAGACGAGACCGCTGCGCGCGAACTGGCCGAAGAGGCCCGGAAGCCGCATCGCCCGATCGAGCGCCTGGTGCAGGTGGGCCTGGCCAAAGACGTCGCGTAGAAATTGGTGCCTGGCACGGGTGTCCCTACTTTCGGAAAGTGGTGCCAGGCACGGGTGTCCCGGGTTTCCGCGGTTCGCGGTGATCTCGTGCGGTACCGCGCGCCAGTCCGCAGGTCCCCCGTGTCGCGGCCTCCGCGCGGTCCGGGGGGCGCGGCCGCGGACGGCTCGGCTCCACCAGGTTCCGCCTTCGCCTCGGCTTCGCGTGCGCTCGGCAGGTGGAGCGGCCCGCAGACCGGGTTGCGCACACAGCTGCCTCGCTCCGCTCAACGCCTACGCCGCGCCCCCGGCCCCGCGCTGCGGCCGCTGCAACAGGTGAGCGAGGACAGGGGCGTGGTGGTGCGGCTGGACAGGCGAGGTCGGTGGCGTGTGGTGAGCGCGGCGCGGTGGCGCAGCGCAGTGCTCGCGCAGGAAGCGCGCGGCGGCGAGCGGATCACCCACGCGGAGCTGAACCGGGCACGCCAGTCGCGGTGGAGACAGCCTGCGACGCCCGGCTCGGCAGCCGCTCAGCCCGTCCTACTTTTGGCTGGATGGGCGGGTCAGTGGCGCGTGGCCCGCGTGGTGCGGTGGCGCGCGTCCAGACGCGCCGCCCGCCCGCACCCCGAAAGTAGGGACACCCGTGCCAGGCACGAATTTCGTCTTACACTCGGGGCATGGCGTCAGTCCTGCTCAAGGGTGGTCGAGTCATTGATCCGGAATCGCGCACCGATGCGACGGCCGATGTGCTGGTGGTGGATGGCCGCATCGCTGGCGTGAGTGCGAAGCCAGGCGCCTTGGGCGCGAGCGCCGCTGACACCACGGTGCCGTGCGACGGCCTGCTGGTCTGCCCCGGTCTGGTGGACCCGCACGTCCACCTGCGCGAGCCCGGGAGCGAGCACAAGGAGACCATCCTGACGGGTGCTCGCGCTGCGGTGGCGGGCGGATTCACCACCGTCTGCTGCATGCCCAACACCACGCCATGTCTGGACTCTGCGCCGCTGGTGGACTTTGTGCACCACCGCGCGCGCGAGGCTGGCCTGGCCCGCGTGTATGTGGCAGCTGCGGCCACCCTGGGCCGCAAGGGCGAGCAGCTGGCGCCCATGGCTGCGCTGGCCAGCGCTGGCGCAGTGGCCTTCACAGACGACGGCGACGGCATCGCCAGCCCGCTGATGATGCTGCGCGTGCTGCAGATGGCCCGCACAGTGGGGCGCCCGTTCATGCAGCACTGCCAGGACCCAGCGCTCACGCAGGGCGCAGCCATGAACGCGGGCCCGCTGCAAGCGCGGCTGGGCCTGGGCGCTTGGCCATCCGTGGCCGAAGAATTGATGCTGGAGCGCGATGTCCGCCTGAACCGCACCGTGGGCGCGCGCTACCACGCGCAGCACGTGTCCTGCGCTGGCGCAGTGGAGATCATCCGCGCTGCGCGCGCGGCAGGCCAGCCAGTGAGCGGTGAAGCCAGCCCGCACCACCTGCTCCTGACCGACCAGGCCTGCGACGGCTACCACACCGACGCCAAGATGAACCCGCCGCTCCGCACGCAGCGCGATGTGGATGCCCTGCGCCAGGCCGTGGCAGACGGCACCATCAATGTCCTGGCCACTGACCACGCCCCGCACACGGCTGCAGAGAAGGCCCGCGATTTTGCCCACGCGCCGTTTGGCATCGTGGGGCTGGAGACCGCGCTACCGCTCTACGTGCAGGCGCTGGTGGACACTGGCGCTGTGGGCTTGCCCCGCTTGATCGAGCTCATGACCCTGGAGCCAGCCCGCCTGCTGGGGCTGGACGCGCAAGGCGTGGGCACGCTGCGCAAGGGCGCTGCCGCAGACATCACGCTGGTGGACCCGGCAGAAGAATGGACGATCGACCGCCAGGCGTTCGCCAGCCTCAGCCGCAACACGCCCTTTGATGGGTGGAAGGTGCGCGGCCGCGCAGTGGGCACCATGGTGGCAGGGCGGTGGTGCGTGTCGCGCCTGGCCCACGTGGCCGCTGTCTGATCGGCCACGGCCGCACGCGCCGCGGTCTGACGCGCCGCGGCCGCACGCGCCACGGCCACACACGCCACGGCCACACACGCCACGGCCACACACGCCGCACCTGCCCGCGCCGTTCTCCCGCTGCCAAAAACGCAGCTGGTGCCAGGAGTTCCTGGCACCAGCTGGATGTTGAGATCAGAAACCAGGGACAGGAGTGCCTGGCACCGATTTAGTTCTGGGTGGTGCCGGTGCAGCCAGACTTGGCAGCGCAGCAGCCAGACTTCTTCTCGTCGCCCACAGCGCCCATGTTGCCGGTGGTGGCAGCGCTGTCCTTGGCGGCCTTGCAGCACGAAGCGCCCTTGGCGCAGGTCTTGGCATCGCCAGAGCACTCGGTGGAGCACTTCTTGCCGTCAGCGCAGCAAGCAGACTTGGTGCCCACAGCGCCAGCAGAGGTGTTCTGCGACTCGGTGCTGTTGCAGGCGGACAGGGCGAGAGCGGCGCACAGGCCAGCGGCCAGAATTCCAAAACGCTTCATAGGGAAATCTCCAGTGTGAGGTCGTTCATGCCCGACCCCACAACGGGCCGGTCGGTCAAGTGTATACGCCGCGGTCCACCGCGGGTTCTGAAATCTGTTATCGCCTGGAGCCAGGGGAGATCTGCAGTCGGCCCAGACAGTTCCGCCACCCCAGCCGCGCTGCGCAAGATTCCTAGCATTCCACCAGTGGAACAGCCGCCCCAGCCAGCACAGCCGGACCCCGCGCAGCCCGCCCGGCAGCGCCTGGACGCGCTCCTCCGGCAAGCCCGCGCGCTGCCAGCAGTGCCCGGCGTGTACCTGATGAAGGACGCAGACGGCCTGGTGCTGTACGTGGGCAAGGCCTCCTGCCTGCCAGACCGCGTGTCCAGCTACTTCGTGCCCAGCGCAGACCTTGGCTCGCGCAAGCAGCCCATGCTGGACCTGGTGGCCAGCTTCGACGTCCTGGAGTGCGAAGCAGAGTGGGAAGCGCTCCTCCTGGAAAGCCGCCTGATCAAGGACATCCATCCTCGCTTCAACGAGATGATGACCGACGACAAGAGCTTTCCCTACCTGGTGGTGACCACGCGCGACGAGTTCCCAGCGGTGTACGTGACGCGCGACCCCGCCAACGAGCGCTTCCGCGGCGCGCGCACGTTTGGCCCGTTCACCAGCGTGGGCTCGCTGCGCACGGCCATCACGCTGCTGCAGCGCGTGTTCCAGTACCGCACCTGCGAGCTGGACATCCACAGCGACGATCCGCGCAACCGCCACTACCGCCCGTGCCTGCTGCACTCCATTGGGCAGTGCACGGCGCCGTGCGCCAACCGCATCACGCCCGCTGCGTACCGCCGGGACATCGACCGCTTCCTGCGCTTCCTGGGCGGCAAGCGCAGCGCCATGCTGCGTGAGCTGCGCGCCGACATGCAGCGCGCGTCAGAAGAGCACCGCTACGAGGAAGCCGCCGCCCTCCGCGACCAGATCCGCGCGCTGGAGAAGCTGGACGACCGCGAGACCCGCGACGGCGTGGAGTACGAGTGGCAGCCAGAGGTCACGGTCTTCAGCGGCGACCCCAGCGCTGGCACGCGCAGCCTGCAGCGCACGCTGGGGCTGGAGACGCCCATCCGCTGCATGGAGGCCATTGACATCGCACACCTGGGCGGTGGCGAGACCGTGGGCAGCAAGGTGTGCTTCATTGATGGCCGACCCTTCAAGGATGGCTACCGCCGCTACCGCGTGCAGACCGCAGAGAACGACGACTACCGCAGCATTCGCGAGGTGGTCAGCCGCCGCTACCGCGAGGCCGGCGAAGGCAACGAGCTGTACCCGGACGTCATCCTGATTGACGGCGGCCTGGGCCAGCTGCACGCAGCGCTGGAGGCCTTTGAGGACCTGCGCCTGAAGCCACCGATGGTCATCAGCCTGGCCAAGAAGGAGGAGCTGATCTACGTGCAGCGCGAGTCAGAGCCCATCCGCCTGGGCCGTGACAACCCAGGCCTGAAGCTGTGCCAGGCCATCCGCGACGAAGCCCACCGCTTTGCGCAGCACTATCACCACGTGCTGCGCCGCAAGCGCACGCTGGGAGACGAGAAGGCATGAGCGCGCCAGCGTGGGCCACCGTGCAGGGCGCAGACCTCCTGGTGCGCGTGAAAGCGGTGCCTGGCGCCAGCCGCAGTGAGATCGTTGGCCCACTGGGCGACCACCTGAAGGTGCGCGTGGCAGCCCCGCCAGAAGGCGGCAAGGCAAACGCAGCGATCGCAGCGCTGCTGGCAGAACAGCACGGTGTACCGCCTGCGCGCGTGCAGCTGGAATCGGGCGCAGCGCAGCCCCGCAAGGTGTTCCGCGTGGTGGGGGGCGCGTAGGTGCGGTGGTGCGGAGGGCGGGCGACCGCCGCCGCAGCACGCCACGCTACGCCGGCCGTGGCACCACGTTGCCCAGGCCGCCGCTGTCTGAAGCGGGCGGGGCGGGTGGCAGGGCTGGCTTCACAGGCGTGGGCTTGCTGAGCTCGGCGCTCAACAGGTCGGCCACGCTGGGCTTGGAGAGCGGCTCGCCGCGCATGATGCGCTCCACGTCGTCGCGGCTCAGCGTCTCGTACTTCAGCAGGGCCTCTGCCACTGCCACGATCTGGTGCCAGTGCTCGTCCACCATGCGGCGGGCGTCCTCGTACGCAGATTCAGACAGGTGGCGGATCTCCTCGTCAATCAGGCGCGCCGTGTCTGGCGAGTAGTCCTTCTCTGGGATGAAGCCTTCGCGCGAATCCTCGCCGCGGTAGTTCACAAAGCCAAGGCGGTCGCTCATGCCCCATTCCAGGATCATGCTGCGCGCGATGCGCGTGACCATGCGGATGTCCATGGCGGCGCCGCTGGAGACGTCCTCGGTCTTGCGCATCTCGGCAAGACGGCCGCCGCACAGCACGCGCATGGTGGCGCGCAGGTACTTGGCGCCGTAGCCGTAGCGATCCTTCTCTGGCAGGCTGAACGTGACGCCCATGGCCTGGCCGCGCGGGATGATGGTGACCTTGTGCAGCGGATCCGCATCTGGCAGCAGCATCTGGAGCACGGTGTGGCCAGCCTCGTGATAGGCCGTGGCCACGCGCTCCTGCTCCTCGATCTTGCGGCTCTTCTTGGCGCGGCCGTAGCGCACCTTGTCGCGCGCTTCTTCCAGGTCGGCCATCTCCACCGTGTCCTTGTCGGCCATGGTGGCGATGATGGCGCTCTCGTTGATGACTGCAGCCAGATCAGCGCCGCTGAACATGGGCGTGGCGCGGGCGATGCGGTCCAGATCCACATCCGAACCCAGCTTGATCTTCTTGGCGTGCACGGCCAGGATCTGGCGGCGGCCCACCACATCTGGCAGGCTCACGCTCACCAGGCGGTCAAAGCGGCCTGGGCGGGTGAGGGCGGGGTCCAGCACATCGGCGCGGTTGGTGGCCGCGATCACGATGACCTGGTCATTGGCCTCAAAGCCGTCCATCTCCACCAGGATGGCGTTCAGGGTCTGCTCGCGCTCGTCGTGTCCGCCAGCGCTAAAGCCGCTGCCGCGGCGTCGGCCCACAGCGTCAATCTCATCCAGGAAGATGATGCAGGGGCTGTTCTCCTTGGCCTGCTTGAAGAGGTCGCGCACGCGGCTGGCGCCCACGCCCACGAACATCTCCACAAAGTCGCTGCCGCTGATGCTGAAGAAGGGCACGTCGGCCTCGCCAGCGATGGCCTTGGCCAGCAGCGTCTTGCCGCAGCCGGGCGGACCTTCCAGGAGCACGCCGCGCGGAATGCGGCCACCCAGCTTCTGGAAGCGCTTGGGGTTCTTCAGGAACTCCACCAGCTCGGTCACTTCTTCCTTGGCTTCGTCGATGCCTGCGACGTCTGCGAACGTGATGTTCACGTTCTCCTTGGTCTGCACGCGGTGCCGGCTCTTGCCAAAGCTGCCGATCATGCCAGCGCCGCCTGCGCCGCCGCGCATGGTGCGGCTGATGGCAAACCACAGCATGCCCGCGATGAGGAGGCCAGGCACCACCAGCAGCAGGATCTGCGGCAGCACGCTGTTGTTCACCCGGACCTTGTAGTTGTAGCCCTTTTCGTCCAGGAACTTCTGCTTGTCCTGGCGGCTGGTGGGGTCCAGCGTCACATAGACCGTGGCGCCACCCTTGGCGTCGGTCATGCCAGGGACGCTGTTCTCCTTCAGGCGCGCGGTGGCCTGCGAGTCAGAGATCTCCATGGGCAGGACCAGCTTGTTCTCCTGCGCATAGGTCATGAGCTCCTTCCAGGTCACTTCCTGGCCCGAAGGAGCGTTCTGCATCAGCACCACCCAGATGAGCGCTGCGGCCACAGCCAGCACGGCCCAGGTCATGGCGCTGCTGCGGCGCGGCACCTTGCTGCCGCCAGGGCCGCCCGGACCAGTGGGACCGCCTGGGCCGCCTGGACCGTCCGGCCCCCGGCCACCCGGACCGCCAGCGCGGCCATTGGGATCATCCGAGGCGAACAGCAGGGCGAGGTTGGTCAGCATGCGTGGCATGTCAGGCGCTACCAGGTGTCTTGCAGGTTGGCCACGATGTCTGTGGCCAGCATCTGCACTGCGGCAAACCGGCCGATCTCATTGGGCTCAGCGCTGGGGCGGCTGGGCACGAACAGCGCGCTCGCTGCGAAACCATTGCGCGCCGTGATCGGCTTGCCGGTGCGCTGGTCAACCCATTCCCAATCCACTGTCACCTCGTACAGCACTTCCTCAGACAAGCCGGTGGACCGGCTCTTGGAGAGCTCGCGGAGATTGACCTTGCGGATCGTGCCTCGAAGAACTGTATCCGCGCGACCCTCTGCAGTCACCTTGTATGGGGTGGCAGATTCGATCTCCTTGACCAATGCTTCGGTCAGTTCGCCGTTTAACTTCCGCTCATACGACTGATTGCGGAAGACGTTCACCGCCACAGTCCGGTATTGGCGCGGGAAGCGGCTCTTGACCTCGTAGCCACCATCCTTGGGCGGTTGCGGAGGGGCTGGATCTTCTGCAGCCACAGGGGGCGGCGGAACGGCTGGCGGACCGCTCTTGCAGGCTGCCAGGGCCAGAGGCAGCGCCAGACACAGGGCGAGCGTGCGCAACATCATGGGGTGGGCTTGGGGGAGGGGGGTGTGGCGTTGGGCTGCGGGGCGTCAGCCTTCTGGCTGGCGTCCTTCAGCGCTGCAGCGGCCTTGGCGTCTGCCTTGGCAGCGGCCGCAGCGTCTGTGATCTGCTGGTTGCTCGCAGCGATGAGCTGCACGCGAATGGCGGCGTAGTCCGGGGCGGACTTGCGAACAGACTCTGGCAGCGCCTGGAGCACCGTGTCAATCTGGCGCATGGCCTGGAGCGCCGCAGCAGAGCGCGGGTACTGCTTCACCAGGCGGCGGATCACGCGCTCGGTGCTGATGGGATCGCTCACAGACCAGTACCAGTTGGCCTGTGAAAGCAGCTTCTCAGCCTCGCTCTGATAGATGCGCAGGAGCAGCGCCTCGGCGCCCACCTGCTTGGCCAGCTGTGGCTGCATGGATTGCAGCTCGCGAAGCTTGCCGGCGGCTTCGGCCAGGCCCTTGCCGTCGAACTCCGGACCCTTGTAGCCAGAGTAGTAGGCGTAGATGGTGCGCAGGCGCGCCTTGTCCACCTGCGAGCTGCGCGGATAGTTCTTGACGAACAGGTCGTAGGCGTCGGCCGCCAGCGGCATGTCCCGGTTGCGGAAGTAGAAGTCGGCCAGCTCCATGCCAGCCTTCTCTGCCAGCGCGCTGCCGGGCAGGCGCTCCTGGATGCGGATGAGGAGCTCCTGCGCGTCGTCGTCCGCGCTCACCACGCGGAACGTGCCAAAGAACTTCTTCTTCAGTCCATGCGCGTAGGCCTTGGCGATGTCGAACTCGCGCTCCAGCGCTGGCACGAACGCACTGGAGAACGGATAGCGGCGCGCGATGTCTTCGTAGTCGAAGAGCGCGTTGTATTCATCGCCCAGGGCCACCTTGCCATCGCCGCGGATCAGGAGCGCCTCTGGCCTCAGCGGCGAGGTTGGAAAGCGCTCCAGCCAGGCGTCCATGAGCGCGATGGCGCGCTTGGCTTCGCCGCTGGCCAGCGCTACGCGGCCCTGCTGGAGGATGCCTTGCGGGGAAGCTGGATCCACCTCGGCTGGCTGGGACCATTGGTCGCGGCCATCCAGCTTGAACTGCTGCTGGGCGTGTGCTGCCGGGGCCAACAGGGCCGCACAGGAGACCGCGCAGAAGATGGCTGCACCACGCAGGGCGAACATGGGAAGGATGCTATCCGGACGCTGGGAGCTGGGGGCGAATACCCTGCTGGCGTGCGCGTGCTGCTGGTCTGCAATCCACGGTCTGGACGCGGGCGGAGCGAGTCTGTCGCCCAGGCGGTGGCGCGCGACGCAGCCGCGCGCCGGTGGAGTGCCGAGGTGGTGGGGGTGGAGGCGCCGGATCTTCGGCAGCGGGCCGAAGGGTGCGATGTGGTGGTGGTGGCGGGCGGAGACGGCACCGTGCGTTCCGTGGCTGGACAGGTGCTGGGGATCCGCGCGCCGCTGGCGATCGTGCCCACTGGCACGGAGAACCTGGCTGCGCGCGAGCACGGGTTTATGGTGCCAGCGCCCGTGCTGCTGGAGGCGATCCAGGCGCGGGGCGTGCGGGAGGTTGACGTTGGGCTGGTGAACGGGGAGTGCTTTCTGGTGATGGCCAGCGTGGGGTTCGATGCATCCGTGGTGGAGGCTGTGCAGGCGGCGCGCAAAGGGCCCATCACGCGGTGGAGCTACGCGTGGCCGGTGGTGCAGCAGGTGCTGGCATGGCGAGGCGTGGGGTGCCGAGTGCTGGTGGACGGGAGGCTGGTGTTCGAGGGCGCAGGCCAGGTGGTGGTGGCCAACAGCCCGCACTACGCAGCGCGGCTGAACCCAGTCCGGTGGGCGCACGCAGCAGATGGCAAGCTGGATGTGCTGGTGCTGCCAGCGGCCAGCAGCGCAGGTCTTGTGTGGTGGGCGG
>JAXMAM010000013.1:0-72580 GCA_046350455.1 Phycisphaerales bacterium | reverse complement strand
GAGGATGGAGGCTTCAAGTACAACGGCGTGAACGGCGGCCCAGCGGACGTGGACGCCACGCGCTGGATACAGGCCCGCGCCAACGAGCTCCTGAAGGATGGCAACCGCCAGGTGCGCGCCGTGGCGCCAGATGCAGCGTTGCGCGCATCCAGCACGCATCAGGAGGACTTTGTCCTGCCGTACGTGCAGGACCTGCCCAACGTGGTGGATATGCACGCCATCCGCGACGCGCGGCTCACGCTGGGCGTGGATCCGCTGGGTGGCGCTGCCGTGCACTACTGGGAGCCCATCAACCGCCTGTTTGGCCTGGATATCCAGGTGGTGAACCCGGTGGTGGATCCAACGTTCAGCTTCATGACGGTGGATCACGATGGCAAGATCCGAATGGACTGCTCCAGCCCGTGGGCCATGGAGCGCCTGGTGGCGCTGAAGGACCGCTTTCAGGTGGCGTTCGCCAACGATCCAGACTCAGACCGCCACGGCATCGTCACGCCCAGCGCTGGCTTGATGAATCCCAACCACTACCTGGCGGTGGCCATTGACTACCTGCTGTCCAACCGCCCGCATTGGTCTGCGCACAGCGTGGTGGGCAAGACGCTGGTGAGCAGCAGCATGATTGACCGCGTGGTGGCCAGCCGCGGCCGCGCTCTGAACGAAGTGCCAGTGGGCTTCAAGTGGTTCACGCCTGGGCTGTTCGATGGCACCTGCTGCTTTGGTGGCGAGGAGAGCGCTGGCGCCAGCTTCCTGCGCATGGACGGCTCTGTATGGAGCACGGACAAGGACGGTCCCATCATGGACCTGCTGGCAGCAGAGATCACCGCGCGTACAGGGCGCGACCCAGGCCAGCACTACGCAGACCTGGTGAAGCGCTTTGGCAATCCGATCTATACGCGCATTGATGCTCCCGCCACGCCAGACCAGAAGGCGCGGCTGAGCAAGCTGTCCGCCGATGCCGTGCGCGCCAGCACGCTGGCTGGCGAGCCCATTGAGGCGCGCCTGACGCATGCACCTGGAAATGGCGCAGCCATTGGCGGGCTGAAGGTGGTGGCAAAGAGCGGCTGGTTTGCGGCCCGCCCCAGCGGCACAGAGAACATCTACAAGATCTACGCAGAGAGCTTCAAGGATGCAGCGCATCTGGAGCGCATCGTGCAGGAGGCGCAGGCCATGGTGGCGCAGGCGCTGGGCGCATAGCGCCACGGACTGCCTTCAGCCGCGGAAGCGGCGCCCGCCGCCGGGCGTATCATGGTCGGCATGTCAAGGGTGAACAGTTCGATCGGGCTTGCCGCACGCATCGCTGCCACGCTGGGCGTGTGCGCGTTCGCAGCATCCGTCAGCGCGCAGCAGGGACCGGGCGTGCAGTCGTCCAGCGCGCCGCCGCCGCCAGCATCGTCAGGCGCCCCAGCACCCAATGCCAACCGCCTGACGCCCAGCGAGCTGGAGAATCTGCTTGGGCCCATCGCGCTCTTCCCGGACAACCTGCTGGCCAACATGCTGGCCGCTGCGGTCTACCCCAGCGAGGTGCAGGCTGCGGGCAAGTTCATGGCCGCAGGCGGCACGGTGGCGCAGGTGGAGCAGCAGCAGTGGGAGCAGCCGGTGCGCGCCGTGGCCGCGGTGCCAGAGGCGCTCAAGATGATGGTGGACTACCCGGACTGGACTGTGGCGCTGGGCCAGGCGTATCTCAACCAGGCCAAGGATGTCATGGATGTGGTGCAGAGCCTGCGGAAGAAGGCATGGGACACGGGCGCGCTCCGCAGCACGCCAGAGCAGGTGGTGAAGACGGAAGAGCAGGTCATATACATCCAGCCAGCCAACCCGGCGGTGGTGTATGTGCCCACCTACAACCCATCGGTCGTCTATGTATCACAGCCCTCCAACACGGTGGCGGCAGGGCTCATTGGATTTGGCGTGGGCGTGGCGGTGGGAGCCATTCTGAGCGACATGGACTGCTACTGGCACAGTGGCTGCGTGGGCTGGGGCTGGCATGGCCACAACGACATCAACTACAAGCACAACACCACCATCAATGGCGACGTGAACATCGGCAGCGGAAACAACAACAACATCGGCAACAACGTGGGCAGCGGCAACCGCGGCAACGTGTCCGACCGCATGGAGCGCTCGCCGCGCGTGGGGCAGGAGGGCAACGCCTTTGCACCCAACCGCAACAAGTCCCTGGCCACGCAGCAGCCAGACCGCACCAGCAACTGGAAGGGCGCTGGCAGCGCCAACAGCGCCCGACCTGGCGCGCAGCCCGGGGCTCGCCCCAGCACGCAGCCGGCTAACCGCCCCAGCGGCCCAGCCGCCTCGGGCGCGCGGCCCAGCACGCAGCCAGCCAATCGGCCAAGCGGCCCTGCAGCAGGGGCTGGCGCGCGACCCAGCGCACAGCCATCCACCCCTGCAGCGCGGCCCAGCGCGCCTGCGGTGCCGCCGCGGCCCAGCAACGGGTCCTCTGGATTCGGCTCGCAGCAGCCTCGCAACGCCAGCGCGTACAGCGGTGGACAGAACACGCGGGCTGACAGCAGCCTGGGCAAGGCAAGTCGTCAGTCGGCATCGCGTCCATCCGGTGGTGGCAGGCCATCTGGGGGGCGCGGCGGCGGTGGCCGTCGCTAGACACGCGTGCGTTCCCTCTGTCGTCGAGCCTCACAGAACTCTCCCATGAACATCAAGCCACTCTCCACCTTTGTTGCTGCGCTCGGCCTGGCCCTCCTCGCGGGCTGCCAGTCGCAGCAGACCTTCCAGACGCCAGAGGCAGCGGTCACTGCGCTGGATCAGGCGGCAGCCACGCAGGACCGCGCTGCGCTGCAGAGCATCTTTGGGCCGGACAGCAGCCAGCTGGCAAGCGGCGACCCAGACCAGGACTACAACGACCTGCTGCGCTTCTCAGCTGCGCTGGCTGAGCAGCACACGCTGCAAATGGATGGTCCCGATGCAGCCACCGTGCTAGTGGGCCCGGGCCAGTGGCCTTTTGCAGTGCCGCTGGTGAAGGAGGACGGCGTGTGGCGCTTTGACACCGCCGCTGGCATCGAGGAGATGACCGACCGCCGCATCGGCCGCAACGAGCTGCGGACCATCGAGGCGCTGGACACGCTGATGGACGCGCAGGCCGACTACAAGGCCCGCAATCCAGACCACGCAGCCGTGCCGCACTTCGCAGACCGACTGATGAGCACGCCTGGCAAGAAGGATGGCCTGTATTGGGAGGCCATCGGCGGCGTGGATCCGTCACCCATTGGCCCTGCGCTGGCCAGCGCCGCAGCGCGCACCGATGCGTCCGGCGCACGCATGCCGTTCTACGGCTACAGCTACAAGCTGCTGCGCTCGCAGGGCGCCGCTGCACCCGGCGGAGCCAAGGACTACATGAAGGGCGGTCAGCTGGTGGACGGCTGGGCGGTGCTGGCCTGGCCAGCAGACTATGACCGCACCGGCGTCATGTCCTTCATGGCCAGCGCCAACGGCGTCATCTACCAGAAGGACCTGGGGCCGGACACAGCCAAGGCTGCGGAAGCCATCACCACGTTTGATCCTGGTGCAGGCTGGCAGCCAGTGAACTGACGGCCGGATCTTGGACCGCAATGCGGCCCGCAGCGCCGCCTAGCGGTTTGGCTGCGGCGTGACGCGCAGGTAGGGCTTCACCTTCTTGAAGCCCTTGGGGAAGAGCTTCTCTGCCTCTGCGTCTGGAATGCTGGGCAGCACGATGCAGTCGTCGCCGTCCTTCCAGTTCACCGGCGTGGCCACCTTGTGCTGGCTGGTCAGCTGCAGCGAGTCCACCACACGCAGGATCTCGTGGAAGTTGCGGCCTGTGCTGGCGGGGTAGGTCAGCGTGAGCTTCACCTTCTTGTCCGGGCCAATGATGAACACCGACCGCACCGTGAGCGTGTCGTTGGCGTTGGGGTGGATCATCCCGTACAGGTCGGAGACCTTGCGGTCAGCGTCGGCCAGGAGCGGGAAGTTCAGCGCGGCACCCTGGGTCTCCTCGATGTCCTTGGCCCATGTGTGGTGGTCCTTCAGCGGGTCCACGCTCAGGCCCAGCACCTTCACGCCGCGCTTGTCGAACTCTGGCTTCAGCTTGCTGGCGGCGCCCAGTTCGGTGGTGCAGACCGGGGTGAAGTTCTTGGGGTGGCTGAACAGGATGCACCACGAGCCCTCGATCCACTGGTGGAAGTGGATGGGACCCTCGGTGGAATCTTGCGTGAAGTCGGGAGCGATGTCGCCAAGCTGGATGGTCATGCTGGCATCGTAGACTCTGCGGCATGCAGAGCAAAGCCACCACTGTTGACGCATATCTGAAGTCGCTCCCAGCAGACCGCCGTGCGGCGCTCCACGCAGTGCGCGCCGTGATCCTGGCCAATCTGGACAAGGACTTTGCAGAGTGCATGAACTACGGCATGATCGGCTACGTGGTGCCG
Source organism: Phycisphaerales bacterium (assembly GCA_046350455.1). Taxonomy (GTDB): domain Bacteria; phylum Planctomycetota; class Phycisphaerae; order Phycisphaerales; family SM1A02; genus CAZXGD01. The sequence goes on along the minus strand of JAXMAM010000013.1, from coordinate 68,174 downwards.
CATGCTGTCTACCCGGCTGGGTACCACTGCAATCCTTCGCTGCCGCTGCCCTTTGCAGGGCTGGCCTCGCAGAAGGGGCACATGTCCCTCTACCTGATGTGCGTGTACGGGCACGCAGAGCTGGAGAAGTGGCTCCGCGCTGAGTTTGCCAAGGCTGGCAAGAAGCTGGACATGGGCAAGGCGTGCATCCGGTTCAAGAGGGCGGAGGACCTGGCGCTGCCAGCCATTGGCGCCATCATCAAGCGGACCACAGCCAAGAAGTACATCGCCTTCATGGAGGCGCAGCTGGGCGCGCGCGAGTCGGCCAGCAAGCCAACCGGCAAGCCAGCTACGAAGCCTGCAGCGAAGGCTGCGAAGAAGGTGGCGAAGAAGCCTGCGAAGCCGGCGCGCCGGACCGCTGCGCGCGCTCGGTAGTTCGCGCTGCCTGCAGCGAGCCGTCCGCAGCGCTGGGCCGCCAGCGCACAAAGCCCTCGATGGCCTGGTACTCAGGCAGCCCCAGCGCGTCAAAGAGGCGCGCGGTGTGGCGGTTGCGGTCTTCTGCGCGCTGCCAGAATTCGCGCGGATCGCTGGGGCCAGGGAAGAGCGCAGAGTCCTTCTGGCTCTCGTGCTTGAAGATGGCGTGGCGCTTGGCCAGCACCTCATCTGGGCTCAGCGGCACCGCCATCTCGATCTCATCCGCGCCCCATTCCTGCCATGCGCCGCGGTACAGCCATGTGACGCACTCCTTCATCCATGGGCGGTCTGACAGGCGGTGGAGGGCCGTGGTCACCGCAGCCAGGCACACGCGGTGGGTGCCGTGCGGGTCCGACAGGTCGCCAGCGGCGTAGACCGCGTGCGGCTTCACGCGCTCCAGGAGGTCCATGGTGATCTGGATGTCCTCGGGTCCCAGCGGGCGCTTGCGCACCTCGCCCGTCTCGTAGAAGGGCAGGTCAAGGAAGTGGATGTTCTCTGGCCGCACGCCGGAGTAGCGTGCGCCGGCCCGCGCCTCGGTGCGGCGGATGAGCGTCTTGATGAGCTTGAGCTCTGGAATGTCAGGCTGTCCAGCGCGCTTCACGCGTAGGAAGTCGCGCACGCGCTGCGCCACCTCGCGCGCGCCCTCTGCGCCCTTGCCCAGGTTGAGCGCAGTGCACGACTCTGCCAGGAAGTCGGTGTGGCGCTCGGCGCAGTCGTCCCACACCGCGATGTTGCCGCTGGTCTGGTACGCCACGTGCACCTCGTGGCCTTGCTGGCACAGGCGGATGAGCGTGCCGCCCATGCTGATGACGTCGTCGTCCGGGTGCGGGCTGAACACCACCACGCGCTTGGGGAACACGTCTGGCCCGTTGGCGGGGTCCACTCCCACGCCAGCCACAAAGCGCGGACGGCCCGGCTTGCCACCCGGCCAGCCTGTGATGGTGCGCTGCAGGCCCTTGAACACGCGAATGTTGATCTGGTACGCCCCGCCGTGCTCGGTGACCAGCTGCTGCAGGCCGTGCTCGTTGTAGTCCTCGTCGGTCAGCTTCAGGATGGGCTTCTTGACTTGCCCAGCCAGCCACATCACCGCGCGGCGCACCGTGTGCGTGTCCCACTGCGCACCAAACTGCTCCACAGGCCCCAGCAGCCACGGGGTCTTGAAGCGCGTCAGCTCAGCGGCTGCAGCGCGGTCCAGCACCACAGCGGCGTTCGGGTGCTCCTGCAAGAAGCTGGCTGCCACGCTGCTGGTGACTGGGCCCTCCACCGCGCGCAGGATGACGGGCGCCTTGTGCTCGCCAAAGGCAAGCATCACCACGCGCCTGGCCTCCAGGATGGTGCCCACGCCCATGGTGACCGCGTTGCGCGGAACATGGCGCTCGCCAAAGAAGTCTGCCGCAGCGTCCATGCGCGTCACGCGGTCCAGGGTGATCAGGCGCGTGCGGCTCTCGCGCGGGGAGCCGGGCTCGTTGAAGCCGATGTGCCCGGTGCGCCCAATGCCCAGGAGCTGCAGGTCAATGCCGCCCGCGGCGCGGATGCGCTCCTCGTAGGCCTGGCACGCAGCTGCCACGCCTTCGCGCGGCACGGTGCCGTCCGGCACGTTGGTCTGCTCTCGCGGAATGTCCACCAGGCTGAATAGGTGCTCGTCCATGAAGCGGCGGTAGCTCTGCAGGCTGCCAGGCTCCATGGGCCAATATTCGTCCAGGTTGAAGGTGACCACGTTGCGGAAGGAGAGGCCCTCCTCCGCATGCATGCGCACCAGATGCGCGTACACGCCCTGCGGCGTGCTGCCGGTGGCAAGGCCCAGCACCACGCGTCTGCCAGCTGCAGCCCGTGCTCGAATCAGCGTGGCGATCTCCTCGGCCACGGCCCGGCTGGCGGCGTCGCTGCTCTCGTGCGCGGTGGTGGGGATGCGTTCGGGCGTAGTCATGGCTGTGGACCATCGTAATCCGGTGCTCGGCTAGACTGGCGGGATGCGCATTCGCAGCCTGATTTCACTGGCGATCCTGGCGTCCGCATCCCTCTGCCCGCTGGCGGCCGCTGGCGGCGCGCCGCAGACCGCGCCGGCAGTGGGAGCCGTGGAGGCCTCGCCCGCTGGCAAGCCACAGGGCTTCTACCGCGGCCCAAGCCTGGGAAAGGACACCATCGTCTTCAACGCTGAGGGCGACCTGTGGAAGGTGCCAATGACTGGAGGCACCGCCACGCGGCTCACCAGTCACCCTGGAGACGAGTTTGCGGCGGCTGTCTCGCCTGATGGCACCATGGTGGCGTTCACCGGCGAGTACGAGGGGCCTGGCGAGGTCTACGTCATGCCCATCACGGGCGGACTCCCCCGGCGCGTGACGTTCGACGCAGCCAGACAGCGCGTCATGGGCTGGACAGCGGACAACCGGATCATCGTGAGCACCGACAAGTTCAGCACGCTGCCCAGCCAGCAGCTGATGCTGATCGAGCCAGCGACCGGCGCGCGCACGCTGGTGCCGCTGGCGCAGGCCTGCGACGGCGCATTCGACCCAGCCGCTGCCAAAGTGGACGACGCCACGCTGGCATTCGTGCGGATCCCATTCAACGGCTCGTTCACCAAGCGCTACAAGGGCGGCACCATCGAGCAGGTGTGGACGTTCAAGCCTGGCGCAGAGGCCGTCAATCTCACCGGCGACTATCCCGGCACCAGCAAGCGCCCGCGCTGGTGGAACGGCCGCATCTACTTCCTGTCGGACCGCGATGGCCACATGAACGTGTGGTCCATGACTCCAAATGGCAAGGATCTGAAGGAGCACACCAAGCACGTCGGCTTTGACATCCAGGACATGTCGCTGCGCGATGGCAAGATCGCCTACCAGCTGGGTGCGGACCTGTGGATGCTGGACCTGGCCACTGGCAAGGACGCGGCTGTTCCGGTCACGCTGGATTCCGACCTGGACCAGCTGCGCGAGAAGTGGGTGGAGAATCCCATGGAGTACGTGACCGCGGCGCACCTTTCGCCCGACGGCGAGAAGGTGGCGCTGACTGCCCGCGGCCGCGTGTTTGTGCTGCCTGCGCGGCAGGGCCGCACGGTGGACGCCACCAAGGACGACGCCACCCGCTGGCGCGACGCGCGCTTCCTGAAGGACGCGGAGCAGCTCGTCGCCCTCAGCGACAAGTCCGGAGAGATCGAGCTGTGGTCCATGCCCGCCAACGGCGTGGGGTCGCCCACGCAGCTCACGCAGGGGAGCACGGTCCTGCAGTGGGGCGTGGTGCCTTCGCCAGATGGTCGCCGCATCGCCCACTGGAACAAGAACCAGGAGCTGTGGATCTACGACACCGAGAGCAAGCAGGACACCAAGATTGACGTCTCCAGCATCGAGGACTTCACGGACCTGGTGTGGAGCCCCGACAGCCAGTGGCTGGCCTACGGTGCGCAGGCAGACAACGCGTTCCCCATCATCAAGCTCTGGAGCGTGGAGAGCGGCAAGATCACGCAGGCCACCACAGACCGGTATGCGTCGTACTCGCCAGCGTGGAGCCCGGATGGCAAGTGGCTGTGGTTCCTTTCGGACCGCACGCTGCGCACGGTGGTGGGCAGCCCCTGGGGACAGAACCAGCCAGATCCGTTCCTGGACGAGACCACCAAGATCTACGCGCTGGCCCTGAAGCCGGGGCAGCGGTGGCCCTTCGCGCCCAAGGACGAACTGCAGACGGCCAAGGACAAGGCCGCCAAGAAGAAGGAGGAGCCCAAGCCTGCAGAGCCCAAGCCAGCGGACGCACCGCCCGCAGACGCGAAGCCAGCAGGCGCGAAGCCAGCGGACCCGCCCGCCGCGGACACCAAGCCAGCGGACGCCGCCAAGCCCCAGGACAAGAAGGCGGACGCGCCGGAGGCCAAGCAGCCTCCCAAGGTGGAGATCCAGCTGGATGGCCTGGCAGGGCGCCTCTACGAAGTGCCCTTCAAGGCGGGCAACTACGGATCGCTTTCCGCCACGGACAAGGCGCTCTTCTTTGTGAACCGTCCGAGCGGCTTTGAAAGCAAGGCAGCGCTGGAGGCCCTGGAGATCAAGAACGAGAACATCGAGGCCAAGACGGTGATGGCGGACATCGCGGGCTACGAGCTGTCGCAGGATGGCAAGAAGCTGCTGCTGCGCAAGGAGCGCGGCCTGTTCATCGTGGATGCAGCGCCAGCACCAGCATCCGACCTTGACAAGAAGGCTGTGCCCACAGGCGGCATCGTGCTGTCGGTCATTCCGCGCGTGCAGTTCAGGCAGATGTTCATCGAGGCCTGGCGCCTGATGCGCGACTACTACTACGACACCAACATGCACAACGTGGACTGGCGCGCCATGCTGGACAAGTACCTCCCGCTGGTTGACCGCGTGACCACCCGCGACGAGCTTGGAAGCGTGATGAGCCAGATGGTGGGCGAGCTGTCCACGCTGCACCACTTTGTGAATGGCGGAGACATGCGCGAATCGCCCGAGAACATCGGCGTGGCTGCGCTAGGCGGGGTGCTGGTGCGCGACCAGGCTGCCGGCGGCTATCGCATCACCCGTCTCTATCAGTGCGAGCCAGACGATCCAGAGCGCACGGCTCCGCTGGCCAAGCCAGAGGTGGCTGCCAAGGTGGGCGACGTCATCGAGATGATCGACGGCGTGCCCACGCTGTCGGTGCAGGACTACTCCATGCTGCTGCGCAAGAAGGCGGGCAAGCAGGTGCTGGTGCGCATCAAGCCCGCCAAGGCGGATGGCAGCGGGTTTGAGGAGTCGCGCGACGCCATCGTGGTGCCCATCAGCCAGGGCAGCGAGAACGACCTCCGCTACACCGACTGGGAGTACACGCGTCGGCAGCTGGTGGACCAGTGGTCCGGCGGCAAGATCGGCTACGTGCACCTGCGCGCCATGGGCCAGCAGGACTACACCAACTGGGTGAAGGGGTACTACCCCAGCTTCAACAAGCAGGGGCTCATCATGGACGTGCGCCACAATCGTGGCGGCAACATTGACTCCTGGATCCTGTCCAAGCTCATGCGCAAGGCGTGGGCGTTCTGGTCGCCGCGCGTGGGCAACCCGCCCAGCTGGAACATGCAGTACGCGTTCCGCGGGCCCATGGTGGCGCTGTGCGACGAGCGGACCTCAAGCGATGGCGAGACCTTCTCAGAGGGCTTCCGCCGCCTGGGGCTGGGCAAGGTGCTGGGCACCCGCACGTGGGGCGGCGGCATCTGGCTGAGCTCCAGCAACACCCTGGTTGACAAGGGCATCGCGTCGGCCTCGGAGTTTGCTGTCTACGGCCTGGATGGCAAGTGGATGGTGGAGGGCGAGGGCGTGACGCCCGACATCATCGTGGACAACCTGCCCAACGCCACCTTCAACGGCAGTGATGCCCAGCTGAAGGCGGCGGTGGATCTGCTGCTCAAGCAGATCGCAGAGAACCCAGTGAAGCCCAACACTCCGCCAGCGCGCCCAGACAAGAGCTCGCCGGACAACAGCAAGAAGAAGTGAGGTCCAAGGCGTGCGGCGGCCCGCACGGGCGACTACGTGGCCGCATGCACCACAAACCCGTAGCTGCGGAACTCGCCCTCGCGGGCGCGCCGCAGGGCGGCCCGCACGCGCCGCAGGCCAGCAGGCGTGGCAGGGTGCTTCTGCAGCTCCAGCAGGTAGGCCATCTCAAAGAGGGTGGATTCGGTCCAGTCCACCTCCTCCAGGAACCCGCTGATCGCAGCCGCCTTGGTCACAGCCAGGAACCGCTTGATGCGCGCGGGTGGCAGCGCCACCGTGCGGCACCCGCCAAAGTGGATCACCCGGCCTCGGCACTTGCCGGCAAGCACCTCCTCCAGCCGGTCCAGCGAGAGCCGCTCCGCCGGGCGCCGCATGTCGCCGGGCAGCAGCGTGCCCTTGCGGGAGTGCATGGCCAGCCACAGCACCTTGAATCCACGGTGCCGCGTGATGAACCACTTGCGCAGGTAGTGCTCCAGCTCTGCCGCGGTGGCCACGTCCCGGTAGATGTGCTGGATGTGGTAGTCGGACGCCTTCAGCATCTCCAGCGCAGGGCGCACGCTCACGCTGGAGCGCAGGCCGTACCACTCTGCTTCCAGGCAGAAGATGCCCTTGCGGTAGAGGATCACGCGCGGGGATCGTACCCACGCAGGCGCAGAACGGGCAGCTGAGACAGATCAGCTGGCCTTGGGCTTGAAGATCCGGAACAGGCGCGTGAGCGGGTCGTAGAACTCGTCCACCACGCGCTCCTTCAGCGGGATGATCGCGTTGTCCGTGATCGTGATGTGCTCGGGGCACACCTTGGTGCAGCACTTGGTGATGTTGCAGTAGCCAATGCCATCGCGGTTCTTCAGGTCTGCCAGGCGGTCTTCTGTATCCAGCGGGTTCATCTCCAGCGCTGCGGTGAACACCAGGAAGCGCGGGCCGATGAACTCAGCGTGCTTGTGGTGGTCGCGCAGCACGTGGCAGACGTCCTGGCACAGGAAGCACTCGATGCACTTGCGGAACTCCTGCGAGCGTTCCACGTCCTCCTGATAGACCGTCCACGTGCCGTCCGGATTGTCCGGCTTGCGGGGCTTGAACGGCTTGATCTTCTTCTTGACCTCGTAGTTCCACGACACATCCGTGACCAGGTCGCGGATGAGCGGGAAGGTGCGCATGGGCTCCACCGTGACGGTCTCGCCAGGCGGCAGGAGGTCCATGCGGGTCATGCACATCAGGCTGGGCTTGCCGTTGATCTCCGCAGAGCAGGAGCCGCACTTGCCAGCCTTGCAGTTCCAGCGGCAGGCCAGGTCATTGGCCTGCTCGGCCTGGATCTTGTGGATGCAGTCCAGGACGACCATGCCGTCCGTGACCTCCACGGTGTAGTCCTGAAAGCTGCCGCCAGCGGCGTTGCCACGCCAGATGCGGAAGTTCACGGTCCGTGTTGCTGCTGTGGGTGAAACCATGGGGGAGCTTCCTGCCTGCTACTTCATCTTCTCGATGATGCCTGCCAACTCGGCCTCCAGCGGGCCGCGCTGGCGACGCTCGATCTGCATGGAGCCGTCCGGCCCCTTGCGGATCACCGTGTTGAACTTGGAGCACTCGTCGCTCTTGCTGGGGTGGTCCTCGCGGAACTGCGCGCCGCGGCTCTCCTTGCGCTCCAGCGCGGAACGCGTGATGGCCTCTGACACTGTGAGCAGATTCCGAAGGTCAATGGCAGTGTGCCACCCTGGGTTGTACTCCCGGTGGCCATCCACGCCCACCTTGGCAAAGCGCGTCCAGAAGCCGCCCAGGCGGTCCAGCGCCTGCTGCATCTCCTTCTCGGTGCGCACGATGCCCACCAGGTCCTGCATGGTGTTCTGCAGGTCGCCCTGGATGGCGTAGGGGTTCTCGCCGTGGGGCCGGTCGAACGACTCCAGCGCGCGACGGGTCTCCTCTTCCAACTGGGCGTTGTCTACCGCAGCAGCCTGGTTGTCCTTGGCGTACTGCGCTGCATACTTGCCAGCGCGGCGGCCAAAGACCAGCAGGTCTGACAGCGAATTGCCGCCCAGGCGGTTGGCCCCGTGCAGGCCAGCAGCCACTTCACCGGCTGCGAACAGGCCAGGAACAGTGGACATCTGCGTGTCGCCATCCACGCGCACGCCGCCCATCACGTAGTGGGTGGTGGGGCCCACTTCCATGGCTTCCTTGGTGATGTCCACGCCAGCCAGCTGCTTGAACTGGTGGTACATGCTGGGGAGCTTCTTCTTGATGTGCTCCTCCGAGTTGGGGAGCTTCTGCTTGATCCAGGCAATGTCCAGGAACACGCCGCCGTGCGGCGAGCCGCGGCCAGCCTTGATCTCGCGGTTGATGCAGCGGGCCACGTGGTCGCGGGTGAGGAGCTCTGGCGGACGCTGGGCGTTCTTGTCGCCGCACACGTAGCGCCAGCCTTCCTCCTCGTCCTTGGCCACCTGGTTCTTGTACAGCTCTGGGATGTCGTCGAACATGAAGCGCTTGCCCTCGCTGTTGCGGAGCACGCCGCCTTCACCGCGCACGCCCTCTGTCACCAGGATGCCGCGCACGCTGGGCGGCCACACCATGCCAGTGGGGTGGAACTGCACAAACTCCATGTCCATGAGCTCTGCACCAGCGTGGTAGGCCAGGCTCTGGCCGTCGCCGGTGTATTCCCATGAGTTGCTGGTGATCCGGTACGCCTTGCCGATGCCGCCGGTGGCCAGCACCACAGCCTTGGCCTTCCACACGCGCAGGCGGCCGCGCTCGCGGTCGTAGCCCAGCACGCCGGCGATGCGCCCGCCGCTGGTCAGGAGGGCCACCACGGTCATCTCCATGTAGATGTCCAGGCCCTGGTGGATGCCGTGGTCCTGCAGGGTGCGGATCATCTCCAGGCCGGTGCGGTCGCCCACGTGCGCCAGGCGCGGATAGCGGTGGCCACCAAAGTTGCGCTGCAGGATCTTGCCGTCCTTGGTGCGGTCGAACACAGCGCCCCAGGCCTCCAGCTCACGCACGCAGGAAGGTGCTTCCTTGGCGTGGTGCTTGGCCATGGTGGGGTTGTTCAGGTAGCCGCCGCCGCGCATGGTGTCTGCGAAGTGCACTTCCCAGTTGTCGCGGTCGTCCACGTTGCCCATGGCTGCGGCCATGCCGCCTTCTGCCATGACTGTGTGCGCCTTGCCAAGCAGGCTCTTGCAGATGACGGCCGTCTTGGCGCCGCCAGCGCTTGATTCGATGGCGGCGCGCAGACCTGCGCCGCCTGCACCGATCACGATCACGTCATGCTCGGTCACGATGTACTGGTCGCCCAGCGAAGTAGCGCCGCTCACCCGATGATCCTCCAGTCAGTCCAGATGCCCATGGAACACAGGCGCACATACACGTCTGAGAAACCCACCCAGAACAGGCTGATCCACGCGAACAGCATGTGCTTGCCGTTCAGCCAGCTGACGCGCTTGTAGGCGTTCTGCCTCATCTTGCTCTGGCACGAGAAGCAGTCGTGCTTGCCGCCCATGAAGTGGCGCCAGCAGTGGCAGCCAAAGGTGTAGCACCCCAGGAACACCACGTTCATGGTGAGCACCAGCGAGCCGATGCTCAGGCCGAAGTGCTTGTGACCGTCGGTGCCGATGTAGGTGTAGCCACAGATGGCGTCCCAGCCCAGGATGAAGATGAACAGGATGGCCACGTACAGCGCGTAGCGATGGATGTTCTGCAGGATGAGCGGGAACTTCTCCTCGCCGCGGTAGTTGTCGCCGCGGAAGCCGGGCTCGCCCACAGAGCAGCTGACTGGGTCGCCCCAGAAGGCCTTGTAGTAGGCGCCGCGGTAGTAGTAGCAGGTGAACCGGAACAGACCGGGGAAGGGCAGGATGAGAAGCGCTGGGCTGAACAGCAGGAAGCTGGGCCACCAGGCTGGCACTTCACCCAGCCACGCATGGCCAGAGACCAGTCCCTTGGCGTCCCAGATCACCGGCGAATAGAAGGGCGACAGCAGGCGCTGCACATCCGGCTGGGTGGGACCGCCGATGAAGTAGTTGGCCCCCTGGAACGCCGCCCACGTGGAGTACACGATGAAGGTCAGCAGGCCAGCCAGCGTGGCCACTGGCTGCAGCCACCACTTGTCCTTGCGATTGGTCTGAAGAAATCCTGACGCTTGCGGGAGTGAGATCGGCGCGCGCGACACGCGGTTCGTCCTTTCTGGCCATCCGCAGGATGGGAGGGAGGAGTATATCCCTCACGAAGGCGCCTGGTGGGCTTATGAAGGCTGTGTCACGCGCGACTGCACGCAGCGGAGCAGATTTTCCGGATCATCGGTGCCGACGCGGATGACTCCTCCGCGGGTCTCCAGACGAATACAGTTGCGACCCCACAGATTCCAGACCCACCCTCGTGTGAAGATGTAGTGGATGCCGATGCCATCCAGGAGGTCGGTTGTGGCCAGTTCAGCCTTCAGGATTTCCGAGTAGCGGATCCTGGTCTGAAACACGCTCAGCGGCCCAAAGGAGACATGCAGCGCAGCTGCCTCGTCGTGGATGGTCAGCGTCTGAAAGCACGCGCTCAGAAACACAAACAGGGCGCTCAGGAGCGCCAGCAGCACCCTGACCTCTGTGGGCATGGCGCCCACGATGGCCCCTACGGCCACGGCCAGCGCAATGACGAAGAGCACCCAGCCAATGGGGCCGCGCTGCGTATGCCTGTACACCGGCTCCAGCATGCGCGGGTATCGTACGGGCACCTTTCGTGGAGGAACAACATGGACTCAGCGATCTACAGCGAGGCGGTGGGGTATTCCGGCGAAGGCAGCCTGCAGAGCCCGAAGTCTGGTTCGCTGCTCATCCTGGGATGCAGGACAGAGAAGGTCCCGGTGGGAGACCAGCTGTGCCATGACGCGTGGGACGCGCAGCTGTATGACGGCAGGGTCATCCCCAAGACTTCTGGCAGTGCCATCAGCAGCGTGGAGCTGGTGTCAGGCACGCTCTACATCGGCAGCGCGCTGGTGGTGGAGCCTGCCATGCAGATGAACATGGTCGCGCCTTTCCCTGTGGTGGTGACCAAGGGCACGGTGGTGGCGGGCTCCACCGGCACGCACTGGCTGACGTGGACCAGCGGCACATCCCTGTTCGTGGCCCTGCTCGAGCCGCCGCCAGGCAAGGCGGTGGGCACCGTGCAGATCGAGGACTCCGCCTCCACTCCACCAGCACGGTTCTCGCTCTACATCAAGGAGCAGTACGTGGAGCTGGTGAACGGCCAGCTGGACGCCAAGCCTGTGGCCAAGTCCATCGCCAAGGATCCTGCCATTGCCAAGCTCGTGCAGGAGGCCAAGGCTCGCGCAGCGCTTGCAGGCATCCGCACGTGAGCGAGGGGGCGTCGCCGTTCGACTCAGATCCCACCACGCCCATGGTGCCTGGGAGTGGGGCGCCCACAGGGGACCATCCAGCCATTGACGGGTTCACGCTGGTGACGACGCCGCCGTTGCCGCCCTATCTGGAAGGTGGCTTTGGCCGCATCTACCGCGCCACCAGCCAGGACGGGCTGCTGGTGGCCATCAAGGTGCTGCGACCCGAGGCGCTCGGGCCAGCAGCAGAAGCGTGCTGGGCGCAGGAGTGCACGCTTTCGCGCGGCTTTCCATCGCATGAGCATGTGGTGCGCTTCTATCCGCGCACGGTGGCGCGCTGGCCGGACGGCCGAACCAGCGAGGCGCTGGTCATGGAATGGCTCGAGGGGGCACGTGGCCTCACCCGCTACGCAGCAGAGACGGGCTTGGACAAGCCAGCGCGCATCGGGCTGCTGTTGCAGGCGGTGGATGGTGTGGCGTGGATGCACGCGCACGGCACGCCGCACTGCGACCTGAAGTCGGACAACATGCTGGTCATCGAACGCATGGGCCAGCCAGTGGTCAAGGTGACCGACTTTGGCGGCACGCGCGCCTCCAGCAAGCTCGACGGGCGCGTGGCCGCATACTCACGCACGCGCGCAGCGCCAGAGGTGGTGCAGGGAGATCCCGCAGCCATCACGCCCCGCGCAGATGTGTATTCGCTGTGCAAGGAATGCGCAGCGCTCGTCAGCGGCACAGAGCCGGCCGCCACTCAACCCCGCGCGGGCCTGACTGCTGCGCTGGGTCTGCGTGACAAGGCGCTGGAGGACATCATCGCTCGGGGCGTGGCGCCAGAGCCGCGCGATCGCTGGCAGGATGCGCGGGAGCTGGGCGCTGCGCTGCGCGCGTATCGGCCCCCGCTCAAGGAGCGAGCCACGCGCGCGCTGGAGCAATGGGTGTGGCCGCAGGGGCGTGGCAATCCATCGCGCTTCCACTGGGTGGCCGTGACGCTGCTCCTGATCGGCACGTTTCTGGGGTGGCAGGCTTCAAGCCAGTTGTCCGCATCCCAGCTGGGACCCACCTGGCGCTGGATGTGCCGGCCTCCACCACCGCCTCGCGCGTGCTGGTGGTGCGGGAGAAGAGGTCCGGATGGCCTGCTGCAGCTGGCGCAGCGCCTTGGCATCCAGGGTGTGGACCCAGCAGCGGCACCAACCAAGCGGCATGTGTGGGGAGCCATTGTCGAACGTCTGGGCGCGCTGCAGCCAGATGCCATCGTGCTCGACATCGCGTTCCTCAACAACCCAGATCCAGCGCTCAACCAGGCCATCCTGGGACCCATCCAGCGCGTGACCAGCGGCGAACGGCCTGTGCCGGTCATCGTGGCCACACAGGATTTCACGCCGGGCAGGCCAGACCGCCATCCAGAGCGGCCGCTGGTGGATGGGCTGGGCACATCTGGCGCTGGCTGGGGCTGCATGAACCTGTCGGAGTTCACGCTGTTTGGGCACGCAGTGGTCATCCCACAGCGCGAAGACCGCGTGCCACGCCTGCCGCTCGCTGTGGCTGCTGCCGCTGCGGTGCTTGGCCGCGAAGGTGGCGGCGCGGAAGCCCTGCCTGTGCAGGTGGACGAGCGCAACTGCCGCCTGCGTTTCCAGGGGCAGGCTGGCGCTGGCCGTTCCATTGGCCTGGTGGCAGCGCAGCCCGCCAACGGCGTGGAGGGTTCAGACGGCATTTTGGGTGTAGAGCCGCGCGATCTCCTGGGCATCTATCCCATTGGCGTGCTGCCAGACGAGGCCATCAGGGTGCGGACCACGACGTGCTGGAGCTGGTGAATGCAGACGGCACATGGGCGGCGCTGGACGTGAAGGGGCGCACGGTGCTGCTGGCGGCCTATCGAGCCGAGGACGTCGTGACGCTGGGCGGCCGCACGATTCCAGGTGTCTGGATGCACGCCAGCGTGGTGCAGGGCCTGCTGGATGGCGTGGAGGCCCGCACCGCCACGTGGTGGATGCTGGTGCCCCTGGCTGGTGCAGTGGCAGTGGGGCTGGTGCTCGGCTCGCTGCTGCTCCGTGCGGCGCTGCGCGCAGCGGCGCTGCCGTTGCCCGCGCTGGCGAGCCCTGGCCAGTCATCCGCCTGCAAGCGCGCAGCGCTGTGCTGCGCCTGGCCGCGGTGGCGGTGGGCAGCCTGCTTGTTGGCGCGCTTGCGCTGGGCGGCGTGCTGGCGCTTGGCACGCGTGAGCAGTGGGTGGTTCCCTATGTGGCCGGCGCCTGCGGTGTGGGCGCTGTGGTGGGCCTGCTGCTGGGCGGTGTGTGGTCTTTGGCAGTGGCCTGGATGGGCTGCGTGCGGCGCGCGTGGTGCCTGGACAGGCCGGGCGCAGCGCGCGCGCTGGCTGGCTAGCGCACCAGCACTTCAGCAGCGTGCTGCCCGCATTCGGGGCAGCGTGTGGAATGAAGCGCGCTGTCCAGCGCATAGCCGCAGCTGGCACACGTGCCCACGCGGGTGCCCCGCATGCACAGGATGACCACCACGCCTGCCACGGCTCCTGTGGCGCTGGTCCACACTGCGTCTGGCAGCCACTCTGGCACAAAGGGCGCGATGGGCATGCCCAATCCGATGCCCAATGCACTGGCACCCAGTCCCCACAAGCCTGTGGTCCACGGCTGGTGGATGGCGCTGTGGAACGCGCGCGTGCGGCGCACGCGCGCCGTGAGATCAGCAGCCAGGCACAGTGCTGCCCAGGGCAGGAGCCCGCCCACGCACACCAGCTCCAGGGCATGCGGCTTGGGATCTTCCGCCCACCACGGTGTGCTCTCGTTCAGGAACAGCACCAGGGCCGTGACCACCAGGCCGGCGTACCCCAGCAGACTTCAATTGAAAAAGGGCACCATGAGGCCTCAGCGCACCTTCTGGACGACTGGCTGTGAAGGCGGGAGCGACTGCACGGGTGTTGTTGGCGTGTACGCCACATCACCAGCCATGATCTGGTACGGAGGCACGACTGCGCCTGGCGCCAGCTTTTCCTGCGCCCACTTGAAGGGCTGGAACTGCACCATGCGCGCGCGGCTGGCTGGGTTCTTCTCGCCCTGTGCGGCCAGCACCGCAGTGGTGAAGAGAAACGACGCCAGCGCCACCGCCCGCGCTGCCATGCGCCGAGTGTGCGCGCGCACAGCGCGCAGTCCCACCGGGCAGTCGCGCACCAGGACGGTGCCGTCTTCGCGGCGCCGCAGCTGCGCGCACACGCGCTCGCCGCGCTCCATGAGGGGGCGCAGCATCTCCTCCACTTCATCAGCCGTCATTTCGGCCACGTTGTGGACATGCAGGTCGCACTGCGTGCAGTAGCGGCGCTTGTCGTCGCCTTGCATATCCTCCCAGCGGGCGGGGCAGGGGGATGCAATGCGGATGTTCTGCAGGATCTGGAGCTGAAGGTCTGTCGGCATGAGTCGCCCTCCATGCAGTCCATGGCCGCCCGGGACACGGTGTCTCCCAGATCAGGTCCAGGCGCCAAGCAAGAGTCCCAGATCTGTGCCGTCCACCACGCCGTCGTGGTTGATATCCGCAGGGCAGCCTGCGCAGGGTCCCCACGAACCCAGCAGAAGTCCCAGATCTGTGCCATCCACCACGCCATCCTGGTTCAGGTCTTCTGGCACCGGAGGCAGGAACTGGCCGCCCCAGTTCAGGCCGGTGCCGCTGGACAGCGACGCGCCAGAGATGGGCGCACCGCTCACGTAGATGTTGGTGATGCCTGTCCAGTTGACCAGCGCTGGAGTGCCAGCCTGGGCGGTTGAGTTGCCAGACACGCCGCTCGAGGAGCGCATGCCGCCCTGTGCGCACGCGTACACGCCCAGGCTGAACGGTGTGCCAAAGGTGAATGGCACTGCAAACGTCACCGTGCCGTTCACGTTCTTGCTGTCTGTGGGCGGATTGCCGTAGGTGGCCACAGCCCAGTGCCCGTACTGACGGTCGGTGCTGATGAGATCAGAGTTGCCAGGGCTGAACAGGGCGTTGTTCATCAGCTGCGCGTTGTCCTTGTACGCCGTGATGTCCAGGCTGGCAGATCCAGCAAAGCCGCTTGCAAAGAGGGAGGCAGTCGCATGCACCGTGAACTGCATGTATCCCGTCTGTCCGGTGTAGGAGGGATGGGTGATGAGGAAGGTCTCCTTCCACCCGCCGTTGCTCGCCGCGCGGAAACGATGAGCTGTTTGGCGCGTTGTTGGCACCGTTCAGCACCACCCAGCCCATGCCGCACGTGCCAGAGCCGCTGTTGCTGGTCGAGCCACTGGAGTAGCTCGCTGATGTGGTGGCAGTGGACACACCGCTGAAGGACGCCTCGTGCACATCAGATCCAGGAGCCGAGTGGTAGGGAGTCCAGTCCAGACCCGGCCAGCCAGGCGCGCCCGTGGTGGATGGCCCTGCTCCCGCCTGCACGAAGCCGCCCGGCGCGACCAACGTGGCCTGCGATATGCCAGCCAACGCTGTGCCGCAGGCCAGCAAGGCGAGTGCGAATGGAGAAACGACGCTGATTTGGATGCGTGGGAACGTGCGCATGGGCTACATTTTACAGCGCCAGAGCCTCTTCCCCTTTCCCCCTTTTCTGGAGCATCCCATGCGTCTGACCCTCGGCCCCCTTGTGGCTTCTGCTGCGCTCTGCGCCAGCGCCGCTGCGCAGTCGTTCAACATTGACATTGGGAACGCAACTCCTGCGCCCAGCAGCGCCTATGGTGCCGCCGCCAACCAGGCCGGCGTCTGGAATGTCTACACAGGCGGAACGCTGAACAACCTTCAGGATTTGGGTGGCAACTCCACCAGCGTGAGCCTGACTGGCACTGGCGGCATCCTGGGTGGCTTCAACGATCCCGGCACCTTTGGCGACGACGAAGCGCTGATGGACGACGGCATGGTGGTGCCCTTCATGGAGACCTACACGCTCTCTGGCCTGGCTGCAGGCAGCTACAGCGTGTACCTGTACTCCTGGACCGTCTCCAACCTCCCCACGGGCTACAACGTCAACAACACTGGGTTCCAGACAGTGGGCGGCGCGTGGCCGGGCGGGCACGTGGCGGGCGTCACCTACCTGGCCTACAACGTGAATATCGCGCAGGGGCAGGACATCATCATCACCGTGCACTCGGTGGACGGCGCGCTGGGCGCCTTTGGCGGACTGCAGGTGGTGCAGGTGCCAGCGCCAGGCGCGGCCGCAGCGCTGCTGGGCGGGTTCCTGGCCCGTGGCGGTCGTCGGCGCAGGTAGCAGCGCGCCACGCGTTCGCCTTGCACGGGGTCGGGAGCGTTCATCCTGCTGCGGTCGGAGCACATGCCCACACACCTCCAGTCTTTCAGAGCGCTTGCAGCTCCACTGGTCGCCATGATCGTTGCGCTGGCGTGTGGATCGCACGCCAGCGGTTCCGCTCCCGCTGCTGCGCCGCACGGGCCTGGCCCGCTCAAGGTCTACATCCTTGCCGGCCAGTCCAACATGCAGGGGCACGCCAGCATCCAGACCTTTGGCTCGCTGGCGGACGACCCCAAGACCGCGCCGCTCCTGGCGCTCATGCGCGCGCCGGACGGCACGCCCAAGGTCTGCGACCGCGTGTGGATCAGCTCGGTTGGCTGCCTGGGCGACGCGTACACGGATCGCAACGAGAGAGTGGGCCTGCTCACCGCTGGATTTGGCGCGCCTGAAGGGAAGATCGGTCCAGAGTTCACCTTTGGGCTGACCCTGGAGCAGCGGTTGCACGAGCCCATCCTGCTCATCAAGACAGCGTGGGGCGGCCGCAGCCTGCACACTGACTTCCGCCCACCCAGCGCAGGGCCGTTTGTGTGGTCTGAACGCGCGCTGGCGCAGCACGCCAAGCGCGGCGAAGACGTGGAGAAGCTGAAGCGCGAGAAGCTCGAAGCGACCGGCGTCTACTACCGCGCCATGGTCGAGCATGTGCAGGCCGTGCTCAAGGACATCAAGCGCGTCGTGCCCAGCTATGACCTAGCGCAGGGCTATGAGCTTGCTGGATTCGTCTGGTTCCAGGGCTTCAACGACTACGTGGATTCCGGCGTGTATCCCGATCAGGACAAGCCAGGCGGCTACGACCTGTATGCCTCGCTGCTGGCGGACCTCATTCGCGACGTGCGCAAGGACCTGAGCGCGCCGCAGCTGCCAGTGGTCATTGGCGTGATGGGGATTGATGGGATGAAGGGCGACACCACTGCGCCGATGATGAACTTTCGGCGTGCGCAGCGCGCGCCAGCGCTGCTGGAGGAGTTCAAGGGCAACGTGATGTCGGTGGAGACCGCGCCCTTCTGGGACGACCAGCTGGACGCGCTCCATCAACGCGCCGAGCGAGCCAAGGACTTGTCGCCCCAGGAGGCGCAGCGGCTGAAGGCAGGCGTGTCCAACGGCGCCTACCACTACCTGGGCGCTGCCAAGATCATGGCGCCAATCGGCTGTGCATTCGCAGACGCGCTCGCGCCCGGTCCGCGTGAGCAGGCCCCGCAGCGCGCCGCAGCCAGTCCCGTGGTTGCACCGCAGGCCACAGAGATGGCCGGCTACTTGCTGGTGCCGCATGAACGGGTGGATCAGCAGTTTGGCGCTGGATTCTCCATGTACGTGGCAGCATGGCCGCTGCAGCAGCGCTATCCCGGCGAGGAGTTCCAGAGCGGATTGTTCGGCACCTGGATGTTCGCCCGCCATGATGAACCCGCGCCCAAGAACATCTACTCGGACATCGAGGGTGGCCTTGGCTGGTGGCGCGACACTCGCTTTGCAACCGAGACACCCAAGTTCATCATGGGTGGCGTGGCGCTTGAGTTCTGCGAATGGGCCAACGGGCCCGGCGCTGGCAAGGGCCGCGATTGGAGCCACCCTGCTGGCCACTATGCCATCGCGCAGCTCAGCCCCTGGTTGCTGTGGCCACCAGATGGACTCAACCTGCGGCAGGGCACCGCAGGAGAGCTCTTTGGCTACGGCTACCTGCCATTGCCGCTGATCCCTGCGCGGGCAACCACCGCTGGCAAGCCCATTCCGACTGGCGATCAATCGTGGACGCTCTTCCTCAACACCAGCAACTTCAAGGGGCCTGTGGCCTTCTTCCTGCCAGAGTTCTGGTCCAAGCCCACCGTCAACCGGCCTGAGCTTGCGGGAATGTTCCTGGACTCGCGCCCCTCGGATGCCAATCGCGCTGTGCAGATGGAGACGCAGCACGTGCCTGCGTTCGTGGCCACCGACTCCAAGGGTGTCCGCTACGCCCGCGTGGCGCCCACGCAGTTCCCCGCTGGTCCAGCGGGTGACGCGCCGCTCATCCACCGCAGCGCTGCGTACAGCCGGGCCGCCTTGTGGGACAGCGTGGCTGCGTGGTTTGCTGGAGGCCCATTGGCCTCTGGCCAGATTGATCCGCGCGCGTCTGCCGTGCATGCGTTCAAGAGCGGGGGCGGCGCCACGTGGCAGATCGCGCTGCCTGGCGGGCTCGGCGCGCCACGCAGGAGGAAGGAGCAGAAGCCTCCGGTGGCGTGGAGCGACTTTGCCACGCCCAAGGCGCTCGACGAGCGCACCTACGCCTATTCCTGGTCAAGCGATGCTGTGGCACGGAACGGCAGCACCATCACGTTGCCTGAGTACTTCCGCCTGGACCGCGCGGCCAACGGCGACGCGCGCTGGGTGGCGGTGCCACCGGACCAAGTGCCTGCAGAGACTGGCCTCGCGCGCGTGGAGTTTCCACAGCGGCGGAGCCCATCACCTGAGCCATACACCACTCCCAATCAGCCAGACAGCGTGTGGAGGAATCCCGGGCCAGCAGCGGGCCCATTTGAAGTCACGCTGGGCGACGGGAGCGTGGTCACCTACTGCTGGTATCGCTTTGCAGACCAGCCTGCGATCCGCAGCGCGGATCTCACGCCAGAGGAGCGCCAGGCGCTTCAGAAGCGCGTGGAGCTGATCCACCAGAACTGGACCAAGGAGCGGCAGTATCTGCCGCCGCCTGAGGTAGGCACGCTTGCAAGTCTGGATCCAGCGCTGATCGTCACGCCGCCCAAGGGAATGGAGTATGGATACGTGCCCATCGTGACGCGTCAGGCGGCGAAGTAGCAGCGCCACACAGCGCCCGTTCAGGCGAACCGCTGCCACGGAGCATGGTTCAGCGGGCGTACACTGGTGAGGATCCGGCGCGCGGAGTTCCGCGCTGCCTCCAACCCGGTGAACTCCCATGCGCACCTCCACGATCCTCTCCGCGCTTGCTGCCGTCCTGTGCTTCACGCTCACCATGGCCACAGCCTCTGGCGGCCCCCAGCAGGGCGCTGCACCCAGCGGGCCAGGGGTCCAGGGCAGCGCTTCTCCTGGTGTCCAAGGAGCCGCTGAACCAGGCATGCAGTCCAAGGATCCGGGCTGGCCGCGCACGTTCACCAAGAACGGCGCTTCGCTGGTCATCCACCAGCCCCAGGTGGACTCCTGGAAGGACCACGATGTCATCGTCTTCCGCTGCGCAGTGGAGGTGACGCTTGCCGGCACTACCACGCCGTGCTGGGGCGTGCTGGCTGCGCAGGGCAACACCAGCGTGGATGAGAACAACACCGACGTGGCCATCACCAACCTGAAGGTCACCGAGATGAACTTCCCAGGCCAGCAGGACGCCAACGCAGCAGCCATGAAGGCCCTGGTGCTTGACATGCTGCCCAACCAGCCTGTGGTGCATGTGGCCCTGCAGCGCGTCATGGCCTACATGCATAACAACGCCGCCAAGCCAGCCAGCGTGCCGCTCAACCTGCAGCCCCCGCCCATCTACTACAGCTCCACGCCAGCTGTGCTGGTGATCTTCATGGGGCAGCCATCGTTCCAGCCCATTCCCGACACGCAGCTCATGTGGGCCGTCAACACCAACTGGGTGGTGCTGATGGACGGCGCCAACCAGCAGTACTACCTCATGCTGGGCACAGGCTGGATGACAGCGCCAGATCCGCTCAAGGGTCCGTGGGTTCCAGTCACGCAGCTGCCGGGTGAGTTCCTCTCGCTGCCAACAGACGGGCAGTGGACGGATGTGGTGAAGAACATTCCGGCGCAGCCCGTGCAGCAGCCGCCCACGGTGGTCACCAGCACGGTGCCAGCCGAGCTGATCGTCACGCAGGGCCTGCCGACGTACTCGCCCATTCCGGGCACCTCGCTGATGTACGTGAACAATCCAGCCACGCCGGTGTTCTGGGATGCCCGCACCTCGCTCTTCTACTACCTGGTGGCAGGGCGCTGGTTCAGCGCACCCAACATCACGGGTCCGTGGACTGCAGCCTCCGCCAGCCTGCCTGCTGAGTTCTCCAAGATTCCAGCAGACAGCCCCATGAGCTTTGTGCTGGCCTCGGTGCCTGGCACGGTGGAGGCAGATGACGCGGTGTTCCTGGCGCAGGTGCCGCACAAGTCAACCATCAAGATCGAAGGCACCACCGTCACGCCAACCTACAACGGACCACCCAAGTTCGTGCCCATCGAGGGCACCACCATGACGTACGCCAACAACTCGGCGTACTCGGTGATTGACGTGAACGGCACGTACTACTGCTGCTACCAGGGCATGTGGTTCCAGGCGCCCACGGCCACTGGCCCATGGGTGGTGTGCACGTCGGTTCCGCAGGTCATCTACACCATTCCGCCATCCTGCCCGCTCTACAACTGCACCTATGTGTATGTCTACGGCGCCACGCCCACCACGGTGACAGTGGGCTACACCAGCGGCTACAGCGGTGCATACGTGGCAGCCACCGGCGCGCTGATGTTCGGCGCCGGCATGGCGGTGGGCGCTGTGCTGGCCAACAACTGCTGTTGCTGCTGCCCGTGCTACTACTCGTACGGCTGCGCGCCGTACTACCACTACGGGTACTGCGGCTACTGCTCTGCCGGCTATGCGCACTACGGCCCCTACGGGGGCGCTGGCTGGGAGGCCGGGTACAACCCAGCCACTGGCAACTACTACCGCGGCGGCGCTGCCTACAGCGGCAACCAGGGCCGGTGGGGCGGCCAGGCGTACAACCCGTGGACCAACACCTACGCGCAGCACACAGGCGGCACCAACGGCTACCAGTCGTGGGGGAACAGCTACGTGCAGCAGGGCAACAAGTGGGCGCAGGCCGGGCATGAGTCCACTGCGGCTGGCGGCGTTGGCTACGCAGAGAACTCCAAGGGCCAGTGGGCTGAGGGCGCGCACAGCAACGCCACAGACTCCACCGTGGCCAAGACCAGCGACGGCTACTACGCCGGCCATGACGGCAACGTCTACAAGAACACCGGCGACGGCTGGGAAAAGTACGACAACGGCAGCTGGAACCAGGTGCAGAAGCCCTCAGGTTCAAACGCCAGCAGCAGCTCGTGGGCTGATCACGACAACACGTCCAGCCTCAACAAGGACGCATGGAGCCGCAACTACGGCAACGGCGGCTCGTCTGGATGGAACGGCGACCGCTCAAACGGCGGCGGCGGCTGGGGCGGAAGCGGCCGTTCGAACGGCGGTTGGGGCGGTGGTGGCGGCTGGGGCGGCCGTTCTGGCGGCGGCGGCCGTTCGTTCGGCGGCGGAGGCTTCCGCCGCTAGCACGTTCCGCCACTCGACACGATCGATTCTCTGACGCATCACCATCATCAAACCACCTTCCCATCAGTGCCAACGCACTGAACACCCAAGGCACGACTCATGACCCGCATCACCCTTGCATCGTTCTTGTTCGCCTCTGCTGTGGTAGCCGCGCTGGCCGGCGCGCAGGCAGCACCGCCGCCACCCTCTGCGCCCAGCACCGTGCCGCAGCAGGCCACCCCGCCTTCCACAGGTGGGCTGGCAGGACAGATTGTGGCCGCGCGGCAGGCCAACGCTGCCAAGCTCAAGCAGTACCAGTGGGACAGCCGCTCCGAGATCAGCATGGATGGCAAGCAGAAGGACATTCGCGTGGAGCAGCTTCGGTACACCCCAGCTGGCGCCATCCAGCGAACAGTCCTCAACAACCAGACGTCCAACATGCCCATAGGGTTCCTGCGCAAGGCCATTGCAGAGGGACAGCTGCAGCAGGTGGAGAAGTTTCTGCACGGTCTGCACGACCTGCTGGACAAGTACACCATGGCCAGCGCACCCTCCATGGATCAGTTCATCGCTGGGGCTGCGGTGGGAAGCGCCACCTCCCCGGACGGCGCAGCACTCCTCAAGTTGGTGGGCACCAACGTGGTTCAGACCGGCGACTCGCTGACGGTGTGGGTCAACCGCGCCACCATGGCCTTCCAGAAGGTGGAGGTCTCAACGGTGTATGACGGTGTGCCAGCCACCATGACCGCCACCTACAAGACCAGCGCCACGGGGCTGACCTACCTCTCGATGGCCGAGATTGACGTGCCGGCGAAGAAAGTGGTGCTGCAGGTGCACAACTACGACTTTGAGCCCGTGAACTAGCGCCGACGGCGCCGTCCACCCAGTGCCACGGCGCCCGCCAGCACTGCCAGGCCGCCAGGGCCGGGCGCAGTCACCCACGCGTTGAAGTTCACGTGGTCGTACAGGAACGAGCCGTTGTTGCCGATGACCACGCTCAGGGTGTCGCCCGCCTGAAGCAGGGTGGATTCGCTGAAGTTGAAGTGGTCCAGGCGCGCGTCGGCGGTGTGCGCCAGCACGATGGTGCCCAGACTGGTCACGTTTCCGCTGATGTTGGCCACCACCGAGATGGTGACGCCGTCGCCCAGCATGCCGTTGGAGATCAGCTCGCTGTGCACGTCCATGCCAGCCACCCAGGTGTCTGACTTGGGCGCATAGACCAGCACTGCGTCCAGACGTGGGCCGGGACGGCCCCACATGCCATTGAAGGTGGCAGGGCCAGCGGTCCCGCCATACTCGCCGATGTTCACCAGCGGACCGATCATCGGCCATGTGTAGGCCTCGCTGGTGGTCCGCCACTCGGTTGGCGTGGCCGCCATGAGAGACCCGCCCACGCCAGACTGGCCATACCACAGCGAAGTCACCGAATTGGTCGCCCAGCCATGGGTGTCCACCCAGGAACGAAATTCGTTGTCGTCTGCGGTGGCAGCCCCAGCGAGGCAGCCAGACACGCACAGCGCTCCGATACAAATGGATCGCGTATTCACCTTTTCACCTCCAAGCCACGTGGGCGCAGACCGCGGCTCACACAAGCCCTTGGCCTCCGCCCACTCCCATATACGGTAGGCCGACCCCAAGCGTTGGCAAGGGAATTGCGTAGAAAGGGGGGTTTGCGCGGGCTGGCGCGTCCGCGAACCACTCAACCCGCTAGAAACCACGGGTGATCGGACTTCCCGTCATTGGTGTGCTGCGATCAGCTGAGGCCACCACACCCACTGAACACATTGCATTGTCCGTTAAGCATGCATTGCAATGGCTTCATCCACGCTGCCATGGAACGGCATCAGCAGGTCCATTCGGCACCGGACCAGCACAGTGCGGGCATCCTCGGTGGCACCGCCTACGCGGATCGCGCCGCCGCGCAGGGTGACAGCGCGGTGCAGCTGCACCAGCTGGCCGACCGCCAGGCTGGACAGCCCCAAGAGCTGCGTGAGATCCAGCACCAGCAGCGAGTGGGTTCCCGCTGACAGCCGCGTCACCGCTCGCTCCAGATCCCCCTGTGCGGCAAGGCCGGCCCAGCCCTCCAGCCGGACAACAGTGGCGGCGGGGCGGATGTCAATGTGGATGGCCAGCTGTGTCATGGTGTGCGGTGTGTCCCGCAACCCCGTAGCATCCCTGCCCCTGCATGCGCCGTCCATTGGCAAATCGTTCAGTTGTGGTTCAGCCTGTACGCAACGGCCTCGGCCTGGTGGCCAAGCGGCTCTTGGCCCCGGGAGCACTGGTATTCCGCGTGGAAGGGCGCACGCTCTCCAGCGCAGCGCTGTGGCGGCTGTGGGAGACAGCGCCCCGCAAGGCGGCCAACTCCTATCGCTGCGGCGCGGACGTGTACGCCTTGGCGGCTGGCACCGTGGCGGACTTCGCCAATCACTCATGCCAGCCCAATTCGGCTGTCTTGCTGGAGCAGGGGCGTCTGGTGGTGCGCGCCGTGCGCCTCATCCGTCCAGGCCAGGAAGTCACCCACGACTACTCCACGCTGCTGGGGGCGGACGACGTCTGGACCATGAGCTGCAACTGCGGCGAGCGAGGCTGCCGGCGGGTGGTGCGCCGCTTTGACCGCCTGCCAGCGGCCACGCTGCGGCGCTATGTGCGTGCCGGCTGGATTCCAGCGTTCATCCTGCAAACAGCGTCCTGAGAGGCCCTGCGCGCGCGCATCCGCGCCCTGCGCGCACCTGCGTCTGCGCGCGCATGCCTGCCGCGCGTGCCTGCCGCGCGTGTCAACTGGTCCACGCGCCCAGCAGCAGGCCCAGGTCTGTGCCGTCCACCACTCCGCTGCGGTCAAGGTCGGCGGCCGCGCTGGAAGTTCCCCAAGAGCCCAGCATCAGGCCCAGGTCTGTGCCATCCACGCGGCCATCGCTGTTGATGTCGGCCAGCACGCTGGGCGGCGCGTACGCGCGGAAGATGCCTGTGAACGCGTGTTCAGCCTGCGGCAGGCCCGAGCAGAAGTTGTCCGGCTGCGGCACCGGCGCGGCGCACGGATGATCGCGGTTGGCATCCCAGAACGACAGAGAGCCAATGGCATGCTGCTCTGCGAACGCCAGCACCTGCTGCGCGTCCTCCAGTTCAAAGATCTCGCCCGGGATGTCGTTGTATCCCAGCATGGGCGTCACGCCGATGATGGCCCACACTTCGGCATCGGTCTTGCTGATGCCATGCGCAGCAAAGCGCTGCATGAGCTGCGCGTGCAGGGCAGTGGCGGCCTGGATGGCGTACTCGCCCATGTGCCCGCCTGGGTCTGGGGCGGCAGCGCCATAGTCCATGGCCATGATGTTCACGCCGTCCAGGCGCACGCCGTAGGTCAGCGCAGAGTCCACCACCTGCAGCCCGCTGGCCACCAGGCCGGTGGGCAGCACAGGCAGCGTGAGGCTGACATACAGCGGGCGGCCCTGCGCTTGCGCCGCGTCCTGCAGCAGCTTGATGGCCTGCGATCGGCGGTGAATGCTGGGCAGGTCCTCCACAGCCTCGCCTTCGATGTCGAAGTCAATGCGCCGCAGTCCGTAGGCGTCAATCGCAGCCTGGTAGGCAGCGCGCAGGCTCTCCACCGTGGTGCAGACCAGCGCCAGTTCGTGCCCAGCCGCTCCGCCAAACGACACCCGCACATCGCCGCCCGCCGCGCGCAGCTGGTTGATCTCTGTCAGCCGGAAGCCGCTGGCCACGGAATACGCGGCAAACCCGCCCCAGGCGCCCTGGCACTGATTGCCCTCCTGCGCCACGATGAAGCCCAGCGTCAGGAAGGGCACCTGCTGCGTGCTTGCGTAGCCGTTCAGGTCAAACAGCGGCCACAGCGTGGTGTCAATGAAGGGCGAGAAGAAGCGCGACGGCCACGCTGGCGCCGGGACTGGCTGCGGCGGTGGCGGCGCAGGCGCATCGCCATTCAGCACGATGGGCGAGCCGTTCAGCGTGGGTGCAGCAGGCGGCGCCGCCGCGCCGGGCGCGCCGATCCACCCCATGATCACAGTCTGGCCAGGTGCCAGGTCTGCGCTCTCTGAAGCCGCATGCTTCAGCACGTAGGTGGTGCCGGCGTGCTGATCCACGGCCGCGCCCCACAGGTCTGTGATGGTCCACGCGGCGCCAAACTGCAGCTTCCACGCTGGGATGGTCCAGCTGGCGTTGTTGGTGATGGTGAGCGCGCCCTGGTAGCCGCTGCCCCAGTCGTCCACCACGGAATAGGTCACGTGCACGGTGTCGCCGGCGGAGGCCATGGAGACAAAGAAAGACATTGCACAGACAACCGGTCCTGGGTGGAGGTATCGGCGGGCGACCGTGTGGTGGGACATGGCGTCCCCAGTGTGCCACATCCGCCCGCGCACGCAACGGCAGATCCCCAGTTTGGAAAATGGCGCGTGGTGCCTACCATGGCTCCATCGCGGGCCGCGCTTGGGCCCCCAAACTGAGGAGTTCCCATGCGTGCAATGCTGACTTTGTCTTCCGTGGCGTTTCTTGCTGTGGCTGCACCTGCTGGTGCGCAGACCATCCAGCCGCCGTTCGACGCCAACTACACATGGTTTGACCTTGGCGCACCCGCTGGCGTCCCAGGGGCCGTTTGGCGGCGTGCTCATCCTCCCGACCGAACCCAACGCCATGTACATCGGCGGCTCTGCCAACAGCGTCAGTGGCGCCATCTACCGGGTGGCCCTTCGCCGTGATGGCAATGGCCACATCTCTGGCTGGGGTTGCTTCGAGACCATCCAGTCTGCATCAGCACCGTTCATTGATGGCGGCCTCTGCCTGCTGCCCGGCGGCGTGATGGCCTACGCCACCTACTCCAACAACACAGTCGGCCAGATCCTGCCCGGCCAGAATGCGCCAGCTTCCATCATCAGTCTCAGCCCGCTGGGTGTGGTGGGATCTACCGGCGCGCTGCTGCAGGTGCCCGAGGGATTCCCAGGCGCCGGGCGGCTGAAGATCGTCTCCTATCTGTCCAGCACCCTGTACGACACCACCATCGCTCCAGCTGGCGACGGCACGTTCACCATCGCAGCGGTGAACGGAGGCGTCTTCATCGGTGGCGGCCCTGAAGGCCTGGCCTACGTGCATGGCGGCAACCCAAACTTTGCAGTGGACTCCATCCTGGTGTCTGAATACAGCACGGGGTCGGTGGCTGTCTTCGACGCCGACACCAATGGCGACCCCATCCCGTCCACCCGCCGCGTGCTCACATCGGGCTTCGGCGGGGCAGAGGGCGCCACGATCGATCCGCTCACTGGTGACTTCATCTTCTCGAGCTTTGGCGGCGCGAACCGCGTGATCCGGATCTCCGGCTTCACAGACTCTTCAAGCTGCATCGGCGATCTGAATGCAGACCAACTGGTGGATGGCACTGATCTTGGGATCCTGCTTGGCGGCAGGCCCGAATGCCCAAACAGCCCAGCAGATCTCAAAGGAGACAGCCTGGTGGACGGCACTGACCTGGGAATCCTGCTCAGCGCATGGGGTCCTTGCTCCTGACCCGACAGGCACTCGGTGCTACGCTCTTCCCTATGAGCACAACCACAACCAAGCCAGCCGAATTCACCATGCCGCCCATGAGCGCCGAGCACCAGGCCACCCAGAAGGTGGCTGACCGGTTCTTCGAACTGCTCAGCAAGGGCGCGAACCTGGACGCCATCAAGGAGCTGTACGCAGACACGGCCCGCCATGTGGAAGTCATGGCTGGTCCAGGCTGCGACCGCATCATTGATGGCAAGGCGAACCTGCTTGAGAAGGCTGAGAAGTTCGCCAAGTCCACCACCATTCACAGCGCCACCTGCGGCAAGCCCAGTGTCAACGGCGATCAGTTCGTCTGCGCCATGTCCCTGGACTGCACCTCCACAGAAGGCCCGTTTGCCAACCACCGCATGAACCTCACAGAAACTGCGCTCTACACCGTGAAGAACGGCAAGATCACAGAGGGCAAGTTCTTCTACGGCGCCTGCGGCGGCTGAGGCGCCGGCAGCACCCTCCATGCACGCACAAGAAAGCGCGGTGGCTGGGCGTCATGCTCAGCCACCGCGTTGTGCTCTCGGAGACTCCTGCCTCAGGCAGGAGAAGGACTCAGGACGTTGGGCAGTTGCCCCAGCCAGCCAGCAGGATGCCCAGGTCAGTGCCGTCCACGATGTTGTCGTTGTTGAGGTCAGCCGTGCCGTCGCCGCCCCACTGCGACAGCAGGATGCCCAGATCCGTGCCGTCCACCGTGCCGGAGCCGTTCAGATCCGCTGGGCAGGGCGGTGGCACCTGGGTGAGGATGAACGCATCCAGCTTCATGGCGCCCCAGCCAGTCACCATGTCGAACTTCACGCCAGCGCTGCTGGACGAGCCGTTGGGCAGGGTGCCGTTGTTGCCGCTGGTGATGTCGTACCACACGTCCGAACGGCCATCCTGCGCATAGATCACGTTCTGCAGGCGGCCGAAGCGGCGCTTGCCAGCACCGTTGGGAGGCAGGCCACCCAGGCTGATCAGCTTCTGCTCGCCGATGGCCAGCAGGCCAGCCAACACGGGCGACGAGAAGCTGGTGCCCACAGAGGTGCTCTCAATGGCTCCTTCGTAGTAGAAGGGGTAGGCGCCAGTGTTGCCGCTGCCAGCAGCCTGGAGCGCGAGGTCCGGCCCCATGCGCTTGTTGATGGAGGTGTTCACGCCGGTGCCGACCTGCCAGCTGGGACGCGTGTTGAAGGAAATCGAGTTGGTGCTCCAGCCGCCGCCGCTGCCGCTCCAGCCCACTTCTGTGATGCGTGTGCCGTTGGACTGGACGGTGGCCACCGTGCCACCCACGAGCAGCACCTCTGGCTCGTAGTTGGGATAGGAGTATGGCTCCAGCGTGGTGCCGTTGTCACCCGATGCGGCCATGTAGGTGATGCCCTGTGCGGTCATCGCTACGTGCTGGTTGTGCGCCGAAGACGCTGTGGAGCTGTTGATGTTCCAGCCATAGCTCTCAGAGATCACATCGCACAGGTTGTCCTGCGCCTCCTTGGTGAGGGTGGCCACCAGGTTGTTGATGCTGTCGTAGATGTAGAACTCGCAGAGCGGCGCCATGCCCAGCACCATCTGGATGTCCAGATCGCCTTCTCCACCGGGCGCGCCGGGGCCAGCACCGCCGCCAGAGATTGTGACCACGTGGACATTGCTGTTGGCGCCACCTGGGGGAAGTGGAAGGCCGTAGTGGCTGTAGTACAGCGGCACGTTGGTCAGGCGGTAGCCGTCAAAGTTGCTGATGCCGCAGGTGCGGCCGGTGCCCTGAAATCCGTTCACGTACGGGACGATGGCGTTGTACAGCACGCGCGTCTGCGTAGGCGTGAGCGCTGTGCGCGGCATGGGCTTCACGAAAGTGTCCAGGCCGAAGACATCCAGAATGTCGCCAGCGATGGCTGCCGGTGCCATGAGCGGTGTGGATGGCGCGATGAACTCGCGGTTGCCACCGGGATCGCCAGGTGACAACACGGGATCCACGGCGTACTCGTCGATGGTCGTGCTGAAGGCGTCCTCAAACTGGGCTACGGTGCCTTCGCACAGAATCGCCATGCGGTTGGACGCAACCAGCGTGATGGTCACGCCCTTGCTGGCCAGGTAGTCCGCGATCGCCTGCACGCGCTCCTGCGGCAGGCCAAAGCGCGCGCCCACTTCTTCGGGCGTGATGAACTGGCGGAAGTTGGGGCTGTACGGGTCGCTCACGCTGTCCGCGAACCCCTCGAATGCAGCCTGGTCAGCAGGCGGAATTCCCACGGCCACTGACATCATCCGGCTGGGATCTGCAGGTCCAATGCGATTGGAGATCTGCAGCACAGGCAGCAGCTCAACAGGGAGCTGCACCTGATCCACATGCTTGCCGCCACCCATGCCAACCTGTGTGCCGCCCGTGCCCGCTGCAGGCGCGTGGCCTCCGCTCGCGAATGCGAAACTGCACGCGCTGACGAGCAGCAACGATCCGGTGGCAAATGCAATCCTCTTCTTCACGGGAGTTCTCCTGAGCGATGGGTGCAAAGGCAGCGACAGCCGCGCCCGTCCAATGAGCGCAGCGCCTGCATGGAAGATTGCCCCAATCGTGAGATATGGGGCAGGAATTCGCAGTGGATCATGAAGATTGGAGGCGCAAAATCTCTCCTCCCAGGACCGGGCTGTAGTTAGGCGCAGGTTATAGGCGACAGCCAGCAGAGGCCTGGGTTGCGTATGTCAGATATATGGATACAATGATCCGAGATTCATGGAGGGCACCCCATGCCGCGCCCAGACGACACCCAGGCCTACAGCCTGAACCACGCCATGATTGATGGGGCAGAGGCCCGTGCTGCCAGCGACTATGCCGCGCACTTTGGCCAGCCTGGCTACGACGACCCCACGCACCTCTACATCCAGCAGCACTATGAGGGGTACACCGCAGACGATCAGGCAGTCTGGCGCCAGCTCTACGCCAAGCAGCAGGACCACCTGAACGCCAACGCCAGCCAGGTGTGGCTGAACGGCGCACGCGCCATCGGTCTCACGCCTGAGGCCATTCCGGACCTGCGTGAGATCAACCGCAACCTGCGCGGCCTGACCGGCTGGCAGTCGCGCGCTGTGCCGGGCTACGTGGCAGCGCGGCCGTTCTTTGCCTGCCTCTCGCGCCGTGAGTTCCCCACCACCGTGGTCATCCGCCCCAAGGAGCGCGTGGACTACCTGCCAGAGCCTGACATCTTTCACGATGTCTTTGGCCACGTGCCGCTGCACGCAGACCCAGCCTTCGCAGAGTTCCTGCAGGACTACGGCAGCGCCGCGCTGGTGGCGGATGAGCACCACACCGAGCGTCTGGCGCGCCTGTTCTGGTACACGGTGGAGTTCGGCCTCATTCGCGAGGCTGGCTGCACCAAGGTGTACGGCGCTGGGCTCATCAGCTCGCCGGGGGAGTCCCGCCACTGCCTGATCTCGCCAGAGGTGGACCGTCGCCCCTTCAACATGGAAGAGGCGTGCTCCACGCCCTTTGAGATTGACCACTACCAGCCCACGCTGTTTGTGCTGGATTCGTTCACGCAGCTGCGCGACGCCATGCGCTCCTACGCCGCGCAGGTGCGCGCTGCAGCCGCTGCTCGCTCGCTTCAGGAAGCACACTCATGACCAGCGCTCTTCCCATCGCAGCCCCGCTCCGCACCACAGACCCGCTTGCCCTGGCAGACGTGGACCATGTGCGTCTGTACGTGGGCAACGCCCGGCAGGCAGCCTTCTTCTACGCGCATGCATTTGGCTTCCAGGTGGAGCAGTACAGCGACCTGACCACTGGCTCGCGCGACGAGGCTTCGTACCTGCTCACGCAGGGCAACATCCGGCTGCTGCTGACCACGGGCCTGCATGGCGCCCACCCCGCGTGCAAGGAGGTGGCTGAGTTTGGCGACGGCGTGAAGGACATCGCCTTCACCGTGCGCGACGCAGAGGCCGCGTACCGCCAGGCCATCCGGAACGGCGCGCAGTGTGCGCATGAACCCATGGAGACCACGGACGCCACTGGCACGGTGACCCGCGCGGCCATCAAGACCTTTGGCCGGTGCGTGCACACGTTTGTGTCGCGGCGCGGTGGCTACGACCTGCCCAAGGTGAAGACGGGCGGCGCGTTCATGCCTGGCTACGCCAAGGTGCGCAGCTTCCCCACCAATGAGTTCAACCGTGCGCATCCGTGCGGCCTGGAGTGCGTGGACCACCTGGTGGGCAACGTGGGCCTGGGCGCCATGAACCAGTGGGTGAAGTGGTACTCCGACGTGCTGGGATTCAGCCTCTTCAAGCACTTCGACGACAAGGACATCTCCACGGAGTACTCCGCCCTCATGTCCAAGGTGATGGACTCTGGCAGCGGGCTCATCAAGATCCCCATCAACGAGCCAGCAGAAGGGCGCAAGAAGAGCCAGGTGCAGGAGTACCTGGACTTCACCAACAACGTGCCTGGCGTGCAGCACCTGGCCTTCCGGTGCAACGACGCGCTGGAGACCGTGGCAGAGCTGCGCCGCCGCGGCGTGGACTTCCTGCGCCTGCCAGACACCTACTACGAGCATGTGTGGGAGCGCGTGGAAGGGCAGATGCACGCCAACGTGAAGGAGGACCACGATCGCATCCGCCAGCTTGGAATCCTGGTGGACGCAGACGACGAGGGCTACCTGCTGCAGCTCTTCACCATGCCGCTGCAGGACCGGCCCACGCTGTTCATCGAGATCATCTGCCGCCGCGGCTCGCAGAGCTTTGGAAAGGGCAACTTCCGCGCGCTGTTCGAGAGCCTGGAGCTTGAGCAGGCCCGCCGCGGCAACCTCTGAGATCCTGAAAGGAACACCCATGCCTTACTACATCCAGCGCGGCAGCATTCCGGACAAGCGCCACGTGCAGTTTCACCGTCCTGATGGCGCGCTGTACAGCGAGGAGGTCTTTGGCACCGAGGGCTTCGTGGGCCCCACGAGCACGCTGTACCACATCCATCCGCCCACGCAGGTGTCAGGCTGGAAGCCCATGCACTCCACCGTGCCTGAATATGTGGAGACTGACATCCTGCGCATGCGCCACATGGAAGGCTGGAAGTTCCGCGGCAAGGGCGACGCTGTGTCTGGCCGCGTGGTGGTGCTGGGCAATTCCGACGTGGAGATGAGCCTCTGCCAGCCGGTGGAGACCATGGACTACCACTACAAGAACGCGCAGGGCGACGAGTGCCTCTTTGTGCACTTTGGCTCTGGCACCGTGCACACCATGTTTGGCACGCTGAAGTTCCGCGCGCGCGACTTCATCGTCATTCCGCGCGGCACCATCTACCACATGGAGTTCGACCGCCTGGCAGACGACGACCGCCCCGCGGGCACGCCGCGCGAGGAGATGCCCTACGGCAAGTTCGTGTGCTTTGAGGCGGTGAACGGCTCGCACATCCAGCCGCCGCCGCGCTACGTGGCCAAGAAGTCCGCGCAGTTCCTGGAGGACGCGCCGTACTGCGAGCGCGACCTGCGCGTGCCGCAGAGCCCGCTGACGGTGGACGAGATCGGCAGCCATGAGGTTCGCATCAAGGCCCTGGGCCGGATGCACAGCTACGACTTTGGCTACCACCCGCTGGACGTGGTGGGGTGGGACGGGTGCTACTACCCATACTGCTTCAACGCCGATGACTTCCAGCCCATCGTGGGCATGGTGCATCTGCCGCCGCCCATCCATCAGGTGTTCGACGCGCACAACTTTGTCATCTGCGCGTTCTGCCCGCGGCCGCTGGACTTCCATCCGCGCGCCATTCCGATCCCGTACAACCACTCCAACATCGACTCAGATGAGGTGATGTACTACGTGGCTGGCGAGTACAAGGCGCGCCGCGGCATCGGCGTGGGTTCGATCTCGCTGCACCCGCTGGGCATTCCGCATGGGCCGCACCCGGGCACGGTGGAGCAGTCGCTGGGCAAGACCCACACCGACGAGCTGGCGGTCATGTGCGACACCTTCCGCCCGCTGCTCCCCACCCGCGCTGCCGTAGAGCTGGACGACCCCGCCTACCCCGAGAGCTGGAAAGCCGAGCACTTCAAGCGCCTCTCCCAATACAAGAAAGTGGTGCCTGGCACGGGTGTCCCTACTTTCCCCGCCACCAGGCAATAGGCCTGTTCCCGCGCTGCGTGGCTACCCTGCGCGCATGATGAACGCTACCGTCCGCACAGGCCCGCGCGCGCGCCCGGCAATCGCCCGTGCGTGCCAAGTGTGCATCTGCGCTCGCCACGCCTTCGCCTGTGCAGTTCTGTCTGCGGGCTGCGTGCTGCTGGCGAGCGGCTGCCAGACGGGCGGGCCCGTGCCAGATGCCGCCGCAGCGGAAGCGGCTGCGCCACCTGCCTTCCCCCAGGGCTGGCAGGGGAGCTGGGCTGGCACGCTCACCACCTACGGCGGCGCCAACCCCCAGCGCTTCACCATGAAGCTGGACATTCAACCTGCTGCCACAGAGGGCCGCTGGACTTGGATCATCACCTATGACGGCGACCAGGGCTCCCAGGTGCGCAACTACGAACTGGTCCCGCGCGACCCAGCGAAGGGCCTGTGGGAGATTGACGAGCGCAATGGCATTGTGATCCCTGCCCGGTGGCTGAACGGTGTGCTCTACACCGACTTCGAGGTGCAGGGCAACCGCATCAGCACGCGCGAGGAGCTGGTGATGGACCGGAGCTCACCGAGCATCCATGTGGAAATGCGCACCCTGCTGGACTCCACGGCCACCAAATCAGGCGGCGGCCAGGTGCCAGAGGTCACGTCGTTGGTGCCGCAGAGCGCGCAGATGGGCGTGCTCCGCCCGGTGCGCGCCACGCAGTAGCTGAACCGTCGCGCCGCGCGGCGGTCGCGCCTACTTCCGCGCGCTTGGCACCCACTTCTTGCCGTTGGGCGTGTAAACGTCGGGCAAGGCGTCCTGCAGCAGCTCTTCGACTTCCGCTCGGCTGAAGGGTTCCACTGAGCCGTCCGCAAAGGCCACGTTGAGCTTCGGACCTGGCAGTTCTGGGTTTTCCACCAGCACGGGCACCTGATTGCTGGGCGTGTCGTCGCCCTGGCTCGGCGGCAGGTAGAGATACGAGTTCGGGCCCACCATTGACGAGGCTCCCGGAGCCACCCACAGAGCAGCTGGGATCGTCGCTGCGAACTTGGCCTGCAGGTCCACTGTGCCAGCTGGCAGGGACTGATCCTTCTGCGAGGCGGCGTCCGCAATCAGCGTCATCATGATCTGCCGCATCTGTGTCTGGCTCTTGACAGAGCGGGCTGTTGCGCGCGCGACACTCAGGGCGGGCAGCAGCAGCGCCAGCATCAGGACGATGTTCAGGAGCACGCCCACCGCACCAGTGGCGATGCCCGCGATGGCCATGCCACGCCCAGCGCGGCTGCCAGCCAGCACAATCACACCCAGAATGATGCCGACGAGGCCCACGGGCGAAACGCAGAACCCGGCAATGCCGCAGATGAGGGAGGCAAGGGCCAGGCCCGTTCCCCCCTTGCCAGCTTCCGTGGAAGGCGAGGTGGGGGAATACGGCGGTGTGACTGTGTTCATCCGGAAGATCCTCTCAGCAGCCCGCCGCGCACGCAGCGGGCTGCCGAGGGGGGATCATACGGCGGCAGCAGGGCGGACGGCGAGCGCCGTGCCGGTGAGCCGCTCAATGGCCTTCAGGTGCCGGCGTTCCTCTGGGTCGCAGAAGGAGAGCGCAGCGCCCGACGCACCAGCGCGTGCCGTGCGACCAATGCGGTGCACGTACGTCTCTGGCTCGTGAGGCATGTCGAAGTTGATGACGTGGGTGATGCCATCCACATCAATTCCGCGGCTGGCGATGTCCGTGGCCACCAGCACCAGCGAATCCCGAGACTTGAACTGCTCCAGCGCCTTGGTGCGGGCATTCTGGCTCTTGTTGCCGTGGATGGCAGCGGCGCGGATGCCGGCCTTGGTCAGCACCTTCACCACACGGTCAGCGCCGTGCTTGGTGCGGGTGAACACCAGCGAGCGGCCCGCGGCCTCGCCGCGCAGCACCTGCGTGAGCAGGGCGGACTTCTGCGGCTTGGGCACAAAGAACACAGACTGCGAGATGTTCTTGGCGGTGGAGCTGACTGGGCTGACCTGCACCGAGGCGGGGTTGGTCAGGATGGAGCTGGCCAGTTCGCGGATGTCCCGCGGCATGGTGGCGCTGAACATCAGCGTCTGCCGCTTGGCGGGAATGCGCGCCACGATCTTGCGGATGTCGTGGATGAAGCCCATGTCCAGCATGCGGTCGGCCTCGTCCAGCGCCAGGATCTGGATGCTGCCAAGGTTGACCAGCTTCTGGTTCAGGAGGTCCAGCAGGCGGCCGGGCGTGGCGATGACCACGTCCACGCCCTCGCGCAGCGCGCGCGCCTGTGGGCTCTGGTTCACGCCGCCAAAGATGACAGTGTGACGCAGGCCCAGGTCGCGGCCGTAGGTGCGGAAGGAGCAGTCAATCTGGGACGCCAGTTCACGCGTGGGGCACAGCACCAGCGCACGGGGTGCGCGGGGGCCGCGGACCGGCGCATGTGTTGCTGGGGCGGCGCCGTTCTGGCCAGCGGCTGTGGGCAGCGCTGCCAGGCGGTGCAGCATGGGCAGCGCGAACGCCGCCGTCTTGCCGGTGCCGGTCTGGGCGCAGCCCATGAGGTCGCGGCCCGCAAGGATGTGCGGAATGGCGGCTGCCTGGATAGGAGTGGCGGACTGGTAGCCCTCGCGGGTCACCGCGCGGACGATGGGCTCTGCGAGCCCGAGATCAGTGAAATGCAAAGTCAAAACGCTTTCAGGTGACGGAGATTCAGCCTTCCGTCAAGACCGGACCGGAGTGCGCTCAGTTGATCTGGTCAACCTTCAAGCCAATCGGATCCAACGTGTCATCCGATGGCAAAGGACCACAGGAGCACGGTCAGTATATCGGCCAGATCCATCCCATGTGAGTCAATCTGCCAATTCGCGCGCAGCCGTTATCTTCATGGAATGCCCTTTGCAGAGCTCTGCGCCGCGGTTTGGTTGGTTCTGGGGCTTCAGCCTGTGGTGCTGCTGCCAGCGCCGCGCGCGCCCGCGCCGCCTGATTGGGACGCGCTGGTGGAAGATCCAGCTGCCCAGGTGCAGTGGGTGGACGACCACACGCTGTGGCTCATCTCCACAGACCGCAACGCTCCCGCGGTGGCGGTGGACGCACGCACGGGCCAGCGCACGCAGGTGAGCGCGGAAGAGGCAGCCCGTCGCACCACACGCGCCCTGGAGAGCACGCCCGGCCGCTCTGGCCCAAGCAGCGTGCAGACCCGCATCACCTTTCAGAACCAAGGCACGCAGCCCGTGCAGCTGTTCTGGGTGGACCCGCAGGGGCTGGATCACGCCTACGCCACGCTGGCTCCTGGTGGTGCGCACCGCCAGCACACCTATGAGTCGCACGCATGGAAGGTGGTGGCCGCCAATGGCCGAGTGCTGGGATGGACGCGCGGCCAGGCTGTGCCCAGCACCGTGGTGATCACCGATGCACCAGCGTCTCCGCCCGACGCGCCGCCCCAGCAGGTGCCACCGCCCGGATCCCACGCGCCTGCTTCCGCAGCGCCGGATGCACCGCCTGGTCCGCCGCCGCTCCCAGAAGCCGCCCGCGCGCTGTCTGGCCCACCCTTGTGGTCGCCAGACCACGCGCACGTGGTGGTGTTCGACCGGGTGCCAGAGCAGGAGCACCGCGTCTACGTCATCGAGAGCGCGCCCAAGGACCAGGTGCAGCCCAAGCTGCATTCGTTCCAGTACCTGAAGCCGGGTGACCAGATCGAGCAACGCTGGCCGCGCCTCTTCACGCGCGACGGAACAGAGCGGCCGCTGGACCGCGCGCTCTTCGACAATCCGTGGTCGGTGGACGGCTTTCGCTGGTCTGCCGATGGCCGCACTTTCTTCTTTGCGTACAACCAGCGCGGTCACCAGGTGTTCCGGCTGCTGGCGGCGGACGCTGCAACCGGCGCTGTGCGCACCGTGGTGGAGGAGAGGTCGCCCACCTTCATTGACTACCCCGAAAAGACCTGGTGGCACTGGCTGAGCGACACAGAGCTGCTGTGGATGAGCGAACGCGACGGCTACAACCACCTGTACCTGCTTGACGTGCCCAGCGGCACCGTGAAGCGCCAGGTGACGCAGGGCTCGTGGATGGTGCGAAATGTGCAGGACGTGGACGAACGCGCGCGCACCGCGACCATCCGCGCCATGGGCCTGGACGCTGGGCAGGACCCGTACCACATGCACTGGCTGCGCGTGCCGCTGGATGGCGGCGCGCCTGTGCGCCTGACTCAGGGCGACGGCACCCACACGCTGGAGTGGAGCCCCGATCGCACGTGGTACGTGGACACATGGTCACGTGTGGACCAGCCGCCGGTGCATGAGCTGCGCCGCGCTGCAGACGGCGGCCTGGTGGCAGAGCTGGGGCGCGCAGACGTGAGCGCGCTGCTGGCCGCAGGCTGGACCTGGCCAGAGCGTGTGCACGCCAAGGGCCGCGACGGAACCACCGACATCTGGGGCGTGGTGTGGCGGCCCGCAGACACGCAGAAGCCGCTGCCTGTGGTGGAGCAGATCTACGCTGGCCCGCAGGACTTCTTTGTGCCCAAGAGCTTTGCGGCGCATGACCCACGCCGCGCGCTGGCGGACCAGGGCTTTGTGGTGGTGCAGGTGGATGGCATGGGCACCAACTGGCGCGGCAAGGCGTTCCACGACGTGTGCTGGAAGAACCTGCGCGACGCTGGGCTGCCTGATCACATTGCATGGCTGAAATCCGCTGCAGCCACGCGCCCGTGGATGGATCTGACGCGCGTTGGCATCTACGGTGGCAGCGCTGGTGGCCAGAACGCCATGCGCGCGCTGCTGGACCATCCAGAGGTCTACAGCGTGGCGGTGGCGGACTGTGGCTGCCACGACAATCGCATGGACAAGATCTGGTGGAACGAGCTCTGGATGGGCTGGCCGGTGGATGAGAGCTACGAGCGGTCATCCAACGTGGCCGACGCTGCGCGGCTGCAGGGCCAGCTGATGCTGATCGTGGGAGAGCTGGACCACAACGTGGATCCCGCCAGCACCATGCAGGTGAGCGCTGCGCTGGTGCGCGCAGGCAAGCCGCACCGGCTGGTGGTGGTGCCAGGCGTAGGCCACGGCGCAGCAGAGAGCCCGTACGGCTCTGCGCAGCGGCTGCAGTTCCTGAAGGACACCCTGCAGGGCGCTAGACGCACGGCCCCCAGGCGCCAAGCAGCAGGCCGAGGTCGGTTCCGTCCACCTGGTTGTCGCCGTTCAGGTCGCCGGTGCCAGCGTTGCCCCAGTTGCCAAGCAGAAGGCCCAGATCAGTTCCGCTGATGTCACCATCCAGGTCCAGGTCTGCAGGGCAGGTGGGATTGCGGTTGATCTCCACGCGGAAGTTGTCCACCAGATGGCTGGTGGAGTACCCGGATCCCCCGGGACCTGATCCGTTGCCGGCCCAGAAGCCAAAGTGCATGGGTGCGCCCGTGGCTGAGAAGTCCGGGCCGCCGCCGACCTGCGTGCCGCTGGGAAGCATCTGGAACCACACATCGGTGCCGTCGCAGGCGAAGTCCAGCGTGGACCAGTTGGCAATGTCCAGCGAATAGCCCCACATCCAGATCACGCCGTTCTGCTCCACGGCTGCACCCATGGCGCAGAGGGAACTCTGCTGGCGGGCGTCAATGCTGATCCGTACGGAGGTGATTGGCCCATGAATGACGGGCTGGTACGCAAAGGCCTGGAAGAGGTGCGCGTTGTACGAGCCGCTGCTGTTGTTGCCGCATGTGTTGGTGATCGTGCGAGCGGGCCCGTTGTCGCCCTGACCACCTGTGAGGACCTGCGCTCCGCTGCCGCCGCCGCCGGATGGACCGTAGGGTTGGGCTGCCACGGACCAGCTTGCGTTGGCAAAGGTGCCGTCTGTCAGCACAATGGTGTCTCCTGCGGAAGAACCTGCCAGTGTGAGAGCCAGGCATGCAAGCACCGCGAGCGGTGCCGGCCGGAACGCGCAGAGCGCACAGTTTGCAGGGGGAACTTGGAACTTCATGATGGCAGTGTAAAGGTAGAGTTGCAGCATGCCGCACGGTGTTTTTCCACCTGACGATTCCAGCCAGCAGCCCCAGGATGGCCCCACGCTTCCACTGCGTTCCGAGGCCTTCACGCCACCCAGCGTGAGCATCGCTGGCGAGCAGCCGGGGTCGTACATCGGTCCATACAAGCTGCTGGAAATCATTGGTGAGGGCGGGTTCGGCACTGTGTGGATGGCCGAGCGGCGCCAGCCCATGGTGCAGCGCGTGGCGCTCAAGATCATCAAGGCGGGCATGGACACGCGCACCGTGGTGGCGCGCTTTGAGCAGGAGCGCCAGGCGCTGGCCATGATGGACCACCCCAACATCGCCAAGGTGCTGGACGCTGGGGCCACCGAGGCAGGCCGCCCGTACTTTGTGATGGAGCTTTGCAAGGGCGAGGCCATCACCAGCTACTGCGACCGGCACGCGCTGAGCCTGGACGATCGTCTGGAGCTCTTTGCCACGGTGTGCCTGGCAGTGCAGCACGCGCACCAGAAAGGGCTGATCCACCGCGACATCAAGCCATCCAACGTGCTGGTCAGCACGCAGGATGGCAAGCCGTTTGCAAAAGTGATTGACTTTGGCATCGCCAAGGCCACCGCCAGCCAGCTGACGGAGAAGACGCTGTACACCGCGCATCGCCAGTTCATTGGCACGCCGGAGTACATGAGCCCAGAGCAGGCCGAAGGCAGCCTGGACGTGGACACGCGCACCGACGTGTACTCGCTGGGCGTGCTGTTGTACGAGCTGCTCACAGGCACCACGCCCTTCGACAGCGAGTCGCTGCGATCGGCCGCGTATGCGGAGATGCAGCGCATCATCCGCGAGGAGGACCCGCCGCTCCCCAGCGCGCGCCTGAGCAGCCTGGGGAAGAGCGCGTCGCTCCTGGCGCAGCGCCGGCGCCTTGAACTGGAGGATCTGCGCAGCACGCTGCACCGCGAGCTGGAGTGGATCCCATTGAAGGCCATGCGCAAGGATCGCTCGCAGCGGTACAGCACCGCCAGCCAGATGGCGGAGGACGTGCGCAACTACCTGAACGGCGTGCCATTGATTGCCGGACCAGAGAGCACCGCCTACAAGCTGCGCAAGCTGGTCCGCCGCCGCAAGGGTCTGGTGGCGGCAGTTGCCGCGGTGGCGCTGGCGCTGGTGGCGGGTGTGGTGGGCACCGGCATTGGCATGGTGCGCGCGCAGGATTCGGCCAAGGCAGAGCGCGTGGCGCGCACCAAGGCAGACGCTGCCCGCGTGCGCGCGCAGGCCACCACAGAGTTCCTGCACGGCATGCTGGCGTCCATTGATCCAGAGAAGGCGCGCGGGCATGAAGTGACCGTGCGTGAGATCGTGGACAGCGCCGCGGCCAAGGTGGGCAAGGCGTTTCCGGGCGATCCTGTGGCAGAGGCGGACATGCGCGAGACGCTGGGCGAGACGTACCACCAGCTGTCTCGCTTCAAGGAGGCCAAGGAGCAGCTGCAGCAGGCGTACGAGCTGCGCGCGCGGAAGTTGGGGTCTGATGATCCTGAGACGCTTACCTCCCGGTTCAACAT
This sequence comes from Phycisphaerales bacterium, assembly GCA_046350455.1. Classification (GTDB taxonomy): domain Bacteria; phylum Planctomycetota; class Phycisphaerae; order Phycisphaerales; family SM1A02; genus CAZXGD01. The sequence continues at coordinate 27,361 of JAXMAM010000013.1, read as the reverse complement.
CGCAGCCGCCATGCTCTCACTGGGTGAAGTGAGGGAAGGCAAGGAGATCCTGAAGCAGGTGCTGGAGGCACGCGCGCGCACGCTGGGCGAGCTTGCAGAGGACACGCTGCTCACGCGCAGCCTGCTTGGATTTGCCACGCAGCTGGAGGGCGATGCAGAGGGCGCGCTGCAGGTGTACCGGCAGACGCTGGAGCTTCAGCGCCGGTTGAAGGGCGCGAACCCAAAGCCCATGCTGGAGACCATGGCCAGCATCGCAGACGTGCTGCAGGATCTGGGCAGGTTGGAAGAGGCAGAGGCAGCCGCTGCAGAACTGGTGAAGGAGGCCACCGCTGCGCAGGGGGCGGAGGGACCCACCACGCTCACGGCCAAGAGCATTCGTGCATCCATCCTGAAAGATCTGTCCCGCTACGCAGACGCAGAGGCCCTGGCGCGCGAAGTGCTGCTGGCACGGCGGCGCATCTATGGCCCAGACCACATCGAGACGCTGACCACGGAGAATGTGCTGGCGCTGGTCCTGGAGCAGGAGAAGAAGTACGACGAAGCTGCGCAGCTGCTGCAGCACGCATCCGATGCGGCGGCAGTGAGCATCGGCCCAGAGAGCAGCACCACGCTGAGCTACCTGGGCAACCTGGCGCGGCAGCAGCAGTTGCGCGGCCATCTGGAGGAGGCAGAGCGCATCATGCGCCGCGTGCTGGACGTGCGCCGCCGCACCAGCGGCGAGACGGCTGAACCCACGCTGGTCATCATGAACAACCTGGGACTTCTGCTCCTGGACTGCAAGAAGCCGCAGGAGGCGGAGCCCATCTTCCGCGCCATGCTGGCAGGCATCAAGGCCACCGTGCCGCCAGACCACTGGATGCAGGGGCAGGCCATGATCAACGTGGCTGAGTGCCTGGTTGATCAGGGCAAGTTTGCAGAGGCAGAGGCCTTGGAGCGCGCTGGATATGACCAGCTGGCCCGTGTGCTGCCAGCTGGACATGCGCGCGTGGCTGGTGCCGCCAACGCGCTTGCCAACCTCTATCAGAAGTGGGGCAAGCCGGACCAGGAGGCTGCATGGCGCGCCAAGGCTGGAAATTGAAGGGGCTCAGCAGCCGTTCTCGCCCACCGGCGCCTTGAAGAGCAGCTCCACGTCCTCCGCCTTTTTCAGTCCGTGCTCCACCTGCCAGACGTTCCACTCGCGTTCCAGGGCGATGCGTTCGTCGCGCAATGCGTCGGAGCGGGCGCGCAGCAGCTCCATCGCGCGGCGGCTGGCCTCAGAGTCGTCCGCCTTGAAAGCGTTGATTTCCGCCGCCATCACCTGCGCGTGCGCGGCCACCACCAATGCCATGGCGTTTAGGTGCGTGCGGGCTGCTGCATCCACGAACTCTCGATTGATGTAGGTCTGCACCAGGCCGGCAAAGTCGCGCGCAGAGCCAGCGCGCCAGAGCATGTCGTCGCGCAGGAGCGCCAGGCGCTTCTCTGGGGTCAGTGCATCTGCCTGAGCAGGAGCGTTCTGCGTGGGGCTTGCCGCCAGCGCCACCGCCAGCCCAAGTGCCAGGAGCGAGAGGGGAAGCGCGGCTGCAGTTCGCATGATGGTCATGGCAGGTGTGGTGTACCCCAGCCGCGGTGGAAGGCAAGCCGTGCTGGCGCACAGATGCGCCCTTGTGACATGGGCGTGACATGCGGCGTGGTCGCGCGCGCGCCAATGTGGGCGCGTGCGCGCTGGCCCTACAGCGCCGCCCCGCACTCTGGACAGGATGCTCCGCGCGGCGCCTGCAGGAGGTAGCCGCAGGCCAGACACCTGCCAGTGCGGTTCCGGTGCCAACGCCGCGCAGTGCTGGGCCCCCACACCACGCACCACAGGATGGCGCCCCAGAGACCAGTGTCCAGCGCAAAGCCCGGCCAGATGATCTCTTGAGGCAGCCGCTGCAGCGTGGTGCGCGGGTCACCGCCTGTCCTTCCAGCCCGGCCCTGAGTGAGGCCGGCCGGCACGCCAAAGCACGAGAGCGCCGCGTGGGAGATGCTGGGTCCTGCAACACCCTCCGAGTTCATGCGCAGCGCCCTGAACGGCCAGCCAGCGGCGTCCTCTACCACCTCCCACGTGTCTTGCGGCTCAAGCAACCGTGCTGACACAGCAGACTTGGCTCGACACAACTCTGGAAGTCCTGACCACCACGGCAGTGCCGCAGCCTCGAGCGGGTAGTTCTTGGCCTGAGCCACCAGCCGGGTGCTTGCGCGTCCCTCCACCATCCAGACGAACCACCCGTTGTCAGGAAAGCTCGGATCCAGGATGCCGCCGGCAGCGTCCGCCACGGTTCCCTTCTCAGGAAACGCTGCCACCCCCCACGCAATGCCTGTGGTGATGATGGCCCCGCCGAGCAGTGAAACCACCAACGGAAGGAGTGTGCGGCGCTGCACGGGGGCAGTGTACGAAGGCGCGGTCGGGAGAGAATCGAGAGGCAGCGGCTGCGATGGCGTGCGCCCCGACGGGCGGCTCTATCATGCCGCCGCTCTATGCCAAGCCGCCATGTCAAGCGCCTTCTGGTGGTGGGGTGGGACGCCGCAGACTGGCACCTGCTGGACCCGCTGATGTCCGCGGGCAAGATGCCAAACTTCCGCCGCCTGGTGGAGCAGGGTGTGCGCGCAGAGATCAAGACCCTGGAGCCCACGCTCTCGCCGCTCCTGTGGACCTCCATCGCCACAGGCAAGACGCCTGACAAGCACGGCATTCTGAGCTTTGTGGAGCCCAACCCGTCTGGCGAAGGCCTGCGCATCTCCAGCAGCACCACTCGCAAGACCAAGGCACTGTGGAACATGCTCACCCAGTCTGACATGCGCGTGCATGCGCTGGGCTGGTATGCCTCGCACCCGGCGGAGTCCATCTCGGGCGTGTGTGTCTCCAATCTGTTCAACCGCACGGCAGGCGTGGCGGCGGGCCAGCCATGGCCTGTGCAGGAGGGCGCCGTCTACGCGCCAGCAGATCTGGCAACCGCACTGGCCAGCGCGCGGGTGAACGCGGTGACAGACCGCGATGCGCTCCTGAAGGACCTGCTGCCTGGCGCGTCCGCCCACGTGCTGAAGAGCAACGTGGCAGGGCAGATCGCTGGTGAATGGGCGCGCACGCTCAGCATCCACCGCGCAGCCCTGCAGCTGCTGGCCGCTGAGCGCGCCTCTTCTGCTGCGTGGGACTGCACCATGGTCTTCTACGACGCCATTGACACCATCGGCCACCACGCCATGGAGTACCGGCCGCCGCGCATGGCGCATGTGCGCGCAGAGGATGTGCGCGCCTACGGCAGCGTGATGGATCGCGTGTACATGCTGCACGACCGCATGCTTGGCGAACTGCTGGCCGCCGCTGGGCCAGACACCACCGTGATCCTGCTTTCAGACCACGGCTTCTATTCCGATCATCAGCGCCCAGTCCAGGAGGAATGGCGCAAGGCTGCAGGCGCGGTGGTGGAGGCGCGGTGGCACCGCCCAGAAGGCGTGGTGGTGCTGAGCGGCCCAGGATTTGCGGCAGGAAAGACCATCGCTGCGCCCACGCTCCTGGACATCACGCCTACGGCGCTGGCCGCGCTGGGTCTGCCAGTGGGGGCGGACATGGACGGACGGGTGATCGCAGAGGCCTTTGCAGAGGTCCCTGGCCTGCAGGTGGTGCCCAGCTGGGACGATGTGCCAGGCTCCTCTGGCATGCATCCACCCGAGCAGCGCCAGGACCCCTTTGAGGCGCGCGACGCCCTGCAGCAGCTGATTGACCTGGGCTACATGCCGGACTTTGGCACCGATGTGAAGGCGCAGCTGGATGAGGCAGATCGCGAGACCCGCTTCAATCTGGGAATGGTCTACAAGACCACAGGGCGGCCAGAACTGGCAGTGCCCATCTTCCAGAAGCTGGCAGCAGATCATCCGGCCGAGGTGCGCTTTGTGGTGCCGCTGGCGCAGTGCCAGCTGGGCGCGCAGCAGCCAGAGGCAGCGGTGCAGACGCTCCAGGAGTACCTGAAGCGGGACTCGCAGCTGCCAGACGCGCACATCCTGCTGGCGGGTGCTCTGCAGCAGCTGGGCCGCACTGCGGATGCCGCCGCCGCAGCAGACGCCATGGAAGCCTCCCATGGCCGCCAGCCATCCATGGCCTTCCCGCTGGCGGCGCTCTATGCAGCGCAGCAGCGCTGGGAGCGCGCTGACCACTTCTTTGCCGCAGCCGTGGCGCATGCGCCGCGGGATCCGCAGGTGCGGGTGGCGCTGGCACGGTCGCTCATGGACCGCGGCCTGTACGAACGCGCGGGCGAGGCCTGCCTGGACGCCACCGAGATTCAGATGGCGCTGCCAGAGGCGCACTTCATCCTGGGCGCAGCCCTGGCGTGGCTGGGCGAACTGGAGAGCGCAGAGCAGTCGCTGCAGAACGCGGCGGCCATGCAGCCTGGCGCCCTGGATGCGCAGGAGTTCCTGCAGGCTGTGGCAGCGCGCCTTGGCCATGCAGCGGTGGCGGACAAGGCAGCACAGCGCGTGGTGGAACTCCACGCCGCGCTCAGCGCTGCTGGCAAGCTGGCCCACCGGCCGCAGTCAGGTTGGGGAGCGGCAGCGTGGGCAGCGCACTCCCCGCAGAACGGGTGAGTGCGCTGCCCAGCGCTTCAGATCAGCTGCCAGTGCGGGTCACGCCTGGGATCTTCCATGACCCATTCAAGAGCGATGGATTGGTCTCGCTGGGCCAGTACAGGCGCAGCATCAGGATGAACTTGCCCTTGGGCGCGGGCAGCCAGTTGGCCTGCTTGGCTGGGCCTGGATCCGCAGCCTGGATCAGCAGGTCCACCGACCCATCTGGATTGGTGTTGAAGGTGCTGCGGCTGCTCAGCGTGTAGCGGTTGAGCGGGTTGGCCACAAAGAAGTACTCGCCGTCGTACATGGTGAGCGACCAGAAGCCCTTGGCTGGCGGCATCTGGCCCTTGTTGAAGTGCAGCACGTAGGAGTTGGCACCGTCGTACGGCTTGCCCGATGCATCCGCTGTGGACGTTGGATAGATGGCGTCCTGCGGGCGGTTGGCGCCCAGGCCGATGGCTGTGATCAGCGCGCGGTCCAGGTAGTTGGTGCCGTACAGGCCGGTCTTGGTGGTGAACTGCCAGCCGTTCTCGTCCACGCCAGTCTTGGAGAAGGAGGCCATGATCTTCTCAAAGCCCATCTTGGGCACCTGCTTCATGGCGGCAGCGCCAGCGGCACTCATCTTGCTGGGGTCGAAGGGCTGCCCGGGGCGGATGCCCAGGCGCACAAACTTGGCCATCATGGGTGCGTCTGCAGCCGACGGTGGGTTGGTCACCATGAGCTGCGCCAGCAGGGTGAAGTAGGCCGTGGCGTCCAGGTTGTTCACCTGTTCGCGCACCGCGGTCTTCATGTCCTGCGCAGCGTTCACCACGCCAGCTGGTGGCGTGTAAGGCTTGCCGTACTGGCTGAGCGGCACCAGCTTGACAGCGTCCTGCAGAGCGTGCACAGCCTTGTAGTCCTCTGGCGTGCCCTCGCAGTAGATACGGCCCAGGATCCACACGATTGCAGTGGGAGACTTGTATTCCGTCACGCCAGCAGGCAGCGTGCCCTTCCAGCCTGGACCCGTGATGGCGTAGGTGGCAGCCTTGCCGCCCGTGGTGCGCGCGCCAGGCACCTGGAACACATCGGTCCAGCCATCCAGCATGGGGAAGAGGTAGTAGCGGTTGCCAAAGTCTGGCAGGCTGAGCACCCACGGCTCCTTGGCCACATCCACCCACGCGGTGGTGTAGAGCGTGTCTGCGTTGGGCGCTGTCACGTCGCGGAAGCTGGCGTTGGGGTACTCGCGCATGCGGACCAGCTGGCCCATGGGTGCGCGCGTGCCAGTGGCGGCGGGCACGTTGGTCATCACGCGGCGGGTCATCTCCATGGTGACCAGCGGATAGCCGTAGATGTAGGCCTCGGTGCCCAGCTCCAGCGCCTCAGCCTCGGTCAGCTGGCCGGGAGCGGCTGCTGCTTCGGCGCTGGTGACCGGCTGGGTGCGGGAGGAGGCAGTCTTGGCGTTAGCAGAGTCAGTCGAGGCATCTTGCTTGGACTGCGAAGCGCAGCCAGGCAGCCAGGTGGCGCAGGCAGCGGCCAGCACAGCCGTGCTGGCGAGCAGTGACACCCCGAAACGGTGGGAAGCAGCGGACATGGTGATCTCCGAATTCGCCCGTGGCCCTTCCTGCACGCGCAGGCCGGCAGGGCGTGGAAGCGTGGATGCTATCCACGAGAGACAGCATGCTGGAAGATCGCTGGCAGCCACTTGGGTGAAAGGCTGGTTGTGCGTAGGCTGACTGCGCTGTGAGCCGCACCCCTCTTGCCCTTGCAATCCCCCTTGTGATGGTGGCAAACCTCCTGATGCAAGCACCTGCGCTGGCAGGAGATGCTCCCATCACCACCGTGATCACGCATGGCTTCCAGTTGTTCACCACCAGCAAGCCTGGGTGGATGCAGGACATGGGCGAGGAAATCCTGCTGGCATCTGGCGGACAGGGCGCGGTGCTGCGCTACGTGCCAGCCACTGGCCAGTGGCAGCAGGCGGCTGGAAGCGCGCCCACTGCGGGCGCGCCGCTGGTGCTGCTCTTCAACTGGGCAGACGAGTCGGACGGCGCATCGCTGCCTGGCACCAACATTGGATACGCCGAAGCTGCAGCCGACGCGCTCTATGCCGCGTTGCGCGCGCCGGGCGGCGTGCTGCCCTTTGATGCGGTGGCTGGCCGCACCGTGCACTTCATCGGTCACAGCCGCGGCTGCTGCGTGAACAGCGAAGTGGTGCGCCGCCTGGCCAACGCTGGCTTGCCTGTGGACCAGGTGACCACGCTGGACCCGCACCCGGTGGCGCCCCCCATGGCAGAGAGCTGCGGCTTGGGCGGGGGCCTGAACTGGGGCGACCAAGTGCCCGTGCGGTGGTCCAACGTGGCCTTTGCAGACAACTACTGGCGCGCTGACACAGGGCTGGCTGGCAGCTGCCACGACTGCGACTTTGACGGCATGGCGCTGCCTGCCGCGCAGGTCTACAACGTCTCCCTGGCTGCGGCGCTGGGTGAAACTGGCAGCGACACAGACGACTGCCTGCTGGGCTGCCGACTGGAGCACAGCAAGACGCACACCTGGTACCACGGCACCATTGCTGGCGCCACCAGCGACGTGGACTGCTCGGTGAACAGCAGCGGCGCCTGGTACAGCAGCGCAGAGGCTGGGTGCAGCACGTGGGCGTGCGCTGGCTATGCGCACTCGGCGCTGCGCGGTGGCGCGCGCCCAGCGGTCGGCCCAGGCACACCGCCCACGCCAGCCGACGTGCTCTACAACGGCGCGTTCGACCGCAGCTACGCAGGGTGGGGCTACCACGGCGGCAGTGGTTCAGCCACCGTGGTGGTGGAGTCCGGAACCAGCAACAGCTACCTGCGGCTGGAGCCCACCAAGCCCAGCCGCCGGCACAACCGCTTCTACCTGCCGCGCAACGCAGTGGCTGTGCAGCTGGACACGCGGGTCTTCACCGCCTCTGCAGACGATGTTCTGCAGGTGCGCCTGGTGGACAGCGCTGGCACGGTGCGCACGGTGGGCGCGCTGCCTCTCACGGCCGTCACGGCTGGCTGGGTGGCATCGCCCATCCTGCCGCTGGGCGCAGAGGTGCCGCGCGGCGTGACCATGCAGCTGGAGCTGGCGCTCGTCAGCCCGGTGGGCAGCCTGACAGCCGTGGCTGGTGCACACGCCATCGTCATCCAGACGGCTGGCCCAGAGAACCCGCTGGGTGATCTGAACGCAGATGGCGTGGTGGATGGCACAGACCTTGGGCTGCTCCTTGGCAGCTGGGGCCCGTGCGCATCCCAGCCGTGCGGGGCCGATCTCACCAGCGACGGCCAGGTGGACGGGACAGACCTGGGTGTGCTTCTTGGCGCGTGGACGGGCTGAGCCCGGGCGCGCTGCGCGGAACCGTCAGGGGCAATCGCCCCAACCACCCAGCAGCAGGCCCAGATCCGTGCCGTCGGTAGTGCCGTCGCTGTTCAGGTCGCCGTCCGGCGTGCCCCAGGCGCCCAGCAGGATGCCCAGGTCTGTGCCGTCGCGCACGCCGTCGTGGTTGAAGTCGCCAGCGCAGGGCGGCGGGGCGGCTGGGTTGGCTGTGATGGACAGGTTGTCCGCGTAGCCATAGGCGTTCAGCGAGCCTGGCGTGGTGTCGGTGGTGGACAGCAGGTTCACTGCGTACAGGCCGCCAGACTGCGTGGTGGTGTACTGCGCTGCCAGATTGCCGTTCACGCGCAGCTCGGCTGCGCCGGTGAGCACGTTCCACCGGTAGGAGAAGGTGTTCCACTGGTTGAGCGGGACTGTGACACCAGTTGGCGTGCGGTTGGCCACTGCGTAGCCGTTGTTCAGCGTCAGCACGGCGCCAGTCTGCGCGTCCACCACAAACCCGCCAGCCACGTCAATGGCGGACTTGGACACCATGAGGCCAAAGGTGGAGGTGAGGAGCTGCCCCGATGGCACATAGATGGATGCGCTGGCCTCCAGCACGTCGTTGCCGCCCGCGCTGGCAGCGGCCCACTTGCCGCTGTTCAGCAGGTCCAGCCACGCCTTGCTGCGGCCAGCGTTGAACTTCTCGGTGGTGATGCGCACCATCTTGCCAGTGCCACCCACGGGCTGCACTGCGCCGTCGCTGGTCATCACATTGAAGGCCACCTGGCCAGCGTTCATGGAGCCGCTCACCGCCCACGTGCCTGTGCCGCCGATCCAGGCGGACTGGCCAGACAGCGTGCCAGTGATGTACGTGTTGAAGTCCGTGCTGTACACGTCCACAGCAAGGGCGTGGGGTGCGGCAAGGGCGGCGGAGAGAAGGGCAAAGGCGGCTGCAGTGCGATTCATGGGCCCAACAGTATCTCGCCGCCTGCCCGAGTCAAGTGCGTCCGCCTGGAGGGCAGCGACATCCACGAAGATTGGGCAGCGTGGACCTATTCTTTACAGGATGAACCCTGCTGTCCCTGCCAGCACGCCACCATGGGTCCGGCCTGCCGTCCTGGCAGACCCCCGGGTGGCCCCCACCATCCGGCTGGAGCCGCTGGAGAAGCGCCATGCCCCAGACCTGCTGGCGGCTGCTGCGCCAGAGCTCTTCCTGCACAGCATGCAGGCGCCCGACGAATGGTCGGTGGCCGGCTTTGAACGCGACGTGGAGAAGCTGCACTCGCTGCCTGGCGTGGTGGCGTTTGCCATGGTGCTGGCCAGCGGTCCAGAGGCTGGGCGATCGGTGGGGCGCTCCACGTACATGGACATTCGCGCAGAGCACCGCGGGCTGGAGATTGGCCGCACGTGGATTGGCAAGGCGTGGCAGGGCACTCGCGTGAATCCAGAAGCCAAGTACCTCATGCTGCGGCATGCGTTCGAGGGACTGCAGCCTCCAGCCCTCCGCGTGCAGATCACCACCAACATCACCAACCTGCACAGCCAGGCGGCCATCGCCAAGCTTGGCGCTGTGCGTGAAGGCGTGCTGCGCAAGTCACGCATCATGCCGCCAGCGCTCCTGCGCACCCAGCCGCTGGTGCGCGACTGGGTGATCTTCAGCATCCTGGACGACGAATGGCCCGCGGTGAAGGCGCGGCTGGAAGCGCGGTTGCAGGGCGCGTCGGCGTGAACCTGGCGCGGCGCGCTGGCGCGCCCGCATGCTCCGTCAGGTGGAACGCCGCGGCGGCGCCGGTGGCGGCGTCTGCGTGGCCTGCTGCGCGCCCACCAGCTGCTGCAGGAGCGCAGCGTTGCGCGGCAGGATGGTGACGGAGCCGTTGTTCTCCAGCACGCGCTGGGCTTCCAGCACGTCAAAGAGCGCCTGCTGCACATCCGGATCGCGGCTGACGTCACGCAGCATGTCACCCACGATTCGCGGGCGCATCGCGCCGGCCTTGGCAAATTCCAGGGCAGCCTGCCGCTCTGCGCTGCTGGTGATGATGCTCACCTGGTTGGCGCCGTCCTGCTTGATGGAGGCGGTCACCTGGCGCAGGCGGTTCACCACCTTACTTTCGATCTGCCGGATCATCTCCGGGTCGCGGAAGTGCACCTTGCGGATGTACACGCTGCCCAGGCTGTAGCCCCAGGCTTGGCTCTGCGGCGACACCTCTTTGCGCACGGTCATGCTCATGGCGTGGCGGTCGGCCAGCATCTCGCCCAATGGCAGGTTGCTCAGGCAGCGCACGGTGCTGTTGCTGACGTTGGCCTCCAGCGAGCCGCGCGGGTCTGCGTTCCGGAACAGGTAGGCCACTGGGTCGCTCACAAACATCTCAAACCAGATGCCGATGCCCATGGGCGCACCTTCTTCTGAATTGACCGGCTGGCTGCGCAGGTAGCGCTGGTCCAGGCGCAGGTCAATGGTGTGCCGCGTGCCAAGCCAGTTCACAATGAACGCGCGCGGGCCGATCTTGGCCAGCAGGAAGTGCAGCCCCGGCTCATCCAGGATGCACACCACCTTGCCGAACAGCACGTACACGTAGCTGCGTCGCTCGGGCACGATCACCCACAGGCCCAGCATGCGGCACGCGAACAGAAGCAGGGGGACGCCCACCGAGCTGGCGCCGAACGCGATGATGGCTGCCACCAGGAACGTCATGCGTCACCTCCCATCACCACGCGGTCGGCCTTGGCGTACAGGCCCAGGCGCACGCTGCGCACGTAGGCGCTCAGCGCAGCCGAACCACCAGCAGACTTCAGCTCCAGCAGCTGCGCCGCCATCAGGCGCAGGGGTTCCACTTCGGCCTGCGCCTTCAGGGTCTCGATCTCCACAGCGCGCCGCGACTGCACGATGGTCTGATCCGCTGTGGCCTGCGCCAGGCTGATGTCTGACGACACCTGGTTGTGCGCGGTGTTGATGGCTGCAAGCGCAGACTCCACCTCTGTGGGCGGATCAATGCTGGTGATCAGCGAAGCCTCCAGCTGGATGCCGTACCGGGCTGGCGCGCAGGCGCACTCGCGGTCCATGTGCTCGTTCAGGTCGCGCAGGTTCTTGCGCAGGTCGTTGATGCTGATGGCACCTTGCGCTGCAGCGGCGGTGGGCTCAGTGCGGTCCACACCAGGGTCGCCGGGAGCGGGCTTGCCTGGCGGCGCCTCGAAGTTGGCGATGCGCTCGCGCAGCACCGACACGAAGTAGCCCATCACATGGGCGATTGGCTTTTTGACGCCGAACAGGTACGCGTACAGGTTGCGCTCGCTGATGCGGAATCGCAGCTGGCCAGTCAGCCCAGTGTTCAGCTGGTCCTTGGTGACAGCCTCCAGCACCTGGCCACCCTGGTTGGCGGAGGTGTTCTCTGGGTCCAGCGCCATGCTGACTGTCTCAGTGGCCACGCTCACCTTGTAGACGCGCTCCCACGGCCACTTGAAGTACGGGCCGCCAGGCTGGATCACCCGAACCTGCGGGAACGCGTAGCGCTCGCGCTCCTCTGGAGTGAGCGTTGCGGAGATGGGATCATCCAGCGTGGTGGCAGTGCCCACACGCTGGGCCCGCCCAAAGCTGGTCTTCACCGCTCGCTCGTTCTGGTTCACGGTGTAGATGCCAGCAGCCAGGTACCGCAGCAGGAACCACGCCGTGAAACCCACTGCGCATCCAAGCAGCACGCCGGTCGGTCCTTCAAAGATCATGGGCGCAGGATACGCGGGGCAGAACTGCGGGCATTTCAGGATGATCGCGGCGCTCGCGGCGGTACAGTGCGTGCATGCGGCGCAAGGCGGCCCTGTATCTCCTGGGTGTGCTGGCACTCCTCCCGTGGGTGGCGTCGCCAGCGTGCGTGTACTACAGCCCGGTGGTGACTCGCCCTCCAACGCTGGGAGATGAGCTGCTCTCGCTGGACACGGCCAGGAGGGAAGGGCTGCTCACCGAAGCGGAGTATCAGCAGCGCCGCGCGGAGACCATCGAGTTGTGGAAGTACATCGGTGACACGCCAGTGGAAGCCGAGGTGGGGCCAAGTCTCCCTCCACCAGCGACATCAAGCCCCGGGGTGAAGGGCTCCAAGCCGGAGGGAGCGACCCCATGACGCGCTGGATTGCGAGCGCGCTCGGGCTGTGCTTGTCGATCTGCGCAGCTACGGGGTGCATTCCAATCGCCGTCCCCATGGTCCAAACGGGAACTACCACGGGCGAGAAGCTGCGGGCGCTCAGGGATCTCGAGAAGGACCCTGAGCAGTCGTTCACGCCAGAGCAGTTGGCGCGCGTTCGTGACGAGTTTTTGCAGCGTACACCTGCGATGGATGCCTACATTGATTTGCGATCCTTCGGCGGATTCAATGATCCGACGCGACCGATCAAGGAGTATTCGAGCTTCGATCCGCCCCTCTATGAGTCTGTAGCGCGCGAACGCAATGCCCTGCAGCGCGCCGTTCAGGCTGGCGTGATCAGCCAGGATGAATTCAAGGACCTCTGTGCGTGCCTTGAGTTCCAGTCCATCCGAGGCATCGTCCGCCGCCAGAGCGCCGAAGGTTGGGAGCGGCGCATGACCGGCTTTGTGATGGTCCCAGATTCAGCCGACCCGTATCAGGACAACAGCAACGCCAGAAACCTGGCGCTCCTGGCGCGCAAGCAGATGGTCATCTACGCCGGCCGGGTCGTGCATCCCGAGTACGGACCGGCCCCAAACGTAGCATCGAGCGCATACGTCGAGGGCGTTGCGGCCGAGCGAACGGCGGCCATCTGGCTGAGGCCGCGCAGCCCGCTGCCGGCCCAGTCCGGGGCGTCCAAGCCCTCCCCAGAGACGCCTGTCCCTAAGACTTGAAGTAGGCGCTTGCCAATGTCGCAGAGTATGATACAATGGGCTCATGCTCAGCGTTTCGCTTGCCAGCCCTGTTCCGCTGCATGACCAGCTGGTGGCAGGCCTCCGCGGCCTGATCGCCTCTGGCGCGCTGGCAGAGGGGGATGAGCTGCCCCCAGTGCGGCAGCTGGCCGCAGACCTTGGAATCAACCTGAACACGGTGGCACGCGCCTATCGCGAACTGACCGACGCTGGCCTTCTGGCCTCTGTGCGGGGCCGGGGCACGGTGGTCATCGCCACTGTGGAGCGCATGGCTGGCCCCAAGACAGAGGAACGCAAGCGCATCGACGCTGGCCTGGCAGCTGCGCTTGCCGACGCCAAGATCGCTGGGCTCACACGTGCTGCCGTCAGCCAGATGCTGGACAGGCAGATGGACCGCCTGTGGAAGGACGCCTGAAAGGAGACTCCCTATGAACGACTCACTCTTGCCGATCGGCCGTCTGTTCATGCTGGTGTTTGTGCCTGTCATGCTGCTGGTGCCGCTGGTCTTTGCGCTGCTGGTGCCCAACCGGGTCACCGATGATGCAGGGCGGCTGAAGGCCCGCGGACGAGTGCTGCTGCTGACGTGCTGCACGGTGCTGGCGCTCGCCCTGTGGGTGGGTCTGTTGCTCGCCGGGCTCCGCTTTGCCTGGGCCATGTCGCTGGCCAGCTTCTGGTGGACGCTGTTCTTCCCGCTCTGGTTCTTCCTGGCCATGCCTGCGGTGATCGCCAGGAATCCAGCGTGGGGAGGGCGCAGTGGTGCAGTGGGCCAGACAGCCAGCGCTGGCGCGTTTCAGGAAGACACTATCCGCACGGCTTCGCTGATGAACCGCGAGCGCCAGAGCCCCATCTCGCGTGGCATGTGGGCGGTGCCTGTCCTGGTGCTGATGGTGGCACTGGGTGCGATGGCAGCGCGCGGATTTGCACCGTTCCCTGAAGACACGCAAGCCGCTGCAGCAGAGCGTGCACGCTGGCTGTTCACGCTGTGCGTGTACGGCGGCGTGTTTGTGCTGCAGCTGGCCATTCTGCCGTACACGCTGCGTCGCACGCTGACCGAGCCAGAGCCGCTGGACGCGCGCGGCTCTGCAGCGCTCAAGGAGCTGTACCGCGTGCAGCGGCGCCGGCGCGTGCTGGGCCTCTTCTGGGGTGGCGGCGTGCTGTTGCCCGCGTTCCTGGGCCTGGTGCTAGGCCTGACCGTGTGGTTCCCCATGGACGGCAGCGCGTGGGGCCTGCTTGGCGGCATCGGCGGCGCGGCCATCGGCCTGGCGGGCGCAGCCTTTGGCATCTGGATGACCGTGGAACGCGCGCGCATCGCTGCCGTCCGGCGGGGGGAGGCATAAAGTGGTGCCTGGCACGGGTGTCCCTACTTTCCTGCATGGCGCGCCCGCCCCTCCCTTGGTTCATGGCGCATGCCATGCCCTGTCTGGCGCTGCTGGCAAGGTTGGGGCACTGTTCTCGGAACGCTTGCACACGCGCTGGACGTGTCCAGACTCAGCATCCGTGGGATTCCGTATGCGGGGAGCGCACGGTGCCGGGTAGGGTGGAGGCATCTCTTGTGGGAGGCTCTCATGCCACGTCAATCCGGAACTGTGTGTTTGCGCGTCTGTGCTGCCAGTTGCGCTGTTCTCTTCGCCTCCACGGTTTGCCGCTCCGCTGCGGCTGATCAACTGGCGGTGACGCCGCTCTCACCGGGTGGTTGGGGGCAGGCCTGGCCCTATGACTGGGGCTACTCCTTCCAGGTATCGCAGCCCATCACAGTGACAGGCCTGGCCTACTACCGACTGGTGGGAGACCTGGACTTCCAGCCGCACTTGGTGGGCATCTGGGATGTCAGCGCACCGGCAGTACCGCTGGTCTTGGCCGGCGTTGGAGGTGGAAGCCGCTTCATCATGCTGGATGATCCGCATGGCATGGCTGTGACTGACGTGGCCCCCGTCGTGCTGATGCCTGACAAGACGTACGTGGTCTCTGGCACGGCTGGAGTGGGCGATGCCATGTATCAGGCACCGAACTTCCTGAGCGGGCCAGAGGTGCACGTGCTGGATGGACGGTGGGGCTACAACGAGGGCGGCTACGCATCGCAGTCCGCTGGCGTGGTCACGCTGGGTGGCAACTTCCTCTACACCACCGCGGTCTGCGCTGGCTCAGCGGACATCAACTGCGACGGCAGCGTGGATGGCACAGACCTTGGCTCGCTGCTGGGCAGCTGGGGCGATTGCCCAGGCTGCGCGTGCGACCTGAACACAGACGGCATCGTGGACGGCACAGACCTGGGGATCCTGCTGGGCGAATGGAACTCGTAGCGGCCGGCAGCGTGCTGCGTCAGCCAGACGCTGGCACGATCCCCGCCACCCTGATGCATCCAGTCAGATGTCCTTGACCAGCGCAATCAGGCTGCCGATCTTGCGATGCGCCTCCACCGGATGCCGCAGCGGCAGCTCAGGATGCACCTTGTACCGGTTGCGCCGTCCAGCCCGCTCGCGCTCGATGTACGAGCCAGTCTCCAGATCCGCCACGATGCGCTGCACTGCGCGCTCGGTGATGCCCACGCGCGTGGCCACGTCGCGCAGCCGGATCTCCGGCTCTGCCGCCAGCAGCAGCAGCACATGCGCGTGATTGCTCAGAAAGGTCCATCGGGCCTCAGCCTTCTGTGCCTGCCTGGGCGAGGACGCGGTGGTCCGCTTGCGGACGGGCGATGTTCTGATCTTGCTGGCCACGTTCAAAGAGCTCCCATCCGCCGCCTGGCAGGTGCCGCATGAGCGGCTCCTGCTCCGGGTCCGGGCTAGGCGATCGTACCTCTCGGCAGTTCCGGGGCGCGCGCCGCCCGCTTGTTCCAGTTCACCGAACCACGCGAACGATCATGCGGCTGGCCGAGGCTCCTGCGACTCTTCTCCGACCCTCGCGCCCTCTGGCTGGCGCTTGAAGAACAGCTTGAATATCTTGCCTTCTCCCACGTAGCGGCCAAGCTCCCAGGTGGCGAACATGGGTGCAAAGACAATGATCATCATCACCAGCCGGCACAGGATCTCCCACTTTCCCAGGGCAAAGATCCGGTCATAGATCTGTGCAGCGCCTTCATGGTGCCAGAGGCCAACCACGATGTGTTCTACAGCGGTGCATGCCACCACCAGCAGTCCAAAGCAGACTGTCTTGTGAATGGTGGGCACGATGAGCGGCCGGTTCCTGAACCGCTCGCCCAGGTTCATCACGCGGCCGATGACGATGAGCTTGGCCAGGATGAGCGCCTCGATGAGGCTCCAGCCATAGTGGACGTATGACACATGGTCTTCCATCTGCACCAGCTGCCGATACGTGGTCAGCGTGGCCAGGAAGATCCACAGGTACGCGGCAATCAGCAGGTAGGTCTTGGTCTCGGCAAGCAGGCGCACCTTGAGCGGTGGCCGCGGGTTGGCGCCTGATGCACGTGTCGAAGCACCAGCAGGCGCTGATCCAACAGAGTGTGGCATGATCGGTCTCCTGGCCGAGGGCATCGTTCACCGCGCGATGCGCTCCTGCATCCTTCGGCCGATCTCCGAGGGTACCTGCGATCTCTCAAGCGATCACGACCATCCAGTAACGCGGAGGTCAGACGCGTCTGGCAGCTCCCGGCTACGACCAATTGCCGAGCAGCAGGCCAAGATCGGTGCCGTCCGTGGTTCCATCGCCGTCGAGGTCCGCCTCGGACGTGCCCCATGCACCAAGCAGGAGGCCCAGGTCCGTGCCGTCGATCCTGCCATCGCCGTTGAGATCTCCGGCCGCAGAGATGGACAGGACTGTCACTGTCACCGCTCCTGGGGCGTAGGTCACGTCAAACGTGCCGGGGCCTGTCACCTGGTCGAACGACCCGCTCACGCCGCCCTTCGCCACGAGCACGGTGAACTGGTCACCAATCCTGGGCTCGTACTCCCCAATGAAGGAGAGTGCCAGCGTTCCGGCGAGCGCGCACGAACCAGAGATCACCACCTGATCATGGTCAACGATCGCGGCCAGGCCTCCCAGCTGGACCTTGATGACGCTGGTGCTGCTGGCAACCAGGCTCCCGATCAAGGTGAATGGCCCCGCAGTGTCCTCACCACCCGGGATCATGGTTCCATGATTGGTGAGAAGTGGCGTTGCCAGCCTGGGACCCTCAGCGCCGGCTACTCCCAGGACGAGCTTCTCCTCGATCTCGCCCAGGATGCCGTTGTCAACAGATTCGTCGGACTCCAGGATGCCGGGTGCGATGATCCGAATGTCGCCATCATTCTCCAGCGGCCCGGCGGAGTGGACAGACCCGCTGAGCTCCAGCAATGCCTCGCTCTCGATGGATTGGATCATCATGGGTTCAATGGATGCGCCTGCGCCGCCCACGATGATGGATGCGCCAGCACCGATGGCGGTGATCGTGGCGCCATCGAACCAGATTTGGCTTGCGTCCCGTGCGATCCACGTGCCGCCGGTCAGCGTGTGGTCTGAAATCTGCGCCACATCCCAGAGCGATAGCGCGCCGCCGTCGGCGGCGATAACGCTGCCTTGGTTGTCCAGGTGCGCGTAGATGGTGCTCGAGCTCGCGGCCCCTGTTTCCAGCCGAAGACTTGCCCCCGGGCGGTTGAGGAAGGATCCGCCCGCCGCGTCATCAGACACTGCGGAGTCTGCCCCAAGAAGGTAGTCACCCTCGTTGGTCACCGTTCCGCCGCGGAGCGTCACATCTGAGAACTGCTTGAAGGTGGCGCCTGACTCGTTCACGATCTCGCCACGTAATTCGATGGGGTTCACCGAGTGCATCAGTGACCTGTTGATCAGCTTGGCCCCGGGGTTTGATCCAGTCCCGATGCGCGAACCGCCGAGCTCCATGAACCCCTCATTGATCAGGGCCCCGCCTCCGGAGCACTCCAGGCCCCCAGAGAGGATGCATCCACCAAGCGATGGATCGGAAGGCGATATGAAGTTCCGAACGATGCCCCCACTGCAGGCCAGCGTGCACGTCGTCCCCCAGGCACATGTTCCTTCGCCAATGAGATCAAGCCCGCCGTACACGTCGGCCCGGGTGCCCTGCATGTACAGGCTTCTGGACGGAGCCACATCCACAAGATTGAAGTCACCGTCGAAGGTGCAGTCCTTGTTCAGAGCGAGATTGCCTGGCCCCTGAACTGTGATCGCACCGTCATGGCTTGCAAGCGGCACTGAGAGCTGGAAGAACACTCCCAGGGCGGTCCCGGCCCGAATGATGCTTCCCGAATTGGAGAACAAGGGCTGCGCCAACGACGAGGCGGGGGTGATGCTGCCGGCATCCAGCCGCCAGGTGGCGCGAGCGTCATTGAGCACGATGGCATCGCCAATTGCCAGGGGGCCTGCCTGGACCACAGTGCCAGAGGCGTGATTCTCCAGTGTGGTTTGCAACAGCCGGCTGGATGCAGTCAGCCAGAGCATCCCCTCGTTGTGCAGTTGGCCATGGCCGTCCAGGGTGGCGTAGTCCCAGGTCATGGCGCCCTCGTTTGAAAGCACGCCATCAATCGTGACTGGATAGCTGGACTGGATGAGCAACCCCTGCATGGAGGTGCCTTGCAGAGCCGCAGTGAGCACCGCGTTGTCCGAGATGTGCGTGGCACTGGCCACCACGCACGAACCTTCCCCGGCGATGAAAAGATCGCCCACGATCTCAGCGGACAGGCCGGACGGGGCCTGCAGCTTCATGACCGTTCCGGATGCAAGCGTGACGGAGCCTGCGTGTGTGCTGGGGCCCTGGAAGCGGATCTCGCCGGCAGTGCACTCCACTGCGGCGCTTGTCCCAGCCGCATACGGCATCTGGATCGAGAGCGCACCGGCGGCCGATCGCACCAGCGTTCCGTCGTTGACGAACAGCGCCGATGACACGCCCGATACCGCCAGCGACCCGGCTCCGCTGGCGGTCATCGTTCCCATGTTGGTGAAGGCGCCACCGGTCTGGATGGAGAGCGAACTGCTGAAGGAGAAGGCACCCGAGTTTCGGAAAGGCTTTGCAAAGGTGGGTCCTCCGCCAGCTGGCACAGTGGCTGTTCCAAGGTTCTCGATCTGGCCGGAAGGAGCACCTTGCAGGGTGACACTGCCAAGTTGTGTAGATCCCCGCAGGAGCAGGTCGCCGCCCAGAGTCACGGTGGACCCAGATGCCAGCTGCAGGTCCGTGGTGTCGCCGGATGCCATCGAGACTGAAATCCCCGAGAAGCGGACTGCAGTTCCTGTGAGGAGGGTGCCCAATGTGATCGGCCCACCCGTGCTGGCTGTGACCAGGCCCGACGCTGTGCTGACGACCGCATCCGCGCCAGGGGCGCCGATGCCGGGCACCTGCGCTGGCGACCAGTTCAGCGGCGTGTTCCAGCTCAGCCCGTTGCTACCCACCCACACAATCGTCTGCTCTGCGAGCGCGGCCTGCGTGACCACAAGGAGCGGCCACCATATGAACAGGCCGAGGTGGCCGCACTTCCGCATGGATGCATCCGCGTCATTCATGGAGCACCACCGCATGATGCCTAGCTCGTCCACCAGCCCAACAGCAGGCCAAGGTCCTCGCCGTCAACCACGCCGTCTTGATTCACGTCTTGCGGGCAGCCCCGGCAGGGGCCCCACGCTCCCAGGAGGATGCCCAGATCCTGACCGTCCACCACGCCGTCACCGGTGAAGTCGCACGGACTTGCGTTGTTTGGACACTGCGGCACAGTGATGCACTTGCTGAACTCGCAGCAGCAGTCTGCGCCCGGGTGCATGAGCACCGTGTGGAAGCAGAATTGCGATCCAGGCACGGCATTCACCACCTGCACGCAGAGCTGAACAGACTCTCCTGGCAAGAGCGGTGGAAGGAACCAGAAGTCCTTCACAAAGTAGCCCTGGCGCGTGTCAAAGGGGAGGAAGATCACCTGATCCATGGCCTGACTGGAGAGGTTGTCCAGCGTGAAGCAGTAGGTGAAGGCCACCGTGGTGGCGCCGTCTGTGCTTGTGCAATAGACGCTTGAGATGTTCTGGTCACGCAGCTGACCGCAGTCGCAGTCGGGCAGTGTGAGGCACGTCTCTGTGACATCCTCAAAGCAGCAGTCCTGGAAATCCGCAGTCTCCATTCCAAGCTGAATGCAGAAGCTGTCGCCTGGGTGTCCTCCACAGATTTGCACGGAGATGCGGGTTGTTTCTCCGGGATCCAGGAGCGACCCATCCTGCGCCAGCAGATTGATCACGTTTGGATTGAGCGTGATCGGAGAGGTGGGCGTTGGGTGCAGCGGAATCCAGATGTACTTGGCGCTGAACTGGCTGTTGTTGGTGAGGCTGAATGTCCAGGTGTAGCAGCCGATGGCGCCTGTGCCAGCGGCCTCAGGATCGCACAGGATCTTTTGATTGGTGACTTCAAGGCAGGGTCTGGTGGTCTGGCACGCCACTTCCAGGCTTCCGACTTCTGTCTTGTCGAAGTGCAGGATGTCGCCGTTCATGTCAATCTTCAACGCGTCCACGGCGTTCCCACCCGTCGTGGGAAGACCAGCCATGCCGTAGTAGTAGGGCGATCCAACGCCTGGGCAGCCATTGGGCGCCGTCATGTAGTCGGAAGTGGACCAGACGAGGTTGCATGTGGGGTCAATCCCCACTCCACCAGCGCATGAGTTGGGAGCAGGGGTGCATCCCGTTGCGGTGGTCTGTCCAGTGTGGAACACCTGACCGGACCAGATCCACGAAGCACCTGGCTCGCGGCAGAACTTCATGAGTCGCGATGCATGGGCCAAGCTGGTGGTGGGATCAGAAACAGTCCGTTCTGCGACGTACATGCAGCAGTCACCATCAAAGGTGATGTCCGCGACTGGGTTCGACATGTCGCTGGGATTGGAGAAACCCAGGCAATCAGGACCGTTGCAGTCGGGCATGGTGACTTCCAAGGTCGGGACAGCTCCTGCAAAGGCTCCCGTACCCGGTGTCAGAGGAATGCTCCAGATCTCGTCTGCACCTGCCGCGGTGTACGCAGGTCATAGTCCCGTTGACCACGCTGAAGTAGAGGCGATCGCCATTTACAGCAACTGCCCATGTGAGCCGGCCGTAGGCAGCCGCACCGGGGGTGTCGGCGGAGTCAGGAGTCGGTGCTTCGATGGCCTGATCACCAAAGTCGTAGGCCTCAAGCAGCGCACCAGTCATGCTGACGCGGTAAATGCGACCGTCCTCGAAGTTGCTGACGTAGATGCAGTCGTGCTGGCACGAGTAGGTGAGATTGCCCAGGCCTGGTGCGCATGTCGGACCCGGTGCGCAGGTGTCCGAATTGGGGAGGTGGCAGAAGACGCTTGCCGCGCCGGTGTTGCTGTCCAGCTTGAAGATGGCGCCTGGAACACCACCACCAAGGGAGCCCAACGAGTCTGCGGGAAGGCCGCTGCCAGTCCAGTAGTCCTTGTAGACGCTCGACTGCGCGACATAGATGTTGCCCGCGCCGTCAAGCGTCACGCCGAAGACCGTGCCAAGCTTGCCGCGAGTCCAGTCGGGATGTTCGTAGCGCGGCGCATTCCATCCGCCGGGAGACTGCGTGGCGCAGGCGGAGACGTCGAAAACGTGCACCACGAATTCGGAGTCCAGAAACGCCCAGTCTGTGCCGACGGTGGAAGGTGCACCAAAATGGGTGACCACCGGAGTGCCGCGACAGCACTCTCCGCAGGATGCGGAATCGCCCGCTGCCAAGGCGTGCGTGGAGACAGCGAGCAGCATTGCGCTCAAGGCAGACAACCCAGCGTACGACGTCATGTGAAACCCCTTCCACGATGTGGCTCGTTCCCATGACACGCAAATCCACTGATCGCACGGGGGAACCGAGTGCGCACGAGGCTACATCGCAACGCCCGAGCCCAACTGTTCTTCATAGCATTTCGCAAAATTAGAATCGGGCTCTCCCGAGCTCGGGCGGCACATTTCAGCGAAGAACCACACCATGTCCATCACCATCACGCTTGACTCCGCGCGCCAAGACTTGGACGCCATCCACCGCATTCTGGCGGGCACGTACTGGTCCACAGGCATCCGCCGCGAGGTGCTGGCGCAAGCCCTGCGCAACAGCATCACAGCACTGGCGCTGGACGACGCCACCGGCGAAACGGTGGGCGTTGCCAGAGTGGTGACCGACCGAGCTACGTTCGCGTGGCTCTGCGATGTGTTTGTGGCCGAGCGCTGCCGCGGGCAGGGCCTGGCGCGGAGGATGATTGCAGAACTGGAGCGCCACCCAGACCTGCAGACCCTGCGCCGCTGGTGCCTGGCGACGCGCGACGCGCACGGGCTGTACCAGAGGCTGGGCTACAGTCCTGTTCCAGCCGACCGCTGGATGGAGCGTGTAGAGCCCAAGGATCGGTGGCAGGAAAACGGTCCAGCGTGACTGGCGCCCCTGTCTAAGGTCACGAATCGCCTGCCTGTCGAGGAGACGCTGGCGCGCTGCGCGGACTGCACGTGCGTGACCGACAAACACTCACTTTTCGCGGCAATCAGTCGCGCGACATGGCCTGCTCAGCCTCCCGCTGCAGATCCAGGTACTGCGCCTTCTCCACGGTGACGCCCACGAAGTCAATGATGCCGCCGCGGAACCTCCCGGGAGACGTGTACATGGAGCTGACAGCGTCACCGCTGTCATAGCCAACGCACAGGCCGTCGCCGGACAGGGTGAACTTGCCTGATTGCGTGCGCATGGCACCCTCCGCGACGACTCTGTCGTTTACGTAGAGCTTGGCCTTGCCGAGCGATTCGCCGTGCGGACCAGTGCTTTCGCGCGTGAACTCCACGCCAAAGGTGTACTTGCCCGGCTTGAGCGGCTCGGACGCAAAGTCCTGCTCCGGCGCAATGCCCAGGAAGTTGTAGACGTAGTGGAGCTTGTGGTCCTTGATGAAGAGCGAGTGGCCACCAAAGCGCGACCCGTGTGCAAAGATGACGCCCTCGCAGTCCGCATCCTTGATCTCCACGTTCGCCAGGATCTTGTATGACCGTGCTCGGACGTTCACAGCCACGCCCTCTGGGACCGGCGACGTGCCCGGGTAGTACAGATAGCGCTCGCGCGGCGGCTCGTCGCTGGGGCGCTCTGTGGTGAGCAGGGCGGTGGCGGTTCTGTCGTCCAGTGGAAGCACCAGATTGCGCTCCGCTTCCTCCAGCCAGGCCTTCTTGAGCGCTTCAAGCTTCTCTGGGTACTTGTCTGCCAGATTGGTGGATTCAGAGCGGTCTGTCTCCACGTGGTACAGCTGCCAATCGTCCTTGTCGAAGTGCCCCTTGTCGGTGAGCGGCGCGTGGAGCGCAGCCGCAGCCCAGCCATCCTCCCAGATCCCGCGCGTTCCCAGCATGGCGTAGTACTGGCGGTGCTTCTTCGTGGGAGCGTTGGCAGCGGCGTCAAACGTGTATCGCATGGAAACGCCAGAAAGCGGGTACTGCGGCACACCGCGATACACCGTTGGCATCTCCAGCCCACACACGTCCAGAATGGTTGGCATAATGTCGGTGGCGTGGTGGTACTGGTCCCGGACCTCGCCACGCGCCTTGATTCCCTTGGGCCACGAGATCACAAGGGGATCGCAGGTGCCGCCCGAATACTGCGCGTACCGCTTGAACATGGGGAAGGGGGTGGAGAAAGCAGCCGCCCATCCCGTTGGGAAGTGGTTGTAGGTGTTCAGGCCACCAAGATCGTCCAGGTGCTTTAGGTTTTCCGCCATCTCGTCTGGATAGCCGTTGAAGAACTTGTTCTCGTTCACAGATCCGCTGGGGCTTCCCTCGCCGGACGCCCCGTTGTCGGCGCAGTACAGCACCAGCGTGTTGTCCAGCTGGTGCGTCTCCTCCAGGTAGTCAATGACACGGCCGATCTGCGCGTCGGTGTACTCCGAGAAGCCAGCGTAGACCTCTGCCATGCGCGAGAAGAGTCGCTTTTCGTCTGCTGAGAGCGAGTCCCAGGGCCGCACAGCGTCTGCCGGATTGGCCACGCTGCCTGGCAGGGGATTGAGCGGTGTGAGCTTGGTGTCCTTGGGAAGCACGCCGCGCGCGATCATCCTGGGCAGCACCCACTCGCGATACGCCTCGTAGCCGTCGTCAAACTTGCCCTTGTACTTGTCTATGTACTCCTGCGGGGCGTGGTGCGGCGCGTGGTTGGCGCCAGGGCAGAGCCACATGAACCAGGGGCGCGAAGGATGGCTGGCCTTCTGGTTGCGGATCATGGAAATGGCCTGGTCTGCCAGGTCCTTGGAGAGGTGGTAGCCCTGATCCGGCATGTATGGCTGCTCGATGAATCGGTTGTCTTCAGCCAGGTCGGGGAACCACTGGTTTGTCTCGCCTCCCAGGAATCCATAGAAGCGGTCGAACCCCATCTGCAGCGGCCAGGCCTGGCGGCCGGCGCCTGGCGCCACGTCCTGCTCGGCCACGTTGTGGTTCTTGCCCAGCCAGAACGTGCTCCATCCGTTGTCGCGCAGGATCTCTGCCAGGGTGGCGCACTGCGGCGGAATCCTTCCGCTCCAGCCTGGGTACCCCTGCGCGCCCTCTGTGATGCAGGACATGCCGTTGAGGTGATGATTGCGCCCTGTCAGGAAGCAGGACCGCGTTGGCGAGCACAGGGCGGTGGTGTGCCACTGGGAGTACACCAGTCCGCTCTTGGCAAGCTTGTCCAGAGTGGGCATGTTGATGCGCCCGCCATAGGGCGACCAGGATGCCAACCCGGTGTCGTCGTACATGACAATCAGGATGTTCGGAGCGCCCGCTGGAGCCTTGCGAGGCGTGTATGGCCCCCAGTCTGGCGTGGACTCCCGCACGTCAAGCTTGATGACGCCCTTGAAGTCAGCAGGTGGCTTGGGGGTGGTGTAGTTCTGCTGGCCGGACTGTGCGGCCGCAATAGGGGCGCACATCCCCATCAGCACGGCGACCATCGCCAGCAAGCAGGCCCAGTTGAATTGCATGCGTGGCTTCAGGAAATGAACATTGCTCATGGGGATTCTCCGGGAGAGTCCGTGCTGGTCCATGGCCTTCAAGGTGGCCAGGTGCATCGTAGTCCCTCCTCTGTCTTGAATGAGCGGAGCGCAGCGCAGTGGGTTTGCACCATCGCCTACACTGCGCGCCCACGATCGGTTGACCACCCTAGGAGCCACTTTCACATGCGGAATACGTTGCGGGGCCTTGCCATCGCCACGCTCGTTTTCATTGGCCTCAGCGCCTCGCCATGCGATGCGCAGGACAGGCCTGCTGCGGCGCCTGCTGCAGCGCCCGCGCTCGCGCCTGCAGAGACCACGCAGATCGCAGAGGAGGCCTTCATCTACGGCTTCCCCATGGTGATGGGCTACGGCATCATGTACGAGTACGCGGTGGACACCACGTCCGGCCAGTACAAGGCTCCTTTCAACCAGATCTTCAACACCGCGCGCGTGTACACGCCCGCTGACACCGCGGTGGTCACCCCCAACAGCGACACGCCGTACTCCTTTGTGTGGGCCGACCTGCGGGCCGAACCACTGGTGCTGAGCGTGCCAGGGGTGGAGAAGGGCCGGTACTACGCTGTGATGCTGGCCGACATGTACAGCTGCAACTACGGCTACATCGGCAGCCGCGCCACAGGCAACAACGCGGGCACCTACATGATTGCTGGCCCCAGCTGGAAGGGCGAGACGCCCAAGGGCATCAACAAGGTGTTCCGATGCGAGACCGACTTCTCGCTGGTGCTGTACCGCACGCAGCTCTTTGGGCCACAGGACATTGACAACGTGAAGAAGGTGCAGGCCGGCTACAAGGTGCAGACGCTCTCTGCGTTCCTGGGCAAGCCAGCCCCAGCGGCGGCGCCAGCCATCAACTGGCCGCCCATCAGCAAGGCCTCTGCAGAAGCTGACCCCTTTGCCTACCTGAGCTTCGTGCTGCAGTTCTGCCCAACCACAGGCACCGCCGCAGTGGAGAAGCCCCTGCGCGAGAAGTTTGCCACCATCGGCATCCAGGCTGGCGAGCCATTCCCTCTGGCTTCCATGACCCCTGAGCAGAAGGCAGCGCTGGTGGCTGGCGTGAAGAGCGGCATGGAGAAGATCAAGCAGCGCGTGGCCACGCTGGGCAAGGATGAGAACGGCTGGCGCGTGGGCGGCGCACAGGGCGACCGCTCCTTCTACAAGGGCGACTGGACCCTCCGCGCAGCAGCCGCCATGGCCGGCTTCTACGGCAACGACGAAGTGGAAGCGCTGTACCCGCTGCTGTCCACCGACAGCGCTGGCAACAAGCCTGATTGCAGCACCAACCGCTACACGCTCACCTTTGCCAAGGGCCAGCTGCCTCCAGTGAATGCGTTCTGGTCTGTGACCATGTACGACGCCAAGACGCAGCTGTTGATCAACAACCCCATCAACCGCTACCTGATCAACTCGCCCATGCTGCCCAGCATGAAGACGAATGCAGATGGCTCGCTGACCATCTACGTCCAGAAGGACTCGCCTGGCAAGGACAAGGAGTCCAACTGGCTGCCAGCTCCAGATGGCCCCATCTACGTGGCCATGCGCCTGTACTGGCCCATGAACGAGGCCATCACAGGCAAGTGGATGCCACCCGCGCTGCAAGTGGTGAAGTGAGCGGGGGGTTCCCCGTTCACTTCACCAGCTCAATCTCGCTTGGCCGCCAGCTCTTGTCAAAGAAGGGCTCCAGCGGGCTGTAGAGGCGCAGGATCACAAAGTAGCCCTTGCCAGGCATGGTCTGGATCCAGTTGCCGCGCTTCACCCCATCGGGCTGCGTGGGGCTGAAGTACACCGTGGTGGCGCCAGACGCGTCTGCCTCTGCAGCAGGCGACGGGAAGCTCTGGCTGCCAGCGCGCGGGTAGCCCTGCGGCGTCTCCAGCATGGAGCGCGACTGATTGTCATACAGCGTCAGCGACCAGTCCGGCCCCTCAACCCGCGCGCCTGTAAACGGAGAGCCAGAGAGCGCGAGAGTTTGGCCGACTTTCGGCCCAGACCGGCCCGTTCCGATCGGGCGCCTCCGCTCTCACCTCGAAGTCGAGAGCGCCGACCCCTCGCCACGACCCGCGAACGGGGCGGTCCGCGCCGCCCGCTCTGTCAACGACACGGCCCCCGTCTCTTTGGACGAGGGCCGTTGAACTCCGTATCCACAACCCTCGCGAACCGCTTCTCCCGCCTACCTCGTCACCAGTGGCAGAAAAACCTGGTTTACGCGCGACCACGACCGCTACGGCGGGACCCGCATTGGGGCAAATCAGGGGTGCCGACCGGCCCAAACCAACAGCGAACATCGAGTTCCGTGAATGCCCCGGGGCGGAATTGTCGATAGCAGACGTGAACTTCGCACACCCCAGGGGGGTATGATACCGCAGATGGTCCTCGTCACCCGTCTCATCCTCGCGCTCATGCTCGTCGTGCAGACCCTGCCGGGTATTGCCGTCGAACGCTGCGCAGAGATGACGTCCGGCGCGGGCTCCACTGTCGCCCGGAACGCGATGACGGATGACGATGCCTGCCCGTGCTGCTCGGGTCGGGCCGTCGAGAAGTCGGGCTCAGAATGCACCAACCGCGATGCGGTTACGGCCTGCAAGTGCGGTATGCCGCAGCCCGAGCAGCCCAAGACGCCACCATCGGAGCCAAAGGTCGAGCGCGTGCAGTTCCTTGCCGCCGCGCTCCCGACCATACTGAGCTTCACGCTTCCAGAGCCGGTGCCCGCCCA
>JAXMAM010000012.1:0-72589 GCA_046350455.1 Phycisphaerales bacterium | reverse complement strand
GCGCAGCCTGGAGAAAGCAGCAGCACATCGCCAGGCTGGGCGCGCGCCTTGGCGCAGCGGATGGCCTCTGGCAGCGTGCCGCACGCCTGCGTTCCATCTGGCCCGCACAGTTGCGGCGCGGTGGTGCCAATGGCGTAGACGCCCGCCAGCTCTGCAGCCAGCTGCCGGATGGGGGCCAGATCAATCTTCTTGTCGTAGCCGCCAGCGATCAGGTGGATGCGCTTGGGTTCTGGGAAGGCAGCCACTGCCAGTAGCGTGGCGTCGGGCGTGGTGCTCTTGGAGTCGTTGTAGCACTTGATGCCGCGGTACTCGCCCACGAACTCCAGGCGGTGGGGCAGGGCGCGATGCTCGCGCAGCAGGGCCAGGAGCGCAGCGCGGTCTGGGCCAGCGCCAGTGGCCGCCACAGCAGCCTCTGCAGCCAGGATGGCCAGGCGCCCGTTGCGGCGCTGATGCTCGCCCGGCACGTACGGCAGGTGAATGTGCTGCAGCAGGTCATCCAGCTGCGACGGGCTTGGCGCGTTGGCAGCGCCCGCGCCGCGCTCCCACCATGCGCCCAGCGCAGTGCAGGCGCGTGCAGCCGCGGCGGCCTGCGCTGGCTGCTCTGCGCCAAACAGGGTGATGAACGCGTCGCCAGCCTGCTGCGCAGCACAGATCTGCGCCTTGCTCTCGTAGTAGTGCTGGACGGACCCATGCCAGTCCACGTGATTGGGCGCCAGATTGGTCAGCACCGCCACGCGCGGCGACCAGGGCCTTTGCCCAGCCAGCGCGGCACCCGGGCCCAGCCACCACAGCATGGCGCTCGAGAGCTCCAGCACCGTCCACATGCCCGGCGCAGCAGCCTGCCCCAGCAGGCTGCCGCCAAAGTTGCCACCCATGCGCGCGTGATGCGGAGGGCCAGCCAGCAGGCGGGCGATCATGGCCGTGGTGCTGCTCTTGCCAGCGCTCCCAGTCACGCCCACCGTGCAGGTGCGGTCCAGCTGCTCCACAGCCAGTCGGATCTCAGTGGTTACTGGCGTGCCAGCAGCCTGCGCAGCAGCGATGTTGGGGTCTGCCCACGGCAGCGGCACTGCTGGATTGGCCACCACCAGGTCTGCGGCGGCAAAATCTGCTGGTTCGTGCCGCCCCAGGCGCAGCTCCACAGAGCCGTGCTGCAGGAGCGGCGCCAGCGCCGCCAGCGGCTTGGCCAGCTTGGCTTCGTCTGCCTTGTCGGTCAGCAGCACGCGGGCGCCGTGCTGCACCAGCCAGCGCGTGGTGCCCAGCCCACCGCCAAACTGGCCAAGGCCCATCACCACCACCCGTGCGCCCTTCAACGTCTGCGGATACGGCTTCACGCGTCCATGCTCCTTTCATCCACCTTCGGGTCCGCTGCCTCCAGCTGTCCCAGGCGCGTCCTGCGCCATTGCATTCCCTGCTGTCGCGCACCTATCGCGTGGGCGTGATGCTTGAGATGCCTGGCATGGGCGACAGCAGGCCCATCAGGTCGTCTGCGTAGCTGGTCATGGTGCGGCGGTCTGTGATGGGGCCGAACGCCTCGCCACGCACAAACTGCCGGACGATGCGGTCGTCCTCGCTCAGCATGGCGGCCTGGTCGGGTGTCAGATTGCGGATGCGCTCATACTCCGCGCGCGGCGCGATCTTGAGCGTCCGCCCCTTGTCCAGCGTCACCATGCGGTCTGCGATGGTGAAGGCGCTGTCCATCTCGTGCGTGACCACCACGCTGGTCACGCCCAGCTTCTTGGTCAGGGTCAGGATTAGCTGGTCAATCTCAGCGCTGGTCACAGGGTCAAGGCCTGCGCTGGGCTCGTCGTAGAAGATGATCTCCGGGTCCAGCGCCAGCGCGCGCGCCAGGCCAGCGCGCTTCTTCATGCCGCCCGAGATCTGCGCTGGGAACTTGTCCGCGTGCTCGCGCAAGCCCACAGCCTCCAGCTTCATCTTCACCTGCAGCTGAATGAGGTCCTCTGGCAGATCAGTCAGCTCGCGCATGGGCAGCGCCACATTCTCTGCGATGCTCATGCTCTGGAAGAGCGCGCCGCTCTGGAACAGGATGCCAAACCGCCGGCGCATGGAGTCAAAGCCCTGGTCGTCCACCTGGCCAAGGTCCTGCCCAAGCAGCTTGATGCTTCCTTCCGATGGCTTCAGCGCGCCGATCATCAGGCGCAGCAGCGTGCTCTTGCCGCAGCCACTGCCGCCCATCACCACCAGCGTCTCGCCGCGGCGCACCTGCAGGTTCAGGCCAGCCAGCACAGTCTGCTTGCCAAAGCGCATGACAAGGTCCCTGACCTCGATCATGTTCTCGGCGGGTGATGCGGTGGTCTCGCTCATGGCGCAGCGGGAGGGGCAGCGGGAGGGGCAGCCGGGAACACGATACGCGGTCCTTCGGCAGGTTCCAGCTCCAGGCGCAGGATGCGTAGGGCGAACAGGGGCGCCATGGAGTCCTTGGGCGACGCGAACACCACCATCACCGGCACCTGCCCCTTCGCAAAGACAGCGGTGTAGGCAGCGTGCAGGATCACCTGTCCCTGGGCTTCCTGCGGGGGCTGGTCTGGGGGGCGGCTGGACTGCTCCACGCGCACCAGCTCTCCCCAGCGGCTGCGCATAGCAGCGCTCCATCCCGCCACATCTGCGGCGGTGGCCTCTGCGCCAGCGCCGATCATCTGGTCGCGGACAGCCTGCGCATCACCAGCCATGGCGGCCTGGAGCAGCGCCTCTGGGCGCCGCACCACCGCCTGGAAGCTCTGCCACGCCAGCGCGGTGCTGGCCAGGAACCCCACGCTGATCAGGCCTCCCAGCACGATTCCAGCCCATGCCAGCGGCCGCCCTTCGATGGATGGCTGGCGCCGCATCTGCCGCAGCGCCAGGACTCCCAGGATGGGCGAGAGCAGGCAGAGTGGCGGCAGCACCGCCAGGAGGCAGCACGCCAGCGCCAGGACAGAGCGGCGGTGCGCGCCAGGCAGGGCATGCGTGGGAGGGAGGCTGGTCATGGCTTGGGCTCGCAGGCACCAGGTGGCAGCGAGATGCGCTTGCCGCCCACATCCAGCAGGATGGAGCGCATGAAGAGGGGTGGTGGGAACATGGGGCGGCCAGGCTGGAAGTCTGTGGCCTGCGCAAACTGGGCCGTGCCAAAGGCCACAGCCTTCTCGCCATCCACGGTGAATGCGGCCTCCCAGGTGGCCGCCATGATGCCCTCTGGGCGCAGGTTGTTCACGCGCACCTCGCGCACGGGGCCAATGAGCGCCTCCACCTGCTCCTGAAAGGCAGCGGCCTCCTCGGGAGATGGCCCGCCTGCACCCACCTGCACCCACACGTTGTCATCTGGACCCTTGGTGAGCACCGCGGTGACCGCTGCACTGGTGGACGCACCCAGCTCCTCCAGCAGATACTCGCGCGCCAGGCTGGCGCCCCACATGGTGGTCACCATGAGGACTGCAGCGATGCCAATGGCCGACCACGCATAGCCCATGCCGCGCAGGCGCTGCGGCTGGGCCGCGATGCGGCGGAGCGACACCACCCCCAGCACCATGGCCGGAATGCTGGTCAGCGGGCACCAGCCCAGCAGGATGGCCGCGATGAGGGCTGCCACCGCCACCGGGTCCAGGCGGCGCTGCGGCGCGCGGCTGCGGCGGGGCTGCCACTCGGGTGCTGGTTCGACGTCAGGGTCCAAGCGCCCCAGCGTAGTGAAACTGCCGCCCCAAAAGACGCACCGCCCGGCGAACTGCCGGGCGGTGCGGGAAGCGAACAGGAGTCAGCGGGACGATCAGCTCCAGGCAGCCAGCAGCATGCCCAGGTCCGTGCCGTCCACGATGCCATCGTTGTTCAGGTCACCCGTGCCAGTGCCACCCCACTGGCCCAGCAGGAGACCCAGGTCGGTGCCGTCCACGATGCCGTCGTTGTTCAGGTCACCCAGCAGCGCCACAGCGCTTGGTGCCAGGCCAGTGAAGGCCACGGCAGAGCCGGGAGTCTTGAACAGGCCGATGGCGCCTGCAGCCGTGGTCGGAGCCGTGTTGGCATCGAACCAGAAGTTGTACATGGTGCCCCAGCGCAGCGCGTTTGCGTTTGGATTGCCCGCAAACGTCTCTGTGCAGGACCAGCGCAGCTGGCCACCTGTGGTGGTGACAGCCCAGTCAATGCTGTTGTAGGGCTCGCCGGAGTGAGCTGGCACGTCGTGGAAGCCAAAGTTGCTCACCACCACGCCCGCAGGCAGTGGCAGCGAGAAGTAGGCGCCCGCGGCGTCGCTGTTCATGTTCTCCACGGCGTACTCGTAGTGCCAGGTGCCGTTGCCGTTGTTCGTCACACGGTAGGCCACCATGTAGCGGCCATCCGCGCCGTCAACAGCGCTCACCAGGACGTCCGTGTGGACATCCTTCCACGCGTAGACAGCAGCCTTCTGCTGGACGGTGGAGCCCGTCAGGGACAGCGCGTAGGTGCCGTTTCCCTGCAGCGAGCCAACCGTGAACTTGCGGTAGCTGGCGTTGTTGTTGTCGTTGTTGCCCTGTGCATCCTGGCGGTGGATGTACATGCACTCAGCAAAGTACACCGCGCCAGCGTTGAGGGCTGGGTTCAGGTCCGTCCCCGCAATCTGGCACCTGCGGCCGATCGTCGTGTTGGACGAAGGGGCAGAGAATGGGAAGGGGAACAAACCTGTGGTGGGGTTGATCTGCGAGCGTGGGCCAAGGCCGCTGTAGCTGCCGTTCAGCCCAGCGTCGTACGGGTCGCTGCAGCCGATGCCGAGCAGGTTGGGGCAGCCGCCGCCTGCTGGCGAGCAGGAGCCGCACAGCGTGCCTTGCAGGGCGCAGAAGCCGTGCTTGCACCAGCTGGCGCCGATCTGCGTGATCCGACCATCCTTCACCTTGTAGGCGTTCTGTGGAATGGTGGGGTGGTCCGCAGAAGAGATTGGACCAGCGCCATCCGGATCGAAGTCGTACCACAGCAGCTGCTGGGTGCCGATGTTGCAGCTGGTGGTGCCGAACGAGTAGGCCATGATGCCGCCCACCGCGCCGTAGTTGCTCGCCACATTGTGGATGGAGCCGACGATCACATCGGGGCCGGCAGCAGCGCCGCCGTCACCCTCGTCGCCGGGAAGGGCGGTTGCGTTCATTTGACCCATGGTGATGGCCAAACCGCTCGCGGCCAGAACTCCAAAGAGAAGGCTAATTTTCACGTCCAAGCTCCTGTCTAGGCTGCGCCTTGCGGCGCGTTTCGTGGGGGTGTGCGGGACGGTTCCCGCATGTGACGTCACAGACCTGTCCGTTTGAGAGCGGATTGGGCCGTCCTCCAAAATATCCCGGCTGGGGGAAGAAGGAAGCATCTTCCGGTGCAAATGCCCGAACTCAGGATCTTTTTCCGGGAGAAGGGGGTGTGTGGAGTTGGGCGTGCAACACTCGCCCCCCTGCACGCAGGACCGAAAACCAGCCCGCGGCCTGCAGGGGAAAACCCAGGGACCGTTGTCCTCCGGGTCAAAAAAGAGGTCCGCCATCCCGAAGGATGGCGGACCTGTGTGACGTGTGCTGGCCTTGTGGGGCAAAGCGCCCCTCAGGCGTGTCGAAGCCGTGCCAATTAGGCGCGACGACGGCGGGAGACCAGACCGGCAGCGCCCAGCAGAGCCAGAGCGCCTGGGCCTGGGATGATCCAGGCAAACTCAAAGGTGCCTGCGCCCTGCTCGGTGGCAGTCTCGCCGTTGGCGAGCTTGACCGTGCAGCGGCCGATCCAGGTCAGCGTGTCGCCGACCTGAGCGTTGGCAGCCACGAAGTGGCCAACCAGGACGCGACCACCGTCAGCGAAGCCGTAGCTGTTGCCGCTGGGGTTGCCGTTGTACCAGCCAGCGCCGTTGCCCACGCTCTCGATGTACGAGAAGTCGTAGGAGCTGTTCTGGTCGTCAAAGTTGACGAAGTTCGGGTCGCCGGAGCAGCCGCCGAAGGCGTTGCCGTTGCCGTTTGGGTTGGTGTCAATCGTGACCCAGCTGTCGTCCGAGGTCAGGCTGTTCTGGCTGTTCGCGGGCTTCCAGAACGGGTTGCTCCCGGACTGATAGAAGCCACCAGCCGTACCGGCCGAGATGTCAGTCTTGACGACGTTGAGGAGGCGATCGCCGGCGTTGTCGAAGTTGGCGAACACATTCATGATGATGTGGCCGTTGCCGAGCGTAATGCGCTCGACGCTCCAACCAGTGAAACCAGCGTTCGCGATCGCGGCGCAGCCGAGGGCGGCAGCGCTACCAAGAATGAAAGGGAGACGCATCTGAAAAACCTCCGATCTCGTTGGGTAAAGGGGCGCCAGCACACGCTGAGCGGGGGAAACAAGGGAGGGGGACCAACGAGATGCAGGGGGAAAGTGCCACGAGTTTGGGGAGGTGCCAAGCAAAGGAGTGGTCTTTTTTGGTTTTGCAGCACACCGGGAGGGCTCGAAACTTGCTGGAACCCAGTGCAATGTCGCAATAACTGGCATGCGGAAGCCCCGAAGGGAGGTTCAACCCCGCTGAGTGCCACCATCCCCGGGTCAGATCCAGTCTTTCCTTTGGGTGCGCCTGGTGCCCGGATCAGGTGCGGCGGCGCCGGAGGGGATTCATACCAGCGACCCCCAGGAGACACAATGCGCCCGGA
Source organism: Phycisphaerales bacterium (assembly GCA_046350455.1). Classification (GTDB taxonomy): domain Bacteria; phylum Planctomycetota; class Phycisphaerae; order Phycisphaerales; family SM1A02; genus CAZXGD01. Next base: position 65,996 of record JAXMAM010000012.1, on the reverse strand, counting down.
CTGGGCAGATACCAGACGTGCGGCCCCGCACCTTGGGTGACCGTCTGGCCGTTGGCCAGCTGGATGATGGCAGCCACGTTCCAGCTGATCCAGGTGGAACTGCCGGTGTTGCCGATCACCAGATGGGCCACCAGCACCTTGCCGGTGTCAGCAAGGCCGTAGCTGTTGTTGGTGGGTGCGGGATTGAACCAACCAGCGCCGTTCCCCGACCCTTCGATCACCGAGAAGTCGTAGGTGGTCGTGCCAGACGAATCGTTGAAGTTCAGGAAGTTTGAGTCGCCAGCGGTGCCGCCGAAGGCGTTGCCGTTGCCGTTGGGGTTGGTGCCGATGGTCACCCAGCTGTCATCCGAACTGAACGAGTTCTGCGTGCTGCTGGGTGCCCAGAATGGATTGCTCGCGCTCTGGTAGAAGCCTCCGGCAGCGTTGGTGGAGATAGCGCCCTGGATGCAGTTCAGCACCCGGTCGCCCGTGTCGTTGAAGCTGGCGTAGACGTTGACCACGTAGCGGCCACTGCCCAGGCTCACGAGTGCAGTTGACCAGCCCGTGAACGCAGCACTGGCAGACGAGGCGAGCGCAGCGGCGCCCACGAAAACACACACCCTCATCTTCATCGCTGTATCCCCTTTCCGCTCGTGCAGGAGAAGCTCTCACCACCTGCACAGAAGGTACTTCGCGCGCGAGCAGAAGCAATAGAGAAACCGGCGCCCCCTTGGGAGGGGGCGCCGGCGAGAAAGATCCTCTGTTGAGGTTCCGCAGGCCGCTTAGGCGCGGCGGCGGCGGGAGGCCAGGCCAGCGGCGCCCAGGAGGGCGATCGCGCCAGGAGCTGGAACCGCGAACGTGTTGGGGCCCGTGCCCTGACCGGTGACCGTCTGGCCGTTGGACAGCTTGACGATGCAGGTCACGTTCCAGTTCACCACCGAGCTGCTGCCAGTCACGACGAAGTGAGCAGCCAGCACCTTGCCACCATCAGCGAAGCCGTAGGTGTTGCCGGGGTTGCCGTTGAACCAGCCAGCACCCGTACCAGCGCTCTCGATGATCGAGAAGTTGTAGGTGGTGGTGCCCGACGAGTCGTTGAAGTTCACGAAGTTCGGGTCGCCAGAGGTGCCGCCGAAGGCGTTGCCGTTGCCGTTCGGGTTGGTGTCAATGGTCACCCAGCTGTCGTCCGACGTCATGCTGTTCTGCGTGCCGCCTGGAGCCCAGAACGGGTTGGCAGCGCTCTGATAGAAGCCGCCGGCAGAGTTCGTGGTGATGTTTGCGTTCACGCAGTTCAGGAGACGGTCGCCCGTGTCGCTGAAGTTTGCGTAGACATTGAGAATGTAGCGGCCGTTGTTGAGGTTCACGACCTCGCTGGACCAGCCGGTGAAGGCAGCGCTGGCAGCAGAAGCGAAAGCAGCGGCGCCGAGGAGACCAAACGTACCGATCTTCATAACCTTTTCCCCTTCCCGCAACAGCGGGAGAAGTACCTGAGGTGGGACCCTTCTCTTAGACGATGCAGCCCTTTGCTGCTCGTCCGGAACCTCACCTCCTCACGCCCGAAGGTAGTCCAGCCTTGAGGGGAGTCAAGAAACAGGCGCAAGAAAAGCCCCTCCGTTGCTGCCTAGGATGGCGGTTTCTTGCCTCCGGAAGGTGCCGATGCTGGTTCAGGAGCGCTCCGTGGCGCTTTTCTCGGACTTATTTGGTTGCTGTGAAGCCTCGGGTGGCGGTGCAATTCCCTGCGGGATTTGGAAGGGGCTGGGGGTGGGGCTACGCTCCCGGGCCCCATGCGCGTCTACTTGGAGACCTTTGGCTGCCAGATGAACGAGCTCGACAGCGAGCTGGTGCGCGGCCACCTGGAGACGCTGGGCTACACCTTCACAGACCAGGACGCCGATGCGCAGGTGGTGCTCTACAACACCTGCAGCGTGCGCGAGCATGCAGAGCAAAAGGCGTACAGCCGCATCGGCCGCGTGGGCGTGCGCAAGAAGGACGGCGAGAGGCTCATCCTGGGCGTGCTGGGCTGCATGGCTGAACGCGACGGCGAGGACATCCTGCGCCGGCATCCGCAGATTGACATCCTGTGCGGGCCAGGCGCGCTGGACCAGCTGCCGCTTCTGATTGACAACGTGCGCCGCACCATGCACCTGGACGACACCACTGCGCGCCCTGCGCGCGAGCAGCGCGTGGCGCTGGCGGGCAACACCAGCCGCCGCGCCGCCACGCTGAGTGCAGCGCAGGACAACCTGGAGATGCTGGACCTTTCGCGTGCGTTTGAGCCGCGCAGCGGTGCAGCAGCGCGAAGCGCGTACGTGCGCATCACCCGCGGCTGCAACAAGTTCTGCACGTACTGCGTGGTGCCCTACACACGCGGCGCGGAAGTGCACCGCCCGCCGCAGGACATTGTGGACGAGTGCAGGCGTCTGGCCGATGCGGGCGTGGCTGAAATCACGCTGCTTGGGCAGACGGTGAACCACTATCGCTACGTGCATGGCATGGCGCTCACAGTGGGCGGGCGCGAGGCTCCGCAGGTGGGCCCTGGTCTGCAGTCCTTCCGCAAGCCAGTGGATGCCGCGCAGCGCGTGACCACGTTCGCGCAGCTCCTGCAGCGCATCCACGACCAGGTGCCGCACCTGCAGCGCCTGCGCTTTGTGACCAGCTACCCCAGGGACTTCGGCCCCGACGTGCTGGAGGTGATGCAGGCGTGCCCGCGCATCTGCCGCTACCTGCACGCGCCCGCGCAGAGCGGCAGCGACGCAGTGCTGGCCCGCATGAACCGCGGCTACACGGTTGCGGAGTACCGCGAGTTTGCAGCGCGGGTCTTCCAGTACCTGCCAGACGCCACGCTGGCGGGCGACATCATCGTGGGCTTTCCTGGCGAGACAGACCAGGACTTTGAGGCCACCTGCGCGCTGGTGCGGGAGCTGCCCTTCAAGAACAACTTCATCTTCAAGTATTCCGCGCGGCCGGGCACTGTGGCCATTGATCGCTTTGCGGACGATGTGCCAGAGGAGACCAAGCGCCTCCGCAACAACCTGCTGCTGGCCATCCAGAACGAGGTGAGCGAGCGCGTGCACCGCGCCTGGGTGGGCCGCCGGGTGCACGTGATGTTTGACCAGGTGCGCACCGTGGAGGCACCAGCTCCCGCCGCTGCCACCGCAGGCGGCATGGTCCCCCTGCGGGTGGGGGGCGTGGTGGCCCGGCGAGCGGACGGCGCCCTGCCAGCAGGTGTGGGTCAGGGCACGGGTGCGGCCCAGCCAGCCGGGGGGCCCCGGCACCAGGCGGTGGGTCGTACCCCCGGTGACCTGATTGTGGCAGTGGACATGCCCAGCTCAGAGGCTGCCAGCGCCCTGGAGGGGTGCATCCGGGAGGTGGAGATCACCAGCAGCCGGCCGCTCCTCCTGTGCGGCGCCCTGACTGGCTGACCGCGCGCACATCCTTTGGGGTGGCAGCCAACAGCCAGCCGATATTCCAGCCATGATGCGGGCAAGCCATGGACTGGTGCTCGCCGTGGTCGGCCTGCTGGTCGTGGCTACGGTGATGGTGAACTCGGCCAGCCTGAGCCTTTCAGCGGCAGGGGATCAGGGCACCACGGCTGCCTCCATCTTCACCAGCAAGCACACCTGGTTTGCGGTCTCCGCGGCGGTCGCGCTGGTCATTGGCATGTTTGTGCCGGTCCCCAAGCTGCTGGAAGTGCGCTCCTGGCGCAGCCCGCTGGTCTGGATCGTGGGATGCATGCTGCTGGGGCTGCTGCTGGTGCATGTGCCTGGCATCGGCCGCGAGGTGAATGGCGCCAAGCGCTGGATCACGCTGGGGCCCATCGGCCTGCAGCCCAGCGAACTGGTCAAGTGGGGCATGCCCATGGTGCTGGCCTGGTACGCCGTGCGCTACCGCGAGCGGATGGGCGAGTTCCGCATGGGCTTCCTGTACCCCATGCTGGGCGCTGCGTTCATCTGCGGCATCATCGCAACCGAGGACCTGGGCACCGCCACGCTGATCATGGCGGTGGCCACCTGCATGCTGCTGGCTGCTGGCGTGCGCTGGGTGTATGTGGCGGCGCTGGCACCGCTGGGTCTCCTGGCGTTTGCTGGGCTCATCATCACGAGCCCTTACCGCGTGAACCGCATCCTGGCCTACCTGGACCCATATGCAGACAGCCAAGGTATTGGGTACCACATCATCCAGTCCATGAGCGCCATCGCCGGCGGCGGTGTGGCGGGGCGGGGCCTGGGCAACGGCGTGCAGAAGTTTGGCTACCTGCCTGAAGGCACCACGGACTTCATCTACTCCATCATCACAGAAGAGCTGGGCATGCTGGGCGCCTGCGCAGTGGTGATCCTGTATGTGATGCTGGTGGGCTGCGGCATGGCCATCGTCACTGCGCGCGGCCGCCGGCAGGATGGAACGGAGGCGCCGCTGCTGCCCACATCCGTGCAGCTGCTGGGCCTGGGCATCGTGCTGACCGTGGGCCTGCAGGCGCTCATCAACATCATGGTGGTGACTGGCCTGGCGCCCACCAAGGGCATTGCGCTGCCGCTGATGTCGCGCGGCGGCACGGGATGGATCCTGACTGCGCTCTCACTGGGACTGCTGGTGAGCATGGAGCGCGCTGCAGACCGGCAGCGCCGCGCACTGGGAATGCCTGTCCCTGGTGACGAGTCCGACGAGGCCGGTGCTCCCGCCCAGACTGACACAACGGTGGCAGCATGAGTGTGGTACACGCTTCCGGCATGGCGGAGATCCCTGCGCACACCCAGGCAACCGGCGGCTCGCGGCAGCGCACCATTGCGCTGGCTGGCGGCGGCAGCGGTGGGCACCTGAGCCCTGGCCTGGCCATCGCAGAGCGGATGCTGGAGCAGGATCCGCACGTGCGCCCGCTGTTCCTGTGCAGCACGCGCGCCATTGACGCGCAGATGCTGGGCGAGGCTGGCGCGCAGTTCCGGGCCATTCCTGCTGCGGGCCTGCACTGGACTCCCGGTGGCCTGCTGCGCTTTGCGCGCGGGTACATGCAGGGCAAGGCCGAGGCGCGCCGCGTGCTGCAGGAAGAGGGCGTGGAGCAGGTGGTGAGCCTGGGTGGGTTTGTGACCGGCCCAGTGACCGCTGCAGCCAAGGAGCTTGGCATCCCCATCACGCTGGTGAACCTGGACGCCACGCCTGGCCGCGCCAACCGAGTGGTGGCGCGCCGTGCTCAGCGCGTGCTGACCGCAGTGGACACGCCTGGGCGGCCGCAGTTTGCAGAGGCCACAGTGGGCATGCCCATCCGGCGTCGGGCCATCGCGCCAGGCAACCGCGCAGAGTGCCGCGTGAGCCTGGGCCTGGAGCCAGCCAGCCCAGTGCTGCTGGTGACCGGCGCCAGCCAGGGTGCCAACTCGCTGAATACGTTCATGGTGGCCTTTGCGCTGCAGCACCGGCAGCTGTTGGAGCACTGGCAGATCCTGCACCTGGCGGGTGAACGCAGCACGCCTGGAGTGGAGGAGCTGGAGCGCGCCTACCAGCGCGCTGGCGTGCGCGCCGTGGTGAAGCCCTTCCTGCATGAGATTGGCCTGGCGTGGGGCGCTGCAGAACTGGCGCTGAGCCGTGCTGGCGCCAACAGCGTGGCCGAGGCAGAGATCAACTGCGTGCCAACAGTCTTTGTGCCATACCCGCACCACCGCGACCTGCACCAGGAGGCCAACGCGCGCCCGCTGGTGCAGGCTGGCGCTGCGGTGCTGGCGTATGACCGCATCGCGCCAGAGGACAACCTGCAGTCCATCGGCGTGGTGCTGGCTGATCTCATTGCAGATGGCCGCGCCCGCGACACCATGGAAGACGCGCTGAACGCGCGCGCCCACCTGGACGCAGCCCAGACCATCGCCCGCGCGCTGCTTACTCCACGCTGACCAGCCACTCGGTGAGCAGGTCCACCAGCGCCTCAAGGTCGCGCTTGTCGATCATCTCGGTGGTGGTGTGGATGTAGCGCGTGCCTGCTCCCATAGCCACGCAGCGCGCGCCCTTGCCGCTGCGCTGGATGGCAGCGCCGTCCTGGCCGCCGCGCGGCAGGATGGCCCGCTGACATGGAATGCGGTGCTTGCGCGCCACAGCGGTGATCTCGTCCACCAGGCGGTAATCGCTGATCATGCTGCCGTCCTGCACGCCGATGGCAGCGCCGTCGCCCTGCTTGGTGACGCGCTGCGTGTCTGGCACGCCAGGCGTGTCGCACGCCAGGTTCACGTCCAGGCCCACGCCGATGTCGGCGCCCACCTGGTTGGCGGCCGTGGTGGCGCCGCGCAGGCCCACTTCCTCCTGCGTGCAGAAGGTCACCACGATGTCCGCCGCATGCTTGCGCCCGCGCTGGCTGATTCGGCGCAGCGCCTCGATGGCCACAAAGCAGGCCATGCGGTTGTCCAGCGCCTTGCACACCACCTTCAGCGGCATCTCGATGAAGGGCTGGTCCAGCACCACGTAGTCGCCCACCTTCACCTTCTTCTTCACGTCGGCTGCAGGCATGCCCATGTCCACGAAGAACTCGTCCACGCCCGGCACCTTGGCGCGGTCTGCGTCGCTGGCGATGTGGATGGGCTTGCCACCCGGGTTCATCACAGCCTTGTAGTCGCCGCTGTCGGTGCAGACCAGCACGCGGCTGGCAAACAGGTTGCGCGTGTCAAAGCCGCCCGCAGCGTTCAGCCACAGGAAGCCGTTGTCGTCCACGTGCCGCACGTAGAAGCCAATCTCGTCCATGTGCGCGGCCAGCAGCACGCGCGTGGCCTTGCCCTTGCCGCGCGCGCCCTTGGTGGCGCGGCGCGTGCAGATCAGGCTGCCCATGGCGTCCACGTGGTGCTCGTCAAAGAGCTGCTTGCCGCGGCTCAGCGTCTCCCTCTCGATGAGCGCGCGCACGCGCTCCTCGCGGCCGGAGGTGCCAGGTGTCTCGCACAGACGCTTGAAGAGGTCGAGGTCCAGTTTCATGGGAACGACAGGGTATCGGATGCGCCCGTGATGGTGGCGGATGCCTATCCTTCCCCTCTATGGCCGATAGCAGCCTTGCCAGCGAGCACCAGCGCTACACACGCACAGAAAGCGTGCGTCTGGGTGGCGTGCCCATGGAGCTGGAGTGGGTGGCGTATGGCATTGCAGACGCGCCGCCGGCTGCAGAGCTACCGCAGATCGTGGCCACATATGGCCTGCTGGAGCTGGAGTATTCAGCGTTCCGCCGCAGCGCTGCCGTGCTGGACCGCGCAGACCGCGGCACGCTGGTGTTGGAAGGCGCAGCGCGGGTTGAGTTCCTGAACCGCATGGTGACGCAGGAGCTGAAGGGGATGGCCGCAGGGCAGGTGCGCCGTGCGTTCTGGCTGAACCGCAAGGGCCGCATCCAGGCAGACCTGCTGCTGTGCGAGTTTGGCGCGTGCCAGCTGCCTTCGTGCGGCGCGCAGCCTGCGCGCATGCTGGTGGATCTGGACGTGCACGACGTGAAGGACGCAGCCGCCAGCCTGGAGGCGTTTGTGCTTTCAGAAGACGTGCGCCTGACGGCCGCCACGGCGCAGTGGTCGCGCCTTTCGGTGCATGGCCCCAGCGCTGTGGCGGTGCTGCAGCGCGCGGCCACGTGTGGCGAAGAGCTGTTTGAGCCGCTGCATGCAGACATGGCGTGCGCGGTGGTGGAGCTGGTGGGTGCACCGGTGTGGGTGGCGCGCGCAGATTCATGCGGCACTTTGGGACTGGAGCTGTGGGTGCCAGCCGAGCACGCCGCGCGGGTCTACGCAGCGCTGGTGGACCAGCACAGCGCCGAGGAGGGCGGCCGAAGGCTGGCGCGTCCGGCCGGATGGCAGGCGTACAACATTGCGCGCATTGAGGCTGGCACGCCGCTGTTCCACGTTGACTTTGGCCCCAGCAATCTGCCGCATGAGACTGGCGTCCTGGCACAGCGCGTGAGCTTCAAGAAGGGCTGCTACCTGGGCCAAGAAGTGGTGGCGCGCATGGAGAGCCTGGGCAAGCCCAAGCAGGTGCTGGTGGCGCTGCGCCCCGCGCAGGACCTGCTGCCCACTGCAGGCAGCCCTGTCTTTGAGCGGAGCGCTGATGGCGAGCCCGGCAGCCCGGTGGGCACAGTGACCAGCAGCACGCTCAGCCCGCTCCTGGGTGCGCAGCCTGTGGCCTTTGCCATGCTGCGCACAGCCCAGGCTGAGCCAGGCACGCTGCTGGTGGTGCCGGCAGAAGGTGGCCGCACCGACGCCACGGTGCAGCCCACGCTGGCCTTTGTGCGGCCAGAAGGGGCGGCTGCGCCATGACGCTGCAAGCTGCGTCCGCAGCGGAAACGCAGGCCACGCCCGCGGCGGGAACGCAGACCGCTCCCGCAGCAGGAGCGCAACCCGAGCCTGCAGCGAGCACGATCATCAGCCAATCGCACGGGCAAGAGGATTTTGGCGTGACGCCAGAAGTGGTGCTGTTCATTGGCGCTGCGGTGCTCACGGTGGCGCTGATGGCGCTGGTGATTCCATTCCTGGTGCGCAAGCTGCGCCAGGAGGATCAGGCCCGCAACAGCAAGGGAGACGTCTGACGTGGCAGCGCACACGCGCATGCATGCGGCGCAGAGTGGCGCATGGCTGGCGCCACAGCTGGCAGTGCATGGCGCTGGCTGGGTGCGCATCACCGAGGTGGGCCCGCGCGATGGCCTGCAGAACGAGCCCACGCCCATCAGCACGGATACAAAGGTGGACTTTGTAGACGCGCTCGCTGGCGCTGGATTTCCAGAAGTCGAGGTGAGCAGCTTTGTCAGCCCCAAGTGGGTGCCGCAGCTGGCGGATGCCAAGGAGGTGTTCGCGCGCATCGCCCGCCGGAAGGGCGTGACCTACAGCGCGCTGGTGCCCAACGAGCAGGGCCTGCAGCGCGCGCTGGAGGCGCGGGTGGACAAGATCAGCGTGTTTGCCGCAGCCAGCGAGACGTTCAGCCACAAGAACACGGGCGGCAGCATCGCGCAGGTGCTGGCCCGCTTTGCGCCCGTGATCCAGGGCGCGCATGCTGCGGGCCTGCCAGTGCGCGGCTATGTGAGCTGCGTGGCCACCTGCCCGTATGAAGGCCCCACGCCGCCGTCCGCGGTGCGCGCGGTGGTGGATGAGCTGCTGGCCATGGGCGTGGATGAGATTGACCTGGGGGACACCACGGGCGCAGCCACGCCAGAGAGCGTCGCGCGCCTCTATGCAGCGCTGGAGCCAAGCGTGCCCGCTGCGCTCACCACGCTGCACCTGCACGACACTGGCGGCCGCGCGCTGGACAACATCACGCGCGCCCTGGAGCTGGGGGTTCGCAGCTTTGACAGCTCATGCGGCGGCCTGGGTGGCTGCCCGTACGCACCAGGCGCCAAGGGCAACGTGGACACGCTTGCTGTGCTGGGGCTGCTGCAGAGCCTGGGCTACACCACCGGCGTCGACGCTTCGGCAGCCGCCTCTGCGATCAGCCCCATCCGCCAGGCCCTGCGGAACTCTGCGCGGTAGCGCCACGCGTTGCGGGTGCGCTGCAGCGGCACCAGCGCGATCTGGCCCTCTGCCATGAGCACAGCGTGTGGCGTGCCTGGAAAGGTGAAGCATCCGGTGTTCAGCACCAGGCGGTTGCGCACCCACCACGCGCCGGCGCGGTGCGAATGCCCGCACACCACCATGCGCGCCTCGGGTGCGCATCGTTCGCAGAATGCGGCGGCCAGCTCTGGATAGATGCGCCAGAAGCCCACCACCTGCATGCTGCGCCACGGGTGCAGGCACATGGAGAGCGCCTCGCGCGCGGGCGGGCGCGCGTGCTCCAGCTGCCGCTCGGTGCGCGCGGCTTGGCCTGCTGCAAGGAGCGCGCGTTCCAGCGGCGCGTGCGACGGCATGGCCTCCCACACGCGGCGGTACTCGGCGCCCACCTCCGCTGCGTAGGGCGACCACGGCACGATCATGGGGTGGAACGCGTGGCCGTGCGTGACCAGCACGCGGCCTTCCTCCAGCATGTGGTGCGTGTCTGCGCTGATGTCCGGGTCGTGGTTGCCAGCGAGCACCGTGCACTGGGCGCCGCGCGACTTCACGGCGTCTCGCAGCTCTGCCAGCTGCGCTGCAGCGCGCGCCGCAAAGGCGGGCGTGGAGAGCTCGGTGGTGTCGCCGTTCAAAATGACGTGCTGCGCGCCCTCGAAGAGCGGGGCGAGCTCGGCTGGCCGGGGCGCGGAGGCCAGGCCAAGGTGCAGGTCGGACAGCACCACGATCATGGCTCAGGTAGCGGCGGCGCGGCGCAGTGCGGCGTCCAGCAGGGACTGGGGGCAGGTGGCGTCCCACGGCGCAGTGGCCACGCCCACGCGCACGGTCAGGCTGCGCGGTCCATCGCCGGGCAGCTGCGCAATCACGCTGCGCATGGCCTGCGCCAGCGTCTGCACGGCCTCGTCGCGGGCGGTCACCAGCACAAAGGCGCCATCTTCCAGGCGGGCCAGCTCATCGCCGGGCGCTACGTTCTGGTCGAGTTCTGCGGCCACGCGCGCCTGGAAGGCGTCGTTCACCAGCACCTGCGAGCGGCGGTTCCAGAGGTCGGTGTCCTCGATGCGCAGCACCGCCACATGCACGCTCTCGCGGCGGGTGCGCGCTGCGGCAATGCGGTGCGCGGCCTGGGTGCGGAGGCGCGGCCACATGGGCAGGCCCGTGGGGTCGTCCCATCCACCCTTGGGCGCGCGCGCGGCCACCAGGGCTGCAAGCTCAAGCCAGCGCGCAGCCCATGCGGCCCACGCGTTGCGCACATCGGGTGGCAGCGGGGCCACCAGCGCGCGGCGGCTGTCCACGCGCGTGCCTGTGTCGGCGGCCACCATGGCATCGGCCACAGCGCCGTCCACCAGGCGGGCCAGCGGCTCGCCGCTTCGTTCGCGGATCACCTTCAAGAGCAGCGCTTCAAAGTTGGGTGCGCCAGCCAGCACGGCCTGGAGCAAGTCTGCGTCGCCTGGCAGCCGCGCGCTGCCAACAGGTGGCTGCACGGCGTCCATGGGTGCGGCCGGTGCGTCCATGGGAGCAGCCACCGCAGGCGGCTCTTCCGCAGGGGCGGCAGCAATGGGCGCTGAGACGGCGGGTGCTGCCATCAAAGGCGCAGCCACCGCGGGCGCTTCTTCCACCGGTTCAAAACGATCTGTGCCAAGCAGAACACCGAGCTCCTCAGGGCTCAGTTCCACGCGATGCGGCATCCGTTCCGCAGGTGAATGTTCGGCCACGGGAGCAGTGTAACTGGGGTGGGACGCTGCTTCCAAGGCGGAAAGGCAGAGAGTTGGAAGGGAAGGGGGATTTCGCGTACCATGGTCCGTCCCTCGCTGCTTCTGGCGCCTGCCAGAAGCTCCCCATCCGAGAAGCCATGGCGAGGCGCAGGCACCCCCTGCGAGCAACTACACGTCGGAGTCACGCATGTCGGACATCGCAACCGAGACCGTTCCAGCCGCCCACGCCGCCCCCAAGCAGAAGCTGGTCATTGACTACAAGAACGTCGAAGACCTGCGCCGCCTGATCTCGGGCAACGGCAAGATCGTCTCGCGCAAGCGCGCTGGCGCGTCGGCCAAGGACCAGAAGAAGATCGCGCAGGCCATCAAGCGCGCTCGCTTCCTGGCGCTCCTGCCGTACACGCACGGCATGGGCAACTAAGTCAACCCCGCTTCCAGAAGGCCAGTGCACGCTTCACTCGCGCCAAGAACAGGCGTGAGCGGATGCGCCGCAGCCCTTCGTCGTCCTTGCGGGCGCGCAGGCCGCGGCGGGTCCATTCCACAGCCTCGTCCAGGTGGCCGGACTTCAGGCTGCTGAGCGCCATGTTGTGGTAGCTGGCGGCGCAGCTGGGGTCCAGCTCCAGGGTCTGACGGCTGGCGTTGCGGCCGCCGTCCTCGTCGCCACACTCAAAGCGGGCGCGGGCCAGGGCGCGCCACAGCGCGGCCTCCTGCGGCATGCGGCGGACAGTCTCGGTGAGCACCTGCGCAGCCTGCAGCCACAGGCCGGTTCCACTCAGCAGCGCGCCAGCGCGGGCCAGCAGCGTGACGTAGGCACGCATGGCCTCGGAGGCTGGCTGGTCTGCGCGATCTTCCGGAGCATCGGGCAGGCCATCGGACATGAACGCGCGCAGCGTCTCGCGCGCCTCGTCCTGGCGGCCGCGGCGGAACTGGGCTTCAGCCAGGTCCACCCGCACGCTGTTGCGCATGGGGTCCAGCTTCAGCACCAGCTCAAACTCCACCGCAGCGCGCTCGTACCGGGCAGCCCGCATGGAAAGGAGGCCAAGCTCGTAGTGCGCCGCCACGTTGGCAGGCTCGATCTCCACAACGCGGCGCAGCTTCTCCTGCGCATCCGCCTCGCGGCCCAGGTGGGAGAGCAGACGGGCGCAGCCGATCAGCGCGTCCACGTCCCCTGGATCTTCGCGCAGCACCTGCATGTAGTTCTGCAGTGCCTTGGTGTGGTCGCCCTGGCGGGCCAGGCAGCGCGCGTACATGGTGCGCACCTCCAGCATCTCTGGGCGGTGGCGCAGCGCCTCGCGGTAGCACCAGGCAGAGCGGGAGAGGTCGTCTGTCTCCTCCAGCAGCTGCGCCATGCTCAGCATGGTGAAGGCTGGGGCTTCCACGAACTCCTGCGCCACGTAGAACGCATCGCGGGCTTCCTCGTCGCGGCCGCAGTTGCCAAGAACAGCCACCTTCTGCGCGTGTGCAGCATCGTTGGTGCGGTCCAGAGCCAGCGCTGAGTCAATCAGGCGGACCGACTCTGCGTTCTGGCCATCCAGCGCCAGCGTGCGCGCGGCCGCCAGGAGCGGCTCTGGGGAGTCCGGGTCCAGCTGGTGGCAGCGCATGTAGGCCGCGCGCGCCTCGGCGTGGCGTTCGCTCTGCTCCAGCACGTGCCCCAGGTTGAAGTGCCAGTCTGGGCGGTCTGGGTTCTGCGCAAGGGCCTGGCGGAGGGCAGCCTCGGCGTCCGCAAAGCGGCCGCTTTCAAAGTGCCGCCTGGCCTGCTCAGCCAGGTCGTCGCCGTCCTTCCATTCGCCTTGTGGGTCCTGCATGGGGAACGGCGCAAATCGTAGCACCGGGTGCCTGGCCATCCTCTCGCACCTGCCAAAGAGCGAGATTTGCACCATCAGCCCGCATGGAATGGGGCTGGGAGGCTGGTTCCCGGGCGTGCGGGCGCCTAGTAGACCTCCAGCATGCACCGCCGGGTGGCGTGCACGCGGCGCTTGATCTGCTCAGCCGTCCAGTCTTTGGGGGCGACGTCGGCCAGCTCAGCGTGCACGTCCAAGAACCCGTGGTGCAGGCCGTTCACCGCCAGGGTCTGGAACACACCCACCTGCATGCCAGCGAGGCCGCAGATGTACATCAGGCTGCGCGGGCTGGTCAGCAGGTCGCGGAAGTGGGGGAGCTGCCGGTCCACGTAGTGGTGGATGTACTCGCCCTTGCCGCCATCGGCGCGCAGTTCGCGGCTGATCACTGTGTGGTAGCGGAAGTTGGGGTGGTCCTTGGCCACGCTGCGGAAGAACTCGTCGTAGATCAGGTCGCTGGTGTAGGGGCTGCCCATGACCAGCTCCACGCGGCTGGTGCAGGGCTTCCAGCCGGCTCGCGCTGGCGAACCAGCTGGCGGTCCCACGAACAGCTCATGGATGAAGCCTCGGAAGGGCGCGATGCCTGTGCCAGTGGCCAGCAGCAGGTAGTCGTGGGCGTTGCGGTCGGCTGGCAGCACAAAGCGCTTGCCGCTGGGGCCAGACACGTCCACAGACTCGCCTTCCCGCAGGTCGCAGACGTAGTTGCTGCACACGCCGATGAAGAGTCGGTGATCGTTCGGGTCGTCTCCAGCCTTCTGTGGCTCGCGCTCTGCCAGCAGGCGCTTGCAGGTGGTGGACAGGACCTTGCCGTGGCCATCCTCGCCGTAGCTGGGACTGGCGATGGAATACAGGCGCACCTTGTGCGGCTTGCCGCTGTGGTCCAGACCAGGCGGGATGACACCGAAGCTCTGGCCTGCCAACCAGTTGCCTTCCAGCGGTGTGCCAGAGACATCCACGCACACATGCCGGATGTAGCTGGAGCTCTTGCCCTTGGTGCAGATCTTGTTCATGCTCACCCGGCCAACGACCGGTGCGGTGGGCAGCACCAGGTGCATCTTGGCGTCTGGCAGCGTGGGTCCAGAAGAAGCGTGCGAAGCGGTGTCGGCGGGGCTGGCAGTGCTCATGGAAACCGTTATCTTATTGGCTGCCCGTGATTTCAGGATCGGGCGCGCGGAACGCCGATGGTGGTTTCACGCGGGAACGGAATGCCCGCACCGTCGGCGTTAAGGGGACTCGTCCCATGGACTTCTTCCGCATTCAGGGCGGCCGCCGCTTGAGCGGCCGCGTCACCGTCGAAGGTGCCAAGAACGCAGCGCTGCCACTCATGGCAGCGTCGCTCTTGACCACTGGTCGCGTCAAGCTCACCAACGTTGGCCCGCTAGCCGACATCCAGAACCTGGGCCGCCTGCTTGAGCGGCTGGGTGTGGACTTCCGTCTGGGAGACGATGACACCATCGTCATGCAGACGGTGGATGAGAGCTGCGACACCGCACCGTACGACATTGTCAAGACCATGCGAGCCAGCATCTGCGTCCTTGGACCGATGCTGGCCCGCAGGAAGCGAGCGGTGGTGAGCATGCCAGGCGGCTGTGCGTTCGGCACGCGCCCGGTGGATCTCCACCTGCGCGGCCTGGCCAAGCTGGGCGCGCGCATCGAGCTGGATGGCGGCAACATCATCGCCACGGCCGACAAGCTGCGCGGCGCCACCATCTTCCTGGGCGGCGCCAACGGCAGCACGGTGCTGGGCACTGCCAACGTGATGAGCGCTGCCACGCTGGCCGAAGGGCGCACTGTGATTGAGAGCGCTGCGTGCGAGCCAGAGATCGTTGATCTGGCCAACATGCTCAACCGCATGGGCGCGCGCATCCGCGGCGCTGGCGGCCCGCGCATCATCATTGACGGCGTGGAAGCGCTGGGTGGCTGCGAGCACCGCGTGATGCCAGACCGCATCGTGGCGGGCACGTACGCCATCGCGGCAGCAATGACCAACGGCGACATCGTGCTGGATGACTTCCCGTACGACAGCCTGCTGGCGGCCATCAACCACCTGGAGGAGATCGGCGTGCACGTGTCCAAGCTGGACCCGGCTGCCGACGACTTCCGCTGCAGCGTGCGCGTGGAGAGCGAGCGCGTGCTGAAGCCCACCATCATCACCACGCAGCCGCACCCCGGCTTCCCAACCGACCTGCAGGCGCAGTTCATGGCCCTGCTGAGCGTGGCCGATGGCAACAGCATCGTCACCGAGAAGATCTACCCCGAGCGCTTCCTGCATGTGGCTGAGCTCAGCCGCATGGGTGCGCAGCTGTACCGCCAGGGCAACACCGTGATGGTGAGCGGCGTGCGGCAGCTGCGTGGCGCACCAGTCATGGCCAGCGACCTGCGCGCCAGCGCATGCCTGGTGCTGGCTGGCCTGGCTGCGCAAGGCGAGACCATCGTGAGCCGCGTCTACCACCTGGACCGCGGGTACAACCGCATGGAGCTGACGCTGGAGGCGCTGGGCGCCACCATCGAACGCTGCCGCGAGACCCGCTCCGAGGCGCAGGAAGACAGCGTGCCAGCTGTGATCCCAAGCGTCCGCGGCGCAGGCCTGACAGCCCGCGCAGCGCAGGAGCCTAAGGCCAGCAGCGCCGAAGGCTGATCCTCCATCTATAACCTCCTCCGCACGGGCGTGCTGCTGCTGGCAGCGCGCCCGTGTCGTTCATGGCATGCGCAGGGCGTGCAGCAGCACTGCGCTGGCCACGGCCACGTTCAGCGTGGGCGGATCTGTAGCCAGCGCGCCGTCCAGGTCAGACATGGGGATGCGGACCACGCTGTCGGCCAGCGCCAGCACCTCTGGGCTCACGCCGCGCGCTTCTGCGCCCAGCACCAGAACGGTGCGCGGTGCTGGGGTCACGGTGCGCACGTCCACGGCGGCTGGCAGGTCTTCTGCCGCCAGCACGCGGAAGCCGTGCTGCTGCAGCGCGCGCAGCACAGGCGGCAGGCCTGGCGTGCGCGCCCACGGCACGTCGAACACGCGGCCCATGGCCACGCGCGCTGTCTTGCGCAAGAACGGGTCGCTGGCATTGGGCGAGAGCAGCACGCCGCTGGCGCCCAGGCTGGCTGCGTTGCGGAAGATGGCGCCCACGTTGTCGGTCTGCGTCACGCCATCGCAGGCCACCAGCAGCGCGCTGGGACGCGGTGCGGCCCACGCTGCCAGGTCTGCGTGGCGGTCTTCTGCGGTGCGCACACCCAGCGCCAGCGCGCCAGAGTGCAGGCGGTAGCCGCTGATGGCTGTGACTGTGTCTCCGTCTGGCGCCACGAACACAGGCAGCCCTGGGTGCGCTGCCAGCGCAGGCTGCAGGATGTCCAGCGCGCGCGGGCAGCACAGCACCGAGTGCGGCGTGAGCGCTGGCGGCGCGCTGCTGCGGCGGCGGCGCTCGGCTGCGCGCAGGAAGCGCATCACCACGCGCAGGGTCTCTGCGCAGTACAGGCCATCACGGCCGCGGAGGTCTGCGTCGCGCACGCCGCCGTAGGGGGCCAGGCGCGGATCGCCCGGAACCACGTGGTGCAGCACAGGGCCAGCCGTCATGGCGCGGCCGGCGAGGCGGCGGGGGCGCTGGCAGGCGGCGTGGCTGGAGCGCTGGCGGGAGCGCTGGCCGGAGCGCTGGCGGGCGGCGTGCCCGCTGGGCCGTCCAGAAGCAGGCGGCTGAACCGCTCGGTGGCGCGCTCGAACTGCGCGTTGGCAGCCTGCAGGCGCGTGGACAGAAGCTCAGCCAGGCCAGGTGCCTTGGTCAGGAGTTCTGCGTCGCGTGTGAGGGTGTCGCGGATGGATGTGACCGCGCGCTCGTACTCGCTTGCAGCCTGCGCAAAGGTGCGGGCGTCGTCCACCTGGTCTGCGGCAGCCTGCTGCTGCGCGGTCGGCGCTGCGAACAGCCGCCACGGTGCGGACAGCGCCTCGCGTTCCGTGGCAGCCAGCTCTGCGCCTGCGATGGCAAAGTCAGCCGTGGCGAACCCCAGGCCGTGCTCTGCATCCGCCAGCGCGTTGCGCATGGCGAACGCCTGGGCCTGCACGTCGTCCAGGCTCTGCACAGCGCGGGCCAGCGTGGCGCGCGCCATCTGAATGCGCTCGGTGTCCACGCCGCTCATGGCCTGCTTCAGCTCACCCTGCAGAGCGCGGAGGCCGGGAGCCACAGCGCTGGGGTCTGCGCCTTCCCCCAAGCCCAGCTTGGCCATGGCGCCTTCTGCCCGGCTGGCCAGAGCGTGCCAGTCCTGCCGCCACATCTGCACGTCGGGCTGCACCTGCGCTGCCAGCGGCCGCCACTGGTCGCGGATCGCCACGGCCCGCGCTGGCGCGTCCTCTGCGATGCGCGCGTAGGAGTCACGGAGCGAAGGGAAGTCCGCCACCACCCTGGAGATGCCACCGGTGTTGGAGGGTCCGAGGAAGCCGTCAAAAGTGCCTGGCTCCTGAGCCGTGATCATGGAGCCGGGCGGCAGGCGGCCAGGCAGCACGCCTGGCGTTCCTGTGGCCACGTTCATGGTCCGCGGGCGCCCAGTGTCCAGGATGCAGAGGCGCGCACCGCCTGCCACTGCATCGGCCTGCGCTTCCACCTTGGTGTTCTGGTAAAGCCGGACGTGGTCGCTGATGGTGAAGTGCACCACGTAGCCGGCCACCACGCCATCCTGCAGCAGGGGCTCTACCTCTGTCACCTTGCCGCGCTGCAGGCCGCCCACCAGCACTGGAGCGCCCGTGCGGAGGCCATACACCCCTTGCTCGGTGGTGAAGCTGGCGCGGTAGGGCACCTGGCGCCGCGCCTGCCACGCAAGGTTGAGCCAAATGAGACCAGCCACCACCAGCATGGCGGCGAACACGCCGGCGCCAGCCTTGATGTCCTGCATGGTGGAACGGGTGAGCGACACGGCCTACTTGGCTGGCGCTGCGAAGGGTGTGCCAACCTGCTCGCTGCCAGCGGGTACAGGCTGGCCATCCAGCAGCACGTCAAAGAGCTTCTTCTGCGCGGCTTCGTAGCGGCCCAGCGTGGTGGTCACCTGCTCCTGCACAGCCTGCCGGAAGGCTGGATCTCGCTCCCAGCGCTCTGGCGTGGCGCGGAGCGCAGCCTGAAGCGTCTCGCCCGCCACGCGCAGGTCGCTGCTGGCCAGCGCAAAGGCGCGCGCGGCTTCGTACAGGTTCTCGCGGGTCAGCTCATCGCCAGAGGGCTTGTAGAGCAGCTTCCACGGGCTGCGGCGCACTTCCATGGTGGCCAGCTTGACCTGTGCTGCAGCAGTGCGAAGGTCCGTCAGCATGGCGCGAATGTCAGGCAGGCGCGTGGCCAGCTCTGTGTCCAGCGTCTGCAGCGCATTGGCAAAGCTGGTGGTTCCAGCCTGCGCTTCGTCCAGAATGGCGTCCACCTGGGAGAGGTTCTTCTCGCGGAAGTGGGCCACCACAGCGCGGGCGTCGCTCACCATGACCTTGGCGTCGTCCATGGTGGTGTCCAGCTTGCCTGCAGCGCTGGATGCGGACTTCAGCGTGGTGCCGATGTCGCCGCGCCAGACTTCGTAGTCCTTGCGGGCGCTGGCCACCAGGGTGGTGGCGTCGTCCAGGATGGGCACGATCTTCTTGGGGTACTGCTCGTCTGCAAAGTTGCGCAGGCTGCCGGTGAACTGCGCCAGATCGTCGAACATCTGGTTGGCGCGGCCAGCATTCTGCGGGCCCACCAGCGTGGCAAGCAGGCCGCCGCTTGGCTTGGCGTCCAGCTCGCCGCCGTCTGGGAGCGCCGCTGCCGGCGGACCACCCAGCGAGGGGAAGTTCAGCCAGCTGTAGTTGCCCAGCAGCGCCTGCGAACGCAGCACTTCCGCGTTGCGGAAGACCTTGATCTTGGCGTCCATCTCCACCACGACGTCAATGCGGTCCTCGTCGAACTTCTCGTGGATGTCGGTGACACGGCCCACCTTCAGGCCGGACACGCGGACTTCGGCTCCGCGCTCCAGTCCGGCGACGCCGTCGGTCATCTGGAAGTGGATGACGTAGCTGTTCTTGCGCGTCAGCCACGATGTCTTGGCCAGCACAATGATGATGACCAGCGCGAGCAGCGCAGTGGTCAGCAGGAACGCGCCAGCGCGAATGGTGTTGGGGTGGGGCGAGCCGTCCGCCATGGGGCAGAATCTAGCAGAACGCCCGCGAACTGGGGGCGTTTGCGCAGGTCAGCCGCCAGAGACCATGGCTTCGTTGGTGGGGTAGCGCTTCAGTGCGCCCAGCAGCTGCTCCATCTGCATCCACGGCGGGGCGCTCATCAGGCGGCGCCGCAGCGCAGTGACGGTCTTTAGTTCGCGCTCGCCCAGCAGCAGGTGCTCCTTGCGCGTGCCGCTGGCAGCCAGGTTGATGGCGGGGAAGATGCGGCGCTCCGCGATCTGCCGGTCCAGGATGAGCTCCATGTTGCCGGTGCCCTTGAACTCCTCAAAGATCACCTGGTCTGCACGGCTGCCAGTGTCCACCAGGCAGCTGGCGATGATGGTGAGGCTGCCGCCTTCTTCCGCCTTGCGCGCAGCGCCAAAGAGCTGCTTGGGGATCTCCAGCGCGCGGCTGTCCAGGCCGCCGCTCATGGTGCGGCCGCTGTTGCCGTAGCGGCGGCTGTTGTTGAAGGCGCGGCCCAGACGCGTGAGGCTGTCCAGCAGCACCACCACGTCCTTGCCTGCCTCCACCATGCGCTTGGCGCGATCAATGGCCAGGATGCCCAGGCTGATGTGGCGCTCCAGCTCCTGATCGTTGCTGGATGCCAGCACGTGCGCAGGCACGTTGCGCTTGAAGTCCGTGACCTCTTCCGGGCGCTCGTCAATGAGCAGCGCGATGAGCTCCACCGAAGGATGGTTGCGCTTGATGCCGTAGGCGATGTTCTGCAGCAGGATGGTCTTGCCAGCCTTGGGCGGCGCCACGATGAGGCCGCGCGTGCCAAAGCCCAGCGGGCAGAAGATGTCAATGAGGCGGCAGGCGGCAGGGCAGCCTGGATACTCCAGGGTCAGCCGCGGCTGCGGGTCCAGCGGGGTGAGGTCTGCAAAGGCCTTGCGCTTGGAAAAATCCTCTGGCGGCAAGCCCTCCACCGCCACCAGCCGCTCGGCCACCTGGCGCGAGGTGCGGCGGCGCCGCGATTGCCGCTCGACAAACTCGATGGTCACTTCCTGGCCGCTGCTCAGCCCGTGCTGCTGGCAGAACTCGGAAGTGACGATCGGGTCGTCGTGCGTGGTGACAAGTCCGTCTGCGAACTTTCTGATTCGACCCTCGTGTGCGCCTTGCGGCAGGTCGAGGATCCCGCTCAATGTGGTCATGCAAGAAACCCTGAAGTGAAGACCATGTGCCAAGTCCAATCACGCGCTGCCCGGAGGGCAGGAACCAGACGTCGGCGATGGTGGGGTGCGGCGGATGCCGCACGTCTTGAATACTACTGCATTCGGCGCGCGCTGTGTCAAGGTTTCAGCGGGTCGGGTTCTTGGACAGTGCCTGGGCCAGGGCGGCTGCAAAGCGCGCATTGGCAGCCAGCACTGCGATGTTGGCGTCCACTGAGCGGCCGCCGGTGCTGCTGGCCAGATGGTCCAGAAGGAAGGGTGTCAGCTGCTGGCCTGCCACGCCCTGAAGAGACGCAGCGCGCTCGGCGGACTGCACAGCGGCTTCGAGTTCTGGCGCGGAGAGCGCGTACTCCGCTGGCGGTGGCAGCGCCACCAGCGCCCCCACCTGCGGGCAGAAGGCCCAGTGCAGAGCGCAGGCCTGCGCGGCGTGGAGTGCATCCTCCACCAGCGCGGAGGTGCGGAGCGCAGCGTCGCCTGGTGCTGTGAAGCGCGGGAAGTGCGCGGTGCCCACGCCCAGCACAGGAATGCCCAGCGTGTCCAGCGCCTCCACGGTGGCTGGCAGATCCAGGATGGCCTTGGCCCCCGCAGAGACCACCGCGCAGGGCGTGCGGGCCAGCGCCGCCATGTCTGCTGAGATGTCTGGCAGCGTGCTCCAGGCGCGGTGCACGCCGCCGATCCCGCCGGTGGCAAAGACACGGATTCCAGCCAGGCCACACGCAGCCAGCGTGCCTGCCACCGTGGTGCCGCCGCTGGCCTGCTGCGCGGCTGCTGGGCCAAGGTCGCGCGCAGAGAGCTTGCGGGGCGAAGGCGCGGCAGCCAGTTCATCCACCTGCGCGGGGGTCATGCCCACCAGCAGCGTGCCGTGCAGCATGCCCACGGTGGCTGGCACAGCGCCCGCTGCGCGCACCACCTGCGCCACAGCGTGCGCCAGGGCTGCGTTGGCTGGCGCGGCCGCGTTCCAGCCAGCATGGGCAAATGCGCCGTCCGCGCGCATGCATGGCGGCACGTGCGCCAGCGGCGCGCGCGGCAGGCCGTGCGTGACCACCGCTGTCTCCAGCGCCACCACTGGTGCGCCCGCGCTCAGGGCGCGCGCAACGTCGGGTGCGATGTGCAGCGGTGCGCCA
This sequence comes from Phycisphaerales bacterium, assembly GCA_046350455.1. Lineage (GTDB taxonomy): Bacteria > Planctomycetota > Phycisphaerae > Phycisphaerales > SM1A02 > CAZXGD01. The sequence continues at coordinate 44,565 of JAXMAM010000012.1, read as the reverse complement.
GCCATGCTGCGCTGCTAGCGATTGCGCGTGCGCACCACGCCGCCCAGCCTGCGCTGCGGGCGCGCCGAAGGCACCACGCCGCCAGGGAAGGCATTGGGGTCAGCGTTGGCCGCGGTGGGGATCTCGGTGGTGGCGTTCAGGCGGTTGCGCGCCTGCGCCAGCGTTTCGCGGCGGCGTCGTTCCGCGTCGCGGATGGCGCTGACGTCCGAGGGCACCGGACCGGGCTCGAAGTCCGGGTAGGACTTCTGCGGAATCTCGATGTTGGCCAGGCGCTCGATGCCGGACAGCAGGTCGCCCTGGTCTGGCGACACGAACATCCACGCCACGCCGCCGCGGCCAGCACGCGCGGTGCGGCCGATGCGGTGAATGTAGACCTCGGGGTCCTCCGGCACGTCGTAGTTCACCACGTGGCTGATGTCATCCACGTCCAGGCCGCGGGCGGCCAGGTCGCTGGCCACCAGCACGCTCAGCTTGCCACCGCGCAGCTTGTCCATCACGCGGTCGCGCTTGGTCTGGTACATGTCGCCATGCATGGCATGGGCGTCCACGTTGTGCTTGGCAAGGAAGTCCGCCACCTGGTCCACGGTGCGCTTCATGCGGCAGAACACCACGGTCAGGGCTGGTTCCTCGTGCTTCAGGAGGTGCAGCAGCAGGCGCTTCTTGTCCCAGGACTCCACGCTCAGCCAGCTCTGGTCCACCGCGGCCACAGTCAGGCTCTTCTCGGTGGTGACGATCTTCTCCGGGTCCTTCATGTAGGACCGGGCCAGCTTCTCGATCTCTGGGCTGATGGTGGCGCTCACAAAGATGGTCTGCGGCTTGTTGCGCATGGCGCCCAGGATGCGCCGGATGTCGTCGCGGAAGCCGATGTCCAGCATGCGGTCCACTTCATCCAGGACGGCGATGCGCACCTTGTCGTAGGGCAGCATGCCGCGCGCGTGCATGTCCATCACGCGGCCAGGGGTGCCCACCACGATGGCTGGCCCGCGCTCCAGGAGCTTGGCCTGTCCGCGGATGGGCTTGCCGCCGTACACCGGCACAGCCTCCAGCGTGGTGCCGCCACCCAGCTCCTTCACCTCGCGGCAGACCTGGATGGCCAGCTCGCGGGTGGGGACCAGGACCAGCGCCGAGAAGGCTTCGCCATGCCGGATGGAGGCCAGGATGGGCAGGCCGAACGCTGCGGTCTTGCCAGTGCCGGTCTTGGCCTGGCCCAGCACGTCCTTGCCAGCCATGGCCACTGGGATCAGCGCTGCCTGGATGCGCGTGGGGTGCTTGAACCCGGCTGTGGTCACCCCCTGGAGCACGGAGGGGGGCAGGCCCAGGTCTGCAAAGGTCTTGGAAGTGTCAAACGTCTCGCTCGTAACCATCCGGGTGTACTGATCCTTCTGAGCCGGCAAACCGGCCGGTGTTCATGGTAGTGTGGGTGCCAAGCCGATCGTAACAGGCGGAAGGCATGGATGCCGCCGCATGCAGGACAACAGCCTCATCACCCTTGATCTGGATGCAGTCGCCCACAATCTGGGCGTGCTGCGGTCGCTGGTGGGGCCGGCCTGCGCGGTGAACGCGGTGGTCAAGGCGGATGCATACGGACTGGGGGCTGCCAAGGTGGCTCGCCGCCTGGTGCAGGCTGGCGCCGCCATGCTCACGGTCTACAGCCCAGCCCAGGCAGAGGCGCTGGAGGGGGTGGCGGCGCCCGTCCTCATCATGCAGCCCGTGCACCATGTGGAGCCGGGCGGCACGCTGCACTCCATGCTGGTGGCAGGGCGCCTGCACCTGGTGGTGCATGACCTGCACCATCTGGCGCAGATCATCCTGTTGGCCAAGGAGCTGGGCGTGACGCTGCCCGTGCACGTGGAGCTGGACACGGGCCTGGCCCGCGGCGGCTGCGGCGCAGAAGAGGCGGCGCGGCTGTTGCTGGGCGTGGCCGCCGCGCGTGGCGTGCGCCTGGCGGGCGTGATGACGCACCTTTCGCATGCCAAGACCAGCAGCGCGCGCTGCCACGAGCAGGCGCGCGAGTTCGAGCTCTTTGTGGATGCGCACCGCGCGCTCATTCCGCCCGAATGCGTGCTGCACATGAGCAGCAGCTACGGCGCGCTGCGCAGCACGCGGCTGCACCAGAGCATGATCCGCGTGGGCCTGGCCTGGACGGGCCTGGCCCTGGATGGCCCCGATGGCGAGGAGCACCTGCATGGGCTCGAGCGCTTCCGGCCCATCATGAAGTGGACCAGCCACCTGATCCATGTGCGCCGCGTGGCCCGCGGTGCTGGCGTGGGCTACGGCTGGAACTGGACAGCGCGGCGCGACTCCACCATCGGCCTGGTGCCTGTGGGATACGCAGATGGCTATCCCACGCTGTGCGCGCACGGAACCCTGGTGGCTGCGGACCAGGACAACCCCACGCGCTGGGTGCGCGTCTGCAGCGTGCGCAACGGCGTGGAGCGATCTGCGTTCGCGCCTGTGATTGGCGCTGTGAACATGGATCAGATCTGCGTGGACCTGACTGGGCTTGACCAGGTGGTGGGCACGCAGACTGCGCACGTGCTGGAGAGCCAGGTGGAGCTGTACGGCACAGATCCTGCGGCACCAAACTTCCCAGCGCGCATCGCGCAGCGGGTGGGCGTGCGCGTCTACGAGCTCCTGTGCCGCATCAACCCCCGCATTCCGCGCACCGTGGCCAGCACGCAGGTGGCGGCCACCCCGTTTGAGCCAGCGCTTCCCCGCGCAGCGGCGGTGCGCGCCATGCCAGGGCACCCATAACAGCCGCAGCGTGTGGATGATGGGTGCTACCCTTGCAGGGTGAGCACAGCTGTGACCGCGACCCCTGTTGCTGCCGCCCCGCATGCCGCACGCCCGCTGGCGCGCCCCCAGGTGGCGCGCGTTGGCGTGGTGAGCTACCTGAACACGCTGCCATTGATCGCTGGGCTTGAGAAGCTGGCCAACCTGCACCTGCACGCCGAGGTGCCAGCGCTGCTTTCTGGACTGCTGGCAGATGGCGTGGTGGATCTGGCGCTGTGCTCTGCTGTGGACTACCAGCGCAGCGCTGTGCCCCTGCAGCTGGTGCCTGTGGGGATGCTGGGCTGCTGCGGGCGCACGCACACCGTGCGGCTGTACGCGCGCGTTCCGTTTGCGCAGGTGCGCACGCTGGCTGCAGACCAGGAGAGCCACACCTCCCGCGCCCTGGCGCAGGTGATCCTGCGGCAGCGCTACGGCGCAGCCCCCACGCAGGTGGACTACGACCGCGCGCATGGTCCGCGCCGCCCCGACACAGACGCCATGCTCCTGATCGGCGACAAGGTGGTGAACGACGCGCCACCAGACAGCGAGTGGGCGCACCAGCTGGATCTGGGCCAGGCGTGGTTCGACTGGACTGGCCTCCCCTTTGTGTTTGCCGGGTGGTTTGCGCGGGCGGACCTTGACCCGCAGCAGGAGGCGCGCGTGCGCACCGCGGCGCGCGTGCTGGACCACCAGCGCCGGCACAACCAGGAACGGCTGGGGCAGATCGTGGCCCAGCACGCCGCCCAGCACGGCTGGCCGGCGCCGCTGGCGCTGGAGTACCTGCGCAGCATGCTGCGCTTTGACTTCACGCCGCAGGCTGCGCAGGGACTGGACCGGTTCTTCCAGGAGTGCGTGAACGCTGGCGTGTGCAGCACTGCACAGCCCGTGCGCACCTTTGCGTGGTAGGCATGCGCCGCGCCCGCGGATTCCGCACGCAGGCGGTGGCCCGCATGTGGGAGGAGCTGCGGTATGCGCCCGCTGCCACGCTGGCCCGCATGGCCGCAGACGCAGAGGCCTTTGCAGCGGACATCCAGCTGGAGCAGGCGTATCCAGAGGAGCTGGTGCTGGCGCGGATCACGCGGTATCGGCCAGACGTGGCGCAGGACAGCGGCGTGGTGGTGGGGCAGGCGCTGCTGGAGGACCTGGTCACCTTTGTGGAGCGGGCCACAGCGCGCGCGCCGCTGGCTCGTGACCTCCGCGGAGGCGCGCTCACGCTGAACGAGGCCGCCAGCACACTGGGTGTCTCCCGCGTGACGCTGGGCCGCTACCGGCAGCGAGGATTGATGTGCCACTGGGCGGACATGCCTGATGGACCGCAGCTGGTGGTGTTTGCAGAGGTGCTGCGCGACTTTGCAGCCCGTCATGCAGCGTTGGTCCAGCGTGCGGCTCGCACGGGCCGCCTGACGCCAGACGAGCGCGCGGCGCTGGCCACCCAGGCGCAGGCCATGCTGGCGGAGGGCGGGAGCACAGTGCAGCAGGTGGCGGAAGCGCTTGCGCCGCAGACAGGCCGCAGCGCGCGCACCATCCGGCGTGCACTGGAGCGCGGCCATGGCGCTGGTGGTGGCCCGGTGCGGGACGGCGCTGCGCACCCGCGCCTGACAGATGATCGTGCCCGCATGGTGGCGCGCGCGTGGCAGCAGGGCTTTGCGCCGCAGGTGCTGGCACCGCGGCTCCATGTGAGCGTGGCGGCGTGCGGCAGGGCCGTGGAGCGCGGCCGCCTGCTGTGCCTGCGCCGCGCAGCAGCGCACGCCCGGCCGCTTGAGCGCCCCACCTTTGCGCTGCCAGATGCTGCGGCCACGCTCCTGGCTCCAGCAGCGGTGCGCACCAGCCTTCCTGCAGGCCCCTGGACGTTGCCGCGCCCGCAGCTGGCGTCTGCGCGGGCGTCTGGCGCGCGCAAGCAGGGTGGAGGCGCAGCGCAGCACGGAAGCGCTGCCGGCCTAGGCAGCGAGCTGGCGCTCCTGGCCGCCCAGCACTATCTGTTGTGGCGGGTGCAGCGCAGCGTGGGGCAACGCGCCCGGCCTCAGCCCGCTGTGCTGGACAGCGCTGAGCGCGACCTGCGCTGGGCGTACCGCCTGCGCCGCGCTCTGGTGGAGCGCGCGCTGCCAGACGCGCTGGCCCGCGTGGCGCAGCACCTGGGCGCGCCATGGGCCAGCCTGCCGCCAGAGCTCCAGTGGCGGTGGGCTGCGTGCGCCATCCGCGAGATGGGCCACGCGCTGGACTTCCACACGCTGGCCACGGTGACGCTGGATGAAGTGCACCCCACGCGCGCTGCTGCGCTGGCTGTGGAGCGCCTGCTCCTGCGCGGCGATGTGCTGCACGTGGTCACCAGCACGCCGCCGCACGTGCACGCCGCCACCGCTGCACCGTGGATGGCCTGGCTTGCCAGCGGCGACGCATGGCACCACTGCCTGCTGGCGCTGGAGCCGCAGCACGCGCTCCTGGTGCGCAGGCGCTTTGGCCTGGATGGCGCACCGCCCGCCACCGTGGAAGAACTGGCTGCGCTCCTGCCTGCTGCGGTCCCCATGGCACAAGCGCGGCTGTACGCCGCGCTTGGAGGGGTTCGAATTGTCGCGCGCGCACGCGCCCAGCAGCGCGATTAGCGCTTGCTGAACTGGTAGCGACGACGGGCGCCAGCCTGGCCGTACTTCTTGCGCTCCACCTTGCGGGCGTCGCGGGTCAAGAAGCCGTTCTCGCGCAGGATGGGTTCCAGCGTGGTGTCGTAGGCCATCAGCGCACGGGCCAGGCCCATGACCATGGCGCCAGCCTGGCCAGTGAAGCCGCCGCCCACCAGGCCGGCGGTCACATCCACCTTGCCCTTGGTGCTGGTCTTCTCGAGCACCGACAGCACAGCCTTGCGGTCTGCGTCTTCGGTCAGGTAGTCCTCGAGGGCCTTGTCGTTCATCTTGATGTCGCCAGAGCCGGGGCGCACGCGCACGCGAGCGATGGCAGTCTTGCGGCGGCCGGTACCCCAGAACCAACCCTTGGCATCAGGGCCCTTGGTGGTGGTCTTTGCAGCGACGGTGGTGTCAGTGGTCATGTGGTCTGTTCCTGGATCTCAGGGTTGCTCAGCGGCGGGCGCCTGGCACGTCCAGCGCCTTGGGCTGCTGGGCCGTGTGGCCGTGATCCGTGCCAGCAACCACGCGCAGGTTGCGGCGGATGCGGCGGCCAAGCCGGCCGCGGGGCAGCATGCGGGTGATGGCTTCTTCCACCACCAGCTCTGGCTTGGTGGCCAGCAGCGTCTCGTAGGTGCGCACCCGCAGGCCACCTGGGTAGCCGCTCCAGCGGCGCAGGGTCTTCTGCGCAGCCTTGTTGCCCGTCAACTTGATCTTGGCAGCGTTGGTCACGATGACGCAGTCGCCACCCATCACGTTGGGGGTGTAGTTGGGGCGGTGCTTGCCCATGAGGACCGTCGCCACTTCGGTGGCAAGGCGGCCAAGGATCAAGCCATCGGCATCCACAACGTGCCAGGTTGGGTTGACTTCAGCGGCCTTGAGATGCGTAGTCTGACGGGGCATGGTGCGGGTCCTTCAAAGCCCACCCCGGCGTGGGGTGGAGAATCGCCAAGGATAGGGTTTTTGCCGTATCAGTCAACCCCACCGGGCGGCGGTACCTTGCCTCCCCATGAACACCCCGGACCCTACGTCCGCAGAACCGCAGTTGCAAGCCGCTCCGCCGTGGTCTCCAGCCAACCTGCTCTCCTGGCTGGCGATCGTGGCCTTGATGGTGGTGTTCCTGGCTCAAAACGGCACTTTTGACGCAGCTGTGCCACAAGGCGTGCCCACGGTGAATGCAGCGGTGTCGCCGCAAGTGAGCATCCTGCTGCGCATTGCCAACATTGCTGGCACCACGCCCACAGATGGAAGCGCTCCAGCCAACGGAAAGGCTCCAGCCGACTCCCAGGCTCCCGCCAGCGGACAGGCTGCTTCGAACGCGCAGTTCGCGATGCAGTTATCGGCATTGGGTGGATCAGTCAACGACATGCTGAAGGATGTGGAGCCAGGCGGCGAACTGGGTTGCGCGGTGGTGCTGGCCCGCTTGGGCAAGGTGGAGGACGCCAAGAAGGCGGTGGCGGATCTGGAAGCGCGCATCGCGTCTGGCAGGGCCAAGACCTTTCCAGAGTTCGACACGCTGGTCAAGGATGTGAACACAGCACTGGATGCGATCGCCAGTGGGCACGCTGGCCCCACCGCGCTGACAGACGCGCAGGTGCACATGCTGAAGTCCGAGCTGGGTTCCGCAGGGGAGTCGCTGGTGGCCATGGCCACCAACGATGTGAAGACCCAGGACGCCTTGGCGGGCCAGGGCATTGTGAGCGTGGTGGCGCTTGGAGCGGTGGTGGTGCTGGGCATCCTGGTGGCGCTCCTTGGCTTTGTGGCGCTGGGCGTGATGGCGGTGCTGGGCATCCAGGGCCGACTGGTTGGCGTGCAGCCATCCACAGCTCCCGCAGGCAGGTACGCCGCGGTCTTCGCCATCTGGATGGGCTCCTTCTTTCTGCTGCACAAGGGGCCGTCGTGGTTCATGGGGCCAGCGTCACCTGAAGTGGCGCTGAGCATCTCCATTCTGGGCAGCGTGGTCAGCTGCGGCATTGCGCTGTGGGCCGCGCGCATGCTGGGCATCGGCTGGAAGCAGTTCGCTGCAGACACGGGCCTCACCCGGCCCAGGCTCTCTGATCTTCTGTGGGGCGTGGTCTGCTACTTCATGGCTGTGGCGCTCTTGATCGTGGGGCTGTGCGTTGTGTTTGTGCTTCTGGCCATTTCTGGCAGCTCCAGCCTGAAGGCATCGCACCCCATCCAGCAGATCGTGAGCGATTCTGGCTGGTTTGGCCTGGCGCTCACGTATGTGGTGGCAGCGGTGTGCGCGCCGCTCTTTGAGGAGCTGTTCTTTCGCGGCGCGCTCTACCAGAACCTGCGCGCCACCTGGGGTCCGTGGGTGGGCGCCCTGGGTGCTGGCGCTGTGGCCACGCTGGTGTCCAGCGTGGTGTTTGCAGCCATCCATCCGCAGGGGCTGATCTTTGTGCCGGTGCTTGGTGCGCTGGCAGTGGCCTTCTGCCTGATGCGCGAATGGCGGGGGACCATCCTCCCGGGCATGTGGGCTCACGCCATCAACAACGGCATCATGATCACTCTGAACATTCTTCTGCTTCGGTAGCGCTGCTGCCTTCGTCTGCGCCTTCGCCGGCCTCCATGGCCTTCATGCGCTTCCAGTCTTCCATGGTGAGGAGCACGTCGCGGTGCACCGCACCCTTGTGCTCGCCCACGATGCCAGCCTGGGCCATCTGATCCACCAGACGGCTGGCGCGGCCGTAGCCGATGGCCATGCGGCGCTGCAGCAGGCTCACGCTGCCGCGGCCGCTCTCGATCATGATCTCCACTGCGCGGTCAAACAGCGGATCGCGCTCGCTGGCAGCCAGGCCGCCCTCAGCACCCTGTGACTCCTGTGCGCTGCCTGGCCCCTTGATGGCCACCAGCGTGCGCTCGAAGGTAGGCGCTGCCACGTCCTTCAGGAACTTGGCCACGCCGCGGGTCTCGCGGTCGGTGACCAGCGTGCCCTGGGCGCGGCGCACCTCGCTGCTGTTGGGGGTGACCACCAGCATGTCGCCGTGGCCCAGCAGCAGTTCACCGCCCTTCTGGTCCAGCACGATGCGGCTGTCCATGGCCGACGCCACCTTGAAGCTGACGCGGCAGGGCATGTTGCTCTTGATGAGGCCAGTGACCACGTTGGCCTGCGGGCGCTGCGTGGCCAGCACCAGGTGCATGCCCACCGCGCGGGCCTTCTGGGCGATGCGCACGATGAAGGTCTCCACCTCCTTGTGCTGCATCATCAGGTCAGCCAGCTCGTCAATGACGAACACCATGTAGTGCAGCTTCTTGGGGGTGCGGGCCCAGTCCAGGTCGCCCACGGGCTGCACGCGCTCCTTCAGCTCCTCTTCGGTCAGCTCGTTGTAGCTGCGGATGTCCTTGACAGCCGCGCGCTTCAGGAGCTCGTAGCGCTCCTCCATCTTGTTGACCGCCCACTCCAGGATGCCGGCGGCCTTCTCCATGTCGGTGATGACCGGGCACATCAGGTGCGGGATGTCGCTGAACTGGCTCATCTCCACCATCTTGGGGTCCACCAGGCAGAGCTTCAGCTCATCTGGGCGCTTGGTGTAGAGCCAGCTCATGATGATGGTGTTCATGCACACGCTCTTGCCGCTGCCTGTGGTGCCAGCGATGAGCATGTGGGGCTGCTTGGCCAGGTCCACCACCAGCGCTTCGCCAGCGCTGTCCTTGCCCAGGAACATGGGCAGGGCCATGCCTTCTGCAGCGGGGCCACTCATCAGCTCCTTCAGGCGCACCTTCTCCTTCTGACGGTTGGGCACCTCGATGCCCACCGCGGTGCGGCCAGCCATGTTGGGGATGATGCGCACGTTGGGGGCGCTGAGCGCGCGGGCGATGTCCATGGCGATGGTCTGCAGGCGGGCCGCGCGGGTGCCGGGGGCCAGCTCCACGCTGTACAGGGTGACCACGGGGCCGCTCTCGATGCCCGTGACCTCGCCTTCGATCTCAAAGGTCTGCAGCGTCTGCTCCAGCTTCTGGGCCTGGCTGCGGACAAAGTCCTCGATCTGCTCGCTGTGGTTGCCCTCTGGGTTCTCCAGCAGGTCCAGGGTGGGGAACTGGTAGCCCTCGTAGTTTTCGGCGCGCGGGATGTCCTCGTCGCGGGCCACAGTCTTGGCCACGCTGGCCATGCGGACGGGCAGCCGGGCGATCTTGGAGCGGAGCTCCTCCTCGCTCAGGGCCGCGCGGGTGGGAGATTCGGCCTCTGTCGCAGCGTCTTCGGCGTCCTCGGCGTCCTCTTCTTCTGTGTCCTCGTCCTGCTCCTCCTCGTCCTCGTCCTCGTCCTCGTCCGTTTCCTCCACGTCCTCGGCTTCGTCGGTCTCTTCGTCCTCCTCCACCTCGTCGGTGTGGTCTGCGTCCTCGACCTCCTCGTCGGACTCTTCCTCTTCTTCCTCAATGACGCGCACGTTGGCTGGCTTCAGGCGGGTGCTGCGCGCAGCAGGGGAGGGGGGGGCCCCAGCGCCAGCCATCACGGGAGCAGGGCTGCCACCGCGGAGCTTGGCCAGGAGGGGGCCAAAGAAGGAGGCGTAGTCAGCCTGCCACACCGGCTCCAGGAAGGCCAGGCCGCGCATGATGGCGCCAGGCATGGCAAAGACCACTTCGTCTGCAGCCACTACAGCACCAACGCCCACAGCCACCAGCAGGATGAGGCTGGTGGCAAAGCCGCTGAAGCGGGCAGAGAGTTCTGCGGTGATCCACTGGGGGATGAGTCCAGCCTCCATGCCAGCCACAGGCCCCAGGCGGGGGAACCACAGGGCGTGGATGGCGCCGATGCCCAGCACCAGGATGGCAGCGCCCACCGCGCGCAGGCCCAGGTGCTGCACCTGGCTGCCGCGGGCAGTCGCCACCAGTGCGGTCACAGCCAGGGCCAGCACGGCCCAGACGCCGTAGCCCAGCACGCCGTAGGTCCAGTAGGCCACGGCAGCGCCAGCGTTGCCCAGCAGATTGGCTGGGGGGGTGTTGTGCACCGCCACCACCCGGCTGGGCCAGTCTGCGCTGTTGAACGAGGCCAGGGCCAGGAACAGCGCGCCGCAAAGGCCAGCCCACGCAACCCAGGTCAGGCGTTGCTTGAAGGCAGTGCTGCGGAGCAGGTGCGAGACGGGCGATCCTTCGGTCGTCTTCGTGCGGGCCATATCTTGGGGTTCATCGGCCAAAGGGCCCGGTCCGGAACGATCTTTGCGGCCGGGCTAGGATGCGCACCGCATGCACTTCGCCCTCATTGATGCTGTGCTGGAAGAAGGCCCAGACCGGGTGGTGGCGGTCAAGCAGGTGACCCTGGCAGAGGAGTACCTGCAGGACCACTTCCCCACCTTCCATGTGCTGCCTGGCGTCTTCATGCTGGAGGGGCTGGTGCAGGCCGCCCGCCACCTACTGGACAAGAAGGGCCACCCCCGGATGGTGCTGGGTGGGGTGAAGGCCCTCCGGTACGGCAGTTTTGTCCGCCCTGGGGATGCCCTGGTGGTGGATGTGACCCTGGAGAAGACCCTGCCAGATGGCTCGTTCCAGTTCAAAGGGGCTGGAACAGTCCGCCGGCAGGCAGCTGGCGGCACCGGCCACGCTGGCAGCCCAGCCACCCCGGCTGCGGAGGCTGAAACGGCTGTTTCGGGCCGCTTTACAATGCGCCCTTTGCGAACCCAACCCCTCACGGAGCCCACATGACGATTGCACGCTCTGAGATCGAGCAGAAGGTGACAGAAGTCCTTGAGAACGCCCTGGGGGCGGACGCAGAGGACATCACCCCAGAGGCCACCCTCACTGAGGACCTGGGCGCAGAGAGCATTGACTTCCTGGACATCCAGTTCCAGCTGGAGAAGAAGTTCAGCACCCCAGAGAAGCCCTTCAAGATCGAGCAGGGTGAGCTCTTCCCAGAGAACATGATGAGCAACCCGGACTATGTGAAGGATGGCCGGTTCACCGATGCAGGCATGGCGCTCCTGAAGGAGAAGATGCCGCACGTGGACCTGTCTGTCTTTGACGCAGACCGCAACGTGAAGGGTCTGGCCAAGATCTTCACGGTGAAGAGCCTGTGCGACTTCATCCAGCTCAAGCTGAACAAGTCCAAGTAAGCGCCCCTCATGCGCTGGATGTGGATTGACACCATCGTGGCGTTCGAGCCTGACCGCCGTCTGGTGGCGGTGAAGAACGTCAGCTTGGCAGAGGAGCACCTGCACCAGCACTTTGCAGAGGACGCTGCACGGGGTCTGCCTTCGCAGCCGGTCATGCCAGCCAGCCTGATGCTGGAGGGCATGGCGCAGACTGCGGGCATCCTGGCTGGCAGCGTGCGCCGCTTCCGTGAGAAGGTCATCCTGGCCAAGATCCAGCGCGCAGAGATCACAGCAGATGTGGTGCCGGGGCAGTGCATCCGGTACGACGCGCGCATCGAGCGCATGGACGCTGTGGGCGCCAGCACGGCTGGCACCATCGAGCGCATGGATCACCGCACTGGCACGTGGGAGAAGATTGGCGAGACAGAGATTCTGTTCAGCCACGTGGACCAGAACATCAGCGGCCTGGCCTTTCCAGAGCACAACTTTGTCTTCAGCGACAGCTTCCGCAACATCCTGCGGGCCAGCGGGCTGGGACACCTGATGGATTAGCTGGCGACGGGCGGCTGGGTGGCTGGGGCCAGCGAAGCAAACGCCTTGTGCACGCCTTGCACCGTGCCGCACTCCGGGCAGGTGGCGCAGTGCTGTTCATCCAGGGGGAGACCAAGCAGCGAGTACGAGCAACGGATGCAGGCGCTGCCGCTGGTGAGCAGCTTGCGGAGGTGACGGCGGATCAGCATGTCGCGCACGCGGAGGACACCCACAAAGGGCAGGGTGCCCATTCCGATGGCGAACACAAGCGCGAGTGGGAGTTCATAGCTCCGGTGTGGCTGAGGCGTGTTGAAGGCGTGCTGCACCACCGGCAGGAAGCCCACCAGCAGGAACACTGAGACGAGGGTGCCAAGCAAGACCAGTCCAATGCAGCAGAGCTGGTCAAGGTTGGACCGCGACACAACGGCGATCACCGGCCGGCACTGCTCGTCGCTGAACGGGTCCAACTCTGGGAAGGCGCGCCAGAGCTTTGTGGAGGTGAACCAGCGGATGGCGGACTGGCCGGGGTCTGCAGGCGTGGAAGGCGCGATCAAGGCCGCAGCGTGCGGGGCAGGATTGACTGGCAACTGCTGGTGCGCATCCGGAATCATGGCGCTCCTCCGCACCTGTGTACGGCGCTGCGGCGTACGGAGGTTGCAGTCGAGCGGCTTCAGCGTGGGATGGGATTGCTGCGATTCAGGATGCCGTTCTCTTTGCCGTCGCGGCCGGGCGCGTACAGCAGATAGGGCCGCTCCAGCGCATCTGTGCCGGGTTCCAGCCGCTTGTAGCCCAGCGGCGCGCCCGTTTTCTCGCCTACGGGCACCGCAGGCATGAAGTCGGGCACGAGCTCCTCAAGGCGCTCTGGATACCCGCCACGCTTCAAACGGCAGCGTTCCAGCGCCACCATGGTGCGGATGCCCATGGCAGGAACGTCGGTCCAGAAGTTGTGGCGCAGAACTGGAGGTCCGCCCTGCGTGAGCGCCTCCGCCAGCAGCGGCGGCTCGTCCTCGTTGAATGACGGAGCACTCAGCAGATCTGCAGGCTGGTTCGGGAGGTCTGCGATGGGGCTTTCCAGCGCGTCCTCCAGCGCCTCGGAAAGGAAGTCTGCATTCTCTTGCCAGGTCCCCCAGCGCAGGGGCTCCGCTCCGAATGGGTTTGAACTGGTGAGTGGTTCGCCAAGATACAGCAGCTCGCGAACCAAGCGCGGATTGCTGAAGAGCCAGGCCAGGTAGGCGCGCACGCACAGGCTTTCATACCGGATTCGCAGCGTGGGATCGCCACGGATGGCCAGGGGCACGCACGATTGCTCGATGAGGTCCAGCTCCTCGGCGGTTGGCTTGGACATCAGCCAGCGCTGCAGCGTGTCGTTCGTCCGAACCTGCAGGGCGCTTCCACTCAGCAACTCCAATGGGAGCGGCTGTTCGCCAACATGGCGGGCCAGCAACTGCAACGTGGACAGACTCTCCGCTGCAACGGCTCCATCGTGGCGCGAAACGGCCAGGCGAGCGCGAGCGCACAGCGCGTCTGCAATGAACCGCGCGGGCGAAAGGTAGTCAATAGGCGCGGTGTAGATCTGCTCCGGCGGAAGCGCCATATCCCTGACTTCGTAGGTTTCCAGCAGCGCAGCCCGGAGCGCCTTCCACACGCCTGCACTCTCAGCTTCTGTCAGCACCTTCAGTGCCAGGGCTCGGTAGGCCGCGGCCGTTCCCGAAGAGCGCTTTGTCATGTCCTCTATCTCTGCAGCATCACGCGAACTGGGGACGACGGACTCATACATGAACAAGGGGCCAAGTGGCAAGGCTTTTTCCATGCCCGACTGCGCGCTTGCCTCCAAGCTCTTCAGCGCACTGGCGGTCTCGGTGGCACGCTGCTGAACCAGGGGCTGCGGGGTGAGCCGCGCGCCAGGCCGCATCTCTTGCAGGAGTGCGCTGAAGTCCTGGCTAGTGGGCATGTCAGCGCGCGCTTGCGCCACATGCGAGTACACGCGGTACTCCATCACGCCTACCAGCACCAGCAGCGCTGCAACGCAAGCAGCCGCGGCCACGCCAACACAGCGGAGCCAGGTGCGCACGCGGATGCGGGTCCAGTACACCGGTTGCTCATGCGTCACCGTGCGGACGGGCTGCGCGTCCGCGCGCGTCAGCACGGTGAGCGACGCATCAACTCTGCCTTCCACTCCGCATTCCGGGCACAGCAGCCTGCAGGAGTCTGGAATGACCAACCCCACAAACGAGTAGCCGCACGACCCACAGCGGCCACGAGTGCCCAGAATGTGCCGGATCCACCGCTGCAACAGCCAGTCGCGCACCAGCATGACCACGCTTGTGGCACCGCCGATTCCGACCACCATGCTGGTGAACGCGATGGTCATCATCAGTGCTTCACTGGGTCCGCCGCGGACACTGCGCGGATCGCCATCAAGCAGCATCACCAGCCCAATGCCTGCAAACCCGCCGCCAAACGCAGCGCCGGCGCCCAGCACAAAGAGCATCAGGCGCGCGATCCGGCGCCGCCATCCCCGGCGCGCCGCGCGGATGAAGGCCACGCACTCCTTGTCGGTGTAGTCATCCAGCTCTGGGAAGGCGCGCCAGATTCGTCGGGCCACCCAGCGCGGAGCGCGCCGCTTGGGGCGCGCTGGCGGCTGGTCTGGCGCGATGCCCGGGGCCCGGGTGTCCGCGGAGGGTGGCGTGTGCTCAGGCACAGCGCTGGGAAGTTTACGGTGAGAAGGCGTAGCGGTCGCCAGACAGTGTGTAGTGCCGTGCCAGGCCGTCGGCAGTGGTCAGGTCTGGAAGCGAAGAGAGGTACTGGGGCACCAGGTCTCGCAGGTCAGTGGGGTAGTGGCCGATGGCGCGCCTGAACCTTGCCAGCGCAAAGTGAACCGGCATGGTCTGGCGGTCTTCGCAATGCTGCGCCCAGGCTGTGGCCACCCTGGGCAGCACATCGGCAAAACGGCCTGCAAGGATGCTGGGCAGTGGTGCTACGGTGTTGGATGCGGAGGTGGGCTGAAGCCGATCGGTGGGAACCGCCTGTTGCCGGATTGCGTTGAGCGCAGACAAGCGCTGCTGTTGCAGCGTTTCCACGTTGTGCTCAATGGTGCCAAGCCGCTGCGATCCACCACCAGGCGCGCCTGCGGGAATGGGCCCCAGAAGGGAGTTCAGCAGCACGTCCACGCGCGCCAGATCATTGCACACCTGTCGCTGGTGGTCCAGCGTGGCCCACTCAATGACCAGGAGCGGATCGCGCAGGGCGCTGTGCTGCTCCCACGCGTGCTGCAGGGCATCCAGGGGTGCTTGGGTTGGCTCCCGTGTCAGCCACTCCACAATGTCCATGGCAAAGAGATGGCTGAGCTCTGCAGCGCGCTCGTACACCTGTGGCGCGGGCTGGCAGCTCAGGTGCGTGGTGCACTGCAGGCCTGCATTCAGCGCAAGCTGCGCCAGATCCATCTTCCCATACGCCGTTGCCAGGCGCATCATGCTCTCGCATCGCTCAGCTGTCACGCGGAGAGCATCAGCGGCATCGGCCGCATGGGCAGCGGCCGCTGCGTCTGTTGGGTCCAGCCAGCCGCGGTCAAGCTGGAGCGGCGTGGCAGCCACCGCGGGTGCCAGCGTGCTTGCATGCCGCTCGTCAAAGAGATAAAGAAGGGCCGCGGAAGTAATTCTGTACTGGAGCTGCTCCGAGCCTGGTGCCCAACAGCTTGTGTCATTTCGTGGTGGGCTCCCAAGCCACCGCCGTGATGGGATGTCAAACGCTGTGATCCCTGGCCGCAAGTATGACGGAACGTTCTGCGTCTCTGACTCGTAGATCCAAGTCCACGCACTGCGGATGGAGGCTGCGTCCTTGGACCAGCTGCAGCCGTCGGAGAGCGCCAGCCCATGGAGATGTGGCCGCACGGCTGCACGGTAGGCCTCTGGTGGAGGCGAAGCTGCAGATGCCATGCTGATGCTGAACCACAGCCACGCGCCAAGGATCAGGGCGATGGCAGCAAAGGGGATCATTGCAATCCCAAGCAGCACAAGCGCCCTCTTGGCGAGGCGCAGATCACGCTGACGTTGCCACGTGGTGTCGGGGCGAAACACGCACACAATGCTGGAAGCGTCTGCACTGCGCTTGAGCGCTGGAGCCCCATTCGCGTGCCGGTTGCTTACCAACGCAGCCAGGGCGTGGTCCACCACGGCAACATGGCCGCATTCTGGGCACGGCAGCTCCATGGTCTGGCTGAGTTCCAGGCCCAGCAGTGAATAGCCGCACTGCCGGCATCGGCCGTCAAACCGAAGCACTCTGGCCAAGCGATCATGAAGGAGTGCGTGCGCAAACAGTCGTCCCAGCAGCAGGGGCACTGCGGTGGCAGCCGCCAGCAGCGCTGCGGCGCCAATCATCTGGGTTGCATTGTTGTGCAGACCAGCCTGGTGAAGGAACTCGAAGCCATCGTTGGTCATGAGCCAGAGCGCCGTCTTCCACGCCGCTGCGGCAGCCAAGAAGGCGGTGAGCACAGCGCCAAGCAGCCGTGCGCACTGGTATGCAGCGCTGTGGCGCGTCATCTGCACCAGGGCAGCGCACGCATCATCCGGAAAGGGGTCCAGCTCTGGAAACGTGCGCCAAATGTCGCGCACCAACCAGCGTTGCCAGAAGCGTCGTCGGACTGGCACCGGAAATGAGGTGCTCTTGGCAGAAAGGGCACACGAGGCCGCGGTGGTGATGTTCCCGTCCGGAGTCATGGCGAAGCGATCCGCAGTTGTCTACGGATGGCGGGCATGGGGTGTTGCACCGCGATTCAGCGAGGGTGGTCACGGTGCCGCGTGCCAGAGTGTGCTCTGGGGCCACTACCTGTTCGCCCGGATGTGGTGCTGTCTCTGCTGATGGTGGCGAGAGTTTCGTCACCGCAAGGGCAGGCTACGGTGCGGGCTGCTCCGCACTTCGTGGGATGGCGGTGTGGAAGTTCAGGATGCAGTTGGGTGAACCGAGCCATCCTGCATGCTTGCGGGCGCCCAGCGGACGCGTCGGGTTCCACTTCGGGCCGTCGCCAGCCTCTTTGACGAATCCATGCGAGTACAGCAGATAGGGCGGGTCCATGGCGTCTGCACGGAGATCCAGCCAGCGGTACCCCATGGGCAGGTTGGACCAGGGATCCACTGGCACAGCAGTGAGCAGCGTTGGCACCAGTTGCTCAAGCGCAGCCGGATAGCTGCCGTGCTGAAGGCGCCACCTCTCCAGCGCCACCATGGTGTTGATGGTGGCGCAGTCAGTGAAGTCGTCGTGCTCTGGGGATTCAAGGGAGATGCCACAGTACGGAAAGCAACTGCGCGCAAACGTGGCTCCAGACAAGCCGATCACGGCCTTTCCTGCTGGAGCGTTGCTCCATGTTGAAAGGACCGTCATGCGATCAGCACGGGGTGCCTTTGCGATGTCGCGAATGACGTGCTGCATGGAAGTGAGCGCAGACCGATTGTCCTCCCACGTGCCGGGACGCTCGATGGGCTGCCACCCACGCAGCGGACCTACGGGCTGCACGGCCCCGCCCCACGCCACCCGGCGTGATGCTGCGACGTCTTGATAGGCCTCAGCCAGCGCCGCGCGCGCACACAGTTCAGCCACAGCCGTGTGCAGCTGCGCATCCCCGCGCGGCCCCGGAACCTGCATGATGCGCTCCACGGCGTCAACTTCCTTTGCAGAGGGCGCAGACATCAGCCAGCGCTGCAAGGTGACGCGCACATCGTGCCGGTTGTTGGCGGATTCACGAGCCTCCATGGCCAGCGGCTGCTCTGCCATCCGATTGCAGAGCAGCAGGGCAAGCGTCAGGCTCTCCTCGGCTTTGGCAGTGTCGCGCTGCGAGATGGCCATGCGAGCACGGGCGCACAGCGCGGCGCACAGGTCATGGACGTACCTTGCATAGGGCAGCGACTGTGAAATCAGCGTTTCCACCGGCTGGCGTGTGTCGCGGACTTCATATGGAAGCTGTTCGACTTGCTTCTGCAGCGCTGGGAACACCCCGGCAGCGTCAGCCGCGGCAAGGTAGCGCGTGGCACGTTCTGTCCTTTCCTTCTGCATCTCGCGCTGGTAGTCACGCCCATCCGCCGGAGGTTCCGCACTATCAGCGTTCAGGTCCGGGAGCACTCCAGCAAAGAAGGGTGGAGCAGGCGCCTGAAACACTCCGGGCGCCTGCGTAGTGGGCCGTTCCCGCAGCAGGTCACGGCCAGCTTCGCTGCACACTTGCATCACCAGCGGGGTTGCTGTCAGCGTCGCTCCAGGGCGGCCAGCTGCCAGCACGGCAGTCAGGTCCGCTGGTGCAGGCATGTCTGCTGCTGCCTTCCATGCCTGCGAGTGCGCGCTGTACTCAATGACCCCTGCGTACACCACCATGGGAGCCAGGATGACCGCCATTGCAACGGCGCCTCTGCGAAGCCACTGTCGAGCGCGTTCGCGAGTCCAGTACCCGCTGTGCTCCTTAGCCACCACCAGCGTGGTGCCCGCGCCTTCACTGTCGGCGCGGCGTGAAGACTCCGTCAGGCTGCCATCCACCTGCACTGCGTGCCGCACTCTGGGCACGGAATGTGCAACGACTCTGGAATGACCAGGCCCACCAGGGGTACAGCCGGCCAGGGCAGCGCCCGCCCATCAGCACGGTGCGAATCCGGTGCTGCAGCAGCCAGTCGCGGAGCGCCAGACAGAGGGCAGGGGGAACCACTCCAGCGATGGCCATGCCGGCAAGCACGATCACAAAATGGGCTGCAGAACCTGTCCGGAGGCTTCCCTTCGCGACTCGGAGCACAAGGGCCGAGACCACTGGAAGGGCGACCAGCACACCCATGGCGGCTGTGACAGGCGCAGCCACCAGCAGCACCGCGCGCACCACGGTCAAGAACCGCAGCTTCCGAGCCGCCTGCACAAACGCGCGGCACTCCTGGTCCGTGAATGGATCGAAACCGGGAAAGGCGCCAGATGTCCCGAACCAGCCAGCGACGGCGCTGCAAGGAGTCGAGGTTGGGGCGTGTGGGCCGGCACAATACAGCGCGGACCAACCTATGGCGTGGGGCTCGGCGAGGGCTTTCCTGCGTGCCCGCGCGGAAGGGAAAGATGCAGGTTCAAGTGGTAGTTGGCTTGACCCATCTGGGCAGGCTCGCGCACGTCGCGAGAGAGGCGCGCTGGGGTCATACTCAGGGCCCGTGCCTGGCTTCCCGCGCAGGCCATGCGAGTAGAGCAGGTAGGGCAGCTGCATGATGTCGGATGCAGGGTCCAGCCTGCGGTAGCCCATCGGCTGCTCAGACCATGGGTCAAGCGGCACAGCAGGAACCACCTCTGGCACCAGCGCATCCAGCGTGTCTGGATACTGGCCGTGGCGAAGGCGCCAGCGCTCCAGTGCCACCATGGCGGCGATGGTGCTGCGCATCGTGACTTCTGCGTGTTCAGTTAGGACTGGATTGCTGCCCGGCACGCGAAAGAAGTTCAGTGCGAATCCAACTGGCCCGCGAACCGTGGCAGCTGTGGAAGAAGTACCCATGGCAGATGGCGGGCCAGAGGCTGCAGCACGCCAAGCGTTGAGGCTGTTCATCACTTCGGCCTTGTTGTCCTCCCAGGTGCCTGCATCCTTGATGATGGCCTGATTTCCAAACCTCAACCGCGAGACATCCATGTCCCCGGTGATCAGCAGCCGTCGAATCGTGTCGTGATCTGAGAAGACAGTGCTGAGAAGGCCGCGCGCCTGAAGGGCCTCAAAGTCAAACTGCAGCATGGCGTCACCCCGCGGCCCTGGAGCGCGCATGATGCGCTCGACAGCCTCCAGTTCCAGCGCTGTTGGATGGGAGAGCAGCCAGCGCTGCACTGTGGTGAACACCAGCCCTCGGAGGTGGGAGGCAACCATGCCTTCGATCCGAAACGACTGCTCTGCCGCGAGGTTGGCGATCTGCAGCGCCAGCGTCAGGCTCTCCTCTGCTGTCGCAGTGTCTCCGCGCGCTACAGCCAGGCGAGCCCGCGCGCACAGAGCAAGGCAGATGCGCCGAGTGGATCCCATGTAGTCCAGGCGGTAGCCAAGGAGCGCTTCCGAGGTCAGCTGTGCGTCCCGCACCTCGTATGGCAGTTGATCCACGCTCGCCTTCATGCGTCGGAAAGTGCCTGCCTCCTCCGCGCGGACCAGCAGCGTCGAAGCCCATGCCTCCGCAGCCTCTTCCTCCAGCCTGCGCCTGGATAACCTCTCGTCCCCATCTGCTTCCAGGATCTTCCGCACGTCGTAGTCAGGCAGGATGGCGACAAAGTTCGGATCTCGCCACGCCGGCGCTGGCTGCCCCAGCGCATCCGTCTGCTCGCTCCGAGGCGCAAGGTCCATCATGTCGCTGCACACGCGTGTGCATAGCTCCATGAACTGCGGCGCCTTGGTGAGCGTGGCGCGCGGATGGGCAGACGCAAGGATGGCCGTGAACTCTTCGGGCGCGGGCATGTCCGCCGCTGCACGGGCCGCTCGGGTGCGTGCGGCGTACTCCAGCACGCCCAGTCCAAGCAGCACGGGCGCAAGCACAATGGCTGTCGCAATGCCCGCAGTCCGCAACCACCAGCGGATGCGCTCGCGCGTCCAGAAGGGCGGGTGTTCCTTGATCACCACGCGTCGCGCACCCACGGCGGTCCCATCAGGCCCGCGCGACAGCAGCGTCAAGCTGCCATCCACCGTGCTTTCCATCCCGCACTCTGGGCAGCGGATGCGGAGCGATTCTGGAATGATCAACCCGATGAACGAATACCCGCACCCGCGGCAGTGTCCACCCACGTCCAGCACCGCGCGCAGACGGCGCCGCAGCAGCCAGTCGCGGAGGACCAGACAGGTGAGTGCGGACACCAGTCCAACTGCAGCCATGCTGAGGCCTACAGCGGTCAGCTGCAACGTGGACCCAAGTACGGACTCGGAGAGCGAGTACGTCTCCAGCCACTCGTAGACCACCGCCGCGATGATCATTCCGCCCACCACAGCGGTGGTCGGGGCAGCAGCCAGCAGCAGCGCGCGAATGGCGGTCAGGATGCGCTCGCGCCGCACAGCGCGGACAAAGGTGCGGCACTCGTCGTCGGAGTAGGTGTCCAGCTCTGGGAAGGCGCGCCAGATGTGCCGGACCACCCACCGATTGCGCGGAGTGGGCGCCGCAGACGTGGAGGAGGGCGATCCCATCGGAAGTGCGCGCTGCGCGAATGCAGCGGAGTTCGCGCAGGGTACGCCAGTGCGACCGCGATGGAAAAAGAAAACGACCCCGGCCGGGGAGACACAATCCGGTCGGGGCCGATCCAGGGTCAAGTTGGGCCCTCACCTCCCGGGCCCGTGGTCCTTGGCGAAGCGGCGGGCCGAATCCGCCGCTCCGCATTGTTCTGCGCCGGGCGCATCCCTCCATGCGCCCGAGCACGTTCTCACTCTCGAATACGCGTGGTGGCCTGCAAGTGTGAGACTGGAAATTGCAGCCCGCCAGGCCTCATAAACCGACCTATCGGGCGCAGGGGGCCGGGAAACGGCCTCATCCGCTACTGTGCGCGGCATGGCGCGGCACCTCGCGGTCTACACCGGCAGCTTCGATCCCATCACGCTCGGCCACCTGGACGTGCTGGCCCGGGCTCGCCTGCTGTTTGACGAAGTGATCCTGGCCATCGGCCACAACCCCAACAAGCCAGCGCTGTTCAGCTTTGAGGAGCGGCTGCAGCTGGCCAAGGAATGCGTGGCAGACCTGCTGGCGCGGGATCGCGCTGGCTGCCCGGTCCGCGTGGAGGTGTACAGCGGCCTCACGGTGGACTTTGCGCGGCAGGTGGGGGCGGCGGCCATCGTGCGCGGCATCCGCAACGTGACCGACCTGGCAGTGGAGTGTCAGTTCGCCATCACCAATCGGCAGGTGGCGGGCATCGAGACCGTGTTCATCGTGACGGGCGAGAGCTTTGCGTACACCAGCAGCAGCCTCATCAAGCAGATCGCCGCCTTTGGAGGATCGCTGGAGAAGCTGGAGAGCCTTGTGCCACCACGGGTGATCCAGGCGCTGAAGGACAAGCGGCGCGAGCCGGGGAATCCGCTGGAGCAGCTGGCAGCCGAGCATCACGGCGGCGACGGCGGGTGAGCGGGGCGGGCGGGTGCGCGCGGCAGCGCGCGTGGCGGCGCGGCTCCCGCAGGCAAAGCCCGGCAAGGTACGCTCCCGCGCATGAAGACTGTCCCTGTCATCCCCGGCATGTTCTGCTGGCACGAACTGGTCACAGCCCGCATAGCTGACGCCGCGCAGTTCTACTCTGGGCTCTTTGGTGGCGAGGTGCAGTCGTTCCCCTTGCCGATCGGGCTGTACTCCATCCTCATGCGGGAGGGGCAGCCCGTGGCTGGGTTCCAGCCATCCAACGACAAGGTGCCCATGGACGCACCGCACCAGTGGCTGAACTACCTGGCCGTGGCGGATGTGGATGCCACCGTGCGTGCGGCCCTGGAACTGGGTGGCTCGGTGTGCATGCCGCCGGAGGACAACTCCATGGGGCGCGCGGCCATCATCCGGGACCCGCTGGGCGCGCGCGTGGCGCTGTTCAAGGCAGAGCCAGGCAAGACCGACGGCACCAACCCAGCTGCGGATGGATGCGTGTGCTGGGTGGAGCTGTACACCGAGGATCCAGCGGGCATGGCGCGCTTCTACAGCAAGCTGCTGGGCTGGACCACCACCGTGTTCCCGCTGCCGAGCGGGGACGTGCATGTGGCGCGCGTGCAGGGCAGGCCGGTGGCCACCATCTGCCAGCGTGCCAAGCAGGACCCCATGGCGTTCAACCGCTGGTATCCGTTCTTCCAGGTGGACAGCGTGGAGAGCGCTGGCAAGCGTGCGCGCGCGCTGGGCGGCCGGCTGGCGACGGATCCAATGGACGTGCCCGGCGTGGGCCGCGTGGTGCCGGTGTTCGACGCAGTCGGCGCCGAACTGGCCTTCATGTGCTGGGCGGCCGACACGACCACCGTGCATTGAAATCGGTGCCTCTCCGAAATTCGTGCCTGGCACGGGTGTCCCTACTTTCTGATTGAATTTCGGCGGCACTTCGCGGTGCAGAGTTGTGGCGGCCGCATGATGCGCTCATGCCGCGCATGAGTCGAAGCGTCGTTCCCGGGATTCCCTACCACGTGGTCCAGCGGGCCAGCCAGCAGCGGTTCATCCTGGATGACGACCGTGACAAGGCGGTGCTGCTGAAGAACATGGCCACGTGGCAGGCAGAGACAGGACTTGCCATTGCGGCGTTCGTGGTGATGGGCAACCACTTTCACCTGGTTGCGTCATCTCCCACGCCCACAGCGCTGTGCAACTTCATGGGTCGGGTCTGCGGGGAGTTCTCCCGCTACCTCAACGTGCGCCGGGGCACGCGCGGGCCGAACTGGCAGGGACGGTACTACGCCGCGCCCATGGATCCGGGGCATACGGTGGCAGCCATCCGTTACGTGGAGCGCAATCCGGTGGCCGCTGGCCTGGTGGCGCGCGCCTGGGAATGGCGATGGTCCAGCGCCGCGTGGCACGCTGGTATGGGGCCGCGACCGCGCGTGCTGACCGCGGACTTCCGCGCCGAGGACACGCCGCCCGCTGTGTGGCGCGCGCTCCTTGAGGATGCTCTGGATACAGACACCGCCACCCGCCTCAAGCAGGCCACGCTGGCTGGCCGCGGGCTAGGCACCAAGGAGTGGGTGGAGCAGTTGGACGCGCAGCTCGGGCGGCCGCCTGCGCAACCGCTCGGCCGGCCCAAGCAGCGCGATCGTGCGCAGCGGGTAGTGGGCGAAGTGCCAGCTATCCGCTCTCCGAAAGGAGGGACACCCGTGCCAGGCACCACCTTCAGAAAGTAGGGACACCCGTGCCAGGCACCAATTTCAGTTCGCAGCGGCTGGTGCAGGTTTCGTGGACGACCACGGTGTCGAGCAGCGGCAGCGAGGGCTTCAGGCGCTCCCAAAGCCAGCGGGCGATCATCTCGCTGGTGGGGTTCTCGAGCCCCGGGATCTCATTCAGGCAGCGGTGGTCCAGCATCGCTTCCAGCGGGGCTGTGGCGGCCTTGATCTCGCCGTAGTCCACCAGGTAGCCCTTGGCTGGGTCCAGCTCGCCAGCCACCACCACGTCCACACGGAAACTGTGCCCGTGCAGACGCCGGCACTTGTGCCCCTCTGGGAAGGTGGGCAGCCAGTGCGCTGCTTCGAAGCCGAACGACTTGACCAGCCGTACGTGCATGTCCGCCCTTGCGGGCAGCCTGAGCCCTTAGGCCTTGGCTGCCTCAGCGCTGCCGCCAGCGGTCTCGCCTTCGACGTGCTTCAGGCCGCGGCGCTGGTCGCGCAGACGGCGAGCCTTGCCGAAGCGGTCACGCAGGTAGTACAGCTTGGCACGGCGAGCATCGCTGCGACGCACCACTTCCAGCTTGGCCATGCGGGGCGAATGCAGCGGGAACGTGCGCTCCACACCCTCGTTGGCCACGATGCGGCGGACGACGATCATCTTGCTGATGCCACGGCCCGTCATGGCGATGAGCACGCCCTGGAAGACCTGGACGCGCTCCTTGTCGCCTTCAACGATGCGGTAGTGGACGTCAATGGTGTCGCCGATGCCGAACTTGGGAAGTTCCTTCTCGCTCTTCAGCTGGTCTGCGACGACGGACTCGATGATCTGGGTGCGGTTCATGGGGTGCCTTTCTGCGACATGGGACGGTCTGCGCCGCCCAGGGGTCGTTGCAGCAGATCGGGACGACGCGCCTGCGTCCGCTCCACCATCTGCTGCTGCCTCCAGCGCTCGATGGCAGCATGGTCGCCGCCAAGGAGAACCTCGGGCACTGTCTTGCCGCGCCACTCGCGTGGACGCGTGTAGTGAGGGCAGTCGAGGAGGGAACGTCCCTCCTCATCGCGGCGGCTGAAGGAATCCTCAGCCGCACTCTGCTCGTGGCCAAGCACTCCGGGGAGAAGCCTGGCCACCGCATCGACCACCAGCATTGCGGGGATCTCTCCGCCGCTCAGCACGTAGTCGCCTGCGCTCAGCTCGAGCGGCGCGAGTTCTTGGATCGCGCGCTCGTCAATTCCTTCGTAATGCCCTGCGATGAGCAGGAGCCGGTCTTGCCTGGCCAGCCATTCCACGCGGGGCTGAGCCAGGCGCTCGCCCTGTGGTGTGAGCAGCACGCGGCAGGCTGCTCTGGGGTCCATCTTCTCAACCGCCTCGACCGCGTCCACGAGGGGCTGGCACATCATCAGCATTCCGGGGCCGCCGCCGAACGGGCGGTCGTCCACCTTCCGGTGCTTGTCCTGCGAGTACGCGCGAATGTCGTGCACGTGGCACTGCATGGCGCCGCAGGTCTGGGCCCGGCCAGTCATGCTCGCGCCCAGCACGGGCGGGAACATGTCGGGAAAGAGCGTGAGGAGGTCTATGCGCACGGCCGCCTCACGCCAAAGGCGTCATCAGGCCTTCTTCTCGGTCTTCTCAGCGGGCGGCTTGGGTCCGCGCTGCGGAGCAAGGCCCTTCTTGGCGCGGATCGAGTCAGTCTTCACGCGGCCCTTGGCGCGCACGCGGGAGAGCACCTTGTCGCTCACCGTGCCGCCAGCCTTGGTGATCAGGGTCACCGCGGTGGGGCTGGGCTGTGCGCCCACGCTCAACCAGTAGTTGATGCGCTCCAGGTTCAGCTTGTACTGCTTGCCGTCTGCGCCCTGTGGCTCGTACCAGCCCAGCTGCTCAATCACGCGGCCATCGCGAGGCGAGCGCTGGTCCATGGCGGACAGGCGGAAGAACGGGTGATGGGCGCGGCCCATCTTCTTCAGACGAAGGACGACCATGGTCGTCTCCTATGGAAGCGCCCGTCGCGGCAGAGGACCAGCACCATGCTGGGCCTCCAACCGGGCGCACTGTGGGGCGGGCCTCACGGCCGGCTGTGCGGTGCGCCTTGGACAGGCGGTTGCGAGAATGGACAAGGGTACTAGAAACCCAGGACCACCTCAACACCTGCGTGCATGCAGGGCTGCGGTGCACGGGCTGCAGGGTTATTGGAAGCCGGGCGGGGTGCTGGCGGGTGGCGTGTTCGCAGGCGGCTTGGTGCGCTGGTTGAAGAAGCCGCGCGGATCGTTGCGCGGGTCGGTGCCCTGGTCGCGGCCCGGGTCAGTGCGTGTGTCTGTCCCCACACCGCTGCCAGGCGTGTCCTGCGGGTCGCCACCTGCGCTGGGCGCCTCATCTGGTTCATCCATCAGCGGGTCCGTGCCTGAGCCACCGCCATCCTTCAGCTGCTTCACCTTGGAGTACTCACGCATGAGTTCCTTCAGCCTGGGGTCGCCCATGATCCACACCAGGTCCAGCGTGTCGCCGCGCATGTTCTCGTCTTCCACGCGGGGCAGCACGTGCGCCACCTCTGTGGAGCCCTGGATGGTCCACGTGGTTGCCAATCGCTCCAGCGGCCGCATGATCACGCTGCTGAACACGAACAGCGCCACGAACAATCCATACATCGCGATGCCAGGCTGCGCCAGGAAGCTCTGCGTGGCAGGCACCGCCGCAGCCAGGATTCTGCTGCCATCCAAGGGCGGCACAGGGATCAGGTTGAACGCAGCCAGCACGATGTTCAGCCACGCACCTGTGAAGAAGAACTCAAAGATGTTCACGCGCAGCTGGTCCGACACCTGCACATGGTTGCCCATGCACGCCCACAGCCACACGCCTGCTGCAAGGATGCAGAATGCGCTCAGCACCACGTTCACTGCTGGACCTGCCGCGGCCACAGAGAAGCAGCCCCAGCGATACCGCCGGAATCTGCTGGGATTCACAGGCATGGCGCCCCACGCAATCCCAACGATCGCGAACATCAGCAGCGACACGGGCCCCATGTGCACCATGGGGTTCAGCGTCATGTGTCCCAGCTCGCGCGGCGTGTTGTCGCCGTTCCGGATTGCGGCCACCCCGTGCCCCAGCTCATGCAGCACAATGGACGTGATCACCCAGAAGATCCACGCGGCCACTGCGCCGGCTCCACCGCTCTGATACGCCGTGTGCACCCACCAATTCATGCGGTCACCATGCTTTCCTGCTCTGGGCGCGCAGCGCCCCATGCGTTGGTCACGTCGCCTGCGCTGGCGCTGCGCCACACCATGCGGCCGCCCAGCACGGTGGCGGCCACGCGGGGAACGCTGTGCTGCCAGTCATGCGCCCAGGGATCGTCCTGCCACAGGCAGAGGTCCGCGTGCGCCCCTGGCCCCAGCGTGCCAATGGCCGGATCGCGCAGCACGTTGGCAGCGCCAGCGGTGTACGCGTGCAGCGCTTCGTCCAAGGTCAGATTCTGGGTGGTGCAGCAGGGTTGGCCAGCTGCGTCCAGCCCGGTGATGGCAGCGCGGATGCCTGGCCGCGGGTCCAGGCTCACAATGGGCCAGTCGCTGCCGAACGCCAGGCGCGCGCCAGCGCTCACCACGCTGCGGAAGGGGAAGAACCGGTCCATGCGCGCTGCGCCCAGGCGGCTGGGCGCGATCAGCGCGTCCCCAGTCTTGTGCAGCGGCTGCATGCTCACCGCGCGGCCAGCCAGGCGCGGCAGGTCGTCCGCGTGGATGGTCTGCGCGTGCTCGATGCGCAGCAGGCGCGCTGGGTCCGCGTGCTCCGCAGCATCCAGCGCCACGCGCAGCGCTGCGTCGCCGATCACATGCACCGACGGCGAGAACCCGCGCTCCACCACCGCGCGCATCCACGCCTCCAGGCGGTCGCCGCCCGCAGCAGCGTGCTCCACCAGCAGGCCGCAGTGGCCTGGCGTGTCTGCGTAGGGCTCCAGCAGACGCGCGGTGCGGCTGCCCAGCGTGCCGTCCACAAAGGCCTTGTAGCCGATGACCGAGAGCAGCTCGTCGTTTCCAAAGTGCGCGCCGTAGGAGAAGTCCTGCGGCCAGCTGCGGTCCAGCAGCGTGATGCGCACGCGCAGGGAGAGCGCGTCCGGCTGGTGCGCCCGCAGCCACTCCAGCACGTCGTGCGTCTGGGCGGCGTACTCCATGCTGCACACGGTGGTCACCCCGCATGCGTTGGCCTGCGCGCAAGCCTCCACCACCGCGCTGCGCAGCGCGGGCGGCAGGGGTTGCGGAACGCGCGGATTGACCAGCTGCCACGCAGCCTGTTCCAGCAGCATGCCGGTGGGCTTGCCAGCAGCGTCGCGCTCGATCACGCCGCCTTCGGGGCAGGGCGTGTCTCCCAGCAGCCGCAGCACGGCGGTGTTCACCAGGCACGCGTGGTGATCTGCGCGGTAGGCCACGGCAGGGCGATCCTCTGCAGCGCGCAGCCAGGCAAGCGTGGGGCGCTCTCCGCCCCAGTTGGATTCGTCCCAGCCGTGCGCGCAGAGCCATGCGCCTGGTGGCAGCGCTGCGTGCGCGCTGCGGATGGCCGCCTCAAAAGCAGCGCGCGACTGCACGGCAGACAGGTCAAGCTGCAGCAGCGTGGCAGCACCCAGCGTGAGATGCAGGTGCGCATCCACCAGGCCCGGTGTGACCACTGTGCCAGGCAGCGTGATCACGGGTGTATCGGGCCGCGCTGGCGCATCCACTGCTGCGATGCGGCCGTCCTGGATGTCCAGGCTCTGTGCCCAAGGATGCGCTGGATCTGCAGTCCAGAAGCGGGCGCCTTCAAGGCGGACCCGGCCGGGAAGTGCAGAAGCGTGCGGCATGGTGCGGCGTATCCTATGGCGCATGTGCACACGCGCTCTCTGTGGTTCGCTGCTTGGAATCGCACTTCTCCTGCAAGGATGTGACAAGGCGCCAGAGCCCAAGCCTCCGGTGGCCGTGCGGCCTTCGGGCAGCAGCAGCGGCGGCATGATGGGCGGACCAGCAGGCCAGGGTGGAACGGGGATCACAGGCGGCGCGGGGAGCGCAGCGCAGGGCAGCGGGGCGCAGGGCGGCACAGCGCAGGGCGCGTCCGGCAGCGCGGGTCCGGGCGCAGCACAGGGCGGCGCTGCTCCATCGCAGCAGGCTGGCGGATTCAAAGTGAGCGGGCCGGACGGGGATCAGACCATCGTGGAAGTGGGCGGGCTCACGATGACCAAGCCCATCGCGTGGGTGTGGACAGCGCCCACCATGAACTTTCGCGCGCTGCAGTACGCCGTGCCAGCGCAGGGCGTGAACGCGCCCGCTGCAGAGCTGGTGTTCAGCGTGTTCCCAGGCGGCGACGGTGGTCCGGTGACCATGAACCTGGAGCGCTGGGCTGGCCAGTTCCGCGGCGAGGATGGCGCCGCTGCGCCCTCCCAGCGCAGCGAGAGCGAAGCCAACGGCCTGAAGGTCTCGCGCATCGAGAGCACAGGCGCATACATGGGCATGGGCCAGGCAGCGCCGCGCCCGGGCTACATGCAGCTGGGCGCCATCGTGCAGGCGCCGGGCCGCAACGTGTTCATCAAGCTGGTGGGCCCCAAGGACACCGTGGAGAGCAACCGCGCTGCGTTCGACGCCATGCTGACCAGCATGCGCGCTGCAGAGAAGTGATCAGGCCTGCGCCGCGGCTTACTTGAAGCGCGCGTTCACTTCGTTCCAGTTCACCACGTCCCACCACGCGGCCAGGTAGTCCGCGCGGCGGTTCTGGTAGTGCAGGTAGTAGGCGTGTTCCCACACATCGCAGCCCAGCAGGGGCTTGCCCGTGGTGTCGGCCACGCCCTTCATGAGCGGGTTGTCCTGGTTGGGTGTGCTGACGATGGCCACAGAGCCGTCGTCCTTCTTGATGAGCCACGCCCAGCCGCTGCCAAAGCGCTTCATGCCAGCGTCTGCAAACTGCTTCTTGAACTCGTCCATGCTGCCGAATGCCTTGGTGATGGCGGCAGCCAGCTCTGCGCTGGGCGCTCCACCCTTGCCCTTGGGGGCCATCAGCTTCCAGAACAGCGAGTGGTTGTAGTGGCCACCGCCGTTGTTGCGCACCGCGCCGCGGATGCTCTCTGGCACCTGCGTGATCTTCTCGCAGATCTCCTCGATGCTCCAGTTGGCCATGGCAGCCTGACCTTCCAGCGCCTTGTTCAGGTTGTCCACGTACGCCTTGTGGTGCTTGGTGCGGTGGATGTTCATGGTCTGCGCGTCAATGCTGGGCTCGAGCGCGTTCTCTGCGTACGGCAGGTCTGGAAGCGTGAAGGGCATGTGCTGCTCCTGTAGGGTTGCGGATGAGAATGAAGCGATGCGGCCCGCTGCAACGCGCGCGCTGGCCTCTGCCAGGACAGGCGCTGCAACAGTGGCCGCCACAGCGGTGGTCAGGAACGCCCGGCGGGTGACCGACAGATCTGCTGGCAAGGCTGGCTGCTGATTCGGCTGGTCCATGGCGCGCTCCTGTGGCCGGAGAAAGGAGCATAGCCCGCGAACAGCACAGTGCGGCAGTGCGTGCGTAGGCTTGTGGACATGTCGCACCCAGCAGGGGACGCCCTGCCACGCATCCTGGATGCCAATGCCAACCGCGCGCGCGAGGCCCTGCGCGTGCTGGAGGATGCTGCGCGCTTTGCGCTGGATGACGCGGCCCTCTGTTCCCAGTGGAAAGATGTGAGGCACGGACTGCAGGGCGCGCTGCAGCGGCTTCCAGCTGGGTGGCTGGAGGCCAACCGCGCTGTGGAGCGGGACGTGGGCCGCAGCGTGGAGGGCGCGCACGAATATGCACGCGCGGACCATCGCAGCGTGGTGCACGCGGCGGGCAAGCGGCTGGGCGAGGCGCTCCGCAGCCTGGAGGAATGCCTGAAGGTGGTGGACCCTGCTGCTGCGCGCGCAGTGGAGGCGCTGCGCTACCAGGCATACGCAGCCGAGGCGGCGCTGGTGCTGCGCATGGGCAGCGCCGCGCGCGCGCAGTGGCGCGTGTGCGTGCTGCTGACCGTGGAGCAGTGCGTGCAGCCGTGGGAGCAGGTGGTGCGCGCCGCAGTGGCGGGCGGCGCGGACTGCATCCAGGTGCGCGAGAAGAGCATGAGCACCGCAGCGCTGTGCCAGCATGTGCGAGCCGTGATGCGCGCGGCAGCGGAGGCGGGCGCGGCGGGCGCGAGCGCGGGTGCTGCGGGCGCGGCCAGCGCGGATGCAGCGCGGGCTGCGGGCCGTCCGGCCATCATCGTGAATGACCGCGCAGACGTGGCCCTGGCGTGCGGCGCAGACGGCGTGCACGTGGGGCAGGATGATCTTCCGGTGCAGGACGTGCGGCGCATCTGCGGCACGCGGCTCCTGGTGGGGGCCAGCACGCATTCGCCAGCCGAGGCGGCCGCAGCTGTGGAGGCTGGCGCGGACTACCTGGGCGTGGGGGCCATGTTCAGCAGCAGCACCAAGCCCAGCGTGGCGGCCACAGGGCTGGCATACCTTCGGCATGTGCTGCGAGCGCATCCCAGCGTGGCGCACCTGGCCATTGGCGGCGTGACCCCGCAGAACGCACCAGAGGTTGCAGCAGCTGGCGCGCGCGGCGTGGCGGTGAGCAGCTGTGTGTGCGGGGCGGACGATCCAGCAGCGGTGGTGCGCGCGCTCCGCAAGGCCATGGAGTGCGGCGCGGCCGCAGCCGCTTCATGAGCGTGCGCGACGCGCAGTTCACGCTGCTGGGCACCGGCACCAGCGCGGGCGTGCCGGTGATCGCATGCGACTGCGCAACCTGCACCAGCACTGATCCGCGCGACCGCCGCACGCGCACGGGCGCCATGCTGCAGTTTGTGGACGCCACCGGTCAGCATCGCGTGGTGCTGGTGGATGCGCCGCCAGACCATCGCGAGCATTCGCTCAAGCAGCGGCTGAAGCGCGTGGACGCCATCCTGTTCACGCACGCGCACGTGGACCATGTGTTTGGCCTGGACGATGCGCGTCTCTACAACGTGAGCATGGGCGGGCCGATCGACTTGTATGCAGAGCCGGCGGTGGCGCAGGATCTGGAGCGGATCTTCGAGCACATCTTCCGGCCGCACCGGAATGTGAATCGCAGCTTTGTGGCCAGCGTGTGCATGCATGCGGTGCAGCCCGGCGTGGCGTTCGACCTGTGGGGCGTGCGCGTGCTGCCGGTGCGGCTGCTGCACGGGAACCTGCCGATCGTGGGATACCGGTTCGAGGTGCAAGCATCGGCCCCGCACGCTGCCACCTTCCCGCTGGCGTACTGCACAGACGTGAACGGCATTCCGCCCGAGTCATGGCCGCAGCTGCGCGGGCTCCGCACGCTGGTGCTTGACATGCTGCGCGAACGCAAGCATCCCACGCACTTCAGCCTGCAGGAGAGCCTGAACGTGGCCGACCGCGTGGGTGCGGAGCGGACGGTGTTCACCCACATGACGCATGACGTGCTGCACGCGGAGCTCAGCAGCCGCCTGCCCCCAGGCGTGGAACTGGGGTACGACGGAATGTGCCTGTAAAGACAGGGTGAAACGCAGGTCAGGGGGGTTTGTGCTATCATTCCCACCCCTATGGCTCAGCTCCGTGAAATCAAGAAGCGCATGGGCGCGGTCAAGACCATCCAGCGCATCACCAAGACGATGCAGATGATCGCCACGGCCAAGTTCACGGCCAGCCTGGCCCGCGCCAAGAACAGCCGCGCCTACACGGACACCATCCGCGCCCTGGTCCGCCAGGTTTCTGCGCACGCTGGCGACGTGAGCCATCCGCTTCTGGGCTCGGGCAACCGCGCTTCGGGGCGCGATCTGGTGCTGGTGGTCTCCAGCGACCGCGGTCTGTGCGGCGCCTACAACGGCACTGTGCTGCGCACCGCCAGCAAGCTGATCCATGAGCTGAAGGGCAGCGGCCGCACCGTGCAGGTGGAAGTTGCTGGCCGCAAGGGCTTTGCCTTCTTCAAGTTCCAGCGCACGGAGATTGCGGCCCGCCACAACGTGGGCGACAAGCCGCAGTTTGAGACCGTCGAGAAGATCGCGCAGTCGTACCTGGAGCGCTTCGCCGCTGGCGAGTTTGACTCGGTGCGCGTGGTCTACATGCGGTTCATCAGCAACGCGCGTCAGCGCCCGGAAGTCATGCAGCTGCTGCCGCTCACCCTTCCCAAGGGGCAGGAGGGCGAGGCAGCGCAGGGCGGCGCCACGTCCGCAGCGCAAACCGCAGCGCAGGCTGCCGCGCAGGCCAAGGCTGGCGCGTCGCAGGTGTATGAGTTCAGCCCGTCCCCGCGTGAACTGCTGGACGAGCTGCTGCCGCGGTCAGTCAAGGTGAGCCTGTTCCAGACTTTCCTGGACGCGGTGGTCAGCGAGAACGTGATGCGCATGGTGGCCATGAAGTCCGCCACAGACAACGCTGGCGGCCTGGGCCGCACGCTGAAGCGCAGCTACAACCGCGCTCGTCAGGCGCGCATCACCACCGAGCTGAATGAGATCGTCAGCGGCGCTGCAGCGCTGAGCTGAGCACGCGCTACCGCGGCTGGCTGCCGGTGACTACCTCGTAGCCTTCCTTGCGCCACGCCTTCAGGCCGCCTTCCAGCGTGTAGACGTTCTTGAAGCCCAGCTCCAGCAGTCGCTTGGAGCCGGCCTTGGCCATCACGTCAGAGAAGTCGGAGTCATAGACCACAAAGATGTCGTAGCCAGCCAGCACGCTGGCAGCGGTGTCGGTCATGGCTGGGAATGGCAGGCTGATGGCGCCCGGGATATGGCCTTCTTCATACGACTTGGTGGAACGCGGGTCCACGAACACGCCACGCGTGGGCTTGCTGAGGAGGCCGCCCGGCGTGTTGAGCGTGTCCAGCGCCTTGGGCGGCGAGACCCACACCAGGTCGCGGTCGCTTGTCTTGGGATCGCAGCCAGCCAGCATGCACAGCGCGACCATTCCACCGAGGATGCACATCCGTTGCATCCCCCGAGTGTACGGAAATTGGTGCCAGGCACGGGTGTCCCGGGTTTCCAGCGCTGTCCACTGGTGGCCCCACGGACCACGCGGTCCAGCGCTGGCACGACACGTGTCTGGAGCGGGCGCTTGTGCGCTTCGTGGGTGCAGCACCTCCAGCGTTCGCAGCGGCCGCAGCGCGGGATCCGGGGGGCGCGGCGTAGCGGCGTTGAGCGGAGCGAGGCAGACTGTGTGGGTTCCTGGGCTCGCGGGCCGTTCCACCTGCCGAGCGCACGCGAAGCCGAGGCGAAGGCGGAACCTGGTGGAGCCGAGCCGTCCGCGGCCGCGCCCCCCGGGCCCGCGCGGAGGCCGCGACACGGGGGCCTACGGCTTGACCCGCGCGGGCCGCGGCGCGGAGTGCAGACGGCGACGGTCCGCGCGCCACCGAAAGTAGGGACACCCGTGCCAGGCACCAATTTCTACAATCGGGGCATGAGCGGTATCGCAGCGATCGTCCTGGCGGCGGGGCTCCAGTTTCAGGCAAGCGAGCAGCCGGTGGTGTCGCCATGGAGCGCGCCGCTGGCACCAGCGCAGGCCAAAGGCGCGTGGGCAGATGGCGTGGACAAAGTGACGCTCTCCTGGGCCCGCACAGCCAACAAGGGGTTTGTGTGCCTGCTGGACGTCACCATGAAGCCCGGCTGGCACACGTACTGGCAGAACCCTGGTGACAGCGGCAACGCACCCGCAGTGAAGTGGGACCTGCCCGCTGGCTGGGCTGCAAGCCCCATCCGCTTCGTGCGCCCCGATGTCAGGCGCTGGATGGCGCACCCTTCTACGGCTATGAGGAGCGCGCGCAGTACATCGTGAGCTTGACCAGCTGCGCATGGATCACGCTGCTGCTGCGGGCGCGCCGCCCGCCCCGAGCGATCCACCCTCCAGAACGCGCGACCCACGCCCCCCGATCAATCCGCCACAGCGCCCAGCGGCTGGAAGTGCACTTGGACGCTTCTGGTCTGCAAGGAGCGCTGTGTGCAGGGCGCGTTCGACTTCACCGGCGCCTTCCCGCCCGATTCGCCGCTGGCCAAGCCTGGATGTGACCACCGCCACCTTCAACGGCCGCACTCCGCAACGCAGATGAAGCCAAGGTGACCACCATGGGAGGGCACCACGCTGGTCATCAAGGGTCCAGCCCAGGGCGCATCGAGCGCGCGCTTCATCCCCTGCAGCGTCACCGGGATGAACCTGGCCGAGCCCGCCTCAGAGCAGGGGGTGGCCAAGGGATCCGTGCGCGATGGCACCTTTGAGATTCGCGTGCCTCTGGCGTTGGAAGCCACTGGGCCAGGCGGGACCTACCCAACCGTGGAAGGCCTTGTCCTGCTGGGCGAAACCGCCAGCGATCCGTCGGTGGCCATCAAGACTGCGCCACCCAAGGCGCCACCGGTCCCAACAAAAACCTAACATTCCACCTGAATTCGCGCTCCGACCGATGAACTCCACCCCGGTCTGGCGCGTTCAGACCTCACACCGCGCTTTGGACCCCGCGGTCTTGTTGGGTCCACCGGGCGTCGGGAGCATGTGGCTCCAGCCCAACCATCCAGAGGATATGCAGATGAAAAACACACGACTGATCGCTTCGCTTGGTCTGATCGCCGCCCTCCTGGCCACTGGCCCAGCGCTGGCTCGCGACGACAAGAACAACCAGAACAAGCCCGCTACTGGCACGCAGACCCCAGACACCGGCACCAAGAGCGGCAAGAAGGCTGACAAGAAGGCAGAGAAGAAGGCTGAGAAGCACGAGGCCGCCGCCAAGGTCGGCTCGCCAGCCCCCGCCTTCACCCTGAAGGACACCAACGGCAAGGACGTCAGCCTGGCTGACTTCAAGGGCAAGGTGGTGGTCCTGGAGTGGATGAACTCTGACTGCCCCGTGTGCGCTGGCAAGATGAAGGACAAGTCGGTCCCCAACATGGTGTCCGAAGTCAAGGGCATCAACGGCGACGCAGTCTTCCTCTTCATTGACAGCACGGCCGCCCATGCGTCCAACCCAGCTGGCAGCGGCGAGTACCTGAAGTCGAACGGCGTGACCGCCACCGCCCTGATGGACGGCGACGGCACGGTGGGCCACCTGTACGGCGCACGCACCACGCCACACTGCTTCGTCATTGACGACAAGGGCGTGCTGGTCTACGACGGCGCCATTGACGACCAGAAGGGCACCAACTACGTGGTGAACGCTGTGAAGGCCCTGAAGGAAGGCAAGGCTGTGACCCCGTCGCAGACCAAGTCCTACGGCTGCGGCGTGAAGTACAAGAGCTGACCGAACGCTCCTGAACACGCTCCTGACATGAACTCGGGCCGGACGCACACGCATGCGTCCGGCCCGCTGTGTTTCTGGGGGTGCGCTGCCGCGCCGCCACGCTGCCGCGCCGCGCCGCTGGGCTGCGCCGCGCTGCCGCGCTGTCACACCACGTTCACTGGCATGACCACGTAGGTGAACTCCTGGCCAACCTTTAGTACGCCGGGCTTGGCTGGGGTGCGCAGCTCGATGAGCACCTGCTGGCCATCCACCACCTTGAGCGCGTCCACGATGAAGTTGGGCTGGAAGCCGATCTCGATGGAATCTCCCTGGTAGCCGCTCATGGGCACGCGGATCTCGGCCTCGCCCATCTCGGGCGCGCGGCTGCTGACCACCAGTGTGTCGCCGCCAAAGGCAAAGCGCACGCCCTTGCTCTCCTCGTTGGTGAGGAGCGCAGCGCGGCGGATGGCAGCGGCCAGGTCGGCAGCATCAAAGGTGACGCGCTTGTCATGGTCCTTGGGGATGACATCCTCAAACGGCGGGAACGTGCCTTCCACAAGGCTGGTGACCAGCGTGCCCACGCCCTCCACCTGGAAGACGGCTTGGCCGTCTGCGCGGCCGATGACCACCTTGGCATCTGGGTCAGAGAGCATCTTCAGCAGGATGTTCAGGCTCTTGCTGGGCACGATGAAGGTCATCTCGCCCTCGCCGCTGCAGCCGCCACTGGCCACAGCCAGGCGCTTGCCGTCCGTGCCCACCAGGCGGATGCGCTTGCCCTTGCGCTCCATGAGCACGCCGTTTATGGCAAAGCGCGCGTTCTCAACCGCCGTGGCAAAGATGGTGCGGCCGATCAGGCGGCGGAGGGTCTCTGCAGTCACCTCAAACGCGCCCGTCACCTGCGGGTCCTTGCCAGCGGGGTATTCCTTGGGGTCGTAGCCAAAGATCTTGAAGGTGCTGCCCTCGCCCTTCACGGTGGCCACAGTCTTGTCCATGGCGATGGACACCGTGCTGTCCTCGCAGGTGCGGACGATCTGGCCCAGCTTGTCAGCGGGGACCAGCGCCTCTCCCTGCGAGGCCACCTCCACGTTTGGCACCGCCAGGGCCAGCGAAATCTGGCCGTCTGTGGCGCGCAGGGTGAGCTCCCCGTCCTTGCCAGCCAGCTTCAGGCAGGTGAGCACTGGGGTGGTGGTCCGGGTGGGCACCACGCCAGAGGCCATGTTGAGGGCATCTACCAGGGCGGATCGATCGCACGTCACCTTCAGGTTTTCGGCCATGATTCAGGGGAGTGTAGCGGCCGGCGGGGGTCTGGCCCTACCCTTGTGCCGATGCTCCACCGCGCCCTGAACTGGATTCGAGCCAACTACGCGCTCGGCGTCTTCTGGGCGTACCTGGCAGCTTTTGGCGTGGCGTTCCTGTCCATTGTGGTGTTCCCACCCGCGGCCATTGCGCTGGTGCTGGTGGGGCTGCTGCTCCTGATTCCTGCTGTGGCGGTGGGGGGCGTGGTGCGGATGCTGCACCGGGCGTCCTGCCGCGCCTGCATGCGGAAGGGCGTCTGCCCAGCCTGCAGCCAGAAGGGCGAATGCGTCCAGTGCGCCTGCCCCCACTGTGGCGTGCAGTTCAGCCCAGACGGAACCGCCCTGGTGGCTTGAGCGCGGTCGCGGGCCCTGCGCCCGTGCTGCTGCGCGCACCCCGCGCGCACCCAGGGCGCACCCTGCGCGCACCCTGCGCGGCTTCTATCGCGCCCGCTTGGCCGTGCCGGGCCCAGCGTGGTGGTCCACCACCGCGCGGGCCTGCTGGCCCAGGGCTGCATCGCCTGTGAAGATGATCATCTGACCCGCGGGCAGCACCTCGATGAGGAGCCGCACGCCCACCGCCACCACGGTCACGCCCTGGTCTGGCGTGGTGCCGTTGGACACCACGCTGTTCACCAGGTCGCGCAGCAGGTGGAGGTTGCTGGGGAGCACCAGCAGCGGATCGCGGGTGTTCTGCTCCACCGTGGCAGCGGTGTCAATGTCGGTCCACTGCGGGTGGTGGGCCATGGGCTCAGCCACTGCCTCAAAGACGCGGCGCCACACGCCCACTGGAATGACCACCGACTCTGCGATTCGCAGCTTGTGCAGCACGCCCTCCACGATGGGGCCGAACTCAGTGCGCGGCACGCGGACCACGGCCTTGGGCAGGCGCCGGGCCTGCGCGTGGTCGGCAGCGGCGATGTCCAGCGCCACCACAGCGGATGTTTCGTCCAGATCCAGGTGCAGCTCTGGATCGCGCGGATCCAGCGGGACCACACCCTGCTTGCGCAGGCGGTTCCAAGTTGGTTCGTGTTCGACAAACTCCACTGGGGCTCCATGAGCCGGCCGCCAGCCGACTGGTGACACGCGCACTCTACCCTCGCGCCGCGAGGCCCGGCAGGACGCCCCGCGCGGCCCACCGCGCACCCTCTACTATGGTGGGGTGCGCACTGTGCTCTTCATCTGCACTGGCAATACATGTCGCAGCCCGATGGCCGAAGGCGTGGCGAGGCATGTCATTGATTCTGGCAAAGTGAAGGGTGCAGGCAAGGATGTCTTCGTTTGTTCTGCGGGCCTTGCGGCCTGGGACGGCGGGCCCGTTTCAGAGGAGGCAGTGGCAGCGCTGGAGCGCCTGGGGATTGAGTTCGAGGGCCACAGCAAGCGCCTGACTGCCGAGATGATCCGCAAGGCACAGCTGGTGCTGGGCATGACCCGCGCCCATGTGATGGCAGCCCGCGCACTGGTGGCGGGCGAGCCGCACCAGGACAAGGTGCAGCTGATGGATCCGGAGGGCGACGTAGAGGACCCCATCGGCATGGCGCAGTCCGCGTACGATGCGCTGGCTGAACGGATGACGCGCGTCATTCCAGCGCGATTGGCAGAACTGCTCTGACCGCCAGGCAGGGCGCAGGTGGAACGAGGCATGCGGATTGCAGTGGGATCAGATCACCGAGGCTATGCAACCGCTCAGGCGCTGGTCCAGCACCTGAAGAGCGATGGCCATGAGGTGACGATCCACGGCGACAACGGCGGCAGCACCTGCGACTACCCCGATGTGGCCTGGCTGGTGGCGCGCGAGGTGGCTGAAGGCCGGTGCGATCGGGGAATCCTGATGTGCGGCACAGGCATCGGCATGTGCATCGCGGCCAACAAGGTGCGCGGCGTGCTGGCCGCCCTGGCCCAGGACGAGCTGAGCGCGCAGCTGAGCCGTACGCACAACAACGCCAACGTGCTGTGCCTGAGCGCGGACCTCATCGGCGTGACGCTGGCCAAGCGCGTGGTGGACACGTTCATGCGCACCGCGTTCGAGGGCGGCCGCCACGCGCGGCGCATCGAGAAGATCCATCGCATCGAGAGCGGCGACGCGCCCAACGGCACAGCCCACTAGTCCGCGCGCAGGCTCAAATGTTCAGCGCTTCCCAGCTGGGATCAAACTGGTCTGCGTAGTTCTTCCAGCGGTCCAGGCTGTCTGTGTTGATGGGGCGCAGCACCTGTTCGTGGCTCAGCGTGAGCACCACGCGGCGGTTCTGCTCTGGCGCCAGGCACTCCTCGTGCCAGGGCAGGTCCAGGAATTCAAGCAGCTTCTGCAGATGGCTGCGCGGTTCGGCAATGAACTCCTCATACCGCAGGTCAATTACGGGCAGTGCCAGCGCTTCCAGGATGCCCGGAATGAGCTCGCGCTCTGCCTTCACCACGCGCTTGATGTCCGCCAGGCTTGCAGTCCAGCCCATGGCCGACGGACTCATGCTGTTCATGAACAGGCTGACTGCCGTGTCGCGCGGATCGCGGCGCAGCCGGATGAGCTTGGCACCCGGCAAGGTGGCCGCGATGGCTGGCAGCCGCAGCCACGTGAACAGGTTCTTGTCCAGCGCCATGACGTCCGCAGGCAGTCCGCGCATGGTGCGCGCGGCTTCCAGGTACGAATTGCGCACCTTCATGAGGTCTGCCTGCGTGGCATTGAGCACGCCTTCTGGCCAGCCGCCCAGCGCAGTGAACGTGGGCGCCATGTTGCCCACCTCGGGGAGCTCCCCGATGCCGGCCACCTTGGGATGGCGGTCGAGCATCTGCTCAATGAGCGTGGTGCCGCTGCGCGGCAGTGCGCAGATGAGCGCGGTGGGTGGAAGCGTGCCAGCTGCAGGAACCAGCTTCTTGAACGCGCCGCGGGCAGCCAGCTTGGCCGTGGCCTCCAGGCCTGCCAGCATGCCGCCTGTGTCATAGGGAACAGAGGTGGCTGCATGCGTGGCCTTGGCAGCGGCCCACGCGTCTGCAAAGCGCTTCTGCTGGTCCAGCATCTTGGCCAGCTCGAACCCTGCCATGCGGCGCACCTTGGCCGAGGCATTCGACTCCAGCAACGCGCGCATGATGCGCTCTGCCTCTGGAAGATCACCCTGCTTGCGCCGCACGCGAGCCAGCATGAGCTGGCCGCGCGGGTCCTGGCGGAGCTCTGTGCTGCGCTCCAGCAGCGCGCCCAGCTCTGGATGGCGGTGCGCGTAGAAGAGCGCTTCCGACAGCGCGGCCTCTGCGAAGAGGCGGTCGGGCGGCGTGGTGGCGGCCGCCACAGCGCGCTCAGCAAGCTCAATGCCAAGATCCACAAATCCAAGCTGATTGGCCGCTGTGCTCAAAAGCACGTTGCACGGCACTGCAGGCGCGCCGAACTTGGCTGCACGCTCGGCTGACTCGCGGACGAGCTTCCAGTTGCCGGCCGACTGTTCGATCCATGCAGAGCAGAGCCAGCCGGCCGGGTCGCGGGGCTTGGCAGCCAGGAGAGCCTTGAGCTCCGCGCGGGCCTCCTTGCGGCGGCCGGACTCCAGGTTCCGCATGATGGATTCGGGCGTGGGCTTGGCAGAGGAACCTGGACTGGATGGACGCAGAGGCTGCATGGAGCGCTCCAATCCTACGGGGGCGGCCAGGACGGAAGGGCGCGCGACTGCGGGGAAGGCTGGCGGCGCGGGGCGCGCGGGAGGCGAACCACCTCCTTGGCCGGCATGCAAAGAACGGATCATCTTTGATCTGATTTTTGCATGCAGCCGCAGGCGCTCGGCAGCCAGATGCGCTCGGCAGCCGGTGGGCCAGGCGGCTGGCGATCGAGGGGGCTGGCCACCTGGAGGCCGGCTGGCAGGGGACCGGCTAGATGTTCAGCGCTTCCCAGCTGGAGTCGAAGAACTTCTCGTATTTCTTCCAACGGGCCACCGACTCCATGTTGAGCGGCCGGCGCACCTGCTCGTGGCTGAGGGTCATCACCACACGGGGATTGCCCTCTGGGGCGAGGCACTGCTCCTCCCAGGGCAGACCCAGGAAGGCCAGCGTTCGCTCCAGATGCGCTTTGGGCTCGCGCACGAAGTCTTCGTAGCGCATGTCCAAAAGGTCCACTCCGAGCGCTTCCGCCAGAATGGGCACGCAGGCGCGTTCGGCCTGGAAGACCTGCTTGATGTCGTCCAACGAGGCGTTCCAGCCCAGCAACTGGCTGTGCATGGGGGACAGGAAGAGGCTTACAGCGGCGTCGCGCGGGTCGCGGCGCAGGCGGAGGAGCTTGGCGCTGGGCAGTGCGGCGGCCACAGCGGGCAGGCGCCGCCAGGTGTGCAGGGTCTTGTCCAGCGTCATGGTGCTGGTCGCCAGCGTGTGCATGCTGCGCGCGCTGCGCACATACTCCTGGCCGATGCGCGCGCAGTCTTCGGGCGAGGCATGGAGCACGCCCTCAGGCCAGCCACCAAAGTGCGTGAAGGCGGCAGCCATGGCCTCGACATACGGCGGCTCGCCCAGACCTTGGACCATGCTGTGGCGGTCCAGCATCTGCTCGAGCAGGGTGGTGCCGCTGCGCGGCAGTGCGCAGATGAGCGCGGTGGGTGGGAGTGCGCCGGGGGGCTGCGCGGTGCCGGGGGGCTGCGCGGTGCCGGAGGGCTGCGCGGTGCCGGGGGGTTGCGCGGTGCCGGAGGACGGCGCGATGCCGGGGGCTGCGGTGGGGGAGGTGCCCTCCAGGGAGCGTGCGGGTTCGCGGGCTGCTCGGGCGCGATCGGCCAGGGCGCGGAACTGGCCGCGCTGGGCCATGGCCACGCTGGCCTCCAGTTCGCGCACCAGGCCGCGAGTGTCGTACGGGCGCCCTGTGGCTTCGTGCGTGGCCTTGGCTGCGGCGAAGGCTTCGTCGTACCGCTGCGTGGAGTCCAGCAGCTTGGCCAGCTCAAATCCAACCATGCGGCGGATGCGCGGCTGGCCTTCGTTCTGGAAGAGCGCGCGCATGGTGCGCTCTGCGTCTTCCAGCTGGCCGCGCTTGCGCTGCACGCGCGAGAGCATGAGCTGACCGCGGGGGTCTGCCAGCAGGTCCGGGCTGCGCTCCAGCAGCGCTGCCAGCTCATCGGTGCGATGCGCAAAGTGCAGCGCCTCGGCCAGCACTGCATCGGCCTGCAGGCGGGCCGGGCCCTGCGAAGCGCGCGAGGCGCGTTCGGCGTGCGCCACGGCTTCGGCCATCTGCCCAAGTCCGGTCGCGGCCATGGCCCGCAGCAGCTCCACCTGCGCAGCTGGTGCGCCTGCCTTGGCAGCGCGGTCCGCCGCAGCGCGCATGGCTGGGAAGCTGCTGCTGGCCTGCTCCACCCACGCAGCGCATACCCAGGTGTGGTACTCCTTGGGGCGCTGGCTGACCAGCAGCTTGAGCTGCGCGCGCGCTTCTGGCACGCGGCCGCGCTCTACCAGAGCCATCACCGCAGCCACTGTGACGGGCGGGCCTGCCATCAGCCAGCCATGTCCGAGGCCAGGTCGGCCAGCAGGCGCACGCCGTAGCCCGTGGGGCCAGCAGCGGCCTGGTCAGAGGAGCTGTCAGTGTTGCCCACGCCAGCGATGTCCACGTGCGCCCACGGCACTTCAGGCGACACGAAGAAGGACAGGAACGCAGCGCCCTGGATGGGGTGTGCCCCACGCCCAGGGTTGCTGTTCAGGATGTCCGCGTGCTGCGCGCGCATGTAGTCGCGGTGCTCGGGCCACAGGGGCAGGCGCCAGAGCTTCTCGCCACTCTGGGCAGCGGCTTCCTCCAGGCGGTCGCGCAGCTGGTCGTTGTTGCAGAAGTAACCTGCGCAAAAGCTGCCCAGCGCCACCACCACGCCACCGGTCAGCGTGGCCAGGTCCACGATCTGCGTGGCCCCCACAGTCTTCTCTGCGTAGACCAGCGCGTCAGCCAGCACCAGACGGCCTTCCGCGTCGGTATTGGTGATCTCCACCGTCACGCCGTTGCTGATGGTGATGATGTCGTCCGGACGCATGCTGTCGTCGCTCACCATGTTTTCAGCCGCAGCCAGCACGGCGTGCACCTCGATGGGCAGCTTGGCCTGCGCAATGGCGCGCATGGCGCCCAGCACGGCAGTGCCGCCCAGCTTGTCGTACTTCATGCCCTTCATGCCGTTGTTCACCTTCAGGCTGTAGCCGCCGGTGTCGTACGTGAGGGTCTTGCCCACCAGCACCAGTTTCTTGCCGCGGGCGCGGCTGCTCACGCGGCGTGGCTTGTAGGTCAGGTGGATCAGGCAGCTCTTGCTGGCGCTGCCGTGGCCCACGGTGGTTAGGCCCTGCATGCCCAGCTTCTTGGCCTTGGCGTGGTCAATCACGGTGCAGCGGAGGCCGGTCTCGCGGGCCAGCTTGCGGGCTTGCGCGGCCATCCACATGGGGTTGCACACGTTGGGCGGCGTGGCGCCCAACGTGCGCGAGTAGTTGACGCATTCGCCCAGGGCTAGGCCTTCCGCGAGGGCTTCGTCAAAGCGGCGGTCTGCAGCTGTGATGTTCAGCGTGTGCTTGGCGGGCGTGCGGCGCGTGGCGCTGCCGGCAAAGTCATCAAAGCGCCAGTTGGCGATCTGGAGCGCTTCGCCAAACGCGCGTCCCACCGCAGCGATGGTGGCAGCCTTGCTGGGCAGTGCGCTGGTGTCCAGGCGCACCGCGATGGAGGCGTTGGACGCATCCGCGCGGCGGTCCAGGTGACGGAGGAGGCGCGCTGCCGCAGTGCGGATGGACGTGGCGCTGACGTCCTTGGCAGGGCCGATGCCCAGCAGCACTGTGTCCTTGCCGTGCGGGTGCACGTCTCCGTTGTCGCCCTTGAACGCA
Source organism: Phycisphaerales bacterium (assembly GCA_046350455.1). Taxonomy (GTDB): domain Bacteria; phylum Planctomycetota; class Phycisphaerae; order Phycisphaerales; family SM1A02; genus CAZXGD01. The sequence goes on along the minus strand of JAXMAM010000012.1, from coordinate 580 downwards.
GGGGCCTGGTGCGAACGGTCAGCGCCGGCCACGAACGTCACAGTGATGGCAGCGCGCGCAGTGGTGTGTCGAATGTCGCGAAACATGGGAACGCAGAGTGTAAATTGGTGCCTGGCACGGGTGTCCCTACTTTCCGCCTCGCTGGTGCGTGCGCCGAAATGCGGGACACCCGTGCCAGGCACCATTTTCCATGCGAGCGGACGTTGTGGTCATCGGAGGGGGGCACGCAGGCGCGGAAGCGGCCTGGGCCGCAGCGGGCGCGCTGGGGCCAGATGCCCTTGTGGTGCTGGTGACCATGGATCCCACGCGCGTGGGGGCCATGAGCTGCAATCCGGCCATCGGGGGACTGGCCAAGGGGCAGATGGTCCGCGAGATTGATGCGCTCGGCGGCTTGATGGGGCTGGCTGCAGATGCCACGGGCATCCAGTTCAAGGTGCTGAACCAGAGCAAGGGCGCAGCCGTGCGCGGGCCGCGCGCGCAGTGTGACAAGCACCGGTATGCGCTGGAGGTGCAGCGGCTGCTGGGTACGCGACCGCAGATTCGGACTGTGGCTGGCACAGTGGATGCGCTGCTGGTGGAG
>JAXMAM010000011.1:0-81672 GCA_046350455.1 Phycisphaerales bacterium | reverse complement strand
CTGGAACCTCCACGATCATCATGGAGGCCAGGTCTGGCTGCTCCTTGCCGCTGTGATTGGCGGCGCGCTGCTCGAGCGCCACCAGATCTTCCACCGGACGGTTGATGGCCTGCCGAATGGTGCCGCCGAACGCACGCAGCACCTGGGTGACTTCTGGCATCGGCGTGGTGCCGGCTTCAGCCACGAACTCGCTGGGGCCGCGATCTGCACGCACCTTGAGGTTGTCGCAGAACTTCAGCGTGAGCTTTCCAGTCCAGTCTGGGCGGCCTGTGACCGGGTCAAAGGGCAGCACCAGGCTGGAGCTGGCGCGCTTGCGCCACGTGTGGATGGGCACGATCCGCCCAGCGCCAGTGCCTGGCTGCGTGACCGCGGTCACGCCGCCCTGGTTCAGCTGGCCGCCACCAACAGCGACTTGACGGTCCGGCGCGGGCATGGCAGCCAGAAGGGTGAAAAACAACCCTGCGAACACGGCTGTCGCCGACGACCGAATGACGGAAGCGTGCGTCATGGATTCAGATCTCCGACCTCCCGTCCAGTGGGAGGCCTCTGTGCGAAACTCAGACAACCACAGCGAGCTGGAGGCGCCTCCAGCTGCGGTCCTACGTCCTATACGGAAGGGTACCCCGGAACTGTTGCTCCTACAAGGCAACAGGGCCCCAATGGGCCGGAAACCCCTGTTTGGGGGTGCTAGTCAGCGGCCCCAGCACTGGCTGGCTTGAGCACCCGGTGCCCGATGTCCCGGCGGAAGAAGGCACCGCGGAACTGGATGCACGCCGCTGCCTGGTTCGCCAGCGCCTGTGCCGCGGCAAGATCCTGCGCCAGCGCCGTGACCCCCAGCACCCGGCCGCCGGCTGTGACCAGCTGGCCCTCTGCGTTCCGGGTGGTTCCAGCGTGGAACACCACCACCTGCTGGCCGGGACCAGCGCACGCCTCAGCCTCTTCGATGCCCGTGATGGGCTGGCCCTTGACCACGGCGCCGGGGTAGCCCTCGGCGCACACCACCACGCAGCAGGCTGCGCGGGGGTCAAAGCCAACCTCTGCCTGCTCCAGCTCGCCGCCAGCCGTCTTCCAGAGGATGTCCACCAGGTCGCCCTGCAGGCGGGCCATCAGGGGCTGGGTCTCAGGGTCGCCAAACCGGGTGTTGAACTCCAGCACCTTGGGGCCGCCCGGAGTGAGCATCATGCCTGCGTAGAGCACGCCGCGGAACTCCACGTCGTTGCGGCGCATGGCGTCCACCATGGGCACCAGCACTTCGCGGCTGATCTCTGCCATCAGGGTGTCTGTGGCGAGCGGCGTGGGGCAGTACGCGCCCATGCCGCCGGTGTTGGGACCAGTGTCGCCTTCACCCACCTGCTTGTGGTCCTGGCAGGGGTCCAGCACGGTGATGGTGCGGCCGTCCACCAGCGCCAGCACGCTCATCTCCTGGCCCACTAGGCGCTCCTCCACCACCACAGTGGCGCCCGCTGCGCCAAACTCCTTGGAGAGCATGATGCGGTCCAGCGCGGCCAGCGCCTGGGTGACGTCGTCGCACACCACCACGCCCTTGCCAGCGCACAGGCCTGCGGCCTTCACCACCAGGGGCACGTCGCGCGCCATCACATAGGCGCGGGCCTGCTCATGGTTGTTGAAGCTGCGGCCATCTGCCGTGGGCACGCTGGCCTGCCGCATCACCTGCTTGGCGAACGCCTTGTCAAACTCCAGGCGCGCGCCCTCCTTCACAGGACCAAACACGCGGCGGTTGGGCGCAGCCAGCTCATCTGCCAGGCCTTCTGCCAGTGGACCCTCTGGCCCGATCACCACCAGCTGGATGTCGTTCTTGTCCAGCCACGAGCGCAGGAAGAAGCGCTCGCGCGGCGTGAACGGGGCGTCGCACACCTGGCCCAGCGCGCGGACGCCAGCGTTGGCGTCGGGCTGCACCCAGAGCGTGCCCAGCCGCGGCGACTGCCGCAGCTTCCACGCCAGCGCGTGCTCGCGCCCACCTGTGCCGACCAAGAGGACGTTGCAGCGGTCTGGTGTGGACATCCGTGTCTCGCAGTGCGTGGGCTAGTGGCGACCGGCAGCGGCAGTTCCGCGCAGCGCGTCTTCCAGCGGCGTGTAGTGCAGGCCATGCGCCTCTGCCACCGGTCGGTTGGTCAGCTTGTCGTGCCAGGTGTTGACTGCGTTGGCAAAGTTGTGGTCCATCTCGCTCAGCTTGCGAGCGCCGTACTTGGCCAGCTTGAGCGCCCACGGCAGCGTGACGTTGGTGAGCGCCAGCGTGCTGGTACGGGCCACAGCGCCGGGCATGTTGCCCACGCAGTAGTGCACCACGCCGTCCACTTCGTACACGGGGTTGCGGTGCGTGGTTACGCGCGCGGTCTCCACGCAGCCACCCTGGTCAATGGCCACGTCCACGATGACGCTGCCCGGGCGGATGTGCTTCAGGTCGTCGCGGCGGATCAGGTGCGGCGCCTTGGCGCCTGGCACCAGCACAGCGCCCACGATGAGGTCTGCCCAGTGCAGTCGCTCGCGGATGGCCTGGGGGTCGCTGTAGATCACCTGCACGTTGGGCGGCATGATCTCGGAGAGGCGGCGCAAGCGGTCAATGTTGATGTCCAGCATCACCACCTGGGCGCCCATGCCCGCGGCCACTGCGGCCGCGCAGGTGCCCACCACGCCACCACCGATGATCAGCACGTGGCCTGGCTCCACGCCAGGCACGCCGCCCAGCAGCACGCCCTTGCCGCCAAAGGGACGCTCCAGGAACTTGGCGCCCTCCTGGATGCTGAGCTTGCCAGCCACCTCGCTCATGGGGGTGAGGAGCGGCAGTGCGCCTTCGTCATCGGTGAGCGTCTCGTAGGCCACGCTGATGCACTTGCGCTTCAGGCAGCCTTCGGTCAGTTCCTTGTCTGCTGCAAAGTGGAAGTAGGTGAAGATGGTCTGGCCCTCGCGGATGGCCGCCACTTCCTGGGGCTGCGGCTCCTTCACCTTCACGATCATGTCCGCCTGGCCCCACACGTCCGCAGCCGTGGCCACGATGCGCGCGCCAGCGGCGGCGTACATCTCGTCCGTGAACCCGCTGCCCAGGCCAGCGCCGCTCTGCACCAGCACCGTGTGGCCGTCGCGGACCATCATCTCGGCGCCCACAGGGCGCATGCCAACGCGGAACTCATCGGGCTTGACTTCGGTGGGGACGCCAACAAGCATGGGGTTCTCCAGAAAGCGCCCAACCGGGCGCTGGTGCGGGTGCGGGGGAGGGGCGAGTCTAGCGCACTTTCTGCTACGCTTGCCCCTCCACGGCCCTCTGCCGCGCCAACCCATGATCCGAACCCCAGTCCTGATCGCCTGTGCAGCGCTTCTCGGTCTCGCCACCCCAGCCGCCCGCGTGGTGGCAGACGAGGCCAAGGCCGCTGCAGCCCTCAACGCCCCCCTGAACACGGTTCAGGACAGCAACAAGAGCTGGCGGGCCGTCCTGGGCACCGCCATCAACATGTCTGCTGCGCCAGCCCCGCAGGGCAAGGACTTCAGCATTCTGTCCATCTGGCCAGGCATGAAGAACTGGGACCAGGTGAAGGCGTGGGCGGCTGCCAACCCAGACATGGGCAAGGCCCTCCTGGACGCCCAGAAGGCCTTTGTCTTTGGCATGCCCTATGGCCGCGCTCAGGTGCCGCCGGAGTTTGCAGAGAAGGGGGTCTTCATCTCCATTGGCGAAGGCCGCAACCCCTTTGTCACGAACCCGGCCTACCTGAAGACGTTGGATCTGGTGGGGTGCTACGTGGCGGCCGAGATGTACCGCCTGGGACAGGAGAAGAAGTTTGACGAAGCGTTCGCGCTGGGGCTGGCCGCGCTGCGCGTCTGGCGCCAGGCTGCAGACCAGCAGCTCTTGGAAGAGAAGCGCGCGACGCTGGAAGGCTTCTGCGCCCTGTGCTCCATCCAGCGCGACTTCATCTACACCTTCCTGGCCGACATCCCGCCAGCCACGCTGAAGAAGGTGGCGCTGGACGGCTACGCGTTTGTGCGGCCTTCGGATGCAGAGCGCATGCGGCGCCTGGAAATGCCAGAGGGCGACCGGGTGGTGGCAGATGTGGCGCTGACCGAGATGTTCGACGACCACGGCCAGCCAGACGGCCTCAAGATGGCGGCTGTGATGGCCCCGCTGCAGTCGCGCACCGAGCCGCTCACCATGTTTGGCGCTGCGCGCCGGTGGTCCAGCATCTCGGAAGTGCATGGCTCGCTGGACGCCACCAAGGCCAAGCTGACCAGCATCTACGACGACTGGTGGCGCCGCTGGCGCGTGCGCTACTTTGACCCGCTCCTGGACAACCCCACTGCGCTCAGCCGCACCAACAAGGTGCGCTACGCCATGGTGCTGCTGATCGCCAAGGACCTGGAGAGCGTGTTTGTGCTGCGCAAGCTGGCCAACGCAGAGCTGAACGGCACGGTGCTGGCCGCTGGCCTGGCTGCGTGGAACCGCGAGCTGGGCACCTGGCCGCGCAACATCGAGCAGGCGTACACGCAGTACATCCGCAAGCGCTTTGACTACGACCCGTTTGACCCCAAGTACGGCCGCTGGAACTACCAGGCGCTTTCGTCGCCCAAGGTGGTTGACTGCGAGTACGGCCGCATCGAGATCTCTGGCTGCGAGCTCTACGCGGTGGGCCAGGACAAGGAAGATGGGCAAGGCAGCAAGGCCACCAACGACGGCCTGACTGGCGACCTGGTGGCGTGGCCTCCGCTGCGCGCTGTGTCCCGCCAGCCGCAGGGGGCGGCCAAGCCTTGACCGCGCACGCTGGCGTCGAGAAGGTGGTGATCATTGGCTCTGGCCCAGCGGGCTGGACCGCTGCCATCTACGCAGCGCGCGCCAATCTGAACCCTGTGGTCTACATCGGCATTCCAGCCACCAATCCAGCCCCGGTGCTGCCTGGTGGCCAGCTGATGCTGACCACCGAGGTGGAGAACTACCCAGGCTTCCCCAAGGGCGTGACTGGGCCTGAGATGATGGCCATGTTCCGCGAGCAGGCGGAGCGCTTTGGCACGCGCGTGGTGGAGCAGAACATTGACAAGGTGGACACCAGCGGCCGGCCCTTTGCGCTGACCGACGCGGACGGCACCGTGGTGCGCGCGCACAGCGTGATCATCGCCACAGGCGCCACTGCCAACTGGCTGGGCCTGCCCAACGAGCTGCGCCTGGCCACCACCGGTGGCGGCGTGAGCGCCTGCGCAGTGTGCGACGGCGCGCTGCCTGTCTACCGCAACCAGCCACTGGCAGTGGTGGGTGGCGGCGACACTGCCATGGAAGAGACGGCGTACCTGACCAAGTTCGCCAGCAAGGTCTATGTGATCCACCGCCGCGATTCGCTGCGCGCCAGCAAGGCCATGCAGGAGCGCGTGCTCTCCAACCCAAAGGTGGAGATGGTGTGGAACTCTCGCGTGGCGGACGTGGTGGGCGACAAGACCATCGAGAGCGTGCTGCTGGAGGACGTGCGCAACGGCCAGCAGCGCTCGCTGCCCGTGCGCGGGCTGTTCATCGCCATTGGGCACTCGCCAGCCACAGGCTTCCTGAAGGGCAGCGGCGTGGAGCTGGACAGCGCTGGCTATGTGATGCTGCGCAACCGCAGCAGCTACACCAACATCCCCGGCATCTTTGCTGGCGGCGACGTGGCAGACAGCGTGTACCGCCAGGCGGTGAGCGCGGCTGGCATGGGCTGCCAGGCTGCCATTGACTGCGAGCGCTGGCTGGCAGAACAGGGCGTTCACTAGAGCGCTGCGCACCCATGGCGCTTCCCCATCAGGGCGTGAAGGAACGGTGGGTGGCCACAGGCAGCGTGGTGGCGCTGGTGGCCGGTGGCTTCCTTGGGCACATCCTGTATGTGGTGGCGAGCGGGGGGAGCGATGGTGGCTCCACTGCAGCAGCCAGCGTGGCCACGCAGGTGGTGCATGCGTTCCAGGTGGCGGGCGACCTGATGCTGGTGCGGCCGCTCATGCTGCTGGTGCTGCCGCTCATCTTCACCAGCGTGTGTTCTGGCGTGACCTCGCTGGGTGACCCAAGCCGGCTGGGCAAGCTGGGCATGGCCACCGCGGCGCTTCATCTTCACCATGCTGCTGGCCGCAGTGCTGGGTGCTGCGCTGGTCTCCGTGATCTCTCCAGGCACAGGCTTGGATGAGTCGGTGGCAGAGCTCAAGCGCACCGGCGTGGACACCTACCAGGGCAGCGTGACTGCCAAGGCTGCTGCCACCACCGAAGGCGCGCAAGGCCTGGGCAACGCCTGGCTGGTGATCGCGCACCAGTTGCTGCCGCGCAATCCGTTTGCAGCCATGGCAGAAGGCCAGCCGCTGGGCATGATTGTCTTTGCGCTGGTGCTGGGCGTGGCCATCGCCATGGGTGGCGCTGCCACCGCAGCAGCAGGGCGCACCATCGAGGCGCTGAACGAAGCGCTCCTGCGCGCCGTGGGCTGGCTGCTGTGGGTGATCCCGGTGGGCGCGTTCCTGCTGGTGGCAGCCAGCGTGGGCAAGGTGGGGCTGGCTGGCATCGTGGGGCCGCTGGGCCTGTACATGGCGGCGGTGATTGGCGGACTGGCCATCCACATGTTTGTGGTGCTGCCATCGCTGCAGGCATTGCTGGGCGGCGGCAACCCCTTCCGCTTCATGTACCAGATGCGCGAGGCGCTGGCCACGGCGTTTGCCACGGCCAGCTCAAGCGCCACGCTTCCGGTCACCATCCGCGTGTGCGAGACCGAGGGCGGCTGCTCGCGCCGGGCCACGCGCTTCTGCGCGCCGCTGGGCGCCACGCTGAACATGGATGGCACCGCGCTCTACGAGGCCGTGGCGGTGGTGTTCCTTTTCCAGCTGTATGGCGTGCATCTTTCGCTGGGTGAGCTTGCGGTGGTGGTGGCCACCGCCACGCTGGCTGCAGTGGGTGCGGCAGGCATTCCCAGCGCTGGGCTGGTCACCATGGTCATCGTGATCACCGCTGTGAACTCCTCGCTGGGCGCAGAGCGCCTGCCAGTGAGCGCCATGGGCATCGTGATCGGCGTGGACCGCATCCTGGATATGTGCCGCACCACGGTCAACGTGTGGGGCGACATGGGTGCTGCGCGCATCATGACGCGCCTGGCTCCAGACGACTGATCACGCTGGCTTGGGCTCGCGCTCCAGCAGCTCCACCTTCAGGCCGCACTCGGTGAGCTGGGCCGGATCAATGGGGCCTGGCGCGTCAATCATCAGGTCTGCGCCGCTCTGCGTCTTGGGGAAGGCGATCACGTCGCGGATGTTCTCGGTGCCCACCAGGTGCATCACCAGGCGGTCCAGGCCAAAGGCGATGCCGCCATGCGGCGGTGCGCCATGGCGCAGCGCGCTCAGCAGGAAGCCAAACTTCAGGTCCGCTTCCTCCTTGGTCAGGCCGATGAGCTTGAACACCTTCTCCTGGATGTCCATGCGGTGGATGCGGATGCTTCCGCCTGCAATCTCGCTGCCATTCACCACCAGGTCGTAGCCAGCGCTCAGGCAGCGGCCTGGGTCTGACTCCAGCAGGTGGAACTGGTCCGGATTGGGGCTGGTGAAGGGGTGGTGCATGGCCACCCAGCGCTGGCCCTCGTCGTCCCAGTCGAACATGGGGAAGTCCACCACCCAGAGGAACTTCCAGGCAGTGTGGTCAATCAGATTCAGGTCGCGGCCAACCTTCAGGCGCAGTTCACCCAGCGCCTTGGTGGCCGTGTCCCAATGGTCGGCCACGATCAGCAGCGAGTCGCCCACCTGCAAGCCAAGGCGCTCGGTGAGCGCGGCGCGGTAGGGCTCCAGGTGCTTGGCCACGCCAGTGTCGAACCCAGCTGCGCCCACCTTGGTCACAGCCACGCCGCCCACCTTGAACTGCTTCGCCCACTCGGTGTAGCCGTCGGTCATCTTGCGCGTGAGCTTCTCTGCGCCACCAGGCACGCGGATGGCCTTCACGCAGCCCTTGCGGCCTGCGCGCTGCTTGGCCAGCGCCTGCTGGAACACCTGGAACTCGCTGCCTGCCACGATGTCGCTGATGTCGCGGATCTCCAGGCTCAGGCGGAGGTCTGGGCGGTCAATGCCAAAGCGGTCCATGGCCTCCTGCCAGGTCATGCGTGGGATCTCGCCCACGTCGTAGCCCAGCACTTCCTTCCACAGGCTGCGCGCAAACTCGCCCACCAGCGGCATGACGTCCTCGCGGTCCACAAAGCTCATTTCCAGGTCAATCTGGCTGAATTCGGCCTGGCGGTCTGCGCGTGGGTCCTCGTCGCGCAGGCAGCGGCAGATCTGCATGTAGCGGTCCAGGCCCGCCACCATCAGGATCTGCTTGAACAGCTGCGGGCTCTGCGGCAGGGCGTACCACTTGCCGGGATACAGACGCGCTGGCACGATGAAGTCGCGCGCGCCCTCGGGCGTGCTCTTGATCAGCAGCGGCGTCTCCACGTCCACAAAGCCATGCTTGCCGAAGTACTCGCGCGTGAACTGCGTCACACGGCTGCGCGTGCGCAGGATGTGCTGCATGCGCGGGCGGCGCAGGTCAATGTAGCGGTACTTCAGGCGCGTCTCTTCGTTGATCTTCTCTGCCTCGTACTCGTCTGGCAGGATGGGCGGGTTTTCCGCCTTGTTGAAGATCTCCAGCTCCTCCACAGACAGCTCCACCTCGCCAGTGGGCAGCTTGGGGTTTGGATCGCCAGCGCGCTTGCGCAGCGTGCCACGCACCGCAATGCAGTCCTCGCGGCGCAGGGCGCGCGCCTTCTGCACCACGTCGGACTTGCCGCCCTCCAGGTCGAACACAATCTGGCACAGTCCGTCGCGGTCGCGCAGGTCAATGAACAGCAGGCCGCGCCCCTGGTCGCGGTAGGTGTTCACCCAGCCACACAGCGTGACTGACTGACCAGCGTGCGAGAGACGGGGTTGACCACATGTATGGGTGCGCTTCAGCATGGCGTGAACCGTGCAGATTAGCCCAGCGCAGGGTGCAGCGGCTCCCTATCCTGCCGCTTCCCGTGGCCCAGCCCCAGCCCACAGTCCTGGTGACTGCGTTTGAGCCCTCGGGGGACGCCCACGCAGCGCCCCTGGTGGCTGCGCTGCGCGCTGCAGCGCCCCACGTGCGTGTGGCAGGGTGGGGTGGTCCGCGCATGCGGGCTGCTGGGTGCGAACTCTTTGGAGAGACAGCCCGGGATGGCACCATGGCGCTGGGCAGCCTGGCCAAGATCGCCAGCGTGCGGCGGACAGTGCAGTCCATCCGCGCGTGGGCGCAGGACCACCACGTGGATGTGCACGTGCCGGTGGACAGCCCAGCAGCCAACTGGCACATCGCCTGGTGGATGAAGGAGAAGCGCGGCGCCCAGGTGGTGAACCTGGTGGCGCCCCAGCTGTGGGCGTGGGCGCCTTGGCGCCTGGGCAAGTGGCGGCGCGTCAGCAGCTGCTTCATGTGCCTGCTGCCCTTTGAGGAAGAATGGTTCACCAAGCGCGGCATGCGCGCTGTGTTCGTGGGCCACCCGGTGCTCAGCCAACCCGTGGGCCAGGAGGTGCTGGCGCGGGCAGCAGCGTTCCCGCAGGGTGCGCGGCGCCTCCTCCTGCTGCCCGGGAGCCGCAGCAATGAAGTGCGCGACAACATGCACCACATGCTGCGCATCTACGCAGCGCTGGCTGCCACCCGCCCAGACCTGACAGGCCTGGTGATGGCTGCCAACGAGCGCCTGCTGCCGCTCATCCAGGATGCGCAGCGCAAGGCTGGCCTGGCAGCATGGCCAGCCAACCTGCACGTGGCCCATGGCGACGCAGAAGCCGCCATCGCCTGGTGCCAGTGTGCGCTCAATGTGAGCGGCACGGTCAGCCTGGACCTGGCGCACCAGCACCGGCCCATGGTGGCCGTGTACTGGACAGGCTGGTTCAGCGCGTTCGTGGCGCGGTTCATCTTGAACACGCCGCACCGGCTGCTGCCCAACATTGTGGCTGGCAAGCGCGTGGTGCCAGAGTTTGTGCCGTGCGCTGGGAGCGAAGCGCCCGTCACTGCAGCGCTGGCGCCGCTGCTGGACGATGCAGGCGCGCGGGAGCGGATGTCTGCAGAACTGGCGCCCGTGGCCGCCCGGTTTGCGGGGCACGACCCGGGCGCGAGGCAGCCGCCATCGTGCTGGATGTGCTGCAGCGGGGGGCGCAGGCCCATAAAGTGATCGGGCTGCTGATTCGCTCTTGCGCCGATCCAAAGCCGTGCTAGGCTTGTGTCATGCTCCACCCTGGGGGCTCCAGGTGGAGCCGTCGGGCTGGAGCCGCTGCTCATGCATGCCATGGGAGAGCGAGGAAAAGGGAGATGTGCAAGCGAATCGCTATGGCGAAAATTTCCGGGGCGGCGTGCGCGGTGCTCACCGCTGCGGCGCGCGCCGACTGGATTGCCCACTGGAATGAACTCGGTCAATGGACGGCCGCCATGAACGCCCGCGGGTGCGCCGCAGACAGGATTCCGTGTGACCGAGGTGCTTGGGGTTCAACCGCCTGTACTCCCTGTGGCACTGGACGCATTCGCGGCATATGGCGTCACCATGGACGCTTCCGCGCCGCTGGTGGTGTACAACGACGGCGGCGGCTTCTCCGACGTGTGGAGCGGCCGCTGAGAATCGGTATGTACTGGGACATCAAGGCCGGCCACGCCGGTGTACTCGGTCTATGTCATGGCGGTAGGCAAGGCCCCCATCTCCTTCTACTTGGGCGACCAGTGATTTCCCAGCCGTACGGCACCAATCCCAACTCGGGTTTCGGTTGGTTCGGCATCCAGATGGACACCCCGTTCGATCGGATCGGATTCAGAACCCAGGAGCGGCCGACGGCACCCTGTTTCATGCGATGTGGTAGGCCATGCCCGTCCCCGGTCCGGGTCCCGCCGCGTGCCTGCTGCTGGGGCTGCCGCCGTTGCGCAGAGCGGAGGGCGATGACGGGCATTCACCGAGGCGCTGATGCAGGACGGGGGTGGCGAATGACCCGGGTTCAGATCGCGCTGCTCGCAGCGGCTGCGTCCGCCTTCGCCTCGAGCCGAAGCAGCCGAGATAGTTGGCTTCTGGCTGGAGCAGTCGCACTGGGCATCGGCCATGAACGCGGCGGGCGCCTCAGACGGGGTTCCGCGTGACGGAGGTCCTTGGGGTCAACCTCCCGGGGACGCCGGTGGCTCCCGATGCGTTCGCCGCCTACGGCGTAACGATGGACGCCTCGGCGCCGCTGGAGGTCTACAACGATGGCGGGGCTTCTCCGATGTGGGATGGTCCCGGCAACCCCGGCATGTACTGGGACATCAAGGCTCGCCACCGGTTTACTCGGTCTATCTTCTGGCGACTGGCAGGGCACCCATCTCGTTCTTCCTGGGAGATCAGGTGGTATCGCAGCCGTGCGGATCAGCGAGGCTCTGGATTCGCCTGGTTTGGCATCAAGATGGACACCGCGTTCGACCGGATCCGGTTCGAGAATCCGGGAGCCCCGTACGGAACGCGAAGTTCACCGGCATCTGGTGGCGCCCGTGGCAGCCCGGTTTGCTGGGCACGACCCCGGGCGCGAGGCAGCCGCCATCGTGCTGGATGTGCTGCAGCGGGGGCGGGTGCCTAGCATTCAGTCATGAAGCGCGCAGCCTTTGGCCTTCTGATAGCGGGCATGTACGTGGCTGTTCTTGCTGGCTGCTCCTCCAAGCCACAGCCCACGCGCGAGCTCTCGTTTGAGGAGCAGCAGACGCTGGAGCGCGAGACGCAGCTTCTGCAGGAGCAGCAGCAGGCGCAGCGCGCCGCGCAGCGGCAGCCGCGTCCCTGAAGATGTGCGGCAGGCGCAGCGCCTGCAGTCGCCGCCGTCAGGCCATCCGGCCCACCACACTGACCACCACCAGGCACGCCGCGTGGCCGATGCGGTCTGGCAGGGGCACGCAGCGCACGCGCGGCGTCTCCAGCGGCAGGCCCTCTGCCATCATCGCGCGCTCCCACTCTGCCAGGTGCGCACGGCCATCCTGCTCGGTGCGCGCAAAGAGCAGCAGCACAAACATGGCGTGATGCACGCCTGGCGCGGTGGCCAGCCGCACGATGTCCTCGCTGGGCGCGCCCAGGAGCTCGGCTGCATACCGCCCGTTGGGTCCATCAGCGTGGAAGGGGCGCGCAGTCTTCACCTCCACCCACAGGGCGTGCTCCAGGTCCACAGCGTCGGTGGGTGCAAAGAGATCCGGTGCGTCGTCTGGCGCGCGCAGCGGTCGGCCCTCTGGCGTGACCACCAGGTCGCACCGCTCGCCGTGCGACCTGCGGCGCTCTGCCCGCGTGCCAGGAAAGCGCTGCTCTGCGTGCGCGCCGAACCCAGCGCTGCGGAGCCCCTCTGCCAGCAGCGGGTGAAGCTGCCGCTCTTCCAGCGCGTCCAGGCCCAGGGGCGCATCCTCCGCTGTGAGGCGGGCGTCCTGCTGGGCAAGCCCAGCGGCCAAGGCGTCGGCAATGTCTGCAGGTGAGAACAGCATGGCAACCAGCGCGTCCCAAGACGGACGGCCCGTATATTCTGCCCAAACCTCCGCAGCAACACCATGAAGCACACCACCTTCCTTTTCGTGTCGCTTGCAGCGTCTGTGCTGCTGGCCGGCGCCGCCCCTGTCCAGCCCCAGCAGGATGCAGCCAAGACGCTGAAGATCGTGAGCAGCCTGCCGCGCACCGGCAGCGCCAACGCGCAGACCACCAGCATCACCAACGGCATCCGCATCGCCATCCAGGAGCGCGGCGGCCAGGTGGACGGCTACACCATCGTCTACGAGGACATGGACGACGCCAGCCCCCAGAAGGGCAACTGGGACCCCCAGGTGGAGAGCGCCAACGCCAAGAAGGCGGTGAAGGACCCCCAGGTGGTGGGCTACATCGGCACCTACAACTCCGGCGCTGCCAAGATCGCCATGCCCATCCTGAACGAGGCTGGCCTGGTGATGGTGAGCCCTGGCAACACCTACCCCGGCCTGACCAAGCCTGGCACAGGCGAGGCCAACGAGCCCATGGTCTACCGGCCCAGCGGCAAGGTGACCTACTTCCGCGTGGTGCCCACGGACGACCTGCAGGGCGCCCTGGCTGCAGAGTGGTCCAAGGAGCTGGGCGCCAAGCGCGCCTTTGTGCTGCACGACCGCGAGCTGTATGGCAAGGGCATCGCAGACGTCTACAAGGCCACGGCTGGCAAGCTGGGCATCGAGGTGGTGGGCTTTGAGGGCATTGACCCCAAGGCCAGCAACTACCGCAGCCTGGTCACCAAGATCCGCGCGGCCAACCCAGACATCGTGTACTTCGGCGGCACCACGCAGACCAACGCTGGCCAGGTGCTGAAGGACATGCGCGCTGGTGGCCTGAAGGTGCCCTTCATGAGCCCAGACGGCACCTTTGAGAACGCATTCATCAAGGCCGCTGGCAAGGACAACATGCAGGCCGACACAGGTGGCGTGTACATCACCTTTGGTGGCCTGCCCAGCGAGCAGCTGATTGGCCGCGGCGCGGAGTTCGTGAAGAAGTACCAGGAGAAGTATGGCGAGATTCCAGAGGCCTACGCGGTGTATGGCTACGAGTGCGCCCGCGTGCTGCTGGACGCCATTGACCGCGCCGAGACCAAGGACCGCGCTGCCATCCTGGCTGCTGTGGCCGCCACCAAGGACTTTGAAGGCGCGCTGGGCACCTGGAGCTTTGACGCCAACGGTGACACCACCAACCGCGTGCTGAGCGGCAACACCGTGAAGGGCGACAAGTTTGAGTTCGTCAAGGTGCTGGGCCGTGGCCCTGCGGCTCCGGCGGCCCAAGGGAAGTGATGGTGCGAACCACCGGGCTTGCTGAGAGCGTGGTGGCGTGCGTGATGGCAGCTGGCGATGGCCAGCTGTCTGGTGGAGAGGTTTTTGCCCAGCAGCTGGTGACTGGCCTCAGCAACGGCATGATCATCGCGCTGATCGCGCTGGGCTACACGATGGTGTACGGCATCATCGAGCTGATCAACTTTGCCCATGGCGACCTGTGCATGCTGGGCGCGTTCTTTGCGCTCACGGTGGTGGGCGCGCTGGGCATGGCGGACGGAGCGGCTGCAGCTGGCCCGGTGGGCGTCATTGGCCTGCTGCTGGCCACCGCGCTCTTCTGCGGCAGCCTGAACTGGCTGCTGGACCGCACTGCGTACCGGCCGCTGCGCAACGCCAGCAAGCTGAGCCTGCTGGTGGCTGCCATCGGCGCCAGCTTTGTGTTCATGAATCTGGGGTTGTTCTGGGGCGGCATGCCCATGGACGTCTTCAGCTTTGGTGGCTCCAGCGCTGCGCCCAAGGACTTCCCGCAGCTGGTCAGCAACGACACGCTGCTCCCCAACAGCGACATCCTCTACACCAAGAACGACCTGCTGGTGCTGCTGGTGACGGTGCCGCTCATGGTGGGGCTGACGGTGCTGGTGAGGTTCACCAAGCTGGGCAAGGCCATGCGCGCGGTGGCGCAGAACCCAACGGCAGCGCGGCTGATGGGCATTGACACCGACCGCGTGATCGGCGCCACCTTCTTCATCGGTGGTGCGCTGGGCGGGTTCGCCACCGTGGTGTACAGCCTCTACAACAACACCATCAGCTTTCAGATGGGCTACCGCATGGGCATGGACGCGTTTGTGGCGGCCGTGCTGGGTGGCATCGGCAACCTGCCGGGCGCGGTGCTGGGCGGCCTGCTGATTGGCGTGGTGCGCACCATGAGCGATCAGTACATCGAGACGCGCTGGACCAACGCGGTGGTGTTTGGCATCCTGGTGCTGATCCTGGTCTTCCGCCCCAGCGGCCTGCTGGGCGCCAAGCTGCGGGAGAAGGTGTAGCCGTGGCGCGCAAGCTCTTCACCCAGCGGCAGTACCTGCTGATTGACAGCTGCATCCTGCTGGCATTCCTGCTGGTGCCGCTGCTGGACCGCGCGCTGCCCAACGACTGGCAGGTGGGCGAGCCGCTCACCGATGTCTTTGTGTACGCCGTGCTGGCGCTGGGCCTGAACGTGCTGACCGGCTTCACGGGCCTGCTGAACCTGGGCGTGGCTGCGTTTGCAGCGCTGGGCGCGTACGCCTTTGCCATCTCCACGTGCGAGATCTATCCGTTCCAGCTGGGCTTCTGGCCTGGACTCCTGGTGACCCTGGTGGTGGGCGCTGTGGCTGGCTTCCTGCTGGGTGCGCCCACGCTGCGGGTGCGCGGCGACTACCTGGCCATCGTCACGCTGGGGTTTGGCGAGATCGTGAAGGACACGCTCATCAACCTGGAGGCCATCACCAAGGGCACGCAGGGCATCAATCCGCTGCCCAAGCCAAGCCTGTTTGGCACCCCGCTGGAGGCCACTGGGCAGTACTTCCTGATGCTTGGCATCCTGGTGGCGGTGGTGGTGGGGCAGCGCGCGCTGGAGCACAGCCGCATGGGGCGTGCGTGGATCAGCATCCGCGAGGATGAGCTGGCCAGCCGCGCCATGGGCATCCGCCCGGACCGCACCAAGATGGTGGCCTTTGCCACCTGCGCCGCGCTGGCCGCGCTGGCCGGCGGGCTGATGGCCAGCCGCCTGAGCAGCAGCGGCGAACCCAACAACTACGACTTCCAGGTGAGCGTGCTGGCGCTCTGCATCATCATCGTGGGCGGCCTGGGCAGCGTGCGCGGCGTGCTGCTGGGCGCGCTCATCGTGGTGGGCATGAACACCATGCTGCTGCCATGGCTGGGCAAGGTCATCGGCACGCCAGAGCAGCCAGACCTTGCGGCGCTGAAGGCTGCACACGGGCTGGAGTACGCCTGGCTCTTCCTGAAGGCGTGGTCTGCCAACGTGCTGCTTTCGCCAGACAAGTGGAAGTTCCTGCTCTTTGGCATGGCGCTCATCCTGATGATGATCTTCCGGCCAGAGGGCCTGCTGCCTCCCCGCGGCATCCATGAGGAAGCGCCCAAGGAAGGGGAGCCAGCCTCATGACCGCGGTGCTGGACGTGCAGGGCGTGACCATGCGCTTTGGCGGCCTGGTGGCCACCAGCGATGTGAGCCTCCAGGTGCAGAAGGGCCAGATCTACGCGGTCATCGGCCCCAACGGCGCTGGCAAGACCACGCTGTTCAACGCCATCACCGGCATCTATGAACCCACCAGCGGGCGCGTGCTCTTTGAGGGCAAGGAGATCCGCCGCCAGTGGACAGGCGCGGTGATGGCCACTGCGCTGCTGAGCGGCGCGCTGGCTGCCATCCTCTTTGTGCTGGGGCTGAACGCCACCACGCTGTGGAGCGCTGCGGTGCTGCAGCAGTATGTCTATGGCCAGCCCTTTGCGTGGGGCAAGGCGGTGGGAGCGTTCTTTGGCGCAGTGGGTGGCCTTGGCTGGGCGTGGGGTGGCGTGCCAGCGCTGATCGGGCTGGCAGTGGGCGCGGCGGGTTATGCGGCCATCTTCCATGCCACGCGCCGCACGCCAGACCTGGTGGCCCGCGCTGGCATGGCGCGCACCTTCCAGAACATCCGCCTCTTTGGCGAGATGAACCTGGTGGAGAACGTGCTGGTGGGCATGGACCAGCACTACCGCTGCGGCTTCTGGGCCTGCCTGTTCCGCCCGCCGTGGTTCTGGCGCGAACGCGCCCGCACCCGCGCGCGCGCCTATCAGCTGCTGCGCTTTGTGGAACTGCATGAAAGCGCTGGTGAACTGGCGCGCAACCTTCCGTACGGCCACCAGCGCCGCCTGGAGATCGCGCGCGCGCTGGCCACCGAGCCGCGCCTTCTGCTGCTGGACGAGCCCGCTGCTGGCATGAACCCCTCTGAAAGCGCGGACCTCATGGGGCTCATCCGCCGCATCCGCGAGAGCGGCATCACCGTGCTGCTCATCGAGCACGACATGAAGGTGGTGATGGGCATCAGCGACCGGATCACCGTGCTGCAGTACGGCAAGAAGATCGCCGAAGGCACGCCCGAGGAAATCCGCAACGACCCCGTGTGCATCGAGGCCTACCTTGGCACGGAGACGCTGGGATGAGCCAGCCGCTTCTTGAGGCAGATGGCATCCACTGCGCCTACGGCCAGGCCGAGGTGCTGCACGGCGTCTCGCTGTGCGTGAACCAGGGGGAGATCGTCAGCCTGATCGGCGCCAACGGCGCTGGCAAGAGCACCACGCTCATGTGCCTCAGCCGCGTGAACCGGGTGCGCAGCGGGCGCATCCTGTTTGCAGGCCAGGACATCACCGGGATGCCGCCGCAGGCGGTGGTGCGGCTTGGCCTGGCGCAGGTGCCGGAGGGCCGCCGCATCTTCCCGCGCCTGACTGTGCGCGAGAACCTGGAGATGGGCGCCTTCATCCGCACCGACCGCGCGGGCATCCAGGCGGACATCGAGCGCATGTGCCAGCTCTTCCCCATTTTGAAGGAGCGCAGCGGCCAGCAGGGCGGAACGCTCAGCGGCGGCGAGCAGCAGATGCTGGCCATCGCCCGCGCGCTCATGAGCCGGCCCAAGCTGCTGATGATGGACGAGCCGTCCATGGGCATCGCACCCATCCTGGTGGCCAAGATCTTTGAGACGGTGCGCACGCAGCTGCGCGCGCAGGGCGTCACGGTGCTTTTGGTGGAGCAGAACGCCAACGCAGCGCTGCGCATGAGCGACCGCGGGTACGTGCTGGAGACTGGCAAGGTGGTGCTGAGCGGCACAGGCCAGGAGCTGCTGAAGGATCCGCGCGTGCGCGCCGCCTATCTTGGCGAATAGCACGCACCGCGGCGCGCCTGACCTAGACTTGGGCACATGCGTACCTACCAGCTGCGAGCGGATCTGCAGCGGCACAGCCTGAGCGGGTTCCAGCTGCCTCTGGGACTGGAGCCCACCGAGGACATCGCTCCGCGCGAGGGGTACACGGTGGAGTACGTGGCCACCGAGGACATGGACGTGCCAGACACGCTGCGCTTCAGCGTGGCCGCCAGCTTTGAGAAGGTGGCGCGGCTGGTGCGTGACCTGTTCGAGCTCCTGCCTGACGACGTCTACCCCGTGGTGGAGGCCAGCAGCAAGGATGCGTACCGCATGGTGGACGTGTTCAGCGCGCGCGAGGCGCTGCCCTTTGACGACTTCATGGAGGGCTGGAACGAGTACCAGCAGATCATCCTGGAGGATGGCGCCATTGGCGCTGGCGCGCAGGCGGACGATCCGTACATGGAGGTGTTCGTTGACAGCTGGAAGGTGATTGAAGTGCAGGTGCCGCCGGAGATGCGCCCCGATGTGGAGCGCATCCTGGACCTGCACGGCGTGCACGAGGTGGACCACACCTGGCCGCCTGAAGTCACCGAGCGCCCCGACCCGCCCATGCAGGTGCGTGAGGTGCTGGTGGTGGAGGACGAGGGCTACCCCGACATTGACGAGATCCTCTTCCAGCTGCGCGAGGTGTGGGAGCTGGAGCTGGAGATGGACCCAGACCAGAACCTGGACGACCAGGGCCGGCGCATGGGCCGCACGCTGTGGCACGCCATCGCCGTGGTGGAGACGCCGCAGGACGAGGAGCCGCCGCGCGCTGCGTATGCGCTGGTGTGGGCCACAGCTGGCTCGCTGGGTGAGCTGCAGCGCATGGTGGAGGCGCGCATGGAGGAGCAGGACGAATGGGTCTTCCACGGCCAGTGGTACACGCTGGACCGCGTGGCCTACGACGAGCGCCCCGATGCGCTGGCCGATCTCCCGCCGCGCCGCCTGCGCAGCGAGATCCACATGTTCGCCATTGAGCCTGCCTAGGCACGCGTACACTGCGCCGGATGCGGCGCCGGATGTACTGCATTGCGTGTGGCCACAACCTGGCCGGGGTGCTCTCTGAGCGCTGCCCCGAGTGCGGGCATCGGTTCAGCCTTCACAACCCCAGCTCGTACGCCACGTCTCCCAAGCTGCTGCGCCGCGCGCTCACCCGGTACCCAGCGTGGAAGCGCCACATGCTGAAGCGCTGGACGGTGATGCGGTGCCGCACGTGCGGCGCGCGCGTGTCAGAGACGCACCCTGGCCGCTGTGACCGTTGCGGGCACTACTACGATCCTCGCCAGCCAGAGTTTGCAGCGCGCGCGCTCATCTTCACGCCGCCCTTCGTGGTTCGGCTGGGGCAGGGATCGGTCTTCCTTGGCATCGTGCTGCCCGCGCTGCTGCTGACGCTGGCTGCGCTCACGTACACGGGCGTGACGGCAGAGTGGTATCGCTCGGTGAACGACTGGTTGGCGGGTATCCCCGTTCCGTTTCCTCCGTCCAGCGGGGGCGCGCTGCTGCAGGTGCAGCGCCACCGCGTGATGGCAGGCGTGGTGCTGGGCGGCGCCATCGCCATGCACTTCCACTTCTTCTGGGGGCAGATCGAACCGTTCTGGCGCTTTGCATGGCTGGGTGTGGGGCTGGGTCTCCTCATCATCGCCGCCTGCATCGTGGCCATTCCCTTCCTGGAGCTGCGGTACTGGGGCTGGGTGTGAGCGGGCGCTGGGTCTGCGCAGGAACTGGCTCTGGGCAGACCTCGCGCCGCCCCGCACAGGTAACGTGCGTGCATGCTCTTCATGGTCATCGAGACCTTCAAGGACAACGACATGCTGCCTGTCTACCGGCGTGTGCGGGAACAGGGGCGGTCACTGCCAGAAGGCTTGCGCTATGTGGACAGCTGGGTCGAGCCCGGCTTTGGCCGGTGCTTTCAGCTCATGGAGTGCGACGACGCCTCCACGCTGCAGGAATGGGTGCTGCAATGGCGCGGCTTGGGCGTGACCTTTGAATGCGTGCCGGTGGTGCCCAGCGCGCGCACGCGCGAGATTGTGGCGCCGCACCTGTAGCCGCGCGCCTGCAGCGCTGGCTCACGCTTCCTCTGGCGCAGCGCTGGCGCCATACAGCCCGCGCGAGTGGATGTACGCCACCACGCCTTCGGGCACCAGGTCGGCCAGCGGCTCATCGGCTGCGGCTCGGCGGCGCACTTCGGTGCTGCTGATGTCCACTGGATCAATGGGCAGCGTCCACGCCAGCCAGCGCGCGGTCCAGCCCTTGTCCCACACCTTGCTCAGCTGGGCTTCCCAGTCCCACTGCTCCTGCGGTGGGCGCAGCACCACCACGGGTTCTGCCAGGATGATCACCTGCTCCCATTCCTTCCAGGTGCGGAAGTTCAGCGCCTGGTCGCTGCCAATCAGCAGGCGGAAGCGGCCGCTGGGCAGCGCGCCAGCCTTCTGCTGCGCGTGCAAGGCCTGCAGCGTGTCCACGGTGTAGCAGGGGCGCTGGGCTGCAGTCTCCACTGTGCTCACTTCGGTGTCAGGCAGGTCCTGGAAAGCCAGCGTGCACATGGCCAGCCGGTCCGCAGCGCTGGCTTGCGGGCCATCTGGCCGCTGCGGATTGCTCCACGCTGGCACCACCAGCATGCGCTTGGCCCGCAGCAGCTTGTCTGCCGCAGACGCCACGGCCACGTGGCGCAGGTGTGGTGGATCAAATGTGCCGCCAAACACCACGATGGGCCGATCGTCTGGCGCAGCCAGTGGTGGAACTTCTGCGTCGTCCAGCGGGTCACGGGGGGCAGGGGTGTCAGGGCTCATGGGGAATGCGCATTGTCTGCGGCCGCCAGCAACTGGGCAACTGCACGCATGGCGGCCTTGCCATGCCAGCCGCAGCGGGCCATGTCGCGCAGCAATCGGGGATTGCGGAGGACCGATGCAGCCACCACCCGCTTGCGCGTGCGGCCGGTGGCGTCTGTCCAGGTGGCCATGGCGGCAGGGAGCGCGTGCGCGGGGCCGTCGCTCACTCCGCGCACCACTGCCCAGCGCAGCTGCATGGCCTGCGCCTGGCGGGCAAAGTGCCCGCTCTCCATGCAGGCCAGGAGGGCGCCGCTCTCTGTGGCGGTGGCAGCCTTGTCTGCAGGCGTGTGCAGCACCACCTCCACGCAGGCCAGCGCGGCAGCCGGTGCGTGCGGCAGCGGCAGCGTTGGTTCCAAGCGCGTGCCACGGTGCCACACGCTGGCCGCAGCCCACGCCGTGCCAGCGTGCGCGGGCGCCTGCAGGCCAGCCGCCACGCCAGCCAGCACCACCACGCTGCCGGGCGCCAGCCCCGAGCGGCGCAGCCATGCAGCGGGGCCTTCGCCGGGCCCAGTGCGCAGCACACGCCAGCCGTGGCGTGCCGCAGCGGAGCGCAGCGCAGAAGCCTCAAAATCCAGCGGGCAAAGCACAATCATGCAGGCCTGTGGTATACTCTTTTGCCCTGACGGCCCCATCGTCTAGCCCGGTTCAGGACACATCCCTCTCACGGATGGAACAGGGGTTCGAATCCCCTTGGGGTCACTTTCATTGACGCGGAACTCGCCCTGTGCGAGACTTTCCGCCTGCGGTCCCTCCGGGAGCGGTTCCGCACAGTCCACCGGCCCCATCGTCTAGCCCGGTTTAGGACACCTCCCTTTCACGGAGGTAACAGGGGTTCGAATCCCCTTGGGGTCACTTCCACCGCAGTCCGCACCAGGGCTGCAGCAGCAGTGCTCAGGCACTTGGCTCATCAAACGCTCCGGGGAAGGGGCCTGCAACGGCGCGGGCCTACGCATGTGAGCGCCCTCACAGCCTGAAACGCCTTGCTCACGCTGGCTTCTCCCAGAACCCGCGCTAGACTTCTCCGCCCCCTTTCCAGAGGTTCTTCCATGATCATTCGTGGCTTGTCTGTTCGCCTTGCCTGCGCTGTGACGCTGGCTGCCGCTGCTGCTGCGCCCTCGGCGCTGGCAGCCACGCGCTATGTGAACGCCAACCTGGCCACCGGGGCCAATGACGGCACCAGCTGGGCCAACGCCTACCGCGGCGCTGGCGCGCTGCAGACCGCCATGACTGCAGCAGTGTCAGGCGACCAGGTGTGGGTGGCCGCTGGCACCTACCTGCCCAGCACCACCGGCGTGCGCACGGCCGCCTTCACCATGAAGACCGGCGTGGCGGTGTACGGCGGGTTTGCTGGCACTGAGACTGCGCTTGAGCAGCGCAACTGGCAGGCAAACGTCACCACGCTGAGCGGCGACCTCAGCGGCAACGACAACGGCACGGTGGCCACCATGGCAGAGAACAGCTACCACGTGGTGGTGGGCACGGGAGTGGCCGTCAGCCCAGTGGGCCTCATGGATGGATTCACCATTGTGGGCGGCTATGCCAACGGTGCCACCGCCAGCAACCAGGACAAGGGCGGCGGCATCATCGTGGCCAGCTCGGGCGCGCCCGTGATGCAGAACTGCATCATCAAGAATTGCCGCTGCACCTTTGGCGGCGGCGCTGGCTATGTGCTTGGAGCCACAGCCACGTTCCGCGACTGCCAGTTCCTGGACAACAACGGCGCGAGCTTTGGCGGCGCATTCGACACCAACGGCGGCACCACGCGCTACGAACGCTGCCTGTTCAAGGGCAACACCGCTGCGCGCGCGGGCGGCATCGAGGTGTTCGGCAGCGGCAACTGCACGCTCACCAACTGCATCTTCACTGGCAACAGCGCCACAGGCTCAAACGGGGGCGGCGCTGTGTGGATCTCCAGCAGCACCGTGACCGCGCGCAACTGCACCATCACCGCCAACAGCGCCACGCAGCTGGCGGGCGGCGTGCGCAACACCGGCGGCACGTCCACCTTTGCCAACTGCATCATCTGGAACAACACCGGCCCAGGCGGCACCGTGGTGGCCAACCAGATCAGCAACAGCGGCGGCACCACCACGGCCACCTACAGCGTGGTGCAGGGCACCTACGCAGGCACTGGCAACCTGGCCACCGACCCGCTATTTGTGAACGCAGCGGGCCTGGACTTCCGACTGCTGGCCACCTCTACAGCCATTGACAGCGGCTCCAACACGCTGGTGCCAGCAGGCACCACCACGGACTACGCAGGGCTGGCGCGCTTTGTGGATGTGCCCGCGGTGGTGGACGCGGGTGCTGGCACAGCGCCCATCGTGGACCGCGGCGCGCATGAGACGCCAGCGCCTCCAGCGTGCGTGGCAGACCTGGACGCCAGCGGCGTGGTGGATGGCACAGACCTGGGGCTCCTCCTGGGCAACTGGGGCGTGGCAGGCAGCGCAGATCTGGACGCCAGCGGCACCACCGACGGCACTGACCTGGGCCTGCTGCTGGGCGCCTGGGGCCCGTGCGCCTGACGCGCGGCGGAGCCCTATTCTCCGCGCATGCCCACTGTGTCTGTCGCAACAGCGCACGCGCCCTACACCATTCAGGTTGAGCGCGGTTCGGTGCGCCATGTGGCTGCGCTGGCGGCTGCAGCAGGCGTGCGTCCCACCGCAGTGGCGGTGGTGGCCGACGCAGCGGTGGAAGCCCAGCAGGGCGCAGCCGTGCAGGGGGCGTGGACCGCAGCGGGCGTGCGCGCCGTGCGCGTGTCCATGCAGGCCACAGAGGACACCAAGTCGCTGGCCACAGTGGAAGACCTGTGCCAGCGCATGCTGCGCGATGGCCTGGACCGCAGCAGCTGCGTGACGGCCGTGGGCGGCGGCGTGGTGGGCGACACCGCTGGCCTGGCCGCAGCGCTCTTCATGCGCGGCGTGGCCTGGGTGCAGGTGCCCACCACGCTCCTGGGCATGGTGGACGCAGCGGTGGGCGGCAAGACAGCGGTCAACCTGTCCATGCATGGCGGTGGGCTGGCCAAGAACATGATCGGCGCCTTCTGGCAGCCGCGCCTGGTGGTGTGCGACCCCGAGACACTGGCCACGCTCCCGGTGCGCGAGCTGCGCTGCGGCCTGGCCGAATGCGTGAAGCATGCGGTGCTGGCAGATCCAGCGCTCCTGACATGGATGGAGGAGCGCGCAGACCCCATCCTGGCGGCAGACCCGGCCACCATGGAAGCGCTGGTGGCGCGCAGCGTGGCCATCAAGGCGGCCATCGTGGCGCGCGACGAACGCGAGACGGGCGAGCGCGCCCACCTGAATCTGGGCCACACCTTTGCGCACGCCATCGAGGCGCTGGACCACGCGCACGTGAAGCATGGCGAAGCGGTGGCCATTGGGCTGGTGGCTGCCGCGCACCTGGGTGGCGACGCGCACCTGAAGGCCGCCGTGACCCGCGCGCTGCGGCGCCTGGGCCTGCCCACAGCGCTCCCCAACGCGCTGCCGGTGGGTGCGCTGGTGCGTGCCATGCACGCAGACAAGAAGAGCGTGGCTGGTGCGCTCCGCCTGGTGGTGCCACAGGCCCTGGGCACGGTGGCTGTTCAGACGGGTGTGCCAGAGGCAGCAGTCCAGGCCGCCTGGATGGCGGTGGGGGCTGCGCCCGGGACCTAACTTCAAGCGCTGCGCTGCGTTCCTCCGATCAAGGGAACGCGCGTGCGCACGGTTGCAATCGTCAATCAGAAGGGTGGCTGCGGCAAGACCACCACCGCCATCAACCTGGCAGCCACCCTGGCTGAGCAGGGCCACCGCGTGCTGCTGGTGGACATGGACCCACAGGGCCACTGTGCGGCTGGCCTGGGCGTGCCAGAGGATCGGCTGGAGTTCTGCATGGCGCGTGCGCTCCTGGCAGAGCCAGCAGGCGGTGCTGATCCGCGCGCCTGGCTGTGGAACGCAGCGCGCGGCGTGCACCTGGCGCCCAGCAGCGTGGCGCTGGCAGGGCTGGAGAGCGCGCGCGGCGGCCTGGCTGCCCGCCCAGACCGCGATCGCCGCCTGTCCCTCATGCTGGACCGCCTGACAGGCCACTTTGACTGGTGCGTGGTGGACTGCCCGCCCACCATCGGCTACCTGACCTTCAACGCCCTCTGCGCGGCTGACGAGGCCCTGGTGCCAGTGGAGACTGGCTACTTTGCCTTCAAGGCGGCAGAGCGGCAGCTGGGCACCATTGGCGCCCTGGTGAAGCAGATGGCCCGCCCGCTGGCTGTGCGGGTGGTGCCCACCCTGCACAAGGCAGACAGCCAGCTGGCAGCAGACATCCTGGGGGCCATTGGCCGCCGGTACGGCCAGACAGCGTCGCCCGTGGTCATCCGTGACCACGCGGTGCTGCGCGAAGCCGCCAGCTTTGGCCAGAGCGTGGTGGAGTTTGCTCCCGGTTCCCCGGCCCACGAGGACTTTCAGGCGCTGGCCACGTGGCTGCAGGCGCAGCCCGGCACAGCCCGGCCCCGGCTGCCGGTCAGCGCCCGCACAGACCAATTTCAGGAAACTCAGCTTTCTGTGGAAGTGGATGGCCACTCCCTGCCCGCGGTGTATGTTGGTCAGTCGAATACTGGCCAAGGCCGTGCGGCCGAGCTCGCGCAGCGTTTGCGGCTCGGCGGCACAGTCACCGCGGCAGGGGACACAGGATGACGCAGACCAGCGATGCGTTCGGCAGTCTGACCGCACTCTTCACCTCCGATCCAGCCGGCGGCGCTGCTGCTGGCGATGGCCGCGTGAGCGTTGCTGCGCCCGTGGTGGTGGCGCTGGTGGGCAACCTGCCTGTCATGGCTGGGCTGTGGACCACGCAGCTGGCCGATGAGATCGCGCGTCACGGCGGCCCCACAGCGCTGGTGCGCTTTGAGCGCGGCGAGGTGACTGTGGAGCTCCTGCGCGCAGAAGGCCGGCACCTGCCGCCACCAGCTGCAGAGGCTGTGTCGCGCTGGCTGCCCCGCGGTGCCAGCACGGCGCGCCGCTGGGTGGTGTGCGTGCCAGTGGAGACCGACCCCAACCTGGTGCTGGGCGCTGGTGGCGAGATCGTGCTGATGACTGGCGCAGATGAAGCCGCGGTGGTCCATGCCTACCACCGCCTGAAGCACCTGGCGGACGAAGCCAGCAACCGCGGCGAGCCCCTGGGCCGCGTGGGCCTGGTGGTGGTGGGCGCGCCGGACGACCGCGTGGATGCTGTGGCCACCAAGCTGGGTGAAGCAGCCCGCTCCTTCCTGGGTGTGGAGGTCTCGGTGGTGGCACGCCTGCCGCGGCTGGACCGCGTGCAGAGCAGCGCCCGCGTGACCTACCCCGCAGACGAGACACCCGCCTTTGATGAGTTCATGCGCGCGCTGGCCCGCGCCCGCCAGGAGAGCGCCAGCCGCTTTGACACAGAGCCAGCGCCTGCTGCACCCGTTCCAGCAGGCTTTGATGAACCAGAACCAGAGCACGTTCCCATGGCATCCATTCACGCTGCACCTGCACACACGTCTGTTCCTGCTGCTGCACCCGCTGCGCCGGTTGCCACCGCCCATCCAGCGCGCGCCACAGCGCTACCAGCTGCCACGCCCCACGTGGGCGCTACAGCGCTGCCAGCCGGCACCGCGCACAGCAAGCTGCTGCCGCTCCTCAAGGGCATCCGTCCGCTGGGCATCCTGTGCCCCACCGTGCCAGAGGTGGAGCTGGGCATGGACGAAGCTGGCCGCCTGCACATCGTGGGCCGTCCAGCGCAATTGGCCCGCGTGCGCGCGGCGCACACCTGGGCACGGCAGCATCGGCAGCTCCTGGGCCTGGCGTTCCCAGAGATGGCGCAGCAGTTCACGGTGTGCGAGCGCATGGTGCTGAGCGACGCCCGCGACGCCATCGGCCTGCACGGCACCGGCGTGCTGCTGGACCTCTTGGTGGCAGTGGAGACGCCCGCTGGCACGTTCCAGACCATCGTGCCGCTGAACGATCCAGCCACCGCAGGGTGAGCACGGCTGGGCGAACACGCCCGGCGCGCACACGCCCTGCGCGCACGCCCCACGCACACGCCCCACGCGCGCACGCCCGTCCCGCGCTGCTACGCCATGCGCGCGGGCAGGGTTTCCATCAGCACGCGCATCCAGTTGCCGTGGGCAAACCCTTGGCGCTCTGGGCTGCTCCAGCCCGCAGCGGCCAGCGCCTGGTCCAGCGCTCCCAGTTCCTCTGGCCGCTGGCAGCCGGGAGGGCAGTCGCCCGGACCAAAGCCGCCGTCAAAGTCGCTGCCCAGTCCCACATTGTGGCGGCCTGCCAGCCCGGACACATGCTGCACGTGGCGCACAGCGTCCTCCAGCGTGGCAGCGCGGCCTTCAGCTAGGAACTTGCCAAACAGGTTCAGGCCGATCACGCCACCGCGTGCGGCCAGTGCGCTGATCTGCGCGTCGGTCAGGTGGCGCTGGCTGGGGTTCATCAGCGCGCGCGCATTGCTGTGCGAGGCCATCACGCGCTTGGACGTGGCAGCCATCACACCGTCGAAGGCAGCATCGCTCAAATGGCTGGCGTCGTGCAGCACGCCGGCTGCATCCAGCGCCTGCACCATGGCGCGGCCTTCGGCGGTGAGCGGTCCGCCGTCTGAGTTGCCACCGGCGTAGCGGCTGCCGCGGGCCCAGCACAGTCCCACCACCCGCAGACCCTGTGCGTGCCACCATGCTGCTTCATCTGGCGTGCGGATGGGATCAGCGCCCTCCATCAGCAGCACGATGCCCACGGGACCGCCCTCTGCCGACGCGCGCAGGTCCGCCTGCGTCCGCACGATGCGGATCTGCCCCGCGGCCTCCAGGTCCTGGTAGACGCGCAGCTGGCGCGTGCCGGCTTCGTGCGCGGCTTGGCGGTCATCGCTGGTGGGGTAGCCCCACGGCTGGTCTGGCGGCGCACCCAGCTCGGTGAAGATGGTGCCCAGCGCCACGCGCACCCTTCCAGCGCGGAGCGCAGGGAGGCTGACACCGCGCTGGGCTGGATCTGCCACCGGTGCAATGATCGAAGGCCCAAGCAGGTGCAGGTAGGCCAGATCCAAGTGCGCGTCGAGCCACCATGGTTCCATGACACAGAGACTATCGGGCCGCCCCTGTGCACTACCATGCATCCTCTGGCGCGCGGCTGCGCCACGCTGCATGACTGCTGCCACCACCACGCACACGCCACCCACTGCGGTGCGCCACGCCACGCGGCTGACCGCGGCAGAGCGGGGCGCCACGCTGATGCTGGCGCTGGCATGCGCAGCGCTCCTGGGTGTGGCAGCCTGGCTGGACCCAAGCCCCACCGGGGTGGGCACCCATGAGGCGCTGGGGCTGCCTCCCTGCGGGTGGGTTGCCAGCATGAACCTGCCATGCCCCACCTGTGGCATGACCACTGCCTTCAGCCAGGCAGCGCATGGTCACCTCCTGAACAGCATGATCTGCCAGCCCATGGGGGCGCTGCTGGCTGTCCTGACCGCCACCACCATGGTGGTAGCCGCCTACGTGGCGGCCACCGGCTCTGCGCTGGGAAAGACCTTGTCCCAGCGCTTCACACCCCGGTTTTTCCTGGCCATGGCCATCCTGGCCGTGGCTGCCTGGGGCTACAAGATCCTGGCGCACCGCGGGTATCTATCCTTTGCACCCAGCCCACAGGCAGCCGCAACCGCGCCTGCACCAGCCACGAACCTCTCTGGTCCACCCCAGCCCGCTCCATGACGTGTCCACAGACTCCAGACCACTCAGCCACCCAGGCCGCAGCCGCGCGCGCGGCGGAGCGGTCGCGCGCGGTGGTGCCGTCGCGCGCTGTGGTGCCGTCGCGCACGGTGGTGCGGTCGCGCACAGCAGCCAGCGCAGCAGGGGTGGCCATCCTGGGCACGCTCCTCATGGCGCAGGGGTGCGGCGTCTTTGGCGTGGCTTCCAAGCTGGGTGACGCCATCGAGCATGAGAAGCAGGTGGAGGTGCTTGCCAAGTACCGCGGCCTGGAGAACAAGACCGTGGCGGTGGTGGTGAACGCTGATCGCGGCGTGCACTACGACTACCCCACAGTGGTCCCCAACGTGCTGGGCAACGTGGCCACGGGCATCAAGACCCGCGTGAGCGGCGCCAAGGTCTTGCCACCCGCAGAGAGCCTGGGCTGGTGCCTGCGCACGCCCAACTGGCCAAGCATGCCGCTGGGTGAGATCGCCAAGGATCTGGGAGTGGAGCGCGTGGTGGTGGTGGACATCTTTGAGTTCCGCCTGAACCCCGCGGGCAACCGCTGGATCTGGGATGGCGCGGCGGCCGCCAACATCGGCATCATCGAGGCAGACAGCCTGGACCCAGATGCTTACGCCGAGGAATACAGCGTGACGGTCAAGTTCCCCGAGGAGCGCGAAGTAGCGCGCGACAGCGAGAAGGAGAGCATGATCCTCACGGGCCTCACAGCCAAGTTCATCCAGACCATCAACAAGCTCTTCTACGACCACATGGAGTACAAGTATCCCGGTCCACATTGACCGGCTGATGGCCATGCGAGCCTGCGCGTCCATCCTCTTTGCGTGCGTTGCTGCCGTGACGGCTGGCTGCAACATCCTGACGCCCGCCATGTGGGTGGCCCAGGGTCCGCCCAAGGAGCCAGCGGTCTACGCAGATCTGCCAAAGGACAAGAAGACCACGATCTATGTGGACGACCGCAAGAGCGTGGTCAGCCGCACGCAGCTGCGCGCCGCGCTGGCGGACGACATCGCAGAGCAGCTCCGCAAGGAAGGCGTGCTGAACAACGTGGTCAGCGGCCGTGAACTGATCGCCTACGTGCGCAAGAACGAGACCTCCAACAAGCGCCTCACCATGGAGGAGCTGGGCACCGCAGTGGGCGCAGAGGTGCTGATCTACGTGGAGATGGTGGACTTCAAGCTCTCGGCCGACGGCGCCAGCCCGCAGCCCACCGCCACAGCGCGCATCAAGGTGCTGGACATCAAGTCGCGCGAGCGGCTGTTCCCGCCGCCGGGCGGCGAGCACGCTGGCTACGAAGTGACCGCGCAGACCGAGGCACTCCAGCCGGGCATCTATCGCACCTCTGCTGGCCGCCGCCAGGTGGAGGAGATGATGGAGAAGCGCCTGGCTGACGCCATTGCCAAGTGCTTCTATGACCACGAGAAGCGGAGCTTTGGTGGCGGCGTGAGCGGCCTGGGCGGCGGCTGATCTGCGCATGACCAGCCCGCGCACTGACACTGGCACCTTGGTCTCTGTCCTTGAACCCGCAGCGCAGGGGGCTGCATGCGTGCGCCTGGCTGCGCAGGCGGCGGCGTGGTGCGGCGGTGGCACGCAGCCTCCGCTGGCCGTGGTGCTGGGCACCGGTGCGCATGCGCGCCTGGCCGCGCAGCAGGGATTTCACGTGCTGGCTGCAGTGGCCGCACCAGCACAGCGCGCATGGCTGGCCCGCCGCGCACTGCGCAAGCAGCTGGGGCCGCACTTGGCTGGACGCACGGCGTGGGCATGGGGACCGGCGGCTGCCGCGTTGGCCGCGCAGCATGCAGCGCGTGCTGCTGCGGTGCTGGAGCCGCTTCCTGGGGTTCCAGCAGCGCCGCTGGTGGGCGGTCCAGCGCACCGCGCTGCGCTGCACGCGCGCTGGGAGATTCCACACGGCACTGCAGTGCTGGGCGTGCTGGGTACCAGCGGCGATGCGCGGGCGGCGCTGGAGCTTGCAGTGCGCGCATCCATGGCTGGCGCGCGTGTGGCCATGGTGGTGCATCCTGCAGCCAGTGGCCTGGAGCGCACGCGTGCGTGGCTCCGGCAGGCGGCGCAGGCTGGCGGAGCACCAGCGCTGGTGTGCGATGCAGACCTCGCCCAGCCGTGGCTGGTGCGATGCGGTTTGGATGCAGCGCTGGCCACCAGCGCTGAAGCCTGTGTGGACGCAGCGCTCATGGCACAGCAGGTCATGCCAGTGCTGTCCACCACATTGGCTGGTGCGGCGCTGGTCCCTGAGCTGGCCTTTGACCGGCTGCGCCCCACGGTGGGTGCGCTGGCGCTGGCAGCGCTGCTGCGCGGCAGTTTGGACGGCGCTGTGACAGCACAGCGCGCGCTGGCCGCAGCGCTCCCTGGGCCAGCCGATGTGGCCCGCCAGCTCTCGCAGGCCACGGGGCTTCAGCGCGCAGCGGCGTGAAGCGGGTCCAGCAGCGTGCTGGCAGCGTCGTGATAGAAGGTGCGCAGCAGGGGGGCTGGCAGGTGCTTGCCCTCCAGGAGCGGCGCGTCATGCACGTGCCGCGCGGGGTCCACCATGTTCAGGTCTGGGTCGCTGATGGGGCTTTCACCGCGGTAGGTGCCTTCCCACAGCGTGCGCAGCGCCCAGTAGCGGCTGGCGTACAGGTCAAAGGCGCTCTCTGCGTCGCTGGCCTTGGCGGCCATCTCGTTGGCCTTCTGGCCAGCGGTCAGGTGATCGTCGCTGGTCACGATGTCGCTGCCAAACAGAATGCGCCCGCGCCAGCGTTCCATGAAGGCCAGGAGCTCTGCGCGCGGCTGCTGGCTGATCTCGCGCACGATCCACTTGGTGGCGCTGGCGTCCAGGTGCAGGTTGGGGTGCGCGTCCAGCAGCTGGTTCAGGAAGCCCAGGTCCTCTGGCGAGCCACCCATGTGCGCCACGATCCACGGCTGGCGGTAGATGTCCAGCAATCGCTCCAGCGGCTCATAGTGGCTGCGCTTGGTGCCGTAGCGCTGCGCATCCTTGTACCGGGTGGCGAACCACGTGTCTGGGTCTGCCACGTGCGCCATGAAGATCATGCCCAGGCTGGCCGCCTGGTCCATGGCAGCGCGGCGGTTTGGAGAATCCAGACGCAGCAGGTCTGGGTCGCCCGCGTCGCGGCCCAGGTCCAGGCCGCGCGGCGCTGCCCAGAACTTGCAGATGCGCGCGCCAGCAGCGTGCCACTCGCGGATGTGTTCTACGAACCCAGCGCCATGCGCAGCGCGCCGGTCTGGATTGCTGAAGTCCGGCATGGCGATGAAGCGGATGCGCCTGCCAAAGATGCTTCGCAACCCCTCCACCTCACGCAGGCGGCTCATGGAGTAGATGGACCCGATGCCGTACAGGTCCATGCACTCCTTCAGCATGGCAGCTGCCTTCAGCCCGTGGATATGGCTGTGCACGTCCACGATGGGGTAGGGGAGCTGCGCAAAGAAGGCGGCTTCCTTGCGGTAATCCAGGCCAAAGCGGTTGCTTGGATTGGTGAACGCGCCAGTGCCAGAGCTCAGCAGTGCCATGCGCTGGGAGTGTAGGCGTGGTGTGGCGGACAGCGGCGCGGGCTAGGCGCGCTTGCGGGCGCGGTCCAGCTTGGCAGCAGCGTCGCGCGCAGTGCTCATGCGCGCGGGCATGGAGCCGTTGCTGCGCGCGCCTGCGCTGCGCAGGGCAGGTGCGTGCTTGCCGTTGGTCTGCGCAGCACCAGCGCGCCGGCTGATGGCCTGGGCAGAACGCAGGCACCGCTCCACAGACTGTCCGCACAGGCAGCGCGCATCGTCCGCAAGTTCCGAGAGCGTGGACGCATGATGCACCACGCCCACGTAGATCTCATGGTCGCCATCAATGTCCACGTGGCGCGCCAGTTCGCAGTCCACAAAGGCAAGCGCGCGCGCTGGCACGGGTGCGCCACTGGGTGCATTGGTGGACATCACGCCCACAAACGGATCAATGCCTGGCGCCTGCTGCTCAAACGCGCGCACCGTGCTGCGGTCTGCTGGATCCAATTGGCACACTGCAAAGGAACGGCTGTCGCGGATGACCGGGCTCAGCGAGTGGCCCTTCTCAACCGCCACCATCACCATGGGTGGGTTCTGGCAGCACTGCTGCACCCAGCGCACCGCCACGCCACCGCGTTGATCAGAGTAGGACGAGGTCAGCACAAAACTGCCAGCGGGAATGCGATCCAGCGCACCCGACACATCAGCCCGGGGAGCGGGAATCCAATCCATGGCGTTCTTGTTGCGGTGGCTCACGTTCAGTCAGGGTCCCAGCACCAGTCGTCCTGAAAAATGCCGCGTGTTTTCCGGGGAACCACAACTCTTCGCCCGGAATGGACTTACGAACGAACTTACCGGGCGGTTCGGGGGGTCCCCAGAAAAAAGTGAAGAATGAAAGGGGGTTGGGTGTTGCGTAGTGGGGCAAAGTGGGTTACTGTGTGCCCCGGTGCCACAGGACACCGTCCCCCAGTGCTGTTTCTCGGCGAATACGAGCACACGCTTGACCAGAAACAGCGCCTTGCCGTTCCTTCGGAACTGCGAGACGTGCTGGACCCCAAGGTCCACGGGGACGGCTTCATTGCGGCCCCTGGCTCGAACGGCTGCCTCTGGCTCTGGCCAGAGAAGACCTTCAGCCAGCTCTCGGCAGCCCTGGGTGGGTCGCTGGTTGGCGACCCCACCATGCAGGACTTCGAGCGGTTGGTCTTCTCCCAGGCGGCGCGTGTGCCGCTGGACAACGCAGGGCGGGTTCGCATCCCAGACCGCCTGCTTCAGAAGTACGGACTCACTGGGTCCATCATGATTTTGGGTGTTCGTGACCACCTGGAACTGTGCGACCCAACTGGCTGGAAGCGTGAGCAAGAACGCCTCCAACCGGCCACGCAGGACATCTGGCGCATGGCGCGGCAAGCACTCGCCGCCCAGCAAAAAGCGCATGGCTAACTGAGTGCACCGCGCCGGCGCGGCTCGCCGGAAACCCCCACCTGCAGCCCATGGAGGGACTGCAGGCGCACTCAGACAGGAACGAGGGCTTCGGCCCTGTCCACCCCGCAGCGTCATGGATGGCTCTGCAGGGTCTCGACCCCCACCGGGGCCCGTTCCACGCAGTTGCCTGGGTCATGGATGGCCTGGGTCATCAAGCGGCGGCTTGCCATGGCTGGCACCGCCTCCGCACAGCCCCTCTGGGGCGGGGCCTCTTGGGCCCGAATCTCCGTCGTTGCCCCCGTGCCGGACTCCGGCACGGGGGCATTTTCGTTTATCCGGCCCATATTTTTCACCGGGGCGGCTTGGTTCGCCCGATCTCCTCCGCTACGCTGATCGTGCGCGCGGCACGTATGCCGCACTCTGCCAGAAGCCCACATGGAGCGGCCCTGGGTTCGTCCAGGTCCCAACGTGGCTGGTGGGGGATCGGCCCCCAGCGGGCGAGCGCAGGCAGGAGGCTTCGCGATGCTCGTCATCACACGACGCGAGGGCGAAGAGGTTGTCATCGGCAACCCCGCCGCACCCCTGGGCATCGTTCGCATTGCCACCATCAAGGGTGACCGGGTTCGCATTGCCTTTGAGTTCCCCCGCGAGGTGGATGTGCACCGCCGCGAAGTAGCAGACCAGATCCTGGCGCAGGAGCAGGGCCAGCAGGGCTCCAACATCGCTGGCCAGATCCGCCCAGCGGAAGGCCAGGCCTAACGGCAGCAGGGCCTGGGTGGACACCCAGGCGTTCGATGGCTAACTGCTTGATTTGCAAGATGTTGCAGTGCTGGGGCAGGTGCGTCAGGGCACCGCTGTGACCGACGTCACGCTTGGGAGCACCTCGCGCAGCGCACGCTCAATGCCGTGCTGCAGGGTCAGGTCCCTACTTGGGCACGCAATGCACGCGCCTTTGAACCGCAGGTGCACCTGTCCCGCGGCTGTCACCTCCACCAGTTCCACATCCCCGCCGTCCTCCTGGATGGCCGGGCGGATCTCCTGGATGACCTGCTCCACCTGCTCGAACAGGGGGGAGTGCTTGGCTCGCGTGGGCTTGGCTGGCATGGGGGCCATGCAATCGTAGCACCCTTGCGGCTTCCTACACTTGCATTCATGCGTGCTGCTGCTTCGTTGCGCTGGATTTCACGGACCGCTGGCACCCTGGCCACCTGCTTGGTGGTAGCCGCCTGTTCCACAGCGCCGCCAGCAGATCCTGTGCAGGCGCTCGAGACCACTGGCGAGCGAGCGCCCAACCACATGGCTGCGGTGGAGGCGCTGTCCAAGCAGGACCCCTTGTCCAAGAGCGCCAGCAACGCGCTGAAGCGCACGCTGAACGGGAGTGGCTACAACAACGATGTCCGCAAGGCCGCCTTCAACGTGCTGGCAGAGAAGGATCGCAAGGTGCTGGAGGATGCCCTCGAGGTCAGCATCGTGCGCATGGAGAACTACGAGTTCCGGCGCTGGATCATCGAGCAGATCGGCAAGCGGGACATGAAGGACTTCACAGTGGTGCTGCTGAACAGCTGGATTCAGCCGCTGCCGCACTGGGGCATGGATGACCGCGAGCGCCCGGAGTACGCCGCCATGGTGGAGATGTATGGCACAGCGCATGCTTCGGACCCAAGCAAGGCGCCGCTGGACACTGGCGTGACCGACGCGCTCTTTGCCGTGCTGCAGAACTCAAGCCCAGTGACGCAGGCCGCCTTGCGCGCGCGCACGTGGGAGCTGCTGATGCGCCTTGGCCAGCGCGAGCGCCTGCGCGAGCTGGTGCACAGCGCCGCGCTGCGCCCAGACGATGCCATGCTGAAGGACATCAAGCAGCTCTCGGATGACCTGGGCATCCTGCCAGAGACGCGCGAAGAGCTGATCTGGCTGGGCAAGCTGCGCATGACAGCGTCGCCGGCGTTCTGGAAGATGGCCAGCGACGCGCTGAAGCTGGTGCCAGAGGAGCAGAAGCGCAACTTTGAGCTGCGCGGCATCACCGTGGCGGTGGCGGCTGCCAAGTACAAGCCAGAGCTCCTGAAGAAGACCACCGACGAGCTGTACGCCCTGGTGGCCGCGCAGCTGAAGAGCCGCGGCGCTGGCAAGTACAGCCCCAATTTCCAGGGGTTTGGCGAAGGCCACACAGAGATGCTGGGCGAGCAGCGCGACCAGATCTGCTGGATTGACCTGATGGCCATCGTGCTGGCCATGGATCTGACAGACCAGCCCGCCATCCGGGCCAAGCTGTTCGACGTGGCAGACCGCGACCAGCAGGACCGCCGCACCGAGTATGGCGGCGTGGTGCGCCTGTCTGACAAGGGCGAGTACGAGGTGGTGGAGGTGCGCCCCCGCATGACTGGCAGCGATGTGCGCTACGAGGCGTCGCAGGAGGCCTTTGACGAGGGGTACACCGCGCTCTTCCACTTCCACATGCACGCGCAGGAGTACGAGAACAGCCGCTACGCAGGCCCGCACCTGGGCGACTTTGCCTACGCAGCCAGCAGCCGCGCCAACTGCCTGGTGTTCAGCTTTGTGAAGCGCGACGCACTGGACGTGGACTTCTATCGCCATGGGCCAGTGGTGGTGGACCTGGGCACCATTCCGCGTGGGTGACTCCGCATGAGCCTGGTGTGGGTGCTGGCCGTGGCGCTGCTCATGCTGCGCCAGGTGGGCGAGGGCGCAGCGCCTGATGCGTACGTGCAGTCGGATACCGCGGGCGCGTTGCTGGCGGGGGCCTTGCCGCTGGCGGGTGCGTTCGTGGGCTGGATGCTGGCCCGCCGCGCCAGCGCGCACCGCGGCGCCCGCATGACGCCCGCTGCAGCAGCGCTGCTGGCGCTGGGCGGCTTTGGCGTGGCGCTCTTTGCGCTGGGCTGGCTGGAACGCGTGCAGGCAGTGGTGGGCACCTGGGTGCTGGTGCCAGACGTGGTGGCGCTCCTGCCGCTGGTGGCGGCCGTGGCGCTGGTGGTGCGCCTGGACATTGGCCGGGCGCAGCAGCGCTATGCAGCCAGCCTGCCGTGGCGCGCTGCAGAGGGTCTGCCCGTGCCACCCATGCCAGGACCGTGGCGGATGGTGGCGTGGGTGCTGCGCGTGCAGCTGCCGCTTGCCCTGGTGCCCATGTTGCTGGCGCTGGGTGCGCTGGAAGCGTGGCAGGAGGTTGCTCCAGCAGTGGGCACCTGGCTGCTGCAGCAGGGCAGCCCGCCACCCACAGAAGGCCAGGTGCTGGCGCTGCTGGACGTGGGAAGCCTGCTGTGTGCTGGCGCAGCGCTGGTGCTCTGTCCGCCGCTGGTGGTGTGGGCCATGGGCGCGCGGCCGCTGCCAGCGCATCCTGCCAGCCACGCGCTGGTGCTGGCAGCGCGGCGCGCTGGCGTGCGCAGCCCGCAGCCGCTCCTGTGGGACACGCACGGGCTGGTCATGAATGCGTTCGCGCTGGGCCTGGTGCCTGGCCTGCGCGCCATGGTGGTGAGCGACGCCCTGGTGACGTCGCTCCCCTCAGAGCAGGTGCAGGCGGTAGTGGCGCATGAGGCGGTGCACCTTTCGCGGCGGCACACCGTGCTCCTGGCTGGCACCGTGCTGGTGCTGGCGTGGGCGGTGTGGCTGGTGGCCGACTGGCTGCACGCTGCCGGGATGCTGCCGCAGGAGGCTGCAGCCAGCGTGAGCCCCGCTGCGCAGATGGTGCTGGGTTGCGCGCTGGCGCTGGGTGGACTGGCTGTGGTGCTCTGGGTCAGCCGCCGGGTGGAGCTGCATGCAGACGCTGGGGCCGCTGCAGCGCTCAGCCAGTACGGCTGTGTGGACGCGGGTGGCATCGCAGCCATGGATGGCGCGCTCCTGGCGGTCACCCACATGGCGGGTGTGTCGCAGCACAAGCGCAGCTGGCGGCATGGCACGGTGGCGTGGCGGCGGCGGCACCTGGCCAGCCTGCTGGGCCAGCGCGCTGGGCACCTGCACGCAGACCGCGTGGTGGCGCGGCTGTGGCTGGCTGTGGGCGCAGCGCTTCTGGCGCTGGCAGCGGCCACAGCGTGGCGCGCGTTCGTATGATCGCGTGATGCGGTTTGCCAAGATGCACGGCCTTGGAAACGACTACGTCTATGTAGACGGGTCAGCAGAGCACATCAGCGATGCGCCAGCGCTGGCGCGGTGGCTGAGCGACCGCCACGTGGGCGTGGGCAGCGACGGGCTCATCATCATCACGCAGCCAGAGGACGCCGACGCAGACGTGCGCATGCGCATGTACAACGCAGATGGCAGCGAAGGCATGATGTGCGGCAACGGCATCCGCTGCGTGGCCAAGTTCGCAGTGGACCGCGGCCTGAGCCAGTCCAATCCGCTGCGCGTGGACACGCGGCGCGGCGTGCTCAGCGTGCGGTGGCTGCGCGGCGTAGATGGCGCTGTGGCTGCTGCCACCGTGGACATGGGCCCGCCCATCCTGGCCTGCCAGCGCATTCCAGCGGTGGTGCCTGGCGTGGCGCCAGACAGCGTGGTGGTCAAGCAGGCCGTTCCCGCTGGCTTCTGGTCTGGGTGCAGCGCACCAGCCGGGTGGGAGGCCGCCTGTGGGCTGGCGCCGGACTACACGCTGGTCAGCATGGGCAATCCGCACATCGTGCTTTGGGTGACAGATGTCTCCAAGGTGCCGCTGGACACCGTGGGCCCGCATGTGGAGCGCCACACGTGGTTCCCGCAGCGCATCAACGTGCACCTGGTGCAGCGCCTGTCCAGCGGAGAAGTGCGCATGCGCACGTGGGAGCGGGGCAGCGGCGCCACCATGGCATGCGGCACTGGCGCCAGCGCGGTGTGCGTGGCAGGTGTGCTGACGGGGCGCACCACCAGCCCGCTCCTGGCGCATCTTCCGGGTGGCGATCTGACGCTGGAGTGGGCGGGCGGCGAGGCCCCTGTGTTCATGACTGGCCCAGCAGTCGAGGTGTTCGAAGGTGAACTGCATCTGGGCGCGCGCCCAGCGGAGGTGGCGCATGGCGCTCACTGAGACAGAACGGGCTGTGTGCGCTGCCATCGCAGCGCGGCAGCAGCAGCTGGTGGATGAACTGGCAGCGTGGGTGGCCATTCCCACCGGGCGTGGCTTCCGGCCCGGCCTGCACAAGCAGCGCGCGCAGCTGGCGCGCAAGCTGCGCGGCCTGGGCGCCACCACGCGCGACATTCCCTGCGCACCGCGCCCAGACTGGCTGGAGCCACCTGGCGCAGAAGAGCAGCCTGGCCACGCAGAAGAGCATGGTCCGGTGGATGTGCTGGTGGGCGAGCACGCTGGCAGCGGTCCGCGCCTCCTGCTGAGCGGCCACTTTGACACAGTGCATGACCCGCATGGCGCCTTCCAGGAGCTGAAGGACGCTGGCCAAGGCCGCGCGACCGGCCCTGGCTGCGTGGACATGAAGGGCGGCCTGGTGGTGGCGTTTGCAGCGCTGGCGGCGCTGGCCGCGTGCGGGCAGCAGATGCGCTGGAGCTTTGTGCTCACGCCCGATGAAGAGACAGGCAGCTTTGGCAGCGCGGCCGCGCTCCAGGAGCTGGGCCGCAAGCACGACGTTGGCCTGGTCTTTGAGCCAGCTGGCGCAGGTGGTTCGCTCATCACCAGCCGAATGGGGGCTGGGCAGTTCCGGCTGGAGGCCTTTGGCCGCAGCGCGCATGTGGGCCGCGACCCAGAGAAGGGCGCCAGCGCCGTGCTGGCGCTCTGCCAGGCAGTGGCTGCCATTCACGGGCAGCACGCACCCAGCGCTGGCCGCGTGGTGAACGTGGGTCCGCTGGTGGGCGGCGTGACCACCAACATCGTGCCAGACCACGCCCTGGCCTGGGGCAACGTGCGCTTTGCAGACGCGCAGGCAGAAGCAGCGCTGGCAGCGGCGCTGAACGCGCTCCAGGCGGGCACTGGCCATCACAGCGGCGGCGCCACCAACGCTGGCGCGCTGCCCCGCGTGGAGGTGCGGCACGTGTTCAACCGTCCAGCCAAGCCTTGCACACCGCAGGTGGAGCGGCTGGCGGAGCTGGCCCGCGCCTGCAGCCAGGACCTGGGCCATGAGCTGCCCTTTGGCTCCACAGGCGGCGTGTGCGACGGCAACACGCTGCAGGCGGTGGGACTGCCAGTGCTGGACACTCTGGGCGTGCGGGGCGGCAACCTGCACCGGACCGATGAATGGATGGAGCTTGCCAGCCTGGCCGATCGCGCGCAGCTGGCTGCGCTCTTCATGCTGCGCCTGCCAGATGCAGGCGTGGTTCGCACCCAGACTCCGGAAGCCTCCCATGCCTGACACGCACGCTTCTGTCGCTCACGCACCCACGCAGGCACCCACCATGTCCAACACGGTCAGCACCGCGCCCTCTCCGCTCGCCCTCAATCCAGCGGTGCAGCGGCACGTGGATGGCATCCTGGCAGAACTGGCGCGCGCGCAGGCCAGCATCACGCAGTCCAAGCCAGCCACGGCCGAGCACAAGCAGACCTTCCAGCAATTCATGGAGCGCACGGCGGGCGTGCGCGGACGCGCGCCGCTCATGCCCTACATGGGCGTGGGCCTGGGCAACGGCCCGCTGGTGCAGCTTGCCGATGGAAGCGTGAAGTGGGACATGCTGAACGGCATTGGCGTGCACATGTTTGGGCACAGCGACGCCCGCATGGTGCGCGCAGCGCTGGAGGGCAGCCTGAGCGACCTGTGCATGCAGGGCAACCTGACCAGCAACGCAGACAGCGTGGCGTTTGCAGAGCTGCTGGTGGCAGAGGCACGCCGCGCTGGCAGCCGGCTGCAGCACGCCTTTGTCAGCAACAGCGGCTGCATGGTCAACGAGGCCGCGCTCAAGGTGTGCATGCAGAAGACCAACGGCGCGCCGCGCATCCTGGCCTTCCAGGACTGCTTCATGGGGCGCAGCATCACCATGTCGCAGATTGGCGACACCGCGGCGTACCGCCAGGGCCTGCCGCTGAGCACGCTGGTGGACTACATGCCCTTCTACGACGCGCAGATGGGGCCGCGCTGCATTGACATGGCGGTGTGGCACCTGGA
This sequence comes from Phycisphaerales bacterium, assembly GCA_046350455.1. Taxonomy (GTDB): domain Bacteria; phylum Planctomycetota; class Phycisphaerae; order Phycisphaerales; family SM1A02; genus CAZXGD01. The sequence continues at coordinate 41,566 of JAXMAM010000011.1, read as the reverse complement.
GCAGTACATCCACCGCTACCCAGGCCAGCACGCGTGCTTTGCCATGGAGCTGGTGCAGGGCGAGGGTGGCTTCAACACAGCGCCGCGCGAGTTCTTTGTGGCGCTCATGGAGGTGTGCAAGGCGCACAAGATCCCCGTGTGGGACGACGAAGTGCAGACCTTTGGCCGCACAGAGAGCATGTTCTGCTTTGAGCGGCTTGGGCTGGCGGAGTACGTGGACGTGCTGACGCTGGGCAAGATGAGCCAGGCGTGCGCGTGCCTCCTGTCAGCAGAGATGAACCCCAAGCCGGGCCTCCTGAGCGGCACGTTCACCGCCAGCAGCAGCGCCTTTGCCGTGGGCCGCGCTGCACTGGAGACCCTGCGCGACGGCGGCTACTACGGCCACGAAGGGCGCATTGCCAAGCTGCACGCTGCCTTCCACCGCCACGCGCTGGCGCTGGTGCAGAAGCACCCAGAGTGGTTCCCGCCAGTCACCTATCCGATGGGCCGCAAGGCAGGCGGGCCGCAGGATCCAGGCGCGTTTGTGGGCGGCACAGGCGGCATGTGCCGCATTACGCCCTTTGGCGGAGACAAGGAGCGCGTGCAGAAGCTGATGCACGTGGCCTTTGAGGAAGGCCTCATGGTCTTCTACGCCGGTCACGGCCCATTTCACATCCGCATGCTGCCCCCCGTGGGCGTGATGGAGCCGGAGCAGTGGACCCCGGTATTCCAGGTGCTGGAAAGGGCGATGGGGAGGGTGTGAGTGCTGCCGCCGGCGGGCTGACGGCTTCCTGTGACACCAGAGGTCTTCAATCGGCGGAACTAAACCTTGCAATCCGCGAGGATTGAACTTACAATTCGGGGATGCCTCCCGATCGCCTGCTCCCACGCCTCGCAGCCGGACCACTTGCCGAGGCCATGCAGGACTCCCCGGTCGTGCTCATCCATGGGCCACGGCAGTCCGGCAAGTCGACGCTGGCGATGGAGTACGGCGCCCGCCGCGGCTATCGGTCGCTTACATTCGATGACCCGGCCGTCCTGAATCTCGCACAGTCCGACCCTGCGGGATTCGTCGCGGACCTTCCCGATCGCGTGATCCTGGACGAGGTTCAGCGTGTGCCCGGGCTCTTCCTCTCCCTGAAGATGGCGGTCGACCGCCATCGAACCCCAGGACGGTTCCTGCTCACCGGGTCGTCGAACGTGCTGTTGCTGCCGACGCTGTCCGACTCGTTGGCGGGCCGCATGGCAATCGTGCGGTTGCATCCGCTCGCCCAGTGCGAACTGGCAAGGTCGCGGCCCGTGTTCCTCGAGCGGTTGATCGCGGGCCGGTTCGCGATGGATACGGCGACTCGCCAGGGTGCGAGGCTCGCCGAGCGCATCGTTCAGGGTGGTTTCCCGGCCCTCCTGCCGTTGCCGACCGCGTCGCGCCGGGCAAGGTGGCACCGGGACTATGTGGAGACGATTGTGCAGCGGGATGTTCGGTCGATGGCGCGAATCGCTTCCCTCGACGCGCTGCCAAGGCTGCTGGAACTGGTCGCAGGACAGTCCGCCCGGACGCTGAACATCAGCGATCTTTCGAGCCCCTTCGGTCTCAGTCGCCCGACGATTCGTGAATACGTCACGCTGTTGGAGCGGCTCTTCCTGGTCGAGGAACTGCCTGCCTGGCACACCAATCGCATCAGCAGGCTGGTGAAGGGACCAAAGGTGCACATGGCCGACACGGGCCTGGGCTGTGCGCTGCTCGGGCTCTCCGCCGAGGCGCTCTGGGCGGATCGGGACGCCTTTGGGCAGATGCTGGAGTCATTCGTGTACCTCGAACTTCGCAGGCAGGCGTCGGGCCTCGATGAACGGATCGGCTTCAGCCATTTCCGGCACCGCGATGGAGCGGAGGTTGACATCGTGCTCGAGCATGGCGCGGGTCGCGTCAGCGGCGTAGAAGTGAAGGCTTCGTCCACCGTTCGCGCTTCGGACTTCAACGGCCTGAAGGCGCTGCGGGAGGCCTCTGGAATGCGGTTTGCATGCGGCGTGGTGGCCTATGACGGAGAACTCACCGTGGGATTCGGTGACGGCATGTTCGCCGTGCCGATCGCTACGCTGTGGAGCTGACGCCGCGAGCGGGCCTGGCGGCGTGGCTGCTATTGACGCAGACGCGTCACAGGATGGTGCAGCGGGCCTCTGAGGAAGGCTCACGTTGCGGTGTATCGGAGGGTGGCAGGAACTGGCGGAGGCCTCTTGAGCCACGCTGCAGACATCGTAATGATGTACTCATAAGTCCACTGCAGTCTCGCGTATCTGGAGGTGTGGGACTCTGCCTTCCAGCGTGGTGCGTGGCCTCTGCAGCAGCACTCCTTCTCCACTGCCCGCAGGCAGCGGCTGACGAGTGCGAGCCGGCATGGCAGCCTGTTTTTGGCGCAGCGGCCACTGGCTTTGGGTCGCCTGGTTCCATGAACGGGGACCCGGACTTGAGTGTCTTCGCCCTGGCCGAGTTTGACGACCATTCCGGGCACGGTCCCAGGATCTATGCCGCAGGAAAGTTCTCGCTGGCCAACGGGGCGCCGGCAGAGGGCATCGCAGTCTGGGATGGAGCCACGTGGCAGCCGTTGCCAGGTACGCCGGCTGGCTATGTCCGAACGCTGTGCGTGCACGACGATGGCAGCGGGCCTGCGCTCTACGCAGCGGGATACTTCTCGGTGATTGGCGGTGTGCCTGCCAACGGTCTCGCGCGCTGGGACGGAAGCGAGTGGACCAGCCTGCTCGACACGTATGCGGGGAAAATTTATGCCCTGGCTTCCTTCAATGACTCGGATGGGCCAGCGCTCTATGTGGGAGGCGAGTTCACCGTGATTGGTGGGCAGGTGGCCCGCAATGTGGCCAAGTGGTCCGGTGGAAAGTGGGCGGCGCTGGGTCAGGGCCTTGATCAGCGGGTTTTCGCGCTGCACGTGCACGATGATGGAACTGGACCGGCGATCTTTGCTGGTGGTGCCTTCGAAAAATCAGGAACCACCACCGTGAACCGCATTGCAAAGTGGACTGGCAGCGCCTGGCAGCCCCTGGACAGCGGCATGTGGAACGGACAGGTCAATGCGCTGTGCTCCTATCGCGATGGCACTGGTGGGCCATCCACCTTGGTGGCAGCCGGGTACTTTCTCGGTGCAGGGCCCTACGAGAGCCGCTGGGTTGCCATGTGGCGGGCCGGCGCGTGGCAGCCCATGCCGCCGGGCCTCAACTTTCCGAGCGATGGCAACGGCGCCTCCTCTCTTGCAGCGCTTCCGTCAGAATCCGCAGAGGGAGGCGCACCGGACACGTTGATCGTGACCGGCTCAGGCGGGTTGTTTCAGGGCAGCCCTCTGAATGGCTTGGCTCGGTGGACTGGCAGCGGGTGGGCGCCACTGGGTGCGGGCGTCTCGTACCAAGCGTGGAGCGCGCTCTGGACCACTTTGCTCGATGGACGACTCGCGCTACTGGTTGGAGGACGGTTCACCACCGCCGGAGGGGTGCCTGCGCGCAACATTGCACGCTGGAACGGCAACGCGTGGCAGCCGATCAATGCCAACTTGAACGGCACGGTTCGCAGCGCTGTGTACTTTGACGATGGGGTGGGTGATGGCCCACTCTTGTACGTGTGCGGAAGTTTCACCTCGGCGGGCGGGGCACCGGCCACCGGACTGGCGCGATGGCGCAACAGCGAATGGGAGCCCTTTGTGGGCTTTGACGGGAGCATTGACTGCCTGGAGGTGTTTGATGACGGCATGGGCAGCGGCCAGCGCTTGATCGCGGCTGGGAGCTTTTCGCTGGCGGGTGGTGTGCCAGCGCAGAAGATCGCAGCATGGGATGGTGTCGCGTGGCAGCCGCTGGGCAACGGGATCGCTGGCGGCGGGCAGGTTCACGCACTGGCGGCTGTGCAGAAAGGAGATCCCACCGGTAGGCCATGCCTCTATGTGGCAGGGAGCTTCATCAGTCCATCGCTTGGCGTGGCGCGTTGGTCTGGCGGAGCGTGGTCGCCCTTGGCCACCATCAGCGGCACGGTGAATGCGCTGGCCGTGCACGATGACGGCACCGGACCGGCGCTTTACGCCGGCGGCGTGTTCTGGGCCGCAGGCAACACCGTCCTGAATCACGTTGCGCGGTGGACTGGCACCAACTGGCAGCCGCTGGGCGAAGGAACCAACGGCACAGTGCTCAGCCTGGCTTCGTTCCTCGACCCAATTGCGGGCCGACGCGTCCTGTGCGCAGGTGGTTCGTTCACCACCGCTGGGGGAGCGTCAGCCCGTGGTGTCGCAGCATGGGATGGCGCATCGTGGTCGCCGCTTGGGTTGGGGCTCGACGCTTCCACGGACCCGCAAGGCGCAGCGGGTAGCGCGCAAGCCCTGGCGGTCTGGAGAACAGGGGGCGCTACTTCGCCAGCCAGTCTGGTGGTGGGCGGGCAGTTTGCCGCTGCGGGAGGATCGTTGGCTTCCAACCTGGCGCTTTGGGATGGAGCGCGCTGGCGTTCGGATCTTGGCGGCGTCAGCGGCTTCTTGCCGTACAGCCAGACCGCGGTTCTTGCGTTGGCAGTTGCGCCCGACCAGCGGCTGATGATTGGTGGGAGCTTTGCGCTCTCGCCAGCTGGGGACGGCTGCATGGCTGTCCTGAACCCCTGTGTTTCCAGCCGAATACCCGCAGATCTGAATGCCGATGGCGTGATTGACGGGACGGATCTTGGGATCCTGTTGGACGCCTGGGGCCCCTGCACAGGTGGCCGGGAGGCTCCATGCCCTGCAGATCTTGACCAGAGCGGCGTGGTGGATGGCACAGACCTGGGCTTGTTGTTGGGCAGCTGGGTTGGAGTGCAACCCTGACTGCCTCTGGAGTGGATTCACCGCTCCCTTGCGCCTCCGGCTAGCATGGATCCGCGCGCCTGGCGTCAGCGCGCCTCGTCATGCCTGCCTGCCTTGCCTTTTCCGCCCGAGCCATGGTGAAGCGTGCTGCGCTTCCTGGGCTCGCGGTCCTTGTTGTCTCGGGCTGCATGGTTGGCCCCGACTACACCAAGACGACCACCGAGGTCAACCCAGCGTGGATCGAGCCGACAGGTGGCGATGAGCGACTCTCAGAGGAGGAGCTGTCGCCAGCTTGGTGGCGGGTCTTCCACGACCCGATCCTCAATGCGCTGGTGGATGAGGCGTATCGCGAGAACTTCACGCTGCGCACCGCTGGGCTTCGGGTGATCGAGGCGCGGGCCCGCCGGGGAATCGCTGTTGGACGGTTCTTTCCTCAGACGCAGGCCGCGTTCGGCAGCGTCAGTGCAAACCAGCTGAGCGCCAACGTGCCGGGTGGCGAGGGCGACCGCTCCTACGGCTTTGACGAGGTCGGCCTGCAGGCTGTGTGGGAGATTGACGTCTGGGGCAAGTTCCGCCGGGGCATCGAAGCGGCGGACGCCGAGGTGCTTGCATCGCTTGCGAACTACGACCAGGTGCTTGTCAGCCTGGTGGCCGAGGTTGCGTCCAGCTACGTCCTGCTCCGCTCGCTGGAGGAGCGCCTTGAAATCGCGCGCAAGAACGCGGATCTTCAGCTGGCCACGCTTGAGCTCACGCGCATCCGGCACAAGGCCGGCGCTGTGTCAGAGCTGGATGTGACCACCGCGGAGTCCACGCTCAAGAACACCGAGGCGTTGATTCCCGCCTTGCTCGACGCCATTCGAGACACGCAGCTCTCCCTGTGCGTGCTGCTGGGGAGGACACCGAGCACGCTCCGCGACATCCTGACTCCTCCCAACGGCGCAACCCCAACGGTGCCGGAGGCCCCGGCCCGCATCGCGGTCGGCATCCCCGCGGACCTGCTGCGCCGTCGGCCCGACGTGCGTGCGGCAGAGCAGATCTGCAGGGCGGAGTGCGCGCGGATCGGCGAGGCCGAGACAGAGCTGCTGCCACGCATCTCGATCGCAGGCATGACTGGATTTGCCAGCAGCAACTACAAGGGCCTGCGGACGCCCGAGCTGGGCAACATCTTCGATGGCGACTCTTTCGAGGGCTTCATCGGCCTGCAGATTGACTGGCCCATCCTGAACTACGGAAGGATCATCGGGGCGGTGCGCGCGCAGGACGCGATCTTCGAGCAGGCGGTCTCCAACTACGAGGAGAGCGTGATTCGGGCCGCCGCCGAAGTGGAACGAGGCATCTCCAGGTTCCTTCGCTCACGTGAGCGGAGCCGCAAGCTGGTCGAGGGCGTGATGTCTGCCAAGCGAAGCGTGGAGATCTCGCTCATCCAGTATCGCGCCGGCGCAGTGGACTTCATCCGCGTGAACGATGCCCAGACAGTGCTCCTGCAGCAGGAGGACCTGTCCGTGGATGCGCGTGCCAGCATCGCGCTGGGGGCGATCGCGGCGTATCGCGCCATGGGTGGCGGGTGGGAGATCCGGGGCGACTCGGAGCTGGTGAATCAAGCCACGGTGGAGCGCATGCGCGCCACGGTGGACTGGGGCGATGTGCTGAATCCGGACTGGTCGAAGGGCTCGGACTTCTTCTTCAAGCGGCCGCAGAGCGACCTTGAGGGTGCGGGCGGGGCGACGGTGCCCAAGAAGGAAAACAAACAATGATGCACTGCGATACCCAATCTGGTCTGCTCCGGCGGCGCATCCGCGGGGTGGGCGCAGCGCTGCTGGTGATGCTGCCGGTGATCGGCGCCTGCACGAACGCCGACGAGAAGAACACCTACGCGCCGCCACCGCCCCCTGAAGTTGACGTGGCCCACCCGCTGCAGAAGGAGGTCACGCGCGAGCTGGTCTACACCGGGCAGGTCACGCCAGAGGCCACGGTGGAGCTGCGGGCGCGTGTGCAGGGATTCCTGGAGGAGATGGCGTTCAAGGAGGGACAGCGCGTCAAGAAGGGCGATCTGCTCTACGTGATTGACGAGCGTCAGTACAAGGCGGCGGTGGACCGCGCCAAGGCGCAGGTGGAAGCCAGTGCTGCCGCGCTGGAGGGTGCGCGCAACGATGCCAAGCTGGCGGATGAGCTGGCGGCGCAGAACGCTGGACCCCGCATTGACGCGATCATCAAGGCTGCGCGGCGCGATGCGATGGCGGCGCAGCTGGCGTCCGAAAAGGCTGCGCTGGAGAACGCCAAGCTCAACCTGGAGTTCTGCCGCATCCACGCACCCATGGACGGCCGGATGACCGAATCCAAGGTGGATCTGGGAAACCTGGTGGGAGAGGGCGCTCCCACCTATCTGGCGTCGCTGGTGGAGACGCGCGTGGTCTACGTGAACGTGGACGTCAGCGAATCGGATGTCCTGATGGTGCGGGAACTGCTGGGCGCCGGAAAGCCTGGAGGCGCTGCCACGGACACCGTTCCAGCCAACCCTGGCTATGGCCAGAAGGTCTACCTCACCATTGCCGGCCACGACACCATGCGGTTCAACGGCGAGGTCAACTACATCGACCCCCAGCTGAACCAGCAGACAGGCACGCTCCGCGTTCGCAGCGTGTTTCCAAACGCCGATGAGAAGCTCCTGCCTGGCTTGTTCGTGTCCCTCCATGTCCCCATCGCCACCTACCAGACGATCCTGATTCCAGATGCAGCGCTGCTGTCCGACCAGAGCGGCCGGTTTGCGCTGGTGGTGGACGACACGGACACTGTGCAGGTCAAGCGGGTGAAGGTGGGTGAGCGGCGCGGCTCGCTGCGCGAGGTGACGGAGGGCCTGCAGCCCTCGGACCGCGTGGTGGTGCTGGGCGTGCTGCGAGCCCGGCCGGGCAGCAAGGTGACCCCCAAGGCGGTCGAGATCAAGGACGGGCCGGCGGCCCCATGAACACCTCGTTCTTCATCCGCCGTCCGATCGTCGCGATCGTGATCTCCATCCTCATTGTGCTGGCGGGCGCTGTGGCCTACCCCACGCTGCCGGTGTCCCAGTATCCGGACATCACGCCGCCAGTCATCCAGGTCACCGCCACATATCCGGGCGCCAGCGCCCAGGTGGTGGCCGACACGGTGGCGGCGCCCATCGAGCAGGAGGTGAATGGCGTTCCCGGCATGCTCTACCTGGAGAGCACGTCGGCCAGCGACGGGTCCTACACGCTCAAGGTGACGTTCGAACTTGGGACCAACATTGACATCGCCTCGGTGCTGGTGCAGAACCGCGTCTCCATCGCCATGCCCAAGCTTCCGCAGGAGGTGAAGCGCAACGGCGTGACCACCGACAAGGTCTCCTCCAACATGGTGGTGATCTTCTCGCTGGCGCCCGAGGACGAGAAGGCCGCAGCGGAGTACTCCGACCTCTTCATCGCCAACTACGTCACCATCAACCTGCTGGATGAGATCAGCCGCATCAACGGAGTGGGCGACGCCAAGATCTTCCCGGCGATGGACTACAGCATCCGCGTCTGGCTGGATCCGGACAAGCTGCGCGCGCGCAGCCTGACGACCATGGACGTGATGGCCGCGCTGAACGAGCAGAACGTGCAGGTGGCCGCAGGGCAGATCGGCCGTCCCCCCGTGCCGACCGGCCAGGCGTATCAGTACAACATCTCCACGCTGGGCCGCCTCTCCAGCGTCCAGGAGTTCGAGAACGTCATCCTGGTGGCATCCGGCAACCGCATCGTCCGCCTGAAGGACGTGGGGCGCGTGGAGCTGGGCGGCAAGTCATACGACATTCTCAGCCGCTACAAGCAGACCCCAGCGGCCGCCATGGTTGTCTACCAGGCTCCGGGCGGCAACGCGGTGCAGGTGGCCGAGCAGGTCAAGGCGCTGCTGGACGCCAAGGCCAAGTCGTTGCCAAAGGGCCTGAAATTCGACCTGATCTACGACACATCGCAGTTCGTGCTCGGGGCCATCAAGGAGGTGCAGCACACCTTTGTCGAGGCCGTGGTGCTGGTGCTCATCGTGGTGATCGCCTTCCTTGGGAGCCTGCGGACCAGCATCATTCCGCTGGTGGCGATCCCGGTGTCCATCATCGGCACGTTCTTCGTGGCCAAGCTGCTGGGCTTCTCGCTCAACCTGCCGGTGCTGTTCGGCCTGATCCTGGCCATCGGCATCGTGGTGGATGACGCCATCGTGGTGGTGGAGAACGTCGAGCGCGTGATGAACGAGTCGCACCTTCCGCGCCGCAAGGCCACGGAGCGCGCGATGAACGAGGTGGTGGGTGCCGTGGTCAGCATCTCGCTGGTGCTGATGGCGGTCTTCGTGCCGACTGCGTTCCTGCCGGGCATCAGCGGCCAGCTGTTCCGCCAGTTTGCGGTGACCATTGCGGTGAGCACGTTCTTCAGCGCAGTCTGCGCGCTGACGCTGAGCCCAGCGCTCTGCGGACTTCTGCTGAAGGAGCACAAGCCGGGCGCCAAGCCCAACTGGTTCGCCAGCAAGTTCAACATGGTCTTTGACGCGTTGTCCAACGGCTATGGAAGGATGGTGCAGTTCCTCATCCATCCCGGCGTGATCGCGTTCTCGCTGGCGGCGTTTGGCCTGGCCACGGCGGCCACGGTGTGGAGCTTCACGCGGGTGCCCACGGCCTTTGTGCCGCTCGAGGACCGCGGACTGGCCCTGATCGAAGTGTGGCTTCCGGATTCCGCCAGCCAGGAGCGCACGCTGGAGGCCGTGAAGAAGGTCGAGCAGATCGTGGACAAGACCGAGGGCGTCCGGAACTACACGGTGGTCCTGGGCTACTCCATCATCAACAACAACGGCTCCAACTACGCCCTGGTGTTCATTGGGCTGGACGACTTCGAGGAGCGCGCCAAGACTGGCCGGACGCTCGATGCCATCCTGCGCGACTTCCAGCGCGAGACGCAGAAGATTCCCGACGCGCTGTGCGTGGTGTTCTCGCTGCCGGCGGTGGATGGAGTTGGCAACGCCTCGGGATTTGACCTGCGCATCGAGGACAGGGAAGGGCTGGGCCGGCAGGCGCTTGGAGAAGTGGTGCAGCGCATGGTGGCGGACGGCAATGCGCAGAGCAGCCTGCGCGGCGTGAACAGCGCGTTCCGCGCAGGCGTGCCGCAGCTCTTCGCAGACATTGACCGCGAGAAGGCCAAGAAGCTGGGCATTCCGCTGGAGGATGTCTTCGGCACGCTTTCGGGCTACCTGGGTTCGGCGTACGTGAACGACATCAACCTCTTTGGCCGCACCTGGCAGGTCACGCTCTCCGCGGACAGCCAATTCCGCCTGTCCGCGCGCGACGTGGACAAGCTGGAAGTCCGCAAGCCCGATGGACAGATGGTCCCGCTGGGCGCGCTGGCCACGGTCAGCGAGACCATCGGACCTGACCGAATCATCCGGTACAACCTCTTCCCGGCAGCGGTCATGCAGGGGCAGCCAGCGCCTGGCATCTCCTCTGGCCAGGCGCTGAACGTGGTGGAGACCATGGCTGCCGAGGTCCTGCCCAAGGGCATGGCCTATGAGTGGACAGCGCTGAGCTTCCAGGAGAAGGCGGTTGGCAATCAGGCGATCATCGTGTTCGGGATGGCGCTGCTGATCGTCTATCTCATCCTGTCGGCGCTGTATGAGAGCTGGATGACGCCGCTTGCGGTGATCTGCTCCATTCCGCTGGCGGTGCTGGGCGCCATGGCGGGCCTCATGTGGCGCGGCATGGACAACAACCTGTACACGCAGGTCGGCCTGGTTCTTCTCGTGGGCCTTGGAGCCAAGAACGCCATCCTGATCGTGGAGTTCGCCAAGGCGAACCGGACATCTGGCATGAGCATCACGGAGTCCGTGGTCGTTGCATCCCGGCAGCGCATGCGGCCCATTCTGATGACGGCCTTTGCCTTCATCCTTGGCGTCTACCCGCTGGTGTTTGCAGTGGGCGCGGGCGCCGCCAGCCGCCAGGCGATCGGCACCAGCGTGTTCTTTGGAATGATCGGAAACACCTTCCTTGGGCTGATCTTCACCCCGGTGCTGTTCACCGCCATCCAATGGACCTCCGAGAAGTTCTTTGGCCCGCCCAAGCCGGTGGACGGGGACGACTCGAAGGACGTGAAGGCAGGCCATGCCGACACTCACTCGAGCCCGGCAGGCGCGCCCGAGCACGGAAGCTCCACGTGAGCGGCAAGCGGATCCCCTGGCTGGTCCTTCCCGCCGCGCTCCTCTTTGTGATGTCCGTTGCCGCCATCGTGCCGCTCGCGGTCCTGCTGAGCCACGCCACAGAGTCGGTCGCAGCCAAGACTGGGGACGCGGTCGGCGGTCTGCTCAATGCCACCCTTGGACGTCCTGCGCCGCAGCCGGAGCATTCTCCGGCCGATTGACCGTGTGACCGAGGTGCTCTTTGGCCTGATCATGGTGCTGACCTTCACTGGCTCGCTCAGCGTGGCCACAGCGGGCCGCGAGGATGTTCGCACCATGCTCATCGGTGCGCTGGGGTGCAACCTGGCGTGGGGACTGATAGACGGCATCCTCTATCTGATGGGCTGCATGGCGGATCGTTCGGACGGGCTTCGCACGCTGCAGCGCATCCAGTCCGCCAGTGCAGACGAGGCGCGCCAGATGGTGTCGGACGCGCTGCCGCCGGTCGTGGCATCGGTGCTGCAGCCAGCAGAGCTGGAGCAGATCGGCCAGCGACTACGGAACGTGCAGGTTCCGCCAGGGCGCGCGCGCCTGGAGCGGGAGGACTGGCTGGGAGCGGCAGGGGTCCTGCTGTGGGTCTTCCTCACCACGTTCCCGGTCGTTACGCCATTTCTGCTGGCTGGCGATGCCAGAATGGCGCTGCGTGTCTCCAACGCCATCGCAGTGGCCATGCTGTTCATCACGGGCTTCTGCTTCGGCCGTTGCGCTGGCCGCAATCCGTGGGTGATGGGAGGAGCCATGCTCGCGCTGGGCGTTGCGCTGGTGTCCCTCACGATGGTGCTGGGAGGCTGAAGAGCCGGAGCGCAATCAGGCTTGGGCGCGCTACGCCAGCAGCGCTGGCACCACGTTGCCCTTCACGTCGGTCAGCCGGTAGTCGCGGCCCTGGTGCCGGTAGGTCAGGCGCTTGTGGTCCAGGCCCAGAAGGTGCAGCATGGTGGCGTGCAGGTCGTGCACCTCCACCGGGTTCTCCACGATGTTGTAGCTGAAGTCATCCGTCTTGCCGTAGACGATGCCAGGCTTCACGCCGCCGCCTGCCATCCACACCGTGAAGCAGCGCGGGTGGTGGTCGCGCCCATAGTTGGTGTGGCTCAGCACGCCTTGGCTGTACACCGTGCGGCCAAACTCGCCAGCCCACAGCACCAGCGTGTCGTCCAGCAGGCCCCGGCGGCGCAGATCAGTCACCAGCGCTGCCTGCGCCTGGTCCACAGCCTTGCACTGCGCGCGCAGCTCGGTGGGCAGGTTGTTGTGCTGGTCCCAGCCGCGCATGTACAGCTGCACAAAGCGCACGTCGCGCTCTGCCAGGCGGCGCGCCAGCAGGCAGTTGGCTGCAAAGCTGCCGGGCTTCATGACGTCTGGGCCGTACATGTCCAGCGTCTCCTTGTCCTCGGTGCTGAAGTCGGTCAGCTCTGGCACGCTCATCTGCATGCGGTAGGCCATCTCGTGCTGCGCAATGCGCGCGCGCACCTCTGGGTCAAGGCTCTGCGCAAACTCCTCCTGGTTCATGGTGTCAAGCAGGTCAAGCATGCGCCGGCGATCGGTGCGGTCCACGCCATCTGGATCGCGCAGGTGCAGCACCACGTCCTTGCCAGCGCGGAAGCGGCAGCCCTGGTGCTCGCTGGGCAGAAAGCCGCTGCCCCAGAAGCGCGCGCTGAGCGCCTGCATGTTGCCGATGCCCTGCGTGATCAGCACCACAAACGAAGGCAGGTTGGCGTTCATGCTGCCCAGGCCGTAGCTCATCCACGCGCCAAAGGCGGGGCGCCCAGGCTGCTCCGTGCCAGTCTGAAAGAACGTGATGCCTGGCTCGTGGTTGATGGCATCGGTGTGCATGGAGCGGATGATGCACATCTCGCGGGCCAGCCCAGCGGTGTGCGGCAGCAGTTCGCTGATCCACGCGCCGTCCTGGTTGTTCTGGTACCGGTTGAACTTGAACATGGAGGGCGCCACCGGCAGGCGGCTCTGCCCGCTGGTCATGGTGGTGATGCGCTGCCCCATGCGCACGGTGTCTGGCAGGTCCTTGTCAAAGTGGTCAGCCAGGTTTGGCTTGTAGTCAAAGAGGTCCAGCTGGCTGGGCGCCCCCTCCATGTGCATGTAGATCACGCGGCGCGCGCGCGGCGCATGGTGGGGCAGGTGCTGCAAAATCTGCTGCGCTGGCGCGGCCACTGGGCCGGGCGCTCCCTGCTGCTGGCTGCCCAGCAGCTGCGCCAGCGCGGTGCTGCCCAGGCCCGCTGCGATGGTGCCGCCCACCGTGCCAAAGAAGCGGCGGCGCGTCATGTTCAGCAGGAACTCCTCCATGCTGTCTGCGGCGCCAGGCTTGGTGGGCTTCTGCGGCATGGTGGTCAGTCCTTCACAATGGTGGCGTCGCTGGCGAGCACGGCATTGGCCACCAGCGTCCACGCAGCCAGCTCTGGCGCAGGGATGTCAGTGGGGACAGCGGATTCGCCCACTGCCACCAGCTTGGCGGCATCGTCTGGTGCGGCCTGGTAGCGGCGGCGGCTCTCCGTGAGCGCAGTGAGCATGGCAGTCTGCACCGCAGGCGGCACAGGCGCGCCCGTGCAGCGCTCGTACAGCGCTGCCAGACGGTCTGCGTCCTGGCCGGGCGCGTGCAGCGTGCGCGCTGCCGCTTGCCGTGCTGCTTCTACAAACTGCGGGTCGTTCCACAGCACCAGCGCCTGGAGCGGCGTGTTGGTGGTCAGGCGGCGCGTGGTGCAGAACTCGCGCGTGGGCGCGTCCAGCGCCAGCATGCTGGGCGGCGGCGCTGCGCGCTTCCAGTACGTGTACAGGCTGCGGCGCCACAGGTCCTGGCCCTTGCCCTGCATGTAGGCGCGCGTGTTGCTCTGCGGCATGGCCACCTCCTGCCACAGGCCGTCAGGCTGGTAGGGCTTCACGCTGGGGCCGCCCAGATGCTCCACCAGCAGGCCGCTCACGTAGAGCGCCTGATCGCGGATCTGCTCAGCCGTGAGGCGCTGCCGCGGATAGAAGGCCAGCAGCCGGTTGTCTGGATCCACAGCCAGCGCATCCGCGCGCACGCGCGACGCCTGCCGGTAGGTGGCGCTGGTCAGCAGCATGCGCATGGTGCGCTGCACGTCCCACTGGTGGTCGCGCAGGTCCGTGGCCAGCCAGTCCAGCAGCTCTGGGTGGCTGGGCCATTCGCCCTGCAGGCCAAAGTCCTCGCTGGTCTTCACGATGCCCTTGCCAAACAGCTGCTCCCACCAGCGGTTCACCGTCACGCGCGCCGTGAGCGGGTTCTGCGCAGACACCAGCCACTGCGCCAGGCCCAGGCGGTTGCGCGGTGCGTCGGCTGGCAGCGTGCCCAGCGCTGCGGGAACGCTGCGCTGCACAGGGCGGCTCTTGTCTGGCTTGTCGTACTGGCCGCGCGTCATCACAAACGTCTCGGTGGGCATGGCGCGGTCGTGCATCACCATGGTGCGCGGCACGTTGGCCACGGCCTGGTCGCGCTCCTTCTGCAGCGCCGCCATCTGGCGTGTGAGCTCTGCAAACTGCGGCGAATGGCTGGCCCGCCACGCCTCGGTGGCTGCAGTGGCGCTAGCGGGAGACACCGCCTCTGTCGGCAGCACCAGCGCCACGGCTGGGCGCGCCATGCAGGTGGCGGCGCGGTCTGCACGGTGGAAGAAGCCGCCCGGTCCGCCGGTGTTCACCACCTTGCACACCAGCGTGTTGCGCCCGGGCTGCAGCGGCACCTGCACGTGGTCCTGGTTGGGCTGCACGCCGCGGTCAATGCGGTGCTCAAACACGCGCGTGCCGTTCACAAACACCTGCAGGCCGTCGTCGCTGCCAAGCGAAAGGTCAAGCGTGCGCGCATCCGGGCTCCAGATCTCGCGCGCCACGAACTCTGCACCCACGCCCTCGGCCAGGTTGACTGGCTTGTCCTCCAGCACGCCTGGAGCGTGCCGCCACGCCTGGTTGGCAAAGCGCGCGCTGGACGCCAGCGCCACAGCCTGCTCTGGGCCATACGTGGCGTCGTAGGCCTCCTGGCCAGAAGCAGCTGCAAACGGCCCGGTGATCTGCCAGTTGCCCGTGGCCTCTGGCAGCTGGGCCAGGAGCGCAGCGCTGGCAGGCGCGGTGCGCGCGCGCACGCGGCCGTAGGCGTGCTGCGCATAGATGCTGTCGTAGCGCAGGCGCACAGACAGGTCCGTGCCGCCCTCGAACCCAAATGGCTCCTTGGCGCACAGCAAGAGCGCGCGCGGGCCAGGCGTGCGGTGCGCATCGGGCGCCCAGGTGCGCGCTGGGTCACTGCCCAGCACGTTGGCTGCAGCGTGATCGCCGTCTGGCTGCTCGCGGTCTGCCCACGCCCACGTCAGCTCCACGGGCATGCGCTGGCGCGGGTCGCGCACGCTGATGGCCTCCACCTGCACGCCAGTGAGCGCAGCGTTGCCATTGGGCGCGCGCCCCACGCGGCCGCCTGGCAGCGATGGATCCTCCAGCATCTCCAGCAGGATGAGCCGCTGCTGCTGCCCCTGCACGCGCAGCGTCAACAGGTGCGTGTCCTTGTCTGGATTGGCGCCCGTGGCCAGCACCGACCCATCTGGCTGCGGCACCAGCGTGGCGCCATTGGCGCTGGCCGCTGCCACGGGCTGCGCAATCTGCCACGCACCAGCGCCCTCAGCCTGCAGCTGCTGCACAAACGCCGCTTGCGCGGCCGCCTCCTCTGGCATGGGGGCAGCGCGCTGCTCCTTCAGCGTGGCCAGTGCGGCGTCAACCCGCTGCAGCGTGGCCGCCTGCGTGGGAGAGGGGATCTCCATGAACGGCTCGTGCGCGCGATTGGGGTCCTGCGTCTGCGAGTAGATCCCCGGCTCCTCGTTGCTGTTGAAGAAGGCCAGCAGGCCGTAGTAGTCCTGCATGGTCACCGGGTCAAACTTGTGGTCGTGGCAGCGCGCGCAGCCAACCGTCAGCCCCAGGAACACAGCCCCCGTGGTGTTGGTGCGGTCCACGGCGTACTCCAGCAGGTACTCCGCATCAATGGCGCCGCCTTCGTCGCTGGTCACGTGGTTGCGGTGGAAGCCCGTGGCCACGCGCTGCTGCGTGGTGGCGTTGGGCAGCAGGTCGCCGGCAATCTGCTCCACCACAAACTGGTCGAATGGCTTGTTGCTGCGGAACGCTTCCAGCACCCAGTCGCGGTAGGGCCAGATCTGCCGGCCAGCGTCCATGTGGATGCCAGCGGTGTCTGCATAGCGCGCCAGGTCCAGCCACGGCACGGCCATGCGCTCTGCGTACCGCGTGCGGTAGGGCTCCTGGGTGAGCAGCATGTCCACCAGCCGCTCGTAGGCGTCTGGGCGCGTGTCTTTAAGGAACGCCTGCAGCTCTTCTGGCGTGGGCGGCAGGCCAGTGATGTCCAGGTAGGCGCGCCGGGCCAGCGTGGCTGGGCTGGCCTCTGGGCTGGGCTGCAGTCCTGCGTGCTGCAGGCCCTCCAGCACAAAGCGGTCCACGGGCGTGCGGCACCATTGCTGCGGGTCTGCTGGCTGCGGCACCGCTGGCTGCTGCAGCGGCTGGAAGGCCCAGTGCGGTTCATAGGGCGCGCCCTGCGTGATCCACGCGCGCAGCAGCGCCTGCTCATGCGCGGTCAGCGCTGGCTTGCCGCTCTGGGGCGGCGGCATGATGTCATCTGGGCTGGTGGAGCACACCCGCAGCAGCACCTGGCTGGCGTCTGGGTTGCCAGGCACGATGGCAGCGCCATGCTTGCGCGGGGCGGTGGCGCTCTCTGCCAGGTCCAAGCGCAGGTCTGCCTTCCGGTGCGAAGGATCTGGCCCGTGGCACAAGAAGCACCGGTCGCTCAGGATGGGGCGAATGTCACGGCCGTAGCGGACCGTGCCAGCGGGCGTAGGCGCTGCTGGCGCAGCACCCTGCGGCGCAGCCAGGCCAAGACCCACAGCGCTGGCCAATGCCACACAGCCCACGGCCAGAGCCGCAGGTGCCATCAGGCTCCTGCACGCAGCATGCCTCACGCAGCAAACCTCCTGTGGCCTGCGGCCAGGGACCAGGCTCCGCCTGTGTCCAGACTGGCTTACCGCTGTGCCTGCCGGGGGTTGCGGGCGGAAGCGCCGCACCCGCGTGGGCTTTGGGCGGGCATACCGCACCCGCCCCAGGCGCCGTCAGGCCGCTCTGTGACGCCTGCGCCAGCCGCGCGGCCGCCTGCGCAGGGGCCCGCCAGCAAGCCTGAAACAGCACGTCCCAGAAGGGCGGGGCATTTCCTACCCTACAGGCATGTTCGTGATCCGCCAGGCCATGGCTGACGACGCCCCCACGCTCCTGCGGTTGGCCCGCATGGTGCACTTCATCAACCTGCCTGCTGACAAGGACATCATTGCCAGCAAGGTGGTGAAGAGCCGGCGCAGCTTTAGCGGCGAGCTCACCGACGCCCACCAGCGGCAGTTCATGTTTGTGCTGGAAGACACCGACAGCGGATCGGTCATCGGCACCAGCAGCCTCATCAGCCAGATCAGCTGGCCTGGCTGGCCGCAGATCTACCTGCAGGTGCGCCGCCGCGAGCACTTCAGCCGCGACCTGAACACCGGCGCCGTGCATATGACCATCCAGGTGATGACCGACGAAAGCGGCCCCAGCGAGTTGGGCGGCCTGATCCTGGCGCCGGGCTACCGCGGCCACCGCGAGCGCCTGGGCTCGCTGCTCAGCCTGGTGCGCTTTCACTTTGTGGGCTTGCACCGCTCCTTCTTCCAGGACCGCATTGTGGCAGAGCTCATGGGCCCGCTCACGCCAGACAGCCGCACGCTGTTCTGGGAGTTCTTTGGCCGCCGGTTCATCAACCTCAGCTACGCAGAGGCAGACGCGTTCTGCCAGCACAGCAAGGAGTTCATGTCCAGCCTCCTGCCCAAGGAGGAGATCCACGCCAGC
Source organism: Phycisphaerales bacterium (assembly GCA_046350455.1). Taxonomy (GTDB): domain Bacteria; phylum Planctomycetota; class Phycisphaerae; order Phycisphaerales; family SM1A02; genus CAZXGD01. The sequence goes on along the minus strand of JAXMAM010000011.1, from coordinate 23,702 downwards.
ATCCTGCCGCCCGAGGCGCGCAACCTCATCGGCCGCGTGGGTGAAGAGACACGCCCAGCCAAGGCCATGCTTGAGAAGCAGGGCTTTGTGTACCTGGACCGCTGCGACCCATTCGACGGCGGCCCGTACCTGGAGGCGCGCCGCGACGACATTCCGCTGGTGCGCTCCACCGAGCAATTGACGCTGAGCACCAGCAGCAGCGGCGACTTCCCGCTGACCGGCTTTGTGAGCTGCGCCGCAGACGCCCGCCTGGGCTTCCGCGCGGTGCGTTCTGCCTACCGCCGCGAGCCCGATGGCACCGTGGCGCTGCCAGCCGCCGTGCTGGTGGTGCTGGGCGCGCGCCCGGGCGTGGCCATTGGAGTGACGCCGCTTGGCACAGGCGCTGCGCCCGCTGGCGCTGGTGCGGCCACCGCAGGAGCAGGTGCCTGACATGCAGCCCGGCCCCAGCGCAGGCGCGCACGCAGCAGGCGGGCACGCAGCAGGCGCGCACGCTGTCGGCGCGCACGCTGCTGCGCTGGCAAGCGGTCTTGCTCCCGCAGACTTCATAGACGGCCAGTGGCTGCCCTTGCCCGCAGAGGGCCAGCACCTGGTGCGCAGCGTGAATCCCGCTGCACCAGCAGAGGTGGTGTGGACTGCCGCAGCGCAGCCAGCCCACGTGGAGCGCGCGGTGCATGCTGCTCGCCGCGCGCTGCCAGCGTGGAGCATGCGCCCCTTGCAGGAGCGCGTAGAGTGCCTGCGCCGCTACGCAGAATGCGCCGCTGCCGCAGCGCCGCGGATGGCAGCGCTCATCACGCGCGAGGTGGGCAAGACCCTGGCCGAGGCCACTGCAGAAGCTGGCCTGCTGGCAGAGAAGGTCAACATCACCCTGGACCCCGTCAGCATGTCCCGCGTGACCGGCTACCAGGTGTCCGCAGGCGCCACGCGCAGCGGCAACACGCACTTCATGCCGCTGGGCGTCATGGGCGTCATTGGGCCCTTCAACTTTCCAGCGCACCTGCCCAACGGGCACATTGTGCCAGCGCTGCTCTTGGGCAACACGGTGGTCTTCAAGCCCAGCGAGAAGGCGCCCGCTGTGGCGCAGCTGCTGGCCACGCTGCTGGCAGAGTGCCTGCCACCCGGCGTGTTCAACTTGGTGCAGGGCAGTGGCGTCAGCGCCGCGGCGCTGGTGGACCACCCGGAAGTAGACGGCATCCTCTTCACCGGCAGCTGGCCAGTGGGGCGCCGCATCCTGCAGGCCAACCTGGACCGCCCCAGCCGCATGGTGGCGCTGGAGATGGGCGGCAACAGCCCAGCCGTGGTGCTGCCAGACGCAGACCTGCGCCAGGCTGTGGTGGAGTGCGCGCGCTCTGCCTTTGCCACCACCGGGCAGCGGTGCACCTGCACGCGGCGCATCATCGTGCACCGTGACGTGGCGCCGCGCTTCATCCGTGCGCTGACCGAAGCTGCGCGCGCACTGGCCATCGGCCCAGGCGACTCGCCCACGCCAGTCTTCATGGGCCCGCTGGTCACGCAGGAGGCGCGAGACGCCGTGCTGCGCTTCCAGGACCAGGCTGCTGCACAGGGCGCGCGCGTGCTGCTGCCCTGCAGGCCGCTGGACCGCGAAGGCTGGTTCCTTTCGGCCGGCGTGCTGCAGGTGCCGCGCTTTGAAGGCCACGCAGACACCGAGGTCTTTGGCCCGCTGGTTCAGGTGTCAGAGGCGGCAGACCTGGACGACGCCATTGCGCAGGCCAACGCGACGCAGTTTGGCCTGGCTGCTGCGTGCTTCACCGCAGACCCTGCTGCCTTCCAGCAGTTCCTGCACCGGTGCCGCGCTGGCTGCATCAACTGGAACACGGGCACGGCTGGCGCATCTGGCAAGCTGCCCTTCGGTGGCCTGGGCACCAGCGGCAACCTGCGGCCTGCCGGCGCCTTCAGCGTGGACTACTGCGCGGTGCCTGTGGCCAGCATGGTGGAGCGCTCAAGCGCTGCGCCGCTCCCCGCTGGCATGCGCCTGGACGACGCCTGGCTGGCCTAGCGCACGATTCCAAAAAAATTCCGACGGGTGCGCTGGCTCTCGCCAGACGCACCCATCGGCTCGTGGGGTCGGAAGGATGTGGCTGGCGCTTACGGGCCGCCGATGCCACCCGAGGTGGAAATCACCAGGTCGAACGGCCCTGGAGTGGAGCCAGCCCAGTCGCCGCTGTTCATCACGCAGATGTAGTAGGTCTGGCCTGGGGTGAGATTCTCCACGCTGAGGCGGCTGTAGTACGGGAAGTCGTTGCTGCAGCCATCTTCGTCGCAGCCGATCTCGGTGAACTCGCCGCACTCACCCTCATAGATGGTGATGGAGGAATCCACGAAGGGGGCTGGCAGCGTGTTGCACACGCTCACGGAGATCTTGCCGTTCTCTGGCGCCGTGAACTTGAACCACACCGTGCTGTGCGCTGTGGTGGGGTTGCTGTTCCAGTGGCAGGAGGGCGAACCCAGCGGCAGCTCTGGATCTCCACCCTGGAAGGTGCCTGGGGTGGCCGTGGAGTTGTCGCCTGGGAAGGCCTCGCCGGTGTTGATCCACGCGGTGAGGTCAATCGCCTGGTCGCAGTGGTCGTTGCTGACGCAGGTGGTTCCGGAGCATGGGTAGTCCACGCCCAGGTACACGCCGTTGGCATCCGCGCACTGGCTTGGGGTCTTCAGGCTGCAGCCGTTGGCGGTGCAGCACGCGCCCAGCGCCTCTGGGCACGGGCCCCAGGAGCCCAGCAGCACGCCCAGGTCGCTGCCGTCCGTGGTGCCGTCGCCAGTCAGGTCGCAGAAGGGCGTGCCCCAGTTGCCCAGCAGCACGCCCAGGTCGGTGCCGTCCACCACGCCGTCGCCGCCAGCGGGCGCAAAGTCCGCAGCGCACAGGTTGGTCGGCGTCTGCCGCACCAGCCACGCGCCCACAAAGCCAGTGTGGCCGATGATCATGGAGCCGTTGGTGCTGATGGCCTGCGGCACTTCCAGGATCATGCCGGTGGGCACAGTGCCGCCACCTGCGATCACGTAGTTCTTCAGGTCCACCATGCTGGTGGCGTTGGGCGGCAGGATCCATGCGCGGCGGTTGCCCAGCAGGATGTCGAAGCCCACCACCGTGCCGTTGTTGGCCATGTCGTACGCCATGCCAGACCAGCCTGGCAGCACGGTGCCAGTGCCGAGCTGCGTGCGCACCGCGCCGCCGTTCGACCACTTGCAGGCCTTGCCGTTCCAGGAGCCCAGCAGGATGGAGCCAGAGTCGTTGATGCCGAACACTTCGCCCACAGCGTCGCCGTTCGGTGGGTCGAGCAGCTCACCGGCCGTGTTGGCCGCCCAGATGGCTGGCGTGCGCGAGAACGAGCCCTGCGCAAAGCCACCGATCACGGTTCCAGCGCTGTTCACCACCGACGCGCGGTTGGCGCCGTTGGCCAGCACCTGCAGGCGCTGCATGCCTGTGGCAGCCGTCCATCGGAAGCCCACGCCGTGACAGCCGTTCTCCCACGACAGGCCCACCACCACCGAACCGTCGCCAGACAGCTCGTAGCCAGCGCTGTAGCCGGGGCAGCTGACGGTCGCAGTGGGCAGCGCGCCCAGGCTGGTCCACTGGCCAGTGGCCGCGGTCCACAGGTGCGCTTCCTCACCGGGGCGGCCCGGGGACGTCATGTTGCCCAGCACCACCTGGCCGTTGTCGCTCACAGCCACCACGTCGTAACTAGAACCTGGCGTTGGGTTGGGCGGCAGCTCAATGACCTGGTCCAGCACGGTGTCCCAGATGTAGCCCACGCCCGTGTTTAGCACACCCACGATGTAGCGCCCGTCGGGCGACATGTCGTTGGCGCTGAGAGCGTTGGGGATCATCTGGAAGGTGACATCCGACGCAGAGGCGCTCGAACAGACGAGCCCCGGCCCCGCGAAGGCCGCGAGAAGGGTGGTGACGAGGAGTGACTGTGTGAAGCGCATGCGGGATTCCTATGAAATCGGTCGTTTTCAGATGGTGCGCACGGCACGGGCGCCGGCGCGGAACAGTCTCAATACGGGCAAGGCCTGGGGGTGTGAGTCGCTTTCACCAGAAACTCACGGGCCGCCAATGCCGCCCGGTGTGGAAATGGCCAGATCGAAGGGCCCTGGGGTGGATCCACCCCAGTCGCCGGAGTTCATGACGCAGATGAGGTAGGTCTGACCAGGGGTCAGATTCTCGACGGTGAGACGGCTGTAGAAGGGGTAGTCCTGGCCGCAGCCATCCTCGTCGCAGCCGATCTCGGTGAGCTCGCCGCACTCGCCTTCGTACATGGTGATGATGGAGTCCACGAAGGGCGCTGGCAGCGTGTTGCACACGCTCACCGTGATCTTGCCCGCCGGCGGACAGGTGAACCTGAACCACACGGAGCTGTGAGCCGTCTGCGGCTGACCGTTCCAGTGGCACGATGGCGAGCCCAGTGGCAGCTCTGGATCTGCGCCCTGGTACTTGCCTGGCGTCGCCGTGCTGTTGTCGCCGTAGTAGGGTTCGCCCAGGTTGATGTAGCTGGTGATGTCCACGGCCTGTGCGCACAGGTCGTTGCTGACGCACACGTTGCCCGTGCAGGGGTAGTCCACGCCCAGGAACACGCCGTTGGCAGCAGCGCACTGGCTGGGGGTCTTCACAGAGCAACCGTTGGCCGTGCAGCAGGCGCCCAGCGCCTCTGGGCACGCGCCCCACGAGCCCAGCAGCACGCCCAGGTCGCTGCCGTCGGTGGTGCCGTCGTCGGTCAGGTCGCAGAAGGGAGTGCCCCAGTTGCCCAGCAGCACACCCAGGTCGGTGCCGTCCACCACGCCGTCGCCACCTGCTGGCGCAAAATCTGCAGCGCACAGGTTGGTGGGGGTCTGCCGGATCATCCAGGCGCCCAGGAAGGCCGAATGCCCAATGATGATGGAGCCGTTGTTGGAAACGGCCTGCGCCACTTCCAAGATGGTGCCAGCTGGCACCGTGCCACCGTTGGCCACCACGTAGTTCTTCAGGTCCACCATGGTGGTGGCGCCGGGCGGCAGGATCCACGCGCGGCGGTTGCCGATGAGCGTGTCGAAGCCAACGATGGTGCCGTTGTTGGCCATGTCCATGGCGTTGCCCAGCCAGCCAGGCAGGGCGGTGCCGTTGCCGATCTGCGTGCGCACGGCCCCGCCGTTGGACCACTTCACGGCCTTGCCGTTCCAGTTGCCCAGCAGGATGCTGCCAGAGCGGTTCATGCCAAGCACTTCGCCCACAGCGTCGCCGTGTGGCGGGTCGAGCAGTTCGCCTTCCAGGTTTGAGCCCCACATCACAGGGGTGCGGTCGAACGAACCCTGCCCGAAGCCACCGATGACGTTGCCCTGGCTGTTCACCACGGACGCGCGGTTGACGCCGTTGGCCATGAACTCCAGCATCTGCATGCCGGTGTCGGGGGTCCAGCGGAAGCCCGCAGCGTGGCAGCCGTCGAACCACTCCAGGCCCACGGCCACGTTGCCGTCGCCGCTCAGCTCATAGCCGCTGCTGAAGCTGCCGCAGCCGCTGACCGCGGTCGGGTTGGAGCCCAGCGTGGTCCACACGCCACTCGCAGCAGTCCAGCGGTGCGCTTCTGCGCCAGGGCGGCCAGGCGACACCATGTTGCCCAGCACCACCTGGCCGTTGTCGCTCACTGCCACCACGTCAAACACGCCGCCCGGCGTGGGATTGGGTGGCAGCTCGATGGTCTGGTTGAGGACCGTGTCCAGGATGTAGCCCCGCCCGGATGTGAGCACGCCAACGATGTATCGCCCATCAGGCGACATGTCGTTGGCGCTCAGCGCGCCCGGAATCATCTCAAATGTGACAGAGGAGGCAAGCGCGATGGGAGTCACGCACATCGCGGCAAGCAGGGCAAGTGGGGCGAGCGGTTTCATGCGTCTCCGTCGGTCCAGGGTGAATCCGGCTGACTCCAACCGGTGTTTCTAAAAGGGTGGGAGCGGACTTTCGTCCGCTCCCACCACTGAAGACTCAAACTGGCGCGGCGTTCCCGTTGCCACGCTGAATCATGCAGCCTCAGGCGGAGCGGCGACGGCCGCGCACCAGGCCCAGGCCCAGCAGCGCCATGGCGCCCGGACCAGGAACGGTGTTCCACGAGAGGTTGTCAACGAAGGTCTCTGGGAAGAAGCCCATGCCTGCGATGACGATGTGAGAGAAGCTGTCGCCGCCGGTGGCGGTGATGTTGAACCAGGTGTCGCCAATGCCGCCCCAGGCGGGGTTGAACACCAGGCCGTCAATGAGGTTGCCGTTGGCGTCGGCCACGCCGACCAGCAGACCACCGCCGAAGAAGGATGGCGGGCCGCTGGTGTCCCAAGCCTGGAACGAGAACCCAGTGGCAGCGGTGCTCAGGTCGATGTAGCAGCCCCACACGTTGTAGGACGCGTTGTTGTTGGGCAGCCACGGCAGGTCGTTGCTGAAGTTGTCCACATAGGTGTTGTTCGGGCTGTCGCCGTTGTGGATGTTGATGCCCAGGCTGGCCCAGGTGTTGGCTGGGACCAGACCCGTCGGGGTGCCTGGCTCATCGAAGTTCAGCTGGTTGGCGTAGGTGGTGGTCTGCGAAGCCTGCTGGGTGAAGCTGAACCCAGCGTTCGCAGAAGCGGCCAGCACGGCAGTCATGCCGGCGGCGATGGAAAGGGAGCAAACGGTCTTCATGTCTCAATCTCCGAAGGGGGGATGTAGGGAAAAAGGGCCCTTGATCGGTACGGATGGCACGGCGATGCCGTGAGGGGTCAAGCCGTACTGACCAGTCGAATATACGACTTGGTGATGTTCGGGCAAGTTTCCATTTGGAAATATCCCGGGAAATGGCATGATGGATCAGACAACGATCCGAAGATCCGGTAAGTTGTCCAGCGCCGCCTCCCACGGCTTGTCTTCACCGTTCGACCCTTTTCATGAAGAACACCCGTGACTGTCGCGACCAAAGACTTTGAACCGGACTGCCGTGCCGCGCTCGACGACCTGCGTGCAGCGCTCATCGAGCTGTACGCCTCGGTGGGCGCAGACCCAGCCAGCCCCCAGGACGTGGCCCGGCGCTTTGGCATCAACAAGACGCTGACCTGGAACATCGCCAAGGTCATCAGCAGCACGGATGCCATCCGCACCCTGCAGAACGTGCCGGGAGCCAGCGCTTTCCAGATCCTGCTGAGCGCCGTGCAACGGGAGGGGGCGCCAGTGGCTGCCGTGGAGCGCGTGCGGGCCGCTGCGCGCGAACTGGACCTGACCGTCGAACGCCACTTTGGCGACCGCGCCACCCTGGACCTCATCGTGGACGGCATCAGTCCTCGCCGCGGTGACCACCTGGAGCTCAGCCGCAAGCTGGCCTTCCGTGGCAACAGCGGCCTCTGGGGCGTGCAGGCCAAGGTGCGCCTCATGACAGTCTTCATGGCCCCCAACGCACAGGACCCAGATCGCCTGGACATGGCCATCGTGCGTGGCTACATCGGGCTGCGGCGCCTGCGCCCGGACATCCGCTGGCCCATCTTTCAGCTGCGCGGGTGGGGTTCGCAGGACGAGCCCATGACCGCGGACCGCTGGCAGCCCCTGGAGCCATCGCCAGATGGGTCCGTCGGGTTTCCGCTGCTGCGGCGCTTCAGCACCGTCGCGGCGTCGGACGTGGAGGAGACCCGCACTGCGCAGGGGCTGAACTACGTGATGGTGCCCGGGCCAGTGGGCAACATCGGTGCAGTGGACTGCTTCTCCAGCGACTTTGCCCGCTCTGCGGCTGGCAAGTACCGCACCGCGCGTGACACCACCGGCGAGTTTGGCGCCACCATCTCAGCGCCCACCGAACGGCTGATCTTTGACTTCATCGTGCACGAAAGCCTGGGCTTTGCGCTCCAGCCAGAGGTGCGCGCCTACGGCGGCGTGTTCATGGACCGCCCAGAAGACCAGGACCCGGAAGGGCAGCTGCCCATCCCAGTGCCGCAGGAGGTCACAGCCCTGCCTGGCAAGCCGCCCGTGGTGGCGACGCCAAGCGTTCCCTGCTACCCAGAGCTGGTGTCCTTTGTGCACGAACGCATGGGCTGGAATGCAAGCACTTTCCGCGGATGCCGTCTGGAGATGACCTATCCGCCCATGGGCAGCACCGTGCTCCTGCGCTTTGAGCTGCCAGAGGCACCCGCCAAGAGTTGAGGCGGGTGGGCTGCTCCGCGTGCCGGCTGCTCAGCGTGCTGGCTGCTTGCGGCCAAAGAGCCACAGCAGCACAGCGACCACAAAGACCAGGAGACCGCAGAACGCGGCCCAGCGTGGCCACGTGGATGGTTCTTCGCCAGCGGTGGTGGTGGGAGCGGTGCCGCTGCCCGCAGCAGGTGAAGTGCCTTCTGCTCCTCCGCTTCCGGGCACGACCAGCGCATGGGCTGGCGCTTCACCGGGGGCCACGCTGTTGGCGCAGCGCAGGGCAGGGTCTCCGTAGGTCACCAAGGCCAGGGCAGCGCGGTCGCGCGCCTGGCGGGTGCTGGTGAACAGCATGCCAACGTCGTCTTCCGCGCGCACCCAGAAGCGGCGGCGCGCGCTCTCGACGCAGTTGCCCAGCGGCGCGTCGCTGCCCAGGTCCACTGGCAGCGATGCCTGCAGGCGCAGCCACGGCGCGAGCGGGGCGCCGTCCACAGTCTCGGTGAAGGCGCACGCGCCAGCCAGCCAGCCTTGCTCAAAGAGCGAGCGCAGCACGTCGTTGCTGGGTTCACCAAAGCCGCCAGCCAGCAGCGCGCCCAGCGCGGGCGTCATGCCTGGCGCGGGGCCGTTCACGCACTGGCCTGGAAGCAGCGTGCCCAGGCCGCCGCCCTCCACGCTGCGCACGCTGGGCGCGGCCACGGCGAGCAGTTCCGGGGTGGTCTCGCGCCAGAGCGCGCACAGGCCATCGGTGGCTGGCTGGTCGCAGCTGCCAGCGTTGCCGGCCAGCGTGGCAGTCCAGCCCATGCGGCGCAGGTCGCCGCGGGCTACAGCCAGCACCCACGCTTCCGCCACGCCATCGGAGGCGAGCAGCGCGTCGGTGTGCTCGCCTGTGGTGCCGGCCATCTGGCGGCAGCTGGCGGAGAGGGTCGCAGCAATCAGCGGCGGTTGGTCGTAGGGGATGCGTCCCACCAGCCACGCTGGCTCAGCTGTCAGCGCAGCGCGCCACTGCGCGGCTGGAATGGGTTCGGCGCCCGCATCAAGCAGGGCGCCCAGCGGCATGTCCGTGAGCACGGGGCTGTCCACGCCCTGGAAGCGCCACGCCATGGGCAGCGCGTCTGGGCTGCCCACCAGCAGTGCGTAGCCGTGGCCTGGTGCCGCGTCCTGTCCAATGCGGCGCAGCGTGGACTGCACCAGCGCCAGGCGCTGCGCGGGCGTGCCTACCGCGGGGTCGTACTCCACCACTTCGGTGGCGTACTCGCGCTTGCGCGCCTCGAGCAGCGCTGCGAACTCCGGCGTGGCCCGCACGGCACGCGGCACCACGGCCACCCACGCCTTGGGGTGCGCGGCCAGCGTGCGGTCCGCCACCGGCACGGTGGTGGCGCAGGCCGGCAGCATGCCCAGCGCGCACGCGCCGCACACCACTGCAAGCCACCGCCGTGTGCGCGCAGGCGTCATGCGTCAGTCCACCACGCCCACCTGCTTGTCCAGCCAGCCAGACACGTGGTCCAGGTGCATGCGCTCCTGCTGCAGCGTGTCGCGGTGGCGGATGGTCACCGTCTGGTTGGTCAGCGTGTCGCTGTCAATGGTGATGCAGAAGGGCGTGCCGGCTTCGTCCATGCGCGCGTAGCGCTTGCCGATGGACTGCTTGGCGTCCATCTCCACCACATGCTGCTTGCGCAGCTGGCGGTGCAGGCGTTCGCCGATCTCTGGCATGCCGTCCTTGTTCACCAGCGGGAAGATGCCCGCCTTGACTGGCGCCATGCGCGGATGGAAGCGCATGTACACGCCGCTGGGGCGCTGGTCGTCCTTGGTGTAGGCCTCGCACAGCAGCGCCAGCGTGCCGCGGTCTGCGCCAGCCGATGGCTCGATGACGTGCGGGAAGTACCGCTCGTTGCGCTCCTGGTCAAAGTAGCGCGCCTTGTCGTTCTTGCCGCTGTGCTGCGCGTGCTGGCGCAGGTCAAAGTCGCTGCGGTGCGCCACGCCTTCCAGCTCGCCAAACCCAGGCGAGGTGAAGGGGAAGCGATACTCGATGTCGCTGGTGCCGGCGCCTTCCTTGGCGTAGTGCGCCAGTTCGTCGCGGTCGTGCTCGCGCAGCTGCAGGTTGGCGCTGGTGAGGCCCACCGACTGCCACCATGCAAAGCGCCAGTCGCGCCACCACTTGTACCACTGCTCTGCGCCGCTGGGATGGATGAAGAACTCAATCTCCATCTGCTCGAACTCGCGGCTGCGGAAGGTGAAGTTGCGCGGCGTGACCTCGTTGCGGAAGGCCTTTCCGATCTGCGCAATGCCGAAGGGGATGCGCACCCGACTTGAGTCCACCACGTTCTGGAAGTTGGCAAAGATGCCCTGCGCAGTTTCGGGGCGAAGGTAGGCGCGCGCGTCGTCGTCGCGCACGGCGCCCACAAAGGTCTCGAACATCAGGTTGAACATGCGCGGCTCGGTGAGCGAGCCAGGCTCCTTGGCGTCTGGGCCGATGGTGCGCGCGCGCTCCTCGGCGGTGATGGCGGGGAAGGGCCGCAGCTGGTGGCGCGTGGCGTCCAGCTCTGCGCGCTTCTCGTACTTCAGCAGCGCCTTCTCAGCGCGGGTGCGGGCGTCGTCATCACCTTGCACAAAGGCGTAGAGGCGTGCGCCAGGCTCCACGGCGCCCAGCACCACCAGGTGGTCGGCGCGGTAGCGGGCCTTGCTCTCGCGGCAGTCCACCATGGGGTCGTTGAAGCCGCCCACGTGGCCGCTGGCCACCCACACCTTGGGGTTCATGATGATGGTGCAGTCCAGGCCCACGATGTCCACCGGCTGGCCATCCGGGCCCAGCAGCTCGCGGTGCACTACGTCGGACCACCACGAGTTCTTCAGGTTGCGCTTCAGCTCGGTGCCCAGCGGACCGTAGTCCCAGAAACCGTTGATGCCGCCGTAGATCTCGCTGCTCTGGAAGATGAATCCGCGGCGGCGGCACAGGGCGACGATCTCGTCCATGGACTTGGCTGGGGCGTCAGGCATAGACCAGAGATTGTAGGGGAACCCTTGGGCTGGCTGCGTGCCTGCACAGCGTCAGGCGCAGGGCAGCGCGTCGTCCCAGCGGCCGCCCACGCAGGTGCTGGCGATCACCTCGTTGCTGCAGCCATACACCAGCGCAGCGGGCAGCTCTGCAGCCTCCACCGAAGCCAGCAGCGGGTGCGCCAGGTTCACGGCGCACAGGTCTGCCAGGCGGCCCGGCGCGATCACGCCCGCGTCCAGCGCCAGGCTCTGCGCGCCACCCAGCGTGGCGATGGCCAGCAGCGGTTCCGCGGTGCGGCCGTGCGCATCGCGCACCACGCCGCGGCGCTCGTCGGCCACGCGCTGCACGTACTCCATGCTGCGCGCCTCCTCCAGCGGGCTGATGCGCGCGTTCAGATCCGTGCCTAGGCACAGCGACGCGCCAGCAGCCACCATGCCGGGAAGATCCGGCACGCCGTCGCCAAGGTTGCCTTCTGTGAGCGGGCACAGCGCCACGCGCCCGCCGCGCGCGCCAAAGCGGAACATGTCCTCTTCATGCGTGTGCGTGCAGTGCACCGCCGTGAAGCGGCCGTCAATCTCCAGCTCGTCGCACAGGAGCTGCATGGGGCGCTTGCCGTACTTGGCCTCGCACGCCTTCACTTCGGCCACCACCTCCTCCACATGCATGTGGAAGGGCTGGCCGCGGCGCAGGCTCTCTGCGTGCAGGAGGCGCACAGCGTCCATGGGTGCAGCGCGCACGCTGTGCGCGCACATGGCCACTGTGAAGCCCTGGTTGCGGCAGAGGCGCTCCAGCTTCTCGTGCTGCTCCAGGTACTCGTCCACGCTGCGCGTCTCAAAGCGCAGCTGCCCGCCGCGCAGCGCCTGGCCGATGCCGCCGGTCTGGTAGTAGACGTTGATGAGCACCAGGCGGATGCCAACCTCCGTGGCGGCGCGCACCACCTGCTCGTCAAACGCGTACCGCTCCTCTGGGCTGGCGTGGCGCACGTAGTGGAACTCGCCCACGGTGGTGATGCCAGCCGCGCGCATCTCTGCAAAGCAGCGGCGGCTGAGCGTGTAGACCAACTCTGGCGTCAGGCGGTCCACCAGTGCGTACATGGCGTCGCGCCACGCAAAGAAGCCGCTGGGGTCGTCTGCGTTGCGCTCTGCCGAGGCAGGAAAGCGGTCGCCCAGCCCGCGCAGGCCGCGCTGGAACGCGTGGCTGTGCGCGCTCACAAAGCCAGGCATCACTGCGCGGTTGGGCATGTGCAGCGTGGTCTCGCCGTCGAACTGCCCCACGCGGCCCAGGCGCCCGTCAGCGGTGATCTCCACGCGCGCGCCGCGCACAAAGCGGTGGTCCTGGTACAGCAGCTCTGGTTCGACGATCTGGTTCTTCACAGGACGGGCGATCGTACTTGCCCCGTCCAGCCGCGGGGTAGGATCGCTGCATGCCTGCACGTGGACGCGCCATCACCGCCAAGGACCTGACCGCACTCACTGTGGTGGCCGACCCGCAGATGAGCCCAGACGGGCGCTGGGTGCTGTTCACCCGCAAGACCGTGGGCGAGCGCAACCAGTACGTCACGTCCTTGTGGCTGGCTGACGCAGAAGGCAAGGCAGCGCCGCGACAGCTGACGCACGGCAGCAAGGATTCGTTTGGCCGGTGGAGCCCCGATGGCGGAAGCATCGCCTTCATCCGCGCTGACGCAGAGAAGCCCACGCAGATCGCGCTCCTGGAGACAGGCGGCGGTGAAGCGCTCGTGGTCACCGCGCTTCCGGAGGGCAGCGTGCGCGACTTGGCATGGAGCCCGTGCGGCACCCGACTGGCCTACAGCTTTCGGCCCACCGAGGAAGCGTGGACCAAGGCAGCAGCGGCAGAGCGCACCAAGAGCGGCGCCACCACGCCAGCGCGCGTGATCAACGATCCCTGGTACCGCCTGGATGGCGACGGCTACTTTGGCGGCCAGCGCTATTCGCTGCACCTGCTGCACGTGGCCACGGGCCGCACGCAGCTCTTGTTCGACCGCGACAGCATGGGCACCTTCACCTACGCGTGGTCCCCCGATGGCGGCGCGCTGGTGGTGGCGGCCAACACCCATCCGCGCGCGCTGTGGGAGCCAGAGCATGAGCGGCTGTACGTGGTGGTGCCGGGCGCGCGCGGTCGTGCTGCAGTGGCAGAGCTGCCCAACCAGCCAGAGGGCCCCAAGACGCACCCGGCGTGGAGCCCGGATGGCATGCAGATCGCCTACGCAGGGCGGCGCGGCACAGACTCGCAGTACAGCACCAGCAACCTGGAGCTGTGGTGCTACGACCTGCGCCGCAAGCGCGCGCGCTGCCTGACTGGCCACACGGACTACTGCCTGATGGCCGCCACGCTGAGCGACAGCGCCGACGCCACCTTTGACCCGCAGCTGCGCTGGATGCCAGACAGTCAGTCGCTGCTGGTGCGCATCGGCTGGCATGGCAGCGGGCATGTGGCCAGCGTTGGCGTTGCGGGCAAGGGCCCGGTGGTGTTCCGCCCGCCGGGCAGGACGTGAGCCTGGGCTCGCTGTGCGGGCGCGGCTGCGCCTGGCCTGCGTGCGCATGGCGCCCACTGCTCCGCCAGGAGGTGCACGTGCTGGAAGTGGTGGGCACCGAGTTCCCTGTGCGCCGCCTGACGGGCTTCAACGACGCCTTTGTGCGCCGCGTGCACCTGGTGCAGCCAGAAGAGCGCTGGGTGAAGGCCAAGGACGGCGCCAAGGTGCAGGCGTGGATCATGCGCCCGGCTGGCAGGCGCAAGCGCGGCCCCGCAGTGCTGGAGATTCACGGCGGCCCGCACGCGCAGTACGGGCTGGCGTTCTTCCATGAGTTCCAGCTGCTGTGCGCCAACGGCTACACCGTGTGGTTCAGCAATCCGCGCGGCAGCAAGGGGTATGGGCAGAAGCACTGCGCGGCCATTCGCGGCGCGTGGGGCACCAAGGACTGGGTGGACATCCAGGCGGTGACAGCAGCCATGCAGCGCGACCCTGGCACCGACCCGCGCCGCATGGGCGTGATGGGCGGCAGCTATGGCGGCTACATGACCAACTGGGCCATCGGCCACACGCATGTGTTTGCGGGCGCCATCACCGACCGCTGCGTGAGCAACATGGTCTCCATGTGCGGCAACAGCGACTACATCGAGACGCCCAACCGCTACTGGCCTGGCGCTGTGTGGCACCGCCCAGAAGCGCTGTGGCGGGCCAGCCCCATTGCGCACTTCCGCAACGTGCGCACGCCCACACTGGTGATCCACAGCGAGGGCGACCTGCGCTGCAACGTGGAGCAGGGCGAGCAGGTGTACGCCGCGCTGTGCACGTTGGGCGTGCCTGCGCGACTGGTGCGCTACCCCCGCGAGACCAGCCACGGCATGAGCCGGGCAGGCCCGCCAGACATGCGCCTCCACCGCCTTGGCCAGATCCTGGAGTGGTGGGCGCACTGGCTGCACTGATGCGCGTGCCGTGCCGGGATGAAGTGCCTACACTTGTCCTCCCATGGATCCATTCGACCCCAGCAGCCCCAAGAACAAGGCAGCCATGGAGCACGTGCGTGCGCTGCTGGAGTTCATCGGCGAGGACCCAGAGCGCGAGGGCCTGCGCGACACCCCCATGCGCGTGGTCAAGTCCTTCAAGGAGCACTTCTGGGGCTACACCGCTGATCCTGCAGAGCCGCTGCGGAAGACCTTCACAGAGGTGGAGGGGTACGACGAACTGGTGCTCCTGACCGACATCAAGGTGCACAGCCACTGCGAGCACCACATGGTGCCGTTCGTGGGCGTGGCGCACGTGGGCTACATCCCCAACGGCCGCGTGGCTGGGCTGAGCAAGCTGGCCCGCGTGGTGGACATCTTCAGCAAGCGCCTGCAGGTGCAGGAGAAGCTGACTGCGCAGATCGCGGCTGCCATCCAGGATGCGCTCAACCCGCACGGCGTGGCGGTGGTGGTGCAGGCGCAGCACTTCTGCATGTGCCACCGCGGCGTGCAGCAGCCAGACGCTGTGACCACCACCAGCAAGCTGTACGGCGTCTTCCTCTCCAACCCCGCCGCGCGGGCTGAGCTGTACCAGCTGATCGCCATGCGCCGCAACTCGCAGACCTCGAGGGCGTAGGGTGGCCGCGGCTGCATCACAGCCGGCCATGGGGTTTGACGTTGGTGGCACCAAGGTAGAGATGGCGGTGCTGGGTGCGGATGGCACAGTCATCCAGCGCCGGCGCGAGTCCACGCCACGGGAATACCTTGATTTGGTGGCGCTTCTGCGCACCATGGCGTTCGACGCGGAGCGCGAGCTTGGCACCGAATGCACGGTGGGAGTGGGTGCGCCGGGGTCGCCCAATCCCGCGACGGGCGTGCACCGCAACAGCAATCACACCTGCATGAACGGGCGGCCGTTTGCAGCCGACCTGGCTGCAGCGCTGGGACGGCCGGTGCCGGTGAGCAACGATGGCAACTGCCTGGCGCTGAGCGAGGCCATGAACGGCGCTGCCCGCGGCGCCCGCGTGGTCTTTGGCGTGGTGCTGGGCACGGGCGTGGGCGGCGGCGTGGTGGTGGATGGCCGCGTGCTGGACGGCGCCAACGGCGTGGCGGGAGAGTGGGGCCACAACGCCATGCCTGGCGTGACAGACGCAGCCCGCGCAGCGGCCACGTGCTACTGCGGCCGGCTGGGATGCGTGGAGCAGTTCCTGTCGGGAGGCGCGTTGCAGCGGCGCTTTGGAGAGGCAGCAGGACAGGACGCGGCCGCGCTGGCGTGGTACAGCGCACAACTGGCGCACGCGCTCTCGCAGGTGGTGAACATCCTGGACCCGGATGTCATCGTGCTGGCGGGTGGCTTGAGCAACATTCCGGACCTGCCAGCGCGGGTGCAGGAACATCTGCCCCTGCATGTCTTCAGCGACGCGTGCAACACCCGCGTGGTTCGCGCCCAGCACGGGGATGCCAGCGGTGTGCTGGGGGCTGCGTGGCTGGGGCGGCAGGGAACCGCTTAATGTCCTATAATTCAGGCCCCGAGCCTCTTCCATGTGAAAGTATGCAAAGACTGACGCTATGAAGGCACACTTCATGCCTTTTTGGTAGGGCGGAATGATGTAGTATCCACCCATCGCTTCTTGGAGGACGGACTGGGGGTTCCCGCTCGTTCGTATCCAGGAGTCCCGGTGTGCAACACGTGCAAGTGACTGCTTTTCCCGTTGAGGGGAATGGGAGCAGTGACGGGTTGGGTCCACCCATGGATCCGCTTGCGCGATTTGTAGGCACTTCCACCTCAAGCGTTCGAGTCCAGGAAATCATCCGGATGGCGGCCGGGTTTCCGTCCACCGTGCTGATCCGCGGCGAAAGCGGCACCGGCAAGGAGCTGGTGGCGCGGGCCATTCATCAGCTCAGCCCTCGCGCACGCCAGCCCTTTGTCACGGTGGACTGCACGGTGCTCACGCACTCGCTCTTTGAGTCCTTGATGTTCGGCCATGAGAAGGGGTCGTTCACCGGTGCTGTGGCCAGCACGCCCGGCCTGGTGCGGAGCGCGCACGGTGGCACGCTTTTCCTGGATGAAATTGGCGAGCTGCCCCTTCCAGAGCAGGCCAAGCTGCTGCGCCTCCTGCAGGAACGCTCGGTGATGCCTGTGGGTGGAACCAGGCCAGTGGACGTGGACATTCGCCTGATTGCAGCCACGCATCGTGATCTGGCCCAGATGGTGGCCACGGGCCAGTTCCGCGCGGACTTGTACTACCGGCTGGACGTGGTGCAGATCAACATCCCTTCGCTGCGCGCGCGCGTGGAGGACATTCCGCTCATCGCCCGGTCCATCATGAGCGACCTGAGCGATCGCCTGGGAGTCCGCAGGGAGCTCAGCCCAGCGGCCGAACGTGTGCTGACTGCGCAGGCGTGGCCTGGCAACGTGCGCCAGATGGCAGCATGCCTGGAGCGCGCAGCAGTGCTGTGCGGCGCAGAGGTCATCCAGCCAGCGCATTTGGACATGCACGATCCGGTGGGGCTGGTCCCAGCAGAGGCAGCGCCCCGCGGAAGCCTGACCACGGCCACGGTTCTTCGTGCGATCGAGGCTTGCGGGGGCAATCGCAGCGAGGCAGCGCGGAGCCTGGGAATCTGCCGGGCGCAGCTGTACAGGCTGCTCCAGCGGCAGGGCACGGAAGAGGCCGCCGCAACGCGCCGCACCCTTGGGCGCGCGGCAGCCATGTAGTGCCCGCAGCACGCGCCGAAGCGCAGCCAGACCACTATGGGGAGCGAACGACCCGCGTGCATCCGCGGGCGTTCGTGGCTTTGGGGATGGATGTGTCTCACATGAGACACATGAGACAGGACAGGTGTCTCCGTGCAGAGACAGGTTTGCATGAGGCACCCGCGTTTGCAGCGCGGAAACGCAGTTGCATCTGTCCGCGCAAGTTGGCACGCCGCTTGCTTCATGCATGGCGTGACTCACGCATTCAACATGCCAGCGACGGACAGCCAGTGGGTTGGCCTGATCATGGACGGCCAGCACGCCTGGGAAGACGCACAGCAGATGTGCCAGATCCTGGGAACTGGTGCGGCGCTGGTCACAGTGCGTGACGGACATTCGCCGCTCACCGTGGCGCAGGACCTGATGCGCACCCGCGCAACCGGCATGCTGGCGCTCCTCCGCGCAGGCCAGGCAGATCGTCTGGACCAGGTGCTGGCCATCGCGCGCACCTTCTCCAGCTTCCGGCGCATCGTAGTGCTGCGCCTGGATGGGGACTCGCTGCCAGTGCAGTCCGGGTCTGTGCCAGTGCTCTCGCTGCAGGATTCGCCCGCTGTCCGCCGTGCCCTGGCGCAGTTCATCCATCAGGAAGAACGGCCAGCGCAGACTGGCGCCGCTGACCCGGAACACTCCCCCGAACGGACGCGCGCCTCTGCGTAGCGCCCACACCGACTTCTCCGCTCTTCTCGAGCAATCCCTCACCTGAGTCCTCCGAACTCAAGCCTCTCTCGACCCTCCATCCGGAGCCTGAACATGCGCAAGAACACAGATCAGATCCTCAGCGCCTGCACCAGCGAGCAGCTCTTCCTGCTGGCCATCGCCAATCCAGGGTGCCGCTCGGCCATCGGCCGCGAGCTGGACAACCGCGCCCGGACCAGCCGGCACCGCGCTGGCGTGGCGCGCATCGGTGCTGCGCCCGCTGAGCGGCCCGCGCTGATGCTGCGCAGGGCTGGCTGAACAAACCTCCGCTGGCGCGCTGCCTGAAAGGGTGCGGCGTGCTGGCCAGTGGTGTGCGGCGCGGGGAACCGCTGCGCACCACACGCATGCGTGGCGTAAGGGACCGCCGCGCGTGCCCGAGCCCCTGGTGTAGGGAACCACCAGGTGCATCGCTCGCCCCGTGCCTAACGGCATGAGGCGTGCTTCGTCCGAAGTTGTGCCGCGTTTGGAACCTCTCCTCATGCCCCGCCGGGGGCTCAACCCAAGACCCTTAGACCCTTAGACCCTTAGACCCAAGACAGGAAGACACATGAACCGCGCTCGCACCATCGTCATTTCCGCTCTCGCCGCATCCGCCGCGTTCGCAACACTCGCCACCGCCGACACGGTGGACGTCTACGCCGCCAGCCTCGGCGCTGGCATGAACGTCTCCACCGTCCTGAACGGCAACGCCCGCAACGGCTTTGCTGGCCAGATCAATCTCTCGCTGTCCAACAGCGTGGGCAACAACATTGATGGCAACTGGATCGCCTACTGCAGCGAGCTGGACCAGCACATCTTTGTGCCCGGCAACGCAGGCACCTACACGCAGACCTCGGTGGCGTCGCTGCCAGATCCAGGCCCAGCCATGGGCGCGGCTCGTGCAGACGCCATCGCACGCATGTATGCAGCTGCTGGCGGCGCGCAGTTCGGCACGGACAATGAGTTCTGCGCTGCGTTCCAGGTGGCCATCTGGGAGGTGGCCAATGACTTTGGCGGCTCGGTTGGCCTGGGCGATCTGGGCGGAGGCGCGTTCACCGCGTCCGGTCTGACCGCCAACATGCAGAGCTACCTGTCTGCGCTTTTCGCTGCCGCTTCGGGCAATGGACCACAGGCCCTGCTGCTTGGCCTGGGCAGCGGCACCAACCAGGACCAGATCATCCAGCTGCCCAGCCCAGGCGCGCTCGCGCTCATGGCTACCGCTGGCCTCGTCAACCTGCGCCGTCGTCGGCGCTGATGTTTGCTTGACCGACCTTTCTCTCTCTTTCTCTTCTCTTAGGAGTATCAATGAAGACTTGCACGCTTATCGCTTCCACACTCGCCGCCGCTGCCATCGCCGCAGCCGCCGATGCTGACTTCGCCGTGGGCAACCAGGTGGCGATCAACGCATCGTTCGGTCCTGGCGCTGGCAATGACTTGGGTACGTTTGGCACCTTTGCTGGCCAGGGCTACCACAGCCTCGGTGGCCAGAGCACCTACTGGGACACCAACGACGCACCGTTCGCCTACACGGTGAATGTGACCTCAACGGTGGTGAACCAGTGGTCTGTCATGTTCTCGATGGACTTCAGCAATTTCGCGCCTGCGTACTACTCGAACTACACCATTGACATCGTTGGCCTGAAGACGGACGGATCGCTTCTGGGCGTCCAGGGCAACTCCAACGGATTCAACACCGATGGCAACAGCGTCACGTGGTCTGGCACAGGCGCAGAACTTCAGGGCCTCGGCAGCCTGACCTTCAAGGTCTATCAGACGCCCGCTCCTGGCGCGCTGGCGCTGGTGGGCATGGCTGGCGTGGTCGGCTCGCGCCGTCGTCGCGCCTGAGTTCTTTCAACGCGAATTCCTCGCACTCAACCAGGAGACATGACCGTGATTCGTTCTATCAACGCATCGTTCATCACCGCCGTCGTGGGGGCCAGCATCTCGGTGCTGGCCTCCACCGCGGCTCAGGCTGAGACCATCTACAACAGCATTCCAGGCACGCTGGACCCGTCGTACCCAAGCCTGGGCTTCCAGGCCACCCAGACCTTTGAGTTTGGCGACCGCATCACCTTTGGTGGCACCAACCGCCAGCTCTCGGCCGCCACGTTCACCATGGTGAACTGGGCGCGGTACGAGGATTACAACGCTGGTGGCCAGTACTACGACCAGGGCCAGTGGGTGGGCAACGGCTTCAGCATGAACTTCACGCTGAATCTGTATGAGGCTGGCACGGGCACCTCGCACGGAGCGCTCATTGCATCGGTGACGCAGGAGCACTTCATCGAGTACCGGCCGACTGGCTGGTCCTTCAATGGCTACGCCCAGAACATCACCTTTGATCTGTCGTCGCTGGCCATCAATCTGCCAGAGTCAGTGGTGTGGGGCTTGGCTTACAACACTGAGACCTGGGGCGCTGATCCGTTTGGCGTGAACGGTCCGTACAACTCGCTGAACATGGGACTGAACACCGCTGCGGGTGGCGGTGTGACCGTGGGCTCCACAGATCTGGACACCGTCTTCTGGGACACTGCCACCGCAGGGTGGTACACAGATGGTGGTGCCGCAGGCGTGAACATCTTCCGCGAAGACACGAACTGGTCGCCATACAACCCCATGGCCAGCTTCGAAGCAGTTCCTGGCCCCGGCGGGCTGGCGCTGCTGGGTGGCGCGCGCCTCCTGGGCTCGCGTCGCCGCCGCAGCTGAGTGCGGTCCATCTCTCCTGTTCGCAGCCGCCGCTGGCT
This sequence comes from Phycisphaerales bacterium, assembly GCA_046350455.1. GTDB lineage: Bacteria > Planctomycetota > Phycisphaerae > Phycisphaerales > SM1A02 > CAZXGD01. Next base: position 2,961 of record JAXMAM010000011.1, on the reverse strand, counting down.
GATGCGGTGGACGTGCTCCTAGCGCACATCCACCTCACGGCCAGCGGCGCTGCTTTCGTAGACAGCGTCCAGCACGGCCTGCACCATGCGGCCCGCACGCGCATCGGCGTGAGGCGGCGTGCCCTCCAGCACCAGCTTGCTGAACATGCGGTACTGCGCGTCCCACGCAGCGTGCTCGGTGTTGCCAGCGCTGATCTCGGGCGTCAGGTCCACCACACGGCGCTCGGCCTCTGTGGCGATGGTCACCTCGCGGCCAAAGATGGGGAAGAAGCAGCCGCCCTGGTCGCCAAAGACGGTCATGCCGTTCATCACCTTGCTCTCCGGCACGTTCATGGCCCAGGTGACGTTGAGCTCGATGGTCAGGCCGCCTGCGCAGCGGATGAGGGCGGTGGCGTGGTCCTCCACGTCGAACACGCCGCCCAGCTTGGGCGGGCCAGCCCACATGTCGGTGTAGACGTAGTCCTTCATGCGCACGCCAAAGTTGGCGTACGTGGCGCCGCTCACGCGCTGGGGCGTGGCGTTGCCTGCCAGGTACAGCGCCAGGTCCAGCACGTGCACGCCCAGGTCAATGAGCGGGCCGCCGCCGCTCTGGCTCTTGGTGGTGAACCAGCCGCCCAGGCCAGGCACGCCGCGACGCCGATACAGGCTGGCCTTCAGGTGGTAGATGCGGCCAAACCGGCCAGCCTGAATGAAGTGCTTCACAGTGCTGCTGGCTGGCGTGCCACGGCAGACAAAGCCCATCTGCAGGCGGCCCTTGGTGGTGTCCAGCGCCTGCAGGATGCGGTCGCACTCTGCTGCGTTCAGCGCCATGGGCTTCTCAAGGAAGACGATCTTGCCAGCCTCCAATGCCTGGATGGCCACTTCTGCGTGCAGGTTGTTGGGCACCGCCACCACCACGGCTGGGATCTCCTTGATGGCCAGCAGCTCTGTGATGCTCCCGCACACCTTGGCGCCCTTGTGCTTGCTGCCAAAGGCAGCGCCCTTGGTGGGCTGCACGTCCCACACGCCTGCCACGTTGATGCCAGCCCGCACTGCAGTGTCTGCGTGCACGTTGCCGATGGCGCCAGCGCCGATGATTCCCAGGTTGAATGCCATGCGCGGCGCACGATAGCGCCAATGCGCCCTAGGATCTCCGCCGATGGCCAAGGATCGGACCGTGGTGATCGGCGCAGGCATTGTTGGGTTGACCACCGCCTACTTTCTGGCGCGGGAGGGCCGGCAGGTGGTGGTGCTGGACCGCGAGCCCACAGGGCAGGGGGCCAGCTGCGGCAATGCAGGCCTGCTGTCCATTGGCCACTACCCGCTCACGCGTCCGGGCGCTAGCTGGCGCGGCTTGCGCTGGATGTTCAACCGCAACGCGCCGCTGTACATCCGGCCGCGCATGGATCCAGCGCTGGTCAACTGGCTGTGGACCTTCCACCGCCATTGCAATCTTGCATGGCTGGACAGGTGCATGGACACGCTGTGCCGCATGGGGTTTCCGTCGCTCACGCTGCTGGAGGAGATCCTGCAGCGGGAGAACATCCAATGCCACTATGCCCGCGAGGGCTGGCTGGACGTGGTGATGGATCCCGCCAACATGGAGGGCGCAGTGGAGGAGGCGCGGTCGCTGGAGCGCCACGGCTACGCACATGAGGTGCTCTCTGGCGATGCACTGCGCGCCCGCAGCACGTGCTTTGCGCCCGAGGTGGCCGGGGCCGTGTGGTACAAGGACAGCGCGCGGTGCGACCCTGGAGCGTGCATGCACGGCCTGGAGCGCGCGTGCATGCAGCACGGCGCGGAGGTGCGCACTGGCGTGGAGGTGGAGAGCGTGGTGCGCGACCGCACTGGAACAGGCGTGACGGGCGCGCTGCTCTCGAATGGCGAGACAGTGGAAGGCGACCAGGTGGTGCTGGCGGCAGGCATCTGGAGCGCAGACCTGGGCCGGTCCATGGGCCTGGACATCCCCATGCAGCCAGCACGCGGATATCACGTGCAGCTGGAAGGTGTGCCGGCGCTGCCCTTCACCGGCTGTGTGCTGCATGAGACTTTTGTGGCGGTCACGCCCATGGGGGCGCAGCTGCGCCTGGCTGGCACGCTGGAGATCGCTCCACTGGGGCAGCCGTGGATGCGCAACCGGCTTGCGTCGCTGCACCGTGGTGCGCGCGCGTACCTGCGTGGCGTGGATCAGGGCCGCACGCTGGCAGAGTGGGCTGGCTACCGGCCCTGCACCAGCGACGGCATGCCTGTCATCGGCCCGGTGCGGGGCCTGCGCGGCGCGTTCGTCGGCACAGGCCACGCCATGATGGGCATGACGCTGGGGCCTGTGACCGGCCGTGCGCTGGCAGACTGGGCGCTCGGGAGAACGCCCAGCCTGGATCTCTCGCTCTGTGCGCCAGACCGCTACTTGCTGGCGGGCGGCTGAGTGGTGCCGCTGGCCTTGGCCTTGTAGCCCTTCAGCTGCAGTTCCAGCTCCACCACATAGTCCGCAGCGCTGGGGCCCCAGCTCTTGGCTGCATCCATCGCGCGCTGCGTGAAGTCGCACGCCTTCTGCAGGTCTCCCTTCAGGCTCCAGGCGTAGCCCAGTTCCGACAGGATCTGGGGTGCCACCGGACCTGTGGCCTTAAGCGCTTGCTCCAGGTAGCCGATGGCGGTGTCCACGCGCCGGTCCTTGAGATCCGGGGTGCGCAGGATGACGCCAGCCGCCATCATCTGGACATCTGGCTCCACGCCGGGCTTGAGCACCTCGTCGATGAGCGCATAGCCGTCTGCCGTCTTGCCGGACACCAGCAGCACCTGCGCCTTGTTCAGGCGCTGCATGCTCTTCTCTGGGCCAACAGAGTCTGCGATGATCTCGTCCATCAGCTTGAGCACTGTGGGCCAGTCCTTGTCCTCGTAGGCCTTGGCGATCTCCTCCTGGCGCGCCATGGACTTGCGCTCCGCCTCAAGCGCGGCGTCGAAGTCCTTCTTGGCAGCCTGCAC
>JAXMAM010000010.1:0-85920 GCA_046350455.1 Phycisphaerales bacterium | reverse complement strand
CGGCACCTCGCCACCGGTGCGCTCCAGGCGCAGGTCCACCAGGTGGCCCAGCTTGTCCATGGCGGCCACAGCGTCGTACCACGCTTCAAACTGCTTGCCCAGCTTGCTGATGGACGCCACCAGGGCGGACACGATGATCTCGCTGGCCACCAGCTGGCCCAGCGTCAGCTGCTGGCTGAGCACCAGCCATCCACCCACGCCCAGCAGTGCCGTGGCCGCCAGCACCTCCAGCGCCAGCAGGCTGCTGATCTGCCGCATGAGGATGCGGAAGTGGCTGCTGCGCGCCTGCAGATAGCCGCGGATCATCTCGTCTGCGCGCGCCATGGCCATCTCATTGCCACCTGGCCCCTTGAAGACACGAGGGTGGCGCGCAATCTCCTCCAGCCAGTCCACCACCTGGTACTTGCGGCGGCTCTCCAGCACGCTGGTGGCCACTGCGCGGCGCCCGCCCACCACCACGATCAGCGCAACCGCCACCAGCAGCGTGAGCGAGAACGCCAGCAGGAACGGGTGATAGAACGCCAGCACTGTCAGCCCGATGGCTGCGCCCAGCACCAGGTTGATGCCGGTGAGGAGCAGCATGGACGCGCTCTTCTGCACCGTCACCACATCCAGGAAGCGGTTGACCAGCTCTGGCGCATGCACGCTGTCCAGCGCCTCAAGATCTACGCGCGGCAGGCGGTGCGCAATGTCCGCGCCCAGCCGCACAAAGATGCGGCGCTGGATGACCTCCGCCACCACGTGCTGCAGTCCGCGCAAGGCGCCCGCCACAGCCAGGCACAGGAAGAGCACCACAGCGATGGCCACCAGGCCCTGCAGGAACGGCCCGCTGCGCGTTCCAAAGCTCAGGTTGCTGATGAACGCGTTGACCGCCAGCGGCAGCGCCAGGTACAGCAGGCCGGTGATGGCGCTGAACACGGTGATCACCCACAAGTCGCGCGCCTCTGGGCGCATCAGCGCCACCAGGCGGCGCACCGGAGTCATCTCTGCGTGGTCGTGATCATCGTGCGGTGCGGCTGCGGCGGCGCCCGCGGCTGGCGCGGCTGGCTGCACCACCGCGGCATCCACCAGGTCATTGGCGCTCTGCGCGCCCAGGAGGCGCGCCAGCGCGTGCCGGCCAATGGAAACCGATTCGTCGTCTGCGCTGCTGCTCATCCACATGCGCGCACGGAAGAAGCCGTGGCGAGTGAGCACCACCCAGCGCCTTTCAGCCGGCGCCCACGCCACGATGGGCACCCGGTGGTCCGCCAGCCATACTGCGTCCGCCACGCTCATGCGCTGCAAGGCGCACGTCAAGCCCGCCGCAGGCGCGATGGCGGCCAGCGTCTCCAGCGGCTCGGCCTGCGTCAGACCTTCCAGCTGCGGGCGCATGGAGGCGGCTGGCAGATCATGGTCGAACGCGTGCGCCAGGTGCTCCATGAGCCGGACAGAGTCCTCCCACGCTGGCGCTGGCAGACGGCCGTTTGTGCTGGCTTCGGTGTCCATGGTGAGTCGGGAACGGTAGGCGGTACGACGCATCCGAGGATTGGTTCTCCGTTCATTCCGGAAATCCAATTCGGGAATCATACAGCAGCCGTAGCCGCGCAGGGCCCCCTGTCTTATCGCACGTCTGGAGCGCGGGTGAACGTGAATGCCTGCCGCCAGACCACCGCGCCCTGGCGCGCCTTCTGAATGGTGGCGCGGATTCCGCCCCCCTCCCAGCGCTGGTAGGTCAGGGTGGTGCCATCCTCCGAGCCAATTCCCACGCAGGTGAAGTGCGTGCCATCCGCCTCCACCAGCCGCAGCTGCAGCGGTGCGTCCTTGCCGCGTGTGGCCGTGTCGAGCGCTGGGCCAAACATGCGGAGGCGCATCACGTACTGGCCGTCCTTGGGCTCCAGCGCGAACAGCTCGATCTCCTTGGACCTTCCCTGCTGCATCACGCGCGCCACGCCCAGCAGCGCGTCGCCCTGCAGGGACCATTGCTCTTCGTACCGCGTGTCTCCGTCCTGCCCGATCCACCGCCCTTGCATCCAGGTGAGGACCGCAGGGGTGATGGTGGCTGCTGCGGGACTTGCGGCGGGCGCTGCGGTCTTGCCTGCCGCACACCCGCAGGCCACCACAGCGCACGCCAGAATGCACACTGCCCCTGCACCTTGTGCGCGCATCATGGCTTGCCTCCTTCTACGCCCGGCGTGACCGCAAAGCGCACGTCGCCAAACCCAGCGTCCTTGCCAGCCTGCACGGCCGCCACCGTGGCGCCCACCGGCACGTCTGGCGTGGCCTTCACCACCACGCCTGGCTCCTTGGGCAGCGTGCGCAGGAAATCCACCAGCGCCTGCTGCTCCACAATCAGGTGCGTGCCGATGCGGAACTCCGCCCGGTCCCCTGCCTGCGAAACCAGCACCACCTGCGGCTGAAGCGGCGATGCCGACACACCTGGCTTGGCAAACCCTGTGGCCAGCTCCGCCTCTTCCGCAGACACGGAGTACGAGATCACAAAGTAGAAGAGCAGAAACAGCACCACATCAATCAGCGCAATGAGCGGCAGCCGCAGTGCTGCGGGATCCAGGCGCTGGCTGCGGGTGGGGTTCAGCTGCATCAGCCGCTCCCACCTGGGCCCGCAGTGGCCAGCTTCCACTTCAGCACACCAGCATCCGCCAGCGCGCGGGCCAGCGTCTCAAGGTGGCTGGAGGCGCACATGCGGTCTGCGCGCACCACCACTTCCAGCGGGTCTGAGCCCGGGGCGGCGCTCTTCAACTGCTCGCGCACCATGGTGGCCACTTCGGCGCTGCTCACCTCGCGGCCCAGCACGCGCAGCACGCCATCCTTCTCCAGGTCCACCACAATGGACATGGCCGAGTCATCTGGCAGCGCTGGCTGCCCGGGCTGGCGCGGCAGATCCATGGGCCGCAGCATGGTCTCTGAGAACTGCGAGGTCAGGCTGAAGAAGATGATCAGCAGGAGCACCACGTCAATCATGGGCGTGAGGTCAAAGCTGGCCTCCTTGGCCCGCTGTGACGGCTCGATCCTCACTTGCGCGGCCCCTGCGAGGCCATGCTCACCAGCCCAGCCATGCGCTCCAGGTCCTTGCCCAGCTCATGCATGATGCGGTCAATGCGCCGGCGGAAGTACGCAAAGGCGATGGTGGCGGGAATGGCCACCACCAGGCCTTCTGCAGTGTTCACCAGCGCCATGCTCATGAAGGTGGCAAGCTCATTGGAGCGCGCAGCGCCCTGCAGGCCACCAATGGCGCGGAACGCACCGATCATGCCGATGACCGTGCCCAGCAGTCCCAGCATGGGGCCCACGGCTGCAATCACGCCCAGGCCGTCGTTCATGCGGTGGACCTCCTCTGCTTCTGCCTTGGCCATCTCCTCCACGCTGGCGCGGAAGTCAAGCAGGCCAAAGCCAGAGGTGCGCGCCCGGGCAAACGCATCGGCCAGCACCGTGGTCAGGAAGCAGCGGTTGGCTGGGTCAGCGCAGAACTTCTCTGCGTCTGCCAGCTTGCCCTCCGCCAGCATGCCCTCCAGCGCCGCCTTCACCGGCACTGGCGCAAACTCCTTCAGGCGCAGCGCCAGCGCGTTGCGCGCCGTCAGCGCCACCGCCAGCACGCTGAGCGCGATGAGCACGTAGCTCAGCACGCCGCCGTCGCGGATGTACTCAAGGAGCGTGGGGCTATGGGCTGGCTCTGCCTTGGCAGCGCCCTGCAGGGCCAGCATCAACAGTGGTGCGGTCAGCGCGTGGCCCATTCGGGGGTCTCAGGACAGAAGATTCGATGATAACGGCCCCAGAGTTCCGGGCTTCTGGCAGGCCAGCGCTTGCGCCGCGCCCCAGCAGGGTTACCCTTGGATTTCCATGGTTCCAGCCAACCGCCCTGCCCGTCCAAGCCGTTGTTCCGCACTCCTCTCCGCAGCCATAGCGCTCCTGGCCAGCGCTGGCCTGGCGCAGCACGCGCGCGCGCAGACCCTGGCGGCGCAGGCCTTTGTGTCCGGCCTCACCAAGCCCACCGCCATGACCTTTGCGCCTGGCGACCCCACGCGCCTGTACGTCATCGAGCAGCGCGGCATCGTCAAGCTCATCAAGAACGGCGTGCTGCAGGCCACGCCATTTCTGAACTACGACGCGCAGGTGCCAGAGCAGACCTACAGCGGCCTGCTGGGCATTGCGTTCCACCCCAACTACGCCAGCAACGGCAAGTTCTATCTCTATCACACCACCGGCACCAGCGGCGCCATCACCGTGTGGCTGAAGGAATTCACACGCTCACCTGGCAACCCAGACACAGCGGACGTGAGCAGCATGCACGTGATCCTGAGCGTGGCGTCGCCGGCGTCACCGGCGTACCACCTGGGCGGCACGCTTGCGTTTGGCCCGGACAACATGCTGTACCTGGCCTTTGGCGACGGTGGCGACACTGGCTTCGAGATCCCCGGCGGCCAGCGCAGCCAGAGCGACACCAGCTACTGGGGCAAGCTGATCCGCATTGACGTGGACCACGACGACTTCCCAGCAGACACCAACCGCAACTACGCCATTCCAGCGGACAACCCTTATGCAGGCAGCCCAACCGTCCTCAACGAGATCTTTGCGCGCGGCCTGCGCAACCCATTCCGCATGAGTTTTGACCGTGAAACCGGCCATCTTTGGATCGGCGACGTGGGCGCTGTGTCACGTGAAGAGATCGACCTGGTGAACCTGACCTCTGATGGCGGCGCCAACTACGGCTGGAGCTGCGCAGAAGGAAAGCTGTGCACCACCAACGCCGCGTGCAGCTGCGGCGCGGTGCTGAAGAGCCCCGTGGTGGAGTACGTGCATGGTTCGGTGGCCAGCGTGACTGGTGGCGTGATGTACCGCGGCTGCGCGATTCCAGCGCTAGTGGGCACGTACGTCTACGCCGACTACCAGGCCAACAAGCTGTACTCGTTCAAGTACAACTACGACACCGGCGCTGTGTCCAGCTATACAGACCGCACGTCACAGGTCACGTCGCCCTCGCTGTCCACGCCCGTGTGCATCGCAGAGGACTTCCTTGGCGAGCTCTACCTGGTGGAACACACCGCAGGCCGCATCCGCAAGATCGTGTCCAATCCGCTGCCGGTTGACAGCGACGGCGACGGCATCCCCGACACCTGCGAGCCCCCGCTTGGCGACCTGAATGGCGACTACCGCGTGGATGGCACAGACCTTGGCATCCTGCTGGGTGGGTGGGAGAGCGCTGGCGCTACAGATCTGAACCACGATGGCATCACCGATGGGACAGATCTGGGCATCCTGCTTGGCAACTGGACTGTGTGACCGCTGCGCGCAGCGGCCGGCACGCGTGCCGCCAAAAGAAACCACGGGCGCCGCGCGTATCGGATGGGGTTCCCAGACCATCCAAACTGCGGCGCCCGTGGTGTTTCAGCGGGCGTTGCGTTGTTGCAAAACCCTTGGTTCTTAGGCGCAGTTGCCCCAGGCGCCCAGCAGCAGGCCCAGGTCCGTGCCGTCCACGATCCCGTCGCTGTTCAGGTCGCCCGTGCCGGCGTTGCCCCAGTTGCCCAGGAGAAGACCCAGGTCGGTGCCGTCCACCACGCTGTCGCTGTTGAGGTCTGCAGCGCATGCAGCGCCAACAGGAGTGATCTCGATCTGCTCGAAGATCATGCCCATGGGGTCGAACTGGCCAGCAGAAACCGCCCAGTAGAAGCTGGAGATGCCGTCGTAGCCGTAGGTGCCCACTGCGCCAGCGATGTCCAGCGAGGCCAGCGTGCTGCCGTCATAGGTCACCGTGAACTGCTCCACAAAGTTGCCCAGCGAAGGATGCGCTGCATTCAGCTCGCAGCCCACCGGCCAGTCCACCTCGTCGGACAGGTAGAACCCGTCCACGGCTGGATCGTTGTTGCGGATGACAAAGTAGTGCGGGCCAGGGCTGTTTGGGTTCAGGCCAACCGATGCGCCGTTCACCGTGAACACGAACGACTCTGGGTTGATGACATAGCCGCGCACGGGGTACGAGGCGCTGTTCTGGAAGTCAGCAGAATCAACCAGGAAGGTGAGCGACGCCGGATTGCCAGCATGGCCAGCGTTGAGCGGGGCCTGCGTGATCTGGTTGTATTCGATGGTGCCGGTGACAGTCACCTGGATAGGTGCCAGCAGACGCAGCGGCGGCGATGGCCGCAACAGCGGCAAAGGAAGACAGTGCGATAGAAGGCTGCATAGAGAACGATCTCCACAACAGAACCATGAACGGCAGACACGCGTCTGAACCGACCCGCACGTTTGTTGCGTCAGTATATCACTGGTGAAAATTGCTGCTAGCAGACTCCCCTGCCAGCGCTCACATACTTTAGATCCTTAATTGGTCTGTGAAGATGCCCTTGGCAGCGTCCCACGAGGGGGTGGGGACAGGGCCCCACTATCGTCCCACCCATGGCAGCCCCGGTCATTGTGGTCTCAGGCCTCCCCCGTTCTGGCACCAGCATGGCCATGCAGATGCTGCAGGCGGGTGGGGTGCCTGTCCTCACAGACCAGGAACGCCAGGCCGATGCTGACAACCCCCGCGGCTACCTGGAGCTGGAGCGGGTGAAGCAGCTGCGCACCGACAAGAGCTGGGTGGCGGACGCCGAGGGCAAGGCAGTGAAGATCATCCACCTGCTGCTCATGGAGTTGCCCACCGACCGCGAGTACCGCGTGCTGTTCATGCGCCGCGACCTGCGCGAAGTGGTGAAGAGCCAGGGAACCATGCTGGAGCGGAGCGGCAAGAAGGGCGCAGCGCTTCCAGCAGAACGCCTAATGGCTGTCTACGAGCAGCAGCTGCGCACGGTGGAAGCGTGGCTTGCACAGCACCCCGTGTTCAAGGTGCTGGACGTGGACCACCGCGCCATGGTGACAGCGCCACAGGCCCAGGTGGATCGCGTGTGCGACTTCCTGGGCATGCAGCTGGATCGCGCCGCCATGGTGGCTGCTGTAGATCCAAGCCTGCACCGCAACAAGGCCTGAGGCGCTGGTGCGGGCGCGCGCTGCTCGTGGCGCTACTTCCGCCTGCGGCTGCCGAACAGCGGCGCACCCATCGCCAGGGCCATCAATCCCGTGGGACCAGGCACGACGCCTGACATGATGGACCCGCCGCTGGTCTCAATGGCCCAGTCCATGATGTAGCGCTGCTGGGCGTTGGCGCCCACGAACACGCGCATCCATCCATACTTGTAGCCGCCGCTGTCGCTCAGGAAGCGGAAGCCAAAGATGTTGACCGAGTTGTAGTTCCAGTGGCCAGTCACGCTGCCAAAGTTGGCAGACATGTTGGTGGCAAAGCTGCCTGACGAACCCACGGCCGCTGTCGAAGGCAGATTGCCCACGTTGAAGCCTGAGCTCACTCCCACAGCCCGCATGTAGGTGGCCCCACCGCTCCCGCTCCAGAAGTTGATGGAGTTGGTCGCCGAACCATTCAGGTTCAGATCCCAGCTGGAGGGTGCTGGCGTCGAGGGGCCATTGTGTTGGCCAGTCTCGACGTTGAGGAACAGCCCTCCGGTCTCTGTGGGGATGGCGATGTTGACGATCCCGCTGTAGACCACCTCAGCGACTGCAGCAGACCCTGCATACAGGGCCGCCACTGCCGCACTGGCAGCACACAGCGCTCCGATTCGCTCGGAGGAGCGCTTGACAAGCACACTCATTGTCTTTTCCCTCTACCTCTGCGTTTGGGCCACAACGCTCCCTTGCAGCGCTGCGCACTCACTCATGGCCTGCCTGGTTGCCCAGTATCCGTGCAGGTGGCGCAAGACACCCGCGCCAACTCGAAGGTAGCCCCGTTCGACTTCAAGGCAACCAGGCTCCCTTGAATAACCCCTTCAATGCGCCCTGGCGCGCCCGAGAACCAAGCACAGGAGCAACGTCCGCCGGAACCAAAAAGAACATGGGCGGCCTTGCAGGGCCGCCCATGTCACCTTTCGGTCTCTGACTCGCGGGTCGCAGAGTTACTTGCGACGGCGGCTGCGGATGCCCACAGCGCCCATGGCGAGAGCTGCCAGGCCAGCGGGGCCTGGGACAGCGCCGGCCTGAATGCCAGCGCCGGTGTTCTCGTATGCGTACTCCACGATGGAGCGGGGCTGGCCGCCAGCGGTCGCGCCCAAGGAGATACGCACCCAACCGTAGCGGTAGGCGGCTGCGGTCTCATCGTAGAACTTGAAGCCGAAGATGTTGTTCGAGCTGTTCAGGTTGAGGCCGGTGGTGGTCTGCGTGCCGACGTTCGTGGTGAACGTGGAGGCACCGCTGATGAGCGTGCCGGCAGCCAGGTTGCTGGCGACCGTGCCCGTCCCAACCATGCCGGTGGCCTGAGTCTGGCCCGAGGTGGTGGAGCTGAAGAAGTTCAGCGACGAGCTGCTCCAGCAGTTCAGATCCCAGCCCGACAGCGAGCCGCTGGCGCTGGTGGAACCGTTCACCACGTTCAGGTACACGCCGAACGTGTTCGATGGAATGTTGATGTTGACGGCGCCGCTCCACACGATGGCGGCCTGTGCGCCTGCTGCCACGCCCGCGGCGGCCGCCGCGCAGGTGACGAAGTGCTTGTCGAGGCGCTTCAGAAGAGTACTCATTGTGCAAACTCCGATTGGTAAGGAAGGGACTCACGCGGGCTGATGCCGCTAGCAGGCCTAGCCCGCTTGGGGGAACATCAATCGCCCCCACAGGCGAATGACTGGAATGAGGGAAAATCCCCCACACCGAAGCAAAACCTAGCCCCGCAGTCGTGGGATGCAAGAAACCACGGGAAACTAACTGAAGCAAACTTCGCTTCGTCCTATAAGTTTGGCATCGCCGCGCTCCACTTGCTGATGCAAACCCACGCAACCTGCAAATCATGAGCATGACCTGCGCTGTCCCCGCCGTATCTGTGTGTGAACGAGCCGCGCATGGTGCGCCCGCAACCCGCCATCCCTGCCTCCCCCCTGCCCATCATGGATGATCCCAGGCCGCCCCACGACAGCGACTGGGACCTGATCCGGGATGCTGGCAACCCCGAGAGCCCAACCTATCGGCAGAGCCGGGACGAGGTCACGGTGCGGTACTACGCCGCCATCGTGGCGTACGTGCGGCAGACTGGACGCAACCCAGATGAGTCCCGCGAGCTGGCGCAGGGGTTCATTGCAGATGTCCTCCTGGGCCGCGATCTGCTGACGCGCGTGGACGACCGGCGCGGACAGTTCCGCACCCTGCTGATGCACGCGGTGCGCAACTACGTGAACGACCGTTACCGGCACGATCACGCAGCGCGCCGCCACCCCGGCCAGGAGCGCATGCGCGCGCTGGATGCGGAGGGCTCGGTGCCCGACGTGTCCAACAGCAAAAACGCGCCAGAGCACGCATTCCACCGCGAGTGGGTGCGTTCTCTCATTGATCACGCAGCAGACAGCCTGCACCGCGAATGCCAGGACAAGGGCCGCGAGTGGGCGTGGGACATCTTTCAGAGCCGAATCTTGCTGCCCATGCTGAATGGGCAGGCGCCGACTTCGTATGAGTCCCTGATGGACCGATGGCAGCTGAAGACCGCAGCGCAGGTGGCGAACACCATCGTGCAGATGCGGCATGCGTTTGTGCGGCATTTGATGGCCGCCGTGGGAACGACAGTGAAGTCGCCACAGGATGCGCGCGAGGAATTGCGCAGGCTCCTGATGGCCTTTGAACGGAGTGCATCATGAGTGAGTTTCAGTCCAAGGATCCGAACCGCCCTGCGCAGGATGGCGCGCTGAACGCCAGCGCAGCCGGTGGTGACCCGCTCTATCTGACCCTGGAGTGGGTGCTGCGCTCGCTGGACAACCCAGCGATCGCCGCCTCAGACTGGGTGGCGCAGGAGGTGGATCCTTCGCGCCCCACCGCTGTGGCGCTGCTGACGGACCCAACCACCCCGCTCTCACGCCTGGTGCGCGCACGCACGTTCTATCTGGCGCTGCGCACCGAGGGCAGCAACCCGGCAGAGCGCACCATGGCAGGCCGCATGGCGCTGGCTGCTTCGGCCGCCGCCCTGCTGTTCCATGGTGAGCACACCTCGCCGCACGACGATCAGGCGCTGGCAGAAGCCCTGGCCGCGGCACAGAGCGACGCGGCAGTCCCCAGCGAGATTCGTTCAATGCTGGGGCTGGCCGCTCGGAGGCTGGGCAGCCGCTGAGGGCTGCGCCTGGGGATCATCCGAGCCCTGTCCAGGGGAGACCGACGCCGGTGCAGCAGGGGGCTGCGCCGGTTTGTCGTTTCCGGTGGCATCCTTCTCCAGGTCTGCCTGACGCGCTGGATTGTCCTGCCGGATCTCGTCCCAGCGCAGCCGGGTGCCACCCATGACTGTGCCTGTGGCAAAGGCGGCGTCCACCAGCGAGATCTCGTAGCCAGCCAGCGCGGTGACTTCACGGCTCTGCGCGTCGCCCAGGCGGGCGGCAGCGTCGAGCACGTCAATGCTGGTGCGGAGGCCCACCTCAAACTGGCGCTTCTCGGCCTCGTAGGTGCGGGCGGCCAGCACAGTCTCAAGGCGGGCCGCCAGGATGCGCTGCCAGGCGGTCTCCAGGCTGTCCACAGCGTTCAGCACCTCCTGGCGGATGCTCAGCGCGCGGGCATCGCGCGAGGCCAGGCGCTGCACGCGTGTAAGCACCTGCCGGCGGAGACGGCTGAGAGCGATCTCGTTGCCGATGGGGATCTCTGCGCGCACGGTCAGCGTGTACTGGTCGTCGTTGCCCAAGTTGGTCCAGGTGTCGGCAAAGCCGCTTCCCTGGCCCAGCAGCTGGTACTGGTAGTCCACGGTGAAGAGTGGCAGCGTGGCGTTCCGGGCGGTCTCGATGTTGGTGGCGTCGAGCGCCAGCTGCAGCTCCAGCTCCAGCATCTCCATGCGGTTGCGAACCGCCTGATCTGCCATGGTGTTGGCATCCAGCTGCAGGCCCACTGGGTTTGGCTGCGTGGCCGGGATGATGGCGGTGCCGTCCGACATGGGCATGTTGGGATCGTTCAGGATGCGCTTCATGTCGCGCTGGCGGTTGCGGAGCGCAGCATCGGCCACGATGAGGGCGTCCAGCGTGGAGCCCACGCCGCTCTGCGCGCGCAGCACCTCCACCTCTGGAATGTCGCCAGCGTTCACGCGGCGGCGGGCGCGTTCCAGCTGGGCCTGGGCCAGGTCGTACTGCTGCTTGCGCACCTCCAGTTCGCGGTAGGCGCGATACAGATTCCAGTAGGCGCGGTCTGCGTTGGCCAGAATGCGGATGGCCTCCAGCTTGGTGCGCGCGTCGGTGACCTGCGAGTTGAGCTTGGCCGCGCGGATGCTGGCTGTGTTGAATGCGATGCCCGCGCCCCGCAGCAGCGGCTGGCTGATGGAGAAGAGCATGCCACCCTGGTCTGGCGCTGTGCCCAGCGCGTTGGCGGTGGCGTTGGTGGTGGTGGTGTAGGTGGGCTGGAAGCTGACTGAACCACCAGTGGCCAGTGGCACCTTCACGCCCAGGTTCATGTCGTCGCTGGCGATGGGCTCGCCCTGCTGCAGCTGCGTGAGCAGGTTGTTGCCGTTGCGGTTGTAGTTGGCAAAGAAGACCGCCTGGAACTTGGCCTCTTCCTCTGTGACGCCAGTCTTGGCGATGTCAGGCGCGATGAGCTGCACCCGCAGGTCCAGGTTGTTGCTGAGCGCCAGCGCGCGCACCTGCTCGATGCTGATGGAGCGCGTGCGCTCGAACTGCGTGGGCTGGAGGCCGCCCTCCATGGCGCGCTTCATGGCGTCCTCGGCCTGTACGGGCGGGCCCTGCTGCACCGCGTTCAGATCCGCGGGATCAATGGCCTTCAGCTTGGAGTCTGGGAGCGTGTAGGGCGTCTCGTCTGCCTTGAACAGCTCGTTCTGGCAGCCTGACTGCGCCACAAGCGCTGCGAACACTGCAAGGACCCCCAGCAGGCGGACCTTACTCATGGCGCAGCGCCTCGATGGGATCCAGGCGGGAGGCCTTGATCGCAGGGAACATGCCAAAGGTCACGCCCACGGCTGCGCTGAAGACCAGCGCCACCAGGATGGCCCAGGGTGGCACATCGGCCTTCTCCAGGTTGGCGCCAGGCAGGAAGGTGAGCCCCAGCGCCAGCAGCTTGCCAATGATGAGCCCGGCCATGCCGCCCAGCACCGTGAGCGTGACGGCCTCCAGCAGGAATTGCAGGAGGATGGCCGCAGGCGTGGCGCCCACCGCCTTGCGAAGGCCGATTTCACGCGTGCGCTCGCTGACGCTCACCAGCATGATGTTCATGATGCCGATGCCGCCCACCAGCAGCGAGATGCCCACGATGCCTCCGGCGATGGCGGTGACGCCGGCAGCCAGGCTCTTGAACTGGTTGATGTACTGGTCAATGGCGGCCACGCGGAAGGTGTCCGGATCGCCAGGCTGCAGGCCGCGCTGGCGGCGCATGACGTACTCGATCTCTGCCTTGGCCTCTTCTGCCTGCGCCGGGCTCTGCGCAAGCGCTGCGAACTGCATGAAGAAGTCGCGCACCTGCAGCTTCTCAGCCACGCTGAAGGGAATGAAGAGCTCGGCCTCGCTGCTGTTCATGCCGAACATGCGGGCCTGCAGCGTCTCCACCACGCCGATGACCAGGAAGCGGCGGCCACCCAGCAGAATGTGCTCGCCGATGGCCTCCTTGGGGAGCTTGAGCTCCTGCACGGCGGCGTCGTTCACCAGCACCACCTGGCGGGCGGTGTCCACGTCAATCTCGCTGAACGGGCGGCCGCGGATCACCTTGCGGCCCACCGCATCGTGCCACGCTGGCCAGATTCCACTGACGCTGATGCCCTCGATGGCGGCGTAGTCGCTCTCCACGCTCATGCCCACCTCCGTGATGGGCGTGATGCCCTTCACGCTGGGGCACTGCTCCTTGATGGCGCGTGCTTCGGCCACCTTCAGGCGGCACTTCTCCCACGGGAACTTCTGGCGTGGCGCGTTGTCTGGCCGGTTGGGGAAGATGAACAGGCGCGCGGCGCCCACGGTCTCGAACTCGGTGAGCACCTTGTTCTGCAGGCCGGTCAGCGCGGCGATCACCGCCGTGACGCTGGCCACGCCCACGATGATGCCCAGCGCGGTCAGGAAGCTGCGGGTCTTGTTGGCCCAGATCTGGCTGAGGGCCATGCCCACGGCCTTCATGATGAAGAACGGGGAGAACTTCATGCCGCCACCCCCGGGTTCTGCATCTTGCGGGCCAGCGGGCCCACCGATGGGTCGTCCACCGCAGGCAGGTCGCTCAGGATGTTGCCGTCGCGCAGGCGCACCACGCGCTGGCAGTGCGCGGCCACGTCATCTTCGTGCGTGACGATCAGGATGGTCTGACCAGTCTCGTGCAGCTGGCGGAACAGCGCCAGGATCTCCACTGTGGTGGCGCTATCCAGATTGCCGGTGGGCTCGTCCGCCATGAGGATGCGCGGACGGTTGAGAAGCGCGCGCGCAATGGCCACGCGCTGCTTCTGGCCGCCACTGAGCTGGTTGGGCCGGTGGTCCACGCGGCCTGCCAGGCCCACGCGGGTGAGCGCCTCCAGCGCGCGGCGGCGGCGCTCCTGGAGCCACCAGCGTTGCTGGCGTACATCGGCAGGCTCCACATTCTCCAGCGCGGACTGGCGCGGCAGCAGCTCAAAGCTCTGGAAGACAAAGCCCAGCTCCTCGTTGCGGATGCGGGCCAGTTCATCGGCGTTCATGGCGCTCACCAGGCGGCCGCCCAGGCGGTATTCGCCTGCGGTTGGCCGATCGAACAGCGTGTTCATCAACGTGCTCTTGCCACTGCCGCTGGAGCCCATGATGGCCACCATCTCATTGGGCATGATGTCCAGATCCACCCCGCGCAGCGCATGGATGGTCTCCACGCCAACGCGGTAGATCTTCTTGACGCCTCTGAGCTGGATAAGGGGCTCTGCCATGGGAAACGACAGTCTCTAGACCGACAGCCTGCGATCAGCGCATGCGCATCCTGGGGCCGCCGCCGCCGCCAGACTCGGCGCCACGCTCGCCGCCGCCGCCTGACTCGTCCTTGGTCACACGGTCCTTGTCCTTGATGCGCTCCATGGCCTTGTAGGGGCCGGTGATGACCACATCGCCTTCGGTGATGCCTTCCAGCACCATGGTGTCTGTGAGGTTGCTGGGACCGGTGCGCACCGGGGTGATGATGGCGCGGTTGTCCACCACGCGGAACACCACAGGTGTGGTCTTGCGACCAGCCTGGATGAGGGGGCTCTCGCGCACAGAAGAGGGCAGGTCCTCGATCTTGCGCTCCACCACGGCCTGGCTGGGGAGCACCAGTCCCTCGTGCGAAGCGATGGAGATGTCCACGTTGCCGCCCAGGCCGCTGAACACCTGCTCGCCGTCCAGCTCAAGGGCCACGGCAGTCTTGAAGTAGCCAGTGCCGTCCTTTTCCAGCGTGCTCTGCAGCGCCACTTCTTCCACAATGCCTTTGAAGACGCGGTTCTTGTAGCCGTTGATGCGGACCTCTGCAGCCTGGCCCACCGCCACGCGCGGAATGTCCGCCTCGCTGACCTTGGCGGTCAGCTTCATCTGCGCAAGGTCTGCCAAGGTCATGATCTTGGTGCCGGGATTGTTCATGGTGCCCACCACCACCAGCTCGCCCACCTCGGCGTTCAGCTGGGTGATGATGCCGTCAATGGCTGCCACCACCAGCGTGCGGCGCAGGGCCTCGCGCTGCTGGTCAATGGCGGCCTCTGCAGCAGCCAGGCTCTTCTCCAGCTGCACGATGGTGTTCTTCTGCGCCTGGTACTGGCTCTCCATGTCGCGCACACGGGTGACAGCATCGTCATAGGCCTGGCGGCTGATGTCTCCGGTGCGGTACAGCGCCTCCTGGCGCTGGGCTGTGGCGCGGGCGTTCTCCAGCGTGTTCTGCGTGCCGACGATGCGGGAGCGCTCGGCCTCCAGGCGGTAGCGCTCGCCGTCGCGGCGGGCTTCAGCGCTCTGCAGGGCGGCCTTCAGGTCGCGGTCGTCCAGGCGCATGATCACTTCGCCAGTGCGCACGCGGTCGCCTTCGCGCTTGGGCAGCTCCACGATGCGGGCGCTCACTTCTGCGCTGACGTCCACCTTGTGCTTGGGCTCCACGGTGCCCGGCGCGCTCACGATCTCGGTGAGCACTGCCTTCTTCACAGCGTCCATGCGGACAGAGGTGCCTTCTGAGCCGCTGGTGCTGAACCATCCTGCGATGGTGTCGCCGGCGAACAGGGCGACCAGCCCAACCACGAAAAGACCTGTAATGCCTGTGACGATCAGCGCTTTCATGTCTGGGTTACCGCGGGGGACCCAGAATCATACGGCCGAAGCAGCCGCAGGGTGCAGCAGCAGCCCCTTGCCCGGCGTGAATGCACGCGGGCGCACAGGCCCATTATGGGGCAGGCTCGATGGTGACCGTGAGGCCAGCGCTCTGGAACTGCTCCTGCAGCAGTTCTGCGTGCTCGCGATGCGTGACAGTCAGCAGCGCCACGCCGGTGTCCTCTGCCTCCACCACGCGGGTGACGGCGTCCTGGACATTCAGGCGCACCAGCTGGGAGACAGTCCGGATGACGAAGGTCAGCTCGTTGACGTCGTCGTTGTGGAGCAGCACCGACCAGCCAGGCATGCGCTTGGGGCGCGGCGGCTGGACCGCCGGCGCAGGAGCGACCGGTGCTGGAGGTGCTTCGGTTGACATGCTTCCAGTGGACTGGCTTTGGCTGCACGAATCAAGTGCGCGCTGGCGATTATTCCCGCCAATCAATGACCAGCTTGCCAAACTGCTCGCCTGCCTCCAGGCGCTGGAAGGCCTCCTGCGCCTGCTGCGGCCGAAACACGGTGTCCACCACGGGGCTGAGCGCCCCTGACTGGAAGAGCGCCACCACCTGCCGGAACTCGTCCATGGTGCCCATGGTGGAGCCGATGATGGAGAGCTGGTTCCAGAACACGCGCGCTAGGTCTGTGGCTGGGTCCGGGCCCGTGGTGCAGCCGCACGTCACCAGAGACGCCCCGCGCGCCATGCTCTTGATGCAGGACAGATGCACGGCCTTGCCCACGCTCTCCACCACCAGGTCCACGCCGCGGCCGTTGTTCAGCTTGCGCACAGCGCGGCTCCAGTCGGTGCCGTCGTCCAGGACCGTGTGGGTTGCGCCCAGCGCCTTGGCGCGCTCCAGCTTGGCAGTGTGCCGGCTGGTGACCACCGTGGTGCAGCCAAAATGTCGCGCGATGCCCAGCGCTGCCAGCGCCACGCCGCCGCCGATGCCTGGGATGAGCACCGTCATGCCGGGGGCCAGATGCCCGCGCGTGACCA
Source organism: Phycisphaerales bacterium (assembly GCA_046350455.1). Lineage (GTDB taxonomy): Bacteria > Planctomycetota > Phycisphaerae > Phycisphaerales > SM1A02 > CAZXGD01. The sequence continues at coordinate 69,690 of JAXMAM010000010.1, read as the reverse complement.
TCATGCGCCATGCGGTCAGATGCGTGAGGCCAAACGCAGCCGCCTTGATGGGGTCAGCTTGGCCGATGTCCAGCAGGTTGTGCGCGGGCGCGGTGAAGAAGGCGGCGTGCGTGCCTGGCTCGTGCTCGCCGATCATCCAGATGTCCTCGCCAGCAGGTGCGCGGTCCGGCAGCGCTGGCTGCTCGCGCAGGATGGCTGCGTTCAGCATGACGCGCTTGCCGATCCATGCTGCATCCACGCCGGCGCCCACGGCCTCCACCACGCCCACGCCGTCGCTGCCGCCCACGGTTGGCCACTGCGTCTCGATGCCAGGCAGACCACGCGCCACCCACAGGTCCAGATGATTGATGGCCGAAGCCAGCGTGCGCACCAGTGCGCGGCCCGGGCTGGGCTGCGGCTGCGCACGCTGCGTGACAAGTACCTGGGCCGAGGCAGGCGACCCTGCTGCCTTGAATTCAATGGCTTGCATCGCCTGCGAGTGTAGAACCACAACGGCAGCCCCGCGTCTTACGATGGACGCGCCCTGCCTGGTGGCAGGCACTCCCGCTGGAACCAACGCCATGACAACCCTCCTCTACCCGGTGCTGCTGGCTGTGCTGGCTGCGCAGCCGCAGACGCCCCAGACAGATCCCGCAAGCGCCAATCCGAGGATTGCTCCAGCCCAGGCGCAGGCGGAGGAGCGCATGGTGCAGCAGGCTGTGGCGCAGTGCCCCATCAAGGCAGAGCCGCCCTTCAAGGACTTTGGCTTTGTGCCGCCACGCAAGGAGCTGACGCTGGAAGCCAGGATCGTGAACCCGCTGGACAGGCCAGTCACCTGCATCCGCAGCGTGCCCACCTGCCAGTGCACCACTATGGACATGCTTGGCAAGGTGATCCCAGCCAAGGGCTCCATCACGGTGCCAGTGAGCATGAAGACCAGCGGCGCCACCGGCGAGAAGGTGGCCGCGGTGCGCATGCAGTTCGAAGGCGTGCCAGGCATCGTGGAGGTGAAGCTGCGCGCCGAGGTGGCGTACTCCGTGCGCTGCGTGCAGGACAACCGCACGGCCGATGGGCGCCAGACGCGCGATGCGTTTGTCAACGCATTCGACTTTCCAGAGCAGACCAAGGGCGTCATCACGGTGGAGGCCATTGATGGCAAGCCCTTCCGCGTGCTGAGCCTGCAAGGCGTGGCACCCGTGTTTGTGGGCTGGGATCCGGCCAAAGATGCGCCCCGCGCCTCGTACCAGGTGCGCTATGACTTCAGCGCTGCGCCGTGCGACCAGGTGCCCAAGTACCTGCTAATCGAGACGGACCGCGCGGACGCGCCGCTGGTGGACATGCGCGTGCGCCACAACTGCACGAGAATCAGCCCAAGCTTTGGCTTTGGCCAGTACCGAGAGAATCTTGGCCTGCTGCATGTGGGCGAACCCGGCGAGTTTTCTGTGGAGATCAAGCATGCAAACGGCGTGCGGATTGACTCTGTGACCAGCAAGGACCCGCGCTTGGCAGCGCAGCTGGTGGGCGTGAAGTCGGATGGCGACAGCCTGCTGGCCACGGTGCGCGTGACGCCGCAGGAGGGCGCAAGCGGCGTGTTCATGGCACCGCTGCTCTTCACAGGCGTGGGACCAGACCCCAAGCAGCCAGTGCCGCCTGGGCAGCCTGCTGTGACTGCACCGCGCATGGCGGACTTCCTGGTGTATCTGAAGGCCCTGCCCAAGCAGAGCGCAGCGGCTGCGGCGGGCGCACCGACGCCTGCTGCTGGCCCGCTCTCTGCCGCCACGCGCGCAGCGGTGCTGGCTGCGCCCAGCACGCCTCGCGACACGCGGGTGGATGCTGCCAAGATCAAGACGGTGGGCGATCCAGCAGTGCCAGCGGCCGTGGTGCAGCCGCTGCCAGTGGTGGCGCGCATCGCAGAGCGGGCTGAGGAAGTGCCCATGGATCCAGCGCGCTTTGCCAAGGCCAAAGCTGCGGTGGACAAGGGACTGGCTTATTTCGAGGGCTCGCAGGGACCCAATGGCGGCTGGATGGAGGGCACGCCAGCCAAGGGCACAGACCAGACCAAGAGCTCCAATGCGGCGTCGGTGGCGGTCACTGGCATGGTGCTGAAGGCGTTTGCGCAGAGCGGCCGCACAGCCCTGGCCGACGGGCGGGCGCAGCGCGCGCTGGATTACGTGCTGAGCTCCACCAACATGCGTGGTGAGTTCACGCCAGATCCCAAGGGTGGGCTGTCCAACTATGTGGCGGCGTTTGTGCTGATGGGGCTTGCCGCGCAGCAGGACGCGCACCTGGCCAGGGAGCTGGAGACTGTCCGACTGTGGCTGGTGAACAACCAATGGGATCAGGCCAAGGGGATCAGCCCCAAGGATGACTGGTACGGCGGCGCTGGCTACGGCCGCCACGGGCGCCCAGACCTGAGCAACACGCAGATCATGCTGGAGGCGCTGCACGACGCAGGTGCCTCGCCAGACGACCCAGCGGTGCAGCGCGCGCTGGTTTTTGTGCTGCGCACGCAGAATTCCAAGCAGAATCCAGCCAGCTGGGCGCAGGCTGGCAGCGGCGATGGCGGCTTTGTCTACACGCCTGTGAACGGCGGCGAGACCTTTGCCAGCGAGGACGCCAGCGAAAAGCTGCCAGAAGGCGCTGCCAAGACGCTGCGCAGCTATGGCAGCATGACCTACGCCGGCTTCAAGAGCATGCTGTATGCGGGCCTGGCGCCCAAGGATGAGCGGGTGCTGGCTGCGTACGACTGGATTCGCAGGCACTTCACCTTTGACCAGAACCCAGGCCTGGGAGCGCAGGGACACTTCTACTACCTGCACGCCATGGCCCGCGCGTTGAACGCTGCTGGCCAGGCGGTGATCGTGGATGCCGATGGCAAGCCGCACAACTGGCGCGATGAACTGGCGGACGCTCTGCTGGTGCGGCAGCGCACCGATGGCGCGTGGGTGAACACCGCAGACCGATGGCAGGAGAGCCAGCCAGATCTGGTGACGGCCTACAGCGTGCTGGCGCTGCAGGAGGCGCTCAAGCCTGTGCTGCGGGCGCAGTGACGCCCTGCGGGGCAGGCGCTACAAAGCGCAGCGCCTGGGCGGCGAGCGCTGCAGTGAGGCCAAGGAGCAGCGCGCCAGTGGCCTGGTGAGCGGTGGTCAGCGAGTATTCCCACCAGGGAATCTCTGTGCCGCGGCGCACCAGCACCACCACCAGCGCTCCGATGCCCAGCGCCATCTGCAGCCCCACGGTGTGCATGACCGCCTTGCCAGTGCGCTGCAGCCACGGCAGCTGCGACACGCGGCTGCAGCGGAGGCCCGCAAGGATGGCCACCGTGGCCACGATGAGCGCCATGGTGATGTGGCCGTGCAACGCCCAAGAGGGGATGGAGGCGCCGGTTTCGCCCGTGGGCGGCTTCTGCAGCAGGCGCACGCAGGCCCCCAGGAAGAGCTGGACAATCAGGCAGGCCAGCGCCCACACGGGCAGCGCGCGAGCAGAGCGCGCGCCCGGCACCTGCAGTGGAACTGCGGTGGCCCAGCGCTGCGTGACCGCAAAGGCCAAGACCATGCCGAGGGCAAACACGCTCTGGCCCCAGCATGGCGTGCGCGATGCGGATCTTGACGTTGGGCGCCAGGTCTGCGGGGTTCATGGAGGTGGTCACGTTGCCTGTGACGCTCAGCCCGCCCAGCCAGCCCTGCGTGATCACCAGCACCACCATGAGGCTTGCAAGCACGCGGGGCAGCATGCGCTTCTGATCCTTGATGACCACCATCCACGTGCACAGCGTGGTCACCCCCACCAGCATGCCGAAGAGGCGGTGCGCGTGCTCGTAGAAGATGCCGCCCTTCATGGCGCTGAGCGGATAGAGCAGCATGTTGTGGCCAAAGCTGTTGGGCCAGTCTGGGACTGCCAGGCCAGACTCAAGGCTGGTGACCAGGCCGCCCAGCACCACCATGACCAGGATGTTGGCGGCGAGCACAGCGGCCATGAGCACCGATGGATCCGTGGTGCGCGCTGCGGGGCGCATGCGCTGGCCGATGATGTCGCCCACCCAGCCCAGGATGGCGCTGCCAGCGAACAGGCCGCTGGCGTACAGCGCTGCCTGCGTGGCGGTGTTGCCCTGCTCTGGGCGCAGGAACATGCCCAGCACCATCAGGTTGACGGTGGCGGAGACCAGGCCCACGCGCAGGCCATGCGCGTGCGTGGCGGGCGAGCCGGGCTGCGCTGCGGCGCGCAGGCGGGCAGCGCGCGCGCCGCCAAGCACCAGGCACAGCACCATGCCTGCAAACAGCAGTTCACCTGCAAGGAAGCCTGGCTGAAGCAGCGCCACATAGGCCAGCGTCCACATGGCCACCGTGCTGGCCAGACCCAGAGCCAGGTTGATGGAGCGCACCCACCACGCCCACCCCAGCACCAGCGCCACGCCCACTGCGAACAATGGGATCAGCACTGAAAACGAGGCTGGATTGGGGTTGGCTGCTGTAGCCAGTGCGGTGGTCATAGGTGCCCTCCAACGCGGGCCGCAGATGCGGCGGGGAGACCTATCCTATGGGTTCCCCCATTGCGCATGCCTCATTCCGCCCACCAGACCGCAGAACACGCCGCCAGCGCTGGTGCGGCAGGCGTTGGCACTGGTGCAACAGGAGTTGGCCCGGATGTTGCCGGCGCCGGGGCGCCTGCCACTGCAGCGGCGCCCAGCCATGCTTCGGTGTGGTCGGCGCTGGTGAAGGCCCGGCTGAGCGCGCTGGTCCTCCTGACTGCTGCGGTGGGGTTTGCCGTGGCGCCAGAGGCACAGGGGCCAGAGGGCTTCCTGTGGGCGCGCATGGGCTGGATGTGCCTGGGCACTGGCCTGGCTGCGGCCAGCGCTGCCATGCTGAACCAGGTGTGGGAACGCCACCGCGACGCGCGCATGCACCGCACCGCGCAACGCCCCCTGCCTGCCGGCCACGCGCGCCCGCTCACAGTGCTGCTGGTGGGCATCGCCACGGGCTATGCGGGGTGCGCTGTGCTGGGCGTCATGGTCAACCTGCTGGCGGCGTCGCTGGCCATGGCCAACATCCTGATCTACGTGCTGCTGTACACGCCGCTCAAGCCGCGCACCACCTTCAACACGCTGGTGGGCGCGGTGACGGGCGCCCTGCCGCCCATGATCGGATGGGTGGGCGCCACCAACCACATTGACCCCGGCGCGTGGGCGCTGTTTGGCCTGCTGTTTGTGTGGCAGATCCCGCACTTCCTGGCGCTGGCCTGGATGTACCGCACGGACTACGCGCGCGGTGGATTCGCCATGCTGCCATCGCTGGACGCGCACGGGCATGCCACCGCGCAGGCGTGCCTGCTGACCAGCCTGCTGCTGGTGCCCACTGGATTGCTGGTGACCATCACGGGCGTGGCTGGCGTGGCATACGCCGTGGTGGCTGCCGTGCTGGGACTGGGCATGACCTACTTTGCCGCACGATTTGCCATGCAACGCACAGACCGCGCGGCGCGCAGCCTGTTTCTGGCCAGTCTGGCCTATCTGCCGCTCTTGATGGTGGCCATGGTGCTTGACCGGGGCAACGCGTTTGGCGCGCCACCCCTGGCCCCCGGGCAGCACGAGATTGTCATCGAGGTCCCAGCCCATGCCGCCAGCAACTAGCGCAGGCACGCCCACGCTCACGTTCCGCGGCGGCGGCTGGGTGATCGTGGCCATGCTGGTGCTGGTGGGCGGCCTGCTCACCTGGGCCCTGCTGGGCGTGATGTCCGGCACGCACCCCGTGGGAGATGGCCGCACGCTGGCCAGCTACGGCTTTGCGCTGGAGCCGCTGAAGGCAGAGCGCGCCTACCTGGTCTCCAGCGGCAACCCCCGCGACTTCTTGAAGACGCTGGACAACCCCAGCGCCATCCGCGGCGCGGACATGCTGACCTACAACCAGAACCAGCGCCTGAAGTACGTGGTGACCACCGACCGCGTGGCAGGCGTGGTGCTGAACGGCGAGGCGCGCGCCTATCCGCTGCACGTGCTGAATGCGCATGAGGTCATCAACGACACGCTGGGCGGCGTGCCCGTGGCGGTGTCGTACAGCCCGCTGACCGACAGCGTGGTGGTGTTTGACCGCCGCGTGGGCGGCGCGCAGGCCCCGCCCCGCCTGTTCAAGGTGAGCGGCCTGCTCTACAACAGCAATCTGGTGATGTACGACCAGGCGGAGGACGCGCCGGCCCAGCCTGGTGCGCCCGCCCAGGCCTCCAGCCTGTGGAGCCAGCTTGGCATGCGCGCCATTGCTGGCCCTGCGGCTGCTGCCGGCTTCACGCTGGAGCCGCTGCCAGGCGTGAACATCGCCACGTGGAAGCAGTGGCTGGCCCTCCACCCAGAGACCTCCGTGGTGGCTCCAGACCCGGACTCCGCACAGCGCTACAAGGAGTTCAGCTATGCGCGGTACTACCTGACACCGCGCGTGGACTACCCCGTGGCAGCGCTGCCGCCAGAGCAGCCAGAGTTCACGCAGGTGGATGAAGCCCTGGCCGCTGTGGCGGCTGGCAAGCCCACCACGCGCAAGACCCCGGTGCTACGCGTCCGGACAGGCGGGCAGGAAGCAACGTGGACGCTCTATGAAGTCCTGCAGCACACCAGCGGCCAGGATGGCGACTGGACCACCACCCTGGGCGGCGTGCCGCTCAAGGTGAATGTGCAGCGCTCCCCAGCGGCGGCGGTGGTGCAGTCGGAGAATGGCGCACCGGTAGTGGTGGTCCCCCAGCTGCACTTTGCAGAGCGCGCGTTCGCAGCAGAGAAGCCCTAGCGGGAGCCCAGCCACAGCGTGGCGTACAGGGCCAGCCAGATGACATCCAGCGCGTGCCAGTACATGGCGCAGCACACCAGGCCAGCGTTGTGGGCCGGGGTGTAGGCGCCGCGCGCGCTGCGGACGTAGGTGACCAGAAGCGGCGGGATGCCGCCCAGCACATGCAGCGCATGCACGCCGGTGAGCACGTAGAAGGTCCACGCGTACAGGCCAGAGTCAATGGTCAGGTCGCGGCGCCACAGCTCGAACCACGCAAAGGTCTGCACCACCAGGAACACGCCCGCAAAGACCATGGTCCAGCCCAGCGCATGATGCGCCAGCGCAGAGCGCCCCTGCCTGCTGGCACGCACGGCCGCCTGCACCGTCCAGCTGCTGATGAGCAGCATGGCGGTGGACACCAGCAGTGCCTTGGGCAGCCCAGGGTCCTGCGCAGGCATCCACGCCTGCCCCGGCGGCCTGTCCAGCCGCACCACCAGATACCCCAGGATGCAGCCAATGAAGATCATGGCCACCACCACGATGAACAGCCACATGCCAAGCACGCCCGCCTGACCGCGCTCCTGCGCAGAGTCAAAGGGGTCGACGTGCTTCAGCGTCTTGATGGCCATGCTGCCTGCCTACACCTGCGCAGGCGCTGCGCTGCACTACGGGTGCGCGGGCGGCATCTGCACATCGCGCGCAACCGGGGCACCGGGGGCGGAGGTGGTCAGCTGCTGCTGCGCGTCGGGCGCATTGCCGGTGAAAATGGTGTGCGAGTACTGCCCCACGTCCATGGCCGCAAAGGCCATCATGAGCAGGACGAACAGCGCGCTGCCGATGAGCACCAGCAGGTTGAAGGGGCGGTCCCAGCGCAGGTGCATGAACACCAGCGCAACGATGGTGGCCTTCACCACCGCAACGCCCAGGGCGATGGGCATGTTGAACTCGCCCACGTCAACAAAGCGGACTGCCACGGTGATGATGGTGAGCACCAGCAGCGCCAGGCCTGCGGCCACCAGCGTGCTGGCAGGGACCACGTGACCCACCTCTGGGTGGTCATGCGCGGCGTGTGAACCAGTGTTGGAGTGCGCCATGGGTGCCTCAGTGGATCAGATAGAAGAGCGGGAAGAGGAAGATCCAGATCAAGTCCACGATGTGCCAGTACAGGCCGCCAGTGTCCACTGGGGTGTAGTACTGGCTGCTGAAGTCGCCGCGGATGGCACGCCGGATCAGCCACACGATGAGCACCATGCCCGCCACCACGTGGATGCCGTGAAGGCCTGTCATGGCGTAGTAGATGCCGAAGAACAGGTGTGTGTTGGGAGGCATGCGCTTGTCCTCCAGGTGGATGCCTGGATGCGCTGCCTCGGCATGCGATGGACCTTCAGCCTCTGCCTTCTGCAGTGGGCCCTCCACCTTGGAGGCCACGCCGCTGGGGCCCGTGGAGGCGGGCTTGACCGCGCTGGCCTCTGCGGCCGGCTTGGTGGCCAGCTCTGGAATGGCGAAGGGTGCGGGGTTGGCCACCGTGAGCGTGAGCGTGCCGGTTGTTGGAGCCGTGGCGAGCGCCTTGGCTTCCTCTGCGCCCAGGTGCCCTTCTGGTGGGACGTAGAACGTCTTGCCCCACACCAGGTGCTCGTGGATCTTGTGGCTGTACTCGAAGTACTTGATGACCAGGAAGCCCACCGCGCCCATCAGGGTGAGGATGAGGCAGAAGACCAGGCCAGCGCGCTTGTTGAGCTGCGCAAAGCGCACCGCCAGCGCCATGGTCAGGCTGGACAGGATGAGCACGCATGTGTTGATGCCGCCCATGATGGTGTCCAGGTAGTGGCTGGCGTAGCTGAACACCTCTGGGAAGCGCATGCGCAGGATGGCGTAGGCCACGAACAGGCCGCCAAAGAACAGGATTTCCGTGGCCAGGAAGAGCCAGATGCCCAGCTTGGCGCTGTCGAACTGCTGCTGCAGCGAGTCGAAGTGGTGCGCCAGGTGCGGGTTGTGGCCGTGCCCGTGGTCATCGCCATGGGCGCCTGCGTTGTGGACGGGCTGATCAGCGGTGATGTGGCTCATCAGTGAGCTCCGCCTGCCTGGCGAGGCGCGTTGGAGTTGAGATCTGGGTCGGCGTCGCGGTCAACCCAGTAGCCGCCAAGCTTCTCGTCCCAGCGGACGATGCTCAGGTCGTAGCAGTCGCCCACGCGGGGCGTCTTGGCGAAGTTGTCGAAGGGTGGCGGGCTGGCGCACTGCCACTCCAGGCTGCGGCCGCCCCATGGATTGGCTGGAGCGCGCTTGCCGTTGAAGAAGCTGCCGATGAGGCAGATGGCCGTCAGCACAAAGCCGAACGCCATGATGTAGCTGCCGATGGTGCTGACCACGTGGTAGCTCTGGTACATGGGCTGGTAGTCGTAGTACCGGCGTGGCATGCCGTGCGCGCCCAGCAGGAACTGGGTGAAGAAGGTCACGTTGAAGCCGATGAAGATGATCCAGCAGGCCAGCGTGCCCAGGCGCTCGTCGTACATGCGGCCGAACATCTTGGGCCACCAGTGGTGCAGGCCACCCACCATGGCGATGAGTGCGCTGCCCATCATCACGTAGTGGAAGTGCGCCACCACAAAGTAGGTGTCGTGCAGGTGCACGTCCACGTTCAGCGTGGCCAGGTGCAGGCCGGTCAGGCCGCCGATGGTGAACAGGAACAGGAACGCCAGCGCGTACCACATGGGCGTGGTCAGGCTGACTGAGCCCTTGTACAGCGTCGCCACCCAGTTGAACACCTTCACGGCGCTTGGGATGGCCACGCTGAAGCTGATGGCGCTGAACAGCGTGTTCATCAGGGCGGACTGGCCGCTGGTGAACATGTGGTGGCCCCACACCAGGAAGCTGAACATGGCGATGGCGATGGAGCTGAACGCGATGAAGCGGTAGCCAAAGATGTGGCGGTGCGCGTTGATCGCGATGATCTCGCTGATGATGCCCATGGCGGGCAGGATCATGATGTACACCGCGGGGTGGCTGTAGAACCAGAAGAAGTGCTGGTACAGCACGGGGTCGCCACCCATGCTGGGATTGAAGATGCCGATGTTGACCGTGCGCTCCACGATGAGAAGGAGCAGCGTGATGCCCAGCACCGGGGTGGCCAGCACCTGGATGATGGCCGTGGAGTACAGCGCCCACAGGAACAGCGGCATGCGGAACCACGTCATGCCGGGCGGGCGCAGCTTGTGCACGGTGACCACAAAGTTCAGCCCCGTGAAGATGCTGCTGAAGCCCAGGATGAAGGCGCCCGTCAGCACGGGGATCACGCCGCCAGCGGGCGTGGTGGTGGAGTACGGGGTGTAGAAGGTCCAGCCCGTGTCAAAGCCGCCCAGGGACAGGCTGACCACGCAGCAGATGGCGCCGATGACCCACAGGTAGTAGCTGAACAGGTTGAGCCGTGGGAAGGCCACGTCCTTGGCGCCCAGCATGATGGGCAGCACAAAGTTGCCCAGCGCTGCAGGGATGCTGGGGATGATGACCAGGAACACCATGATGGCGCCGTGCAGCGTGAACCACTGGTTGTAGGTGTCGGCGCTGTCGGTGATGGTGGGGCCAGGCGTGAGCAGCTCCGTGCGCACCAGGAGCGCAAAGATGCCGCCCAGCAGGAAGCTGCCCAGCACAGACCACATGTACATCAGGCCGATGCGCTTGTGGTCAAGGGTGAAGATCCAGCTGAGCACGCCCTTGGTGTGCGTCAGGTAGTTCTCCGAAGCTGGCCGGTTCTCCAGGACAGCTCGGTCGGGGCCAGCGGATGGGAGAGGAATGGTCGTCATGGCTTGCTTCCAGTGGGGGCGGCGGTGGAGGCGGCTGGGGCGGCGGCTGGCGCGGCAGCTGGGGCAGCGCCGCCAGCAGACGGCCAGGCTGCGTTGGGCAGCGGCTTGCCAGTCTTGGGATCGAACTTGTCCAGGTTGCGCATCATGCCGATGATCGCGTCAATGCCGCGGTCATCAAGCTGACCCTTGAAGGTGGGCATGGCGTTGGAGTAGCCAGGCACCACATACTCGCCCGGCACCAGGATGGAGGCGCGGATGTAGTCCTCTGCAGTCTCGTACTTCTTGCCTGGGCCAACGTTGGGGTAGGTGGACACGCGCTCATACAGGCCCTTCCAGGAAGGACCGATGAGGGGCGAACCATCCAGCGTGTGGCACTGGGCGCAGCGGGAGTAGAGGCGAGGGCCGGCCAGTCGGGCCAGATCCTGGTCAGGGATCGGGTCCAGCCACTTTGCGGCATTGTTCAACCACGCGTCGAAGTCCTCCTGGTTCAGCACATAGACCTTGCGGTTCATGTTGCTGTGGCCAGTGCCGCAGTACTCCGCGCAGAACAGGTTGAAGCCCGGACCCTTCATGATGTCCTCACCCTCCTTGGGGCGCCCAGTCACAAAGTCCGACTGGAACCACAGGTAGGTGTAGCGGCCTGGCACCACGTCCTGCTTCACGCGGAAGTCTGGCACGTAGAAGGCGTGCAGCACGTCGTTGCTGCGCAGGATGACGCGCACTGGGCGGCCAGCTGGGATGTACAGCTGCTGGTCTGGGCTGGAGGCGCCGTTTGGATAGGTGAAGTCCCAGGACCACTTCTGCGCGGTGACCTGGATGTCGTAGGAGTTCTTGGGTGGCGTGCGGACGTCCAGGTAGTTGTGGAAGCCCCACCAGAAGAGGCCGATCACCAGCAGCGTGGGGATGATGGACCACGCCAGCTCCAGCGGCGTGTTGTGGTGTGGGTAGTCCGTGCGGTACGGCGTGCCGCGGCGGTGGCGGTACTTCACCACGAACACGATCATCAGCAGCACCACCAGCGCAAAGAAGAAGTAGCAGATCCAGTTGATGAAGTTCCACACGTCGTCCACGCGGAAGGCGGTGGTGGACGCCGCAGGCGGCTGCCAGATGGTGCCAGGCTTCAGGTCAGCAGCAGTCTGCTGCGCCAGCACCAGGCTGTGCGTGGCCACTGCGCTGACGGAGGAGAGGATGGTGGATTCGATTGCCATGAGGATGGACCTATGGGATGTTCGTCAGGCGTGCGTGGCTGAGAGCGGAGCGGCGAGCTTGCGGCGGCTGGCTTCGCGCCACCACAGGTAGCCAAGCGTGCCGCCCATCAGGGCGATGGTCAGCAGTCCGCCCAGCTGCATGATGTGCATGGCCATGAGCACGTACCCGCCCGAGTTGGGGTCGTACACGTGGCACCAGAGAATGAAGCGGTCCATGGCCGTGCCAATGCGCCCTTCTGAGGCCTCCAGCAGGCCCATGCGCAGCGTCTCTGGCTCGTACCGCACGCCGTACAGCGTGCGGCTCAGGCGGCCATCGGGCGTGATCAGGAAGACTGCGGCAGCGTGGCTGTATTCGCCATCGGGGCGGCGCTTGTACTGGAAGCCCACCGCGTCGGCCACGCGGTGGATGTTTGCGTCGTCGCCCGTCATGAAGTGCCAGCCCGCAGCCCCTGCGCCGCCGCTGGTGCGGCCGTACTCAGCCACGTAGCCAGCCTTCTTGCCTGCAGCCAGCTCTGGCTTCTCATCTGGGTTGATGGAGATGGAGATGACGTCGAATTCCTTGCCCACGGTCCAGTCCACGCCCTGCATGCCGCGGACCAGCGCGTTCATGACCAGGCTGCAGAGCTGCGGGCAGCGCATGTAGCCCAGCTGCAGGATGGCGGGACGATCCTTGGGCAGCACGTCGCGCAGCGTCACAGTGCGGCCGTCGTCCGTCACCAGCGTGGCGTCCAGCGGCAGCTGCGAGTTGGGCTTGTCCAGGATGGTCACGTCCTGCAGCTCTGGGATTGGATCGGTGGTGGCCACTGGCGGGCGGTACGCGCCGCCATAGGCCCCCTGCGCCCCAGCTGGCGCGCACAGGCACGACACCACCACAGCAGCGATGGCCGCTGTGGCGTGCTGCAAGGCGCGGTTGGGTAGGCGAAGGGTCATGCGGGTCTCACAGAAGTTCAAGGCTTGGCGGCTGGCGCAGCGGACGCGCTGGCAGCAGGTGCCGCCATGCGTGGATCAGCGGCCAGCTTCTCCATGGCCTGGGTGATGGGAATGCGCTGGCGGTTGATCTGCTTGCCGCCCACTTCCACGGTGTAGGCGTTGCTCTGCGTCAAGAGGTCCAGCTGCGCGCGCTTGGCAGCCTGCAGGGACTCCCAGCTCTTGTCCACCACCTTCTGCTCCACCTCGGTGGTCTCGGCGCGGAAGAACACCACGCTCAGGAAGATCACAAGGGCGCAGAGGACGACGATGCCGATCAGCGAGACCAACCAGGTCTTGCCTTCTTCCGGGTCGTCCCAGCGGACGCCGGTGGCTGTCACGAACTCGCTCTGTTCTGTGGTGCTCATGGTTGGTGGGCTCACATGTTCTGGAAGTGCAGGCTGTCAGCCAGGCGCGGGTCGCGCTTGGCCACCAGCGGGTGGCGGCGCGCAGCCGCAGCCGTGCCGGCCATCAGCAACGCGAACATGCCGATGAGCATGGTCCAGTTGAGCGGGTCGGCCAGGTGCGTGGAGGTGTCGGCGAACTTCTCTGCCAGCTGGTTGTAGGTGGCGTACTGGTCAAGGCCATGCGGGATCTCCGGCATGACCAGGTAGTACACGTCCACCCAAGCAAAGGCCAGCATCCACGCTGCGCCCAGCGCCAGCGTGCCGCGCCAGCGCTTGGTCCAGCGCGAGATCAGGAAGAGGAAGGGCAGCATGAAGTGGCCCACCAGGAGGGCCACGCTCACCCAGGTCCAGCCGCCCAGCTGGCGGGCCAGGTACCAGGTGGTCTCTTCTGGAATGTTGCCGTACCAGATGAGCATGTACTGGCTGAAGGCGATGTACGCCCAGAACACCACGCCAAAGGCGAAGAGCATCTTGCCCAGGTCCTGGTAGTGCTCTGCAGTGATGATGCCCTGCAGGTAGCCAGCGCGCTGCAGCGCCAGGCACACCAGTGTGACAAAGCTGATGCCAGCGGTGCAGCACACCGTGAAGAAGTACACGCCGAACATGGTGCTGAACCACGCTGGGTTCAGGCTCATCATCCAGTCAATGGCGGCAAACGTGATGGTGATGCCAAAGAGGATGGCCGCTGGGTAGGCCATGGTCTGCGCGCGCTCTGTCAGGCGCACGTCGCCGGTGGCGTCCTGGCGCACCGAGGAGCGCCAGAAGAACGAGGCCAGGAGGAACCAGACCAGGAAGTAGATGCCAGCGCGGATGAAGAACCACTGCTCGTTCAGGAAGTCAGACTTGGCTGTCACCAGCTTCGCTTCAGCAGGAGATTCCTGATTCAGCGCAGCCAGATCCGCCCACGGGAAGAGGACAGACAGCTTGCCCGTGAAGCCCAGGTAGGCCACTGGCAGGAAGAGGATCCACATCCAGCGCAGGTTCTGCATGACGCACTCTGCTGGACGGCGCACAGCCACGCTCCAGCCAGCGCGGGTGGCGTACTGCACGAAGACAAAGAAGAACGAGCCCAGGGCCACTGCCAGCACAAACATGAAGTTCTGCAGATAGACCTTGGCGAAGTGCCCAGGATCCTGCGACTGGTAGCCCAGCCACATGGAGATGGCCAGGAACACCACGCCCACGACCAGCGCGATGTGCTCGCGGACAGGAATGCGGGTGCCGACGATGTTGCTGTCGGAGAGGACGTCGGCAGTGGATGATGAGTGGGTTGCCATGGCAGTGAGGTCGGCCGTGATGACTAGTTGTTGTGGGCAGCGGCCAGTTCGCCAGCAGCGGGCGCTGGGTCTGTGGCGGCGGTGGACATGGTTGCGTTCTGGCTCAGCTGCAGCGCCTTGACATAGGCAGCGATGGCCCAGCGATCCGGCGTGGGGATCTGCGAGCCGTAGCCAGCCATGTTGCGGATGCCGTGGGTGATGGTGTTGAAGATCTGGCCCATGGGCTGGACCAGCACGGTGTCGTCATGCAGGTTCTTGGCAGCCACCCAGGTGGTGCCGTTCACAGGGCCGGCTGCGTTGGACACCAGCTCCATGGCGCGCGTGTTCACCGCGCCGTTGCCGTAGCCGGCGTAGCCGTGGCACGCAGAGCAGTAGATGTTGAACCGCTCCTGGCCGCGCTTCAGCAGCGCTGCATCCATCTTCATGCTCTGCGGCAGCGCGGTGGCCCACTGGCCGTCCACCACGCCTTCGTACAGGTGGGTGTCGGTGTAGGACTCGCCCTGCGCCACAGCGCCAGCCACCAGCGGACGCATGGCGCGATGGTCGGCGAACAGCGGGTTGGGCACCTGGGTCTTGAACTTGTTCTGGAAGTCCATGTCCCAGATCAGATGCACGGGGCGGTTGGGGCTTGGCGTGGCCCGCACGCGCGCAAAGATCAGCGGCGGCAGCACAGCAGCCACTGTCAGCACCAGCAGCGTGTACACCAGAAATCGGGGGAGCTTGAAATTCAGCATGTCAGTCCTCCACCGCTTCCACAGATGCGGCGCCGAGCGACTTGAGGAGCTGCTCGGTCTTGGTGCGGTAGAAGCGCGGATCGCGCGCCTCGATGGAGATGAAGAACTTGTCGTCCGTGGCGCGCAGGAACCGGTCGCTGCGGAACAGCGGGTGGTGCAGGCGCGGCAGGCCGTTCAGCAGGAACACCAGGCCCACGGTGCTGAGCACCGAGAACAGCACGGTGAGCTCGAACACAATGGGAATGAACGCTGGAATGCTGAGCAGCGGCTTGCCGCTGATGAGGAAGGGGTAGCCCGTCACCCACACCAGCGCCCACAGCGTGAGGCTGGTGCCGTTGGTGAAGCACTGCAGGCCCAGGCCCGTCAGCGTGCCGGTGGCGCCGGCCATGAAGACCAGCACTGGCAGGATGGTGCGGCGCACGCCCATGGCCTGGTCCAGGCCGTGCACCGGGAACGGCGTGTGGCAGTCCCAGTAGCGGTAGCCGGCATCGCGCACCTTCTCGGCGGCGTGCACCAGCTGGGCAGGGTTGTCGAACTCCGCCAGCAGGCCGTACAGGTGGCCCTGCCGCGGCTGCGCGCCGGTGGCTGGCTTGGGGGCTTCGTGGGTTGCAGTGCTCACGCGTGACCTCCAGTGTGCTGCGCGCTGGTGTGGCTCTGGCCGTGGCTGTAGCCAGACCAGTGCGGGTCTGCCTGCGGCATCACGCCCTTCACTTCAGCGATGGCCACCATGGGCAGGTAGCGGCAGAAGAGCAGGAACAGCGTGCCGAACAGGCCGAATGCACCCAGCATGGTGCCGATGTCCACCCAGGTTGGGACGAACTTGTCCCAGCTGCTGGGAAGGAAGTCGTTGGCCAGGCTGGTGACGATGATGACGAAGCGCTCGAACCACATGCCCACGTTCACCACCAGGCTGAGGACGAACATGATGGGGATGCTGGTGCGGATCTTCTTGGACCAGAAGAGCTGCGGCGTGATGACGTTGCAGCTGACCATGATCCAGTAGGCCCAGGCGTACTGGCCGAACGCGCGGTTGATGAACGCGAACTTCTCGTACAGCGCACCCGAGTACCACGCGATGAAGAACTCCATGGAGTAGGCGTAGCCCACCATGCAGCCCGTCACCAGGATGATCTTGTTCATGTTGTCCAGGTGGCGGAGCGTGATCAGGTCCTTCAGACCAAACAGCTCGCGGGCCGGGACAGCCAGGGTGACCACCATGGCAAAGCCGCTGAAGATGGCGCCCGCCACGAAATACGGCGGGAAGATGGTGGTGTGCCAGCCAGGCAGCTGGCTGGTGGCAAAGTCAAAGGACACCACGCTGTGCACGCTGAGCACCAGAGGCGTGGCCAGCGCTGCCAGCAGCAGGTAGGCGCGCTCATAGCGGTGCCAGTGGCGGTTGCTGCCGCGCCAGCCGATGGCGAACAGGCCATATGCAAACTGCTGGATCTTGCCCTTGGCGCGGTCGCGCATGGTGGCCAGGTCTGGGACCAGGCCCAGGTACCAGAACAGCAGCGAGGTGGTGAAGTACGTGCCCACGGCAAAGACGTCCCACAGCAGCGGGCTGCGGAACTGGGGCCACATCTCCATCTGGTTGGGAATGGGGAAGAGCCAGTAGGCCAGCCATACGCGGCCCACGTGGATGCCTGGGAACAGGCCTGCGCAGATGACCGCGAAGATGGTCATGGCTTCTGCAAAGCGGTTGATGCCCGTGCGCCACTTCTGCCGGAACAGGAAGAGGATGGCGCTGATGAGCGTGCCTGCGTGACCAATGCCCACCCAGAACACGAAGTTGGTGATGTCAAAGGCCCACATCACTGGGTTGTTCAGGCCCCACACGCCCACGCCGGTGAAGATCAGATACGTGACGCAGAAGCCCAGGAAGGCCACCAGCGCCATGCTGACCACGAACATGAAGGTCCACGCGAACGGAGGCCGCGGATCCTCGGCTGGCTTGGCCACCCACTGGGTGACATCGCCGAACTTTCCGGTCTGCAGCACCAGCGGCGCACGGACGCCTGGCGTGTCCTGCGTGTTGTCAATGTCCACAAAGCCGCGGAGGCGCGGATCGTGGTTGCCATCTTGGTTGAGCGGGACCGTCGTCATGAATGTGCTCCGTGCGCTGCGGCGCCTTCATTGCCATGCGAGTGATCGCCGTGGTCGTGTGGGTGACCGTGCTCGCTCTCGCCGTGGTCAATGGCCGGATTGGCCACGCGTGCCAGGTACTGCAGGCGTGGCTTGGTGTTGAGCTCTTCCAGCATGCCGTAGGCGCGCGGCGTGCGCTGCAGCACGGCCACGTCGCTGGTGGCGGTGTTCAGGTCGCCAAAGACGATGGCGCCCGTGGGGCACGCCTGCTGGCACGCGGTCTGGATGATGCCGTCCTCGATGTCAAAGGCCGGCTGGCCGGAGGAGACGCCACCCTTGCGGACCCACGCGTTCTTGCCAGCGATCTTGGCCTGCTGGATGCGCTGCGTGCAGAAGGTGCACTTCTCCATGATGCCGCGCATGCGCACGGTGACATCCGGGTTGAACTGCATGCGCAGCCACTCGTTGGGACCCTCTTCCACGTAGTACTCGGGCTCCGTCATCATGATTCCGCCTTCGCGCACCGGGTCGCGGCGGTGGAAGTCAAAGAAGTTGAAGCGGCGCACCTTGTAGGGGCAGTTGTTGCTGCAGTAGCGGGTGCCGATGCAGCGGTTGTAGACCATGTTGTTCAGGCCGTCCTTGTCGTGCATGGTGGCCGCCACGGGGCACACCTGCTCGCATGGAGCGTTCTCGCACTGCACACAGGTCACAGGCTGGAAGCGGAAGCCATCTGGCTTGGCTGTGTTCCCGCCCTTGAAGTAGCGGTCCACGCGGATCCAGTGCATCTCGCGGCCGCGGCCCACCTGGTCCTTGCCCACGATGGGGATGTTGTTCTCCGCCTGGCAGGCGGTGACGCAGGCGCTGCAGCCTGTGCAGGTGGCCAGGTCAATAGTCATGGCCCAGCGGTGCTTGGCGCCAGAGAGGTTGCTCTCCTCCCACAGCGACAGGCGGTGCGCCACGTGCGTGGCGTGCTTGGCGAAGTCTGGGTGCTCCTTGTAGTGCGCCAGCGACGCCTCGCGAATCAGGGTGGGCAGGCGCTCCTGAATGCTGCCTGCTGGAACCTCTGGCATGACAGCTTCCGTCACGCCGTGGTCCTGCGTGTGCGCAAAGGCGTAGGTGCGGGCGCCAGCAGCGGCTGTCACGCTGGGCACGATCCACGGCGCTGCCGTGGTGCGCAGCACGTTGACATTGAAGCCTGCGTTGGCGCCAAGGGTGCCAGCAGCCTCGCCGCGGCCGTGGCCCAGCGAGAGGCCCAGCACGCCGTCCGCCATGCCTGGCACGATCCATGCGGCTGCCTCAAGGCGAGCGCCGCCCTGCGACAGGTCCACCATGGTGCCGTTCTTCACGCCCATGGCGGCCGCCGTGGCGGCAGACATGAGGAGCGCGTTGTCCCAGGTGATCTTGGTGACCAGGTCTGGCAGCTCCTGCAGCCATCCCACGTTGGCAAAGCGGCCATCGAACATGCGGCCGTCTGTGAAGATGGCCAGCTCGTTGCCGCTGGCAGCAGCGCTGCTGGCTGCGGCAGAGGCCGCGCTGCTGAGCGCGCTGGTGCTCACGCTTGGTGCGGAGGTGGAGTCTGCGGTGCCGGACACCACGCCCACGTCCAGCAGCTGGCGCCAGGCCGAGTCGAACGCACTGCCAGTCATGCCCATGCGGGCCTGGTGCGTGCGCGCCACCAGCGTGCGGCCGCTGGTGTCTCCTTCGCCCAGCATGGCGGAGCAGAACTCGATGGGCGCAAGCCCGCCCTGCGCTGGATCAATGAGCGGCTCGATGAGCGGCTGCTGCAGGCCGATGGTGCCGTTCCATGCGCGATTGTCGCCCCAGCTCTCCAGGAAGTGCGCGGCTGGCACATGCCAGGTGCACGCAGCGTTCTGGCTGGTCTCGTTGCGGTGGAAGGACAGATGCGCCACGTTGCGCGCCTTGGCCATGGCGTTGCCAAAGGCCAGGTCTGCAGGCGCGTCGTAGACAGGGTTGCCGCCCAGGATGATCAGCGTTTCCACGCTGCCGCTGTTCAGCATGTCTGCCACGCGCTTGATGCTGTCGGTGCAGAGATCGCCCGGTGCAGCGGTGTAGGTGACCGTGTTGCCAGCAGCGCCCAGCTTGGCGTTGATGGCAGCGGCCAGCGCGTGCACGATGGCAGGCTGGCGCATGCCGGCCACCACCAGCGCATCCTTGCCAGCCGCCTTCAGGTCGTTGACCAGCGCGTCGAGCACTTCCTGCTCGTGCTCGCCCAGCTTGGGTGCCTGCGCACCCAGCGCGCGCGCTGCGTCCACGCCCACGCGGTCTGCGATGGACGCCGCCAGCGCCGCCACCTGCGATGGACGCACGGCGATGCGCTGGTCTGCGTTCATGCCCGTGAGCGTGAGCAGGCCTTCAACCTGGTACACGCGGCTCTGCGTGGCCTTGCCTGGATCCACAGCCGACAGCGCGCCGTTCTGGCGCGCCACCAGCGAGCGGCCTGCCGCCCACGCGCGGGCGTTGGCCACTGCGTTGGGCTCTGTGTTCAGGAAGTCTGCGTCCAGGCTCAGCACCACCTTGGCGGTGTCAAAGCGCGGATGCGCGCGCATGGCGCTGCCGAAGGCCATGGTGGTGCCAGCGCGCTGCGTGTCGTCGTTGACCGCGCACCAGGTGGCCCAAGTCATCTGCGGATACTGCGCCTGCAGACGCGAGCGCAGATCCTGCATGGTGGGCGAGTTGCTGGGCTCTGCCAGCACCACCAGGCCCTTGCCCTGCGCGCTCTTCCACGCGTTGCGGCGTTCACCCAGCCAGGCGTTGAAGCCAGCCATGTTGGAGGGCTTGCCGCTGTTCATCACGGTGCGGCTGCGCTCTGGGTCGTACAGCTCCAGCACGCGGGCCTGGGTGATGGCGGAGGATGGACCAACCTGCGGTGCGCCACGCTTGGCCAGCAGCGCTGGGTCAATCTGCGCAGCACCACCCGCCAGCGGCGAGCCTGGATGCGCTGGATTTCCGTCCAGCTTGATGGGGCGGCCGTCGTAGCTGGTGGCCAGCACGCCCACGCCCACGCCGCCCAGCTCATAGCTGGTGGCGTACTTCACTGGCACGCCAGGCGTGCGATTGGCCGGACGCGACGCGTACTCCGCGATCTTGCTCTCGGGCCAGCGGCGGCAGCCAGCCAGCGCCAGGCCAGCCAGCGCAAACGACGCGCCCATGATCTTGATGAACTGGCGGCGATCGTCCCCTTCCAGCTCGCTTGCGCCGGGCTGGAACTCCCGCTGCATGAAGCTCTGGAACTCCTCTGTCTGCGCCACCTGCTCAAACGAACGCCAGTAGGCAGAGCGCCGTGCGGGTGCGCCCTTGGACGACTGCTCGTCCTGTGCGGGCTGTTGACCGTGCGTGCAACCGTCGTGCATGTCTTCCTCGTTCTCGCGCTTCACTCGCGTGTCAGCGGTGGCAGGTCGAGCAGTTCTCGCTGGGGTGAATGTCGTACTTCTTCTGCAGCTCAAGCCGGGTGTCGAGCGACCACGTGCCCGTGGTGCTCTTGTCCAGCGCAAAGACCTCTTCCGGCGGACGGATGCGGTCCACCGGATTGCGGTGGCAGTCCAGGCACCAGCCCATGGAGAGCGGCGACACGCGGTGCACCTGCTCCATGGTGTCCACGCGGCCGTGGCACTCCACACAGCTCACGCCGCGCGTGACGTGCGCAGCGTGGTTGAAGTAGGCGTAGTCGCCGAGCTTGTGAACCTTGATCCAGTCAATGGGCATGCCAGTCTCGTAGCTGGCGCGGACTGGGGCCAGCCGAGGGCTCTCCCGCTGGATCTGGGTGTGGCAGTTCATGCACGTCTGCGTGGGGGGCACCGCAGCGTGGCTGGCGTACTCAACCGTGTTGTGGCAGTACCGGCAGTCCAGGCCAAGCTTGCCAGCGTGCAGCGCGTGGCTGAAGGGCACTGGCTGCTCAGGCTGGTACTGGCCTTCTGTGGTCTTTGGGCTAAACCCGTATGCCACGAACATCACCGCATACAGGGGGGCGATGGCACCCACGACCAGCGCGAACGGCAGGAGGGCGTTCGACCAGCGGGGAAAGAGGAATCGGCTCATCGGGGGCTCCAGCCTCCTGAAGGCGCCAGCGCGGCGCCGGGTTGTCGGACCACCTTGTACGATTTTTCACAAAGTGGATCGTGAGATGGTACGGCAACGCTTTGAGGATCGTCAACAAACGCGGTTGCTACCCTCTGTGCGTGGACCTGGCACCAGCACTCGAACCCGGCGTTGCCATCGTGGAGGACGGACCGCTCGATTTGGATGCAATCTTGGAGCGATTGGCGGTGAAAGCAGCCGCACACCTGGGGGTATCAGCCAAGCTGCTCCACCATGCGCTGCAGGTGCGCGAACGGGTGCGCCCCACAGCTGTGGGGGGCGGCGTGGCGCTTCCCCATGCCATCCTGCCGGGAATCCCCCGCACCTTGGTGATTCCCGCCCTGGTGCGCAGGGGTGTGCTGGTGGATCCGGCTTCTCCCCCGAGCACCATACTTCTCGGACTCTTTGGAGACCAGGCCAAACCCTGGGATCATGTCAAGATGTTGGCACGTTTGGCACGGATCGTGCACGATCAACGCAGTTTGGAGCATCTTCGTTTGGCAACCGACCCAGATGACCTGGTCCGCCGGGTGATGAGCGAGGACGCAGCCCATGCATGAGGCGCACTCGATCTACAGCGAGCCAGCAGATCGCCGGCTGCTGGTGCTGGTGTCTCGGACAGAGGACACCTTTGAGGCCGTCATCACAGCGCTTCTGGACGCAGGGGTGGGCGGCGCCACCGTGCTGGAGAGCCGTGGCCTGAGCGCGGTGCTCCGTTCTGAGCTTCCCATCTTCACTGGGCTGGCCGCACTCCTGCCTGCAGACACGGGCGGCCGCGTGGTGATCAGCATCTGCACGCAGCGCGATGTGGACACGCTGCTCCGCCATCTTGAGCACCTGCCAGTGGATGCCCGCCCTGTGGGAGCAGTGCTGCCAGTGCAAGGCGTCATCGGGCTGTGAAGGAACAGCCAGTCACCATCTCCACCATGGCGGTGTACGCCGTGGCGCTCATGGTGCTGGTGGCGGCCGCAGCGACCACCACGCGTCCCTTTCTGCGCCTGCTGAGGCTGCCCAGCGTGGCGGCGTATGTAGGCGCTGGCTGGGTGTGGATGCTGTTTGGCCTCGGCATTGGCCCGCACGGCTTGAACGCGCTGGACAACCAGGTGGTGGATGCGCTGCGGCCTCTCATCCTGGTGGCGATTGGCTGGGTGGGACTCACCGTGGGTGTGCAGCTGACCTGGCACACACTGCGGCGCATTCCGTGGGTGGCGTGGCGCTGGGCTGGCCTGGACATGCTGGCGTGCACGGCTGTGGCCGCGCTGCTGCTTCTGGGGAGCGGCCCCTCCTGGATGAAGGTGGACGATCTGTCCGGGGCATGGGTGCTGATGCCCGTTGTCATTGTGGGCGTCAGCCTGATGGGCTGGAACCCAGAGACGCGCTCCATGCTGCTGCATGCCGCCCCCAGCGAGCGCGGCGCAGCGCGGGTGGCCACTGGCACCGCAGGGCTGAGCACCGTGATGGCTGTGCTGCTCCTGGGCGTGGCCAGCCAGTTTGTGGTGCGTGACATGGAAGGCGTGCCTGCGCTGAACGCACCGCTGGCAGCCGCTGGGCTGGCTGCGGCCGTGGGGCTTGCTGCATGCGCGGCGCTGGCGATCCGCGTGCTGCTCTCCAAAGGCGAATGGAGCATGAACCGCACGCTGGTAGTGGTGACCAGCGTGGCCGCGCTGTCGGCGGGCATCGCCACCGAGCTGACCTTCTCTCCGCTGCTCTCTGCGCTCCTGTGTGGCGCTGCCATGGCCAACCTGCCCGGCACGCTGCGCGTGTCGGTGGGGCGCCTCCTGGGGCGGAGCGAGCGCGCCGTGGCCACTCTCTTCTTTGTGCTGGCTGGCGCGCTCCTGAACCCGCCCGGCGCGCTCTGGCCGTGGGTGCTGGTGGCTGGATGCTGCGCAGCGCGGCTGGCGCTCAAGCCCTGGGTGGCGAGCGTGGCTGCGCGCCCGGTGCTGCACGCTGCAGGCCGCAACCGCACGCTTCTGCGTGCGGCCACTTCGCGGCAGAGCGCGCTGGCGGTGGTGGTGGCCGTGGCGGCTGTGCTCAGCGAAGACAGTCTGATCCGGCGCGAGATCCTCTTTGTGGTGGTGGCGACAGGCGTGGTGAGCGCCGCGCCGCCACTCCTTGCCCGCATGCGTGCCGCGCGCCGCGCAGGAGCCTCCGCGTGAGCATGGAATCGCCGAACACAGCGCCGTGGCCCCGCCGCCTGGCAGAGGCAGCGCCTGTGGTGGCAGGCCTGCTGGCGCTGGTGACCGGCGCGTACGTGGTGCAGGCCGCCAGCGGCTGGCTGGTGCCCCCTGCTCCCTCCATCCTCCATGGCGCGCTGGGAGACACCTTTGCAGCCACGCCCCAAGTGGTGGGCCGCACCACCACAGCCTTTGGCTTCCTGCTGGTGGCAGCATGGCTTGCAGGGCGCGTGGCCAAGGCGCTGGGTCTGCCGCGCATCAGCGGCTATCTGGTGATCGGCCTGCTGACAGGCCCGCATTTTGCAGAGGTGGTGCATGTCACGCCGTTGGTGGGTGCGCAGGAGCTGGAGCATCTGCGGCTGATCGAGGGACTGGCGGTCTCCATGATCGCCTTCACAGCGGGCGCAGAGATCAAGCTGGACTTCGTGCGCAGGCAGGCGCGCACCATTCTGCGCATCGTGATGGGCGAGTTCCTGGGCGTGACGCCAGCAGTGCTGGTGGCGCTGGTGGCGCTCATGACCATCGCGCCATTGCCAGAGGCCTTGCAGGGCGCCACCCTGGTCACGCGGCTGTACCTTGCGCTTGCAGTGGCCGTGCTGGCGGTGGCAGCGGCGCCGGCCGTGACCCTGGCCCTCCTGCGTGAGACAGGCGCACGCGGCACGTTCCCGCAGCTGGCTCTGGCAAGCACGGTCCTGAAGGACGTGCTGCTGGTGGTGCTCTTCTCAGCGCTGCTGGCCACCGGAATGGCCATCATCGGCCCACCGGGCGACTACGCCGGCGACTACCAGGCGTCGCCGGTGCTGGTGACGGTGAAGATCGGGCTGCATCTGGTCTCGTCGCTCCTCCTTGGCGGCGTGGTGGCGCTGGTGCTGTGGGCGCTGGGGCGCTTTCTCAGCATGCGCATCGAGCTCTTCATGGTGCTGGTGTGCTTTGGCATCGCGGTGGTGAGCCGGGAGGTTGGAGCAGACCCGCTGCTGGTGGCGCTGAGCGCTGGCCTCATCCTGACCAACATTGGATCCAGCAAGGCCATGCCGCGGCTGCTTGCGTCCATAGACGGCCTTCTGTTGCCGGTGTACTGCGTGTTCTTTGCGGTCTCTGGGGCCAAATTGCACCTGGACGCGCTGGCGGCGGTGTGGCCCGCCATGCTGCTGGTGGTGACTGTGCGCCTGGTCTCCAAGCGCGTGGCGGTCACCCGCGCGTGTCGCCGCGCTGGCGTGCCAGAGCCCACTGCAAGCTGGCTGTGGACCGCCACCATGCCGCAGGCTGGCGTGACGCTGGCCATGGCCATCCAGTTCGAGCGCACCTTTGCGGGCCAGCCCTGGACACCACTCCTCAGCGGACTGCTGCTGGCTGTGGTGGCATGCAATGAGCTGATCGGGCCGCCGTTGATGAAGCTGGGCATTCAGCGCACCGCAGAGGAGCCCAAGGCGCACGCACCATGATGGACACCCACTGCCACCTTCTGTACCCCGGCATCGGCGAGCGCCTGGACGCAGTGCTTGCAGAAGCGCGCGCTGCTGGCGTGCGCGGCTTTGTCACCATCGGCACCACCACCACGGACAGCGTGGCTGGGCTGCGCGTGGCGGACGCGCATGCAGACGTGTGGTGCACGGCCGGCGTCCACCCGCTGCACAGCCACGAGCCGCAGCACTGGCCCGACATGCGGCGGGCGGGCGAGCACCCGCGCTGCGTGGCCTGGGGAGAGCTTGGCCTGGACAACCACTGGCCGCAGCCAGACCGCGCCACGCAGCGCCGCGTGCTGGACCAGCAGCTGGAGCAGATCCTGCAGTGGCGGAAGGAGGGGCTGGACAAGCCCGTGGTCATCCACTGCCGCCGCGCAGTGGACGACCTGCTGCCCGTGCTGCGCGCCACGGGGCTGCCGCCAGAGCGGTTCGTGTTCCACTGCTTTACAGAGGGTCCGGACGACGCTCGCAAGGTTCTGGACTTTGGCGCGTGGATTAGCTTCACCGGCGTGGTCACCTTTCGCAACGCGCCAGAGGTGCAGGCCTCTGCCAAGCTTGTGCCAGACGACCGCATCATGTGCGAGACCGACGCGCCCTACCTCAGCCCAGAGCCTGTGCGGAGCGCCAAGCCGTGCGTGCCCGCATATGTCATGCACACTGCGCGCTTCCTGGCTGCGCTGCGCGGCGCAGACTGGGCCACCTTTGACGCCATGGTGGACGCCAACGCCACCCGCTTCTTTGGGCTGCGCGGCTAGCATCGTGGCCCCTGCATGCCACTCGACCAGGACCAGCCCAATGACTCGCCCCTTGGGCTGATGAGCTTTGGCGCGCACCTGGACGAGCTGCGCAAGCGGCTGATCCGCGCGCTCATCGTTCCACTGGTGCTGGCATGCGTTGGCTTTGCGCTCTCCACCTACCTGCTGGACTTCGTGACGCATCCGCTGCTGGTGGCGCTGGCTGCCAAGAACCAGCCGCCCGTGGTGCAGGTGCTCAGCCCCAGCGAAATGGTGGTGGTGCGCATCCAGCTCAGCATCTGGGGAGCGGTGATCCTTGCCGTGCCGTGGATCCTCTGGCAGGCATGGCGCTTTGTGGCTCCAGGCCTCTACCACCATGAGCGCCGCTACGCGCGCTTTCTGGTGCCGCTGAGCACCATCCTGGTGCTGATCGGCCTCACGCTCTTCTACCTGGCGCTGCCCCTGATGCTGGAGATGCTCATGGGCTTTGCGGACACTGCGCCGCGGCTCCTGCCAGTGACGCCCGCAGAAGCCAAGGTGGCAGGCCCAGTGGTGCCCATGCTGGAGCAGGACCCCGCCACCGCGCGCGCTGGCGAAGTGTGGATGCGCAAGGACGACGCGCAGCTGTACATCGCGTTCGACAGCGGCCGCGAGGATGGCCAGCTGGAAGTGCGCACCATTCCCACGCAGATGACTGGCGCGGTGGCGCAGCAGTACCGCCTGAGCGAGTACGTGGACTTTGTGCTGTTCTTTGGCGGGGCCATCGCCATCGCGTTCCAGACACCCGTGGCGGTCCTGCTGCTGGGCTGGCTGGGGATCCTGGACACCAAGATGCTGCGCAAGTACCGCCGGCATGCGCTCTTCATCTGCGCCATCGCCGCCGCTGTGATCACGCCCACCGTGGACATCCTGTCCATGCTCATGCTGCTGGTGCCGCTGTACGCGCTGTACGAGCTGGGCATCGTGCTGCTGCAGATTGCGCCCGCCCGCGCGGTAAGCGAAGGCGGCGTGATGCGCAACGCGCTGGGAGCGTTGCTGGGACGCAGCAAGTACCGCACGCGCAGCCCGTGGACAGACGGCGACGAGGGCGACGAGTGAGCCAGCGGACGGGGCATCGCCGCGCGCGGGGCAGCGCGCGCGCATCGCACCGCAGCGCGCGCGCGTTCATGCTGCGTTGCGCTGGCAGCCGTGGCCTGCGCGCTGGCGTGCGCGCCCGCGACGTGGGCATGATGCTGCGCGCCATGACGCTGGCCCGCAACGCTGCTGCCGCTGGTGAAGTGCCTGTGGGCGCGGTGGTCTATTGCGGGGCGCGAGTGCTAAGCCAGCACGCCAATGACCGCGAGCTGACGGGCGACCCCACTGGCCACGCAGAGCTGGTGGCCCTGGCCAAGGCGGGTCGCAATCGCGCTGGCTGGCGGCTGCAGGACTGCACGCTGGTGGTCACCCTGGAGCCCTGCGCCATGTGCGCAGGCGCCATCGTCAACGCGCGCATCGGCCGCGTGATCTACGGCGCCACCGATGCCAAGGCTGGCGCGTGCGAGAGCCTGTACGCCATTCCCAGGGACACGCGCCTCAATCACCGCCCGCCCGTGGTGGGCGGCGTGCTGGCCCGCGCCTGCGGCAGGCAGCTGACGCGCTTCTTTGCGCGCCGCCGCGCAGAACGCAAGGCTGCGCGGCGCTAGCCCGGCATCTCCTCCACCTCCACGCCCAGTTCGCGCAGCACCACGGTGGCATAGGCCCCCGCTGGCAGCTCGAACGCCACGCGCACAAACGGGCCGTGCTCGTCAAAGCCGCCTTCGATCTGCAGGTTCCGCACCTGCACGCGCAAGGGGCGGCGCGCGCCCTCCTGCCAGCGGTTGGGCGCGTCAAAGAAGGCCGGCTCCATGCCAAAGGCGCGGATGGCCGCATCCTCTGCCGCGCGCACCACGCCCTGAGAGGGCATGGCGCCCTGCCCTGGCAGCAGGCCTGTGGGGGATATCTCAAACCGCTGCGCGCGGACGGCCAGCGACTGCTCGCCCTCCGCCGCCACAGCAGCGTCGTCCACCAGGAACCGCGCGCCGTTGGCGTGCTTCCACGCCACGTCGCCCAGGCGGAGCACGCCCTCGGTTCCCTCGGCCAGGCGCTGGTCCAGCAGGCGGTTGAACACCGCGCTCTGCCATGCGCTCACCCAGAAGGCGAGCACATCGCGCGGCATGGCGCGCACCGCAGCGCGGGCGTTGGCCCCCTGCTCCAGCGCGCGCAGCGCAGCGCGCTCCGCAGCGTCTGTGCGGCCCCACGCAGCCAGCGCCTCGGCCCAGCGCCCAGCCTGTGCGTGCTGGCGGCCCTCGCGCTGGGTCTCTGGGAAGGGCGTGCCCTCCGAGCCAAGCAGTTCACCCAGCAGTTCCTCCCACCGCTCCAGCAGCACCAGCCTGCCAAGCACGTGGCCGTTGCGGCGCACGCCAAAGCGCTGCGGACCAAAGAAGTCCGGCACGCCACGCGCTTCCAGCGCCTGCAGGCCGCGCCAGATGGCCGGCGCCTGGAAGGGCTCCACCCCTCGGATGCGGATGCTGAAGCGGTTGCCTGCCAGGTGGCCGCGCCGCAGCTTGTTGCTGTGCCAGTCGGCCCACTGCACCTGCAGACGGTCGTGCTGGATGCTGGTGAGCTCTGGCCGCCGCGGCAGGTGAATGCTGACCGTCTGGCTGGTGAGCGCCATGCGGTCCTTCATGCCGGCAAAGCCGATCTCGCGGTCGGTCACGCCAAAGTGGCGGCGCAGCACGGAGAGCATCTCGTGGTGCGGCATGTCGCGCTTGGCGATGCGCAGGTAGAGGTGCTCGCCCTCACCGCTGGGCTCATAGAGCGGCAGCTCATCCACCAGGAAGTCCTCGGGACGCTCCTTGATGCGGCCACCGATGGGAGGCAGGTC
Organism: Phycisphaerales bacterium; assembly: GCA_046350455.1. GTDB lineage: Bacteria > Planctomycetota > Phycisphaerae > Phycisphaerales > SM1A02 > CAZXGD01. Next base: position 41,129 of record JAXMAM010000010.1, on the reverse strand, counting down.
AAGCAGGCGCCGCTCTGGAAGCGGGTTCGGCAGCTGGTCTGCTGGCGGGCGGAGCACGCCCTGCGATGCGTGGCTCACAGCTGCACGCCCCGTTCCTGCACCGCGCGCCGCACCTGGAAAGCGGTGTCGCCTGTGTGATCCACCTGCACGGCATCCCAGCCACACGCGCGCGCCGCGGCGATGTTCTCCGCAAGGTCATCAAAGAACACGATGTCCGCTGCAGCGAAGCCGCTGCGCTTCTCAAACGCTGCGTAGATGGCAGGGTCTGGCTTGGCCAGCCCCAGGTGGTGGCTTGCGTACGGGTGCTGGATGCGAGCCACAGCTGGGCTCTGCCGCAGGCCGTTGTCCCAGTGGCTTGCGTTGGTGTTGCTCAGGCACGCGGTTGGCACGCCCTGCGCGTGCAGCCCCTCGATGACCGACTGGATGCCTGGGTAGTCCTCCATGGTCCACGCGCCGTGGATGGCCTCCAGCTGCTGCGGCGTGTACGCGCCCTGGAGCAGCTGGGAGAAGCTGGCGAAGAACGCATGGCACGGCAGAGCGCCGCGCTGGTGCTGGTCAAGCAGCGTGCGCACCGGCACTGCGTGCAGCAGCTGCTCCACGTGCGGGTGGTAGGGCATGCCCGCCGCTGCGCACCCCTCCTGCCACGACCTTGCAATGCGCACCACCACGCCGCCCAGGTCAAAGACCACCACGCGCGGTGGCGTCATGCGTCGTCCTCGTCTTCGTCGTCCAGCTGGATGTCCGGCGTGCCCTCTGTTCCAGCCGCAGCCTCTGCGGAGGCCTGCTCCAGCACGTCTTCCTCCACCAGGATGGGCACGTTGTCCGCCACGCCCAGCGCAATGGCGTCGCTGGGGCGGGAGTCCACCAGCACTTCCCCGCCATTCAGCTGGATGACCAGCTGGGCGTAGAAGGTGCCACCATCCACGTGGGTGATGCGGATCTCCTGCAGCGTTCCGCCCATGGCGCGCACCACGTTGGCAAGAAGATCGTGCGTCTGGGGCCTGGGGATCTGCACGCCCTTGATGCGGCGATCAATGGCAAAGGCCTCTGGCAGGCCAATGACGATGGGAAAGCGCCGCTGCCCACCGGTCTCTGTGAGCTCGATGATCTGCATGTCTGCCATCTCCCGGATGAAGATGCGCGAAAGATGGACAGGAATGAGCATGCGTCCGCCCCTGGGGTGCGTGCACGGATTGTAGGAGGGCCCGGAAGGCTCAGCGCGATTCTGCGCTGCGGAAGAGCTCGACCAGCTGCTCGGCGTTCTCGGCGGCGTAGACACGCTCGCGGAATTCGGCGCTGCACATGAGGCGCGAGATGCGCCCCAGCGCCTGGATGTGCTCGCTGGTCTTGTCTGGCGGAGAGACCAGGAGCACCACCAGCCGCACGGGTTTGCGGTCAATGGAGTCGTAGTCGATGGGCGCTGCCAGGCGACCCACGGCCAGCGCCAGGCGTGGTGCTGCGGGCGTCTTGCCGTGCGGAATGGCCAGGCCTTCACCGATGCCGGTGGAGCGCTGCTGCTCGCGCTCCCACACAGCCTTCTTCACAGCAGCGGCGTCTGTGATGCGGGCCGCAGCTGCCATGGAGTCCACCAGCTGGTCAATGGCGTCCTTCTTGGAGGACGCTGTGAGCGGCACAATCACGCACTGTGGGTCGAGGATCTCGTTGACTGTGAGAGGGCCTGCCATGCCGAACTCCGCAGGGGCTGCAAGGGTGAATCCGGGAATGGTACCAACGCCCGCCGCTTGCACGCAGGTGGTGCGTGAACAACCCGTTCAGCCAGGTGGCGCCAGCAGGACGCCAAAGCTGCCGTCGGAGTACCCGGTGGCGGGGCTGCCGGGCATGCCGCGCGGTTCCCGGCGCTCCATGCGCTCCACGCGGCCGCGCAGGTGCTTGGCGGCCCATTCTGCCTGCCGTTCATCCTCTGCCTGTTCCAGGCTGCAGGTGCTGAAGAGCACGCGGCCTGTGGGCGAGAGGAAGGGCGTGTGCTCGCGCAGGATGGTGCGCTGCAGCTGCACCAGGCCATCCAGCCGGCCGCGGTTGAAGCGGTAGCGGGCCTCTGGGCGGCGGGCCAGCACGCCCGTGTTGCTGCACGGGACGTCCAGCAGCAGCAGGTCGCACCTGCCGATGACGCGGCGGAGTCCCTCGGGGGTGGTCACCTTGACGCGGGCGTGGCCTGCAAAGGCCTCGGCCAGGGAGCGCAGGCGCACGCCATCGGTGTCGGTGGCCACGATCTCTGCATCTGGGAAGAGCTCGGCCAGCTGCCGGGTCTTGGTGCCGCGGCCAGCGCACGCATCCAGCACCACCTGTGGGCGCAGGCCAGCAGCCAGGCGCACCGGCTGGCCGCTGCCAGCATCCTGCACGCGGGCGCTGGGGTGCGCGGCCAGCAGCTCCATCAGCTGCACATGCGAACCGCTCCAGGCCATGAAGCCCGGATCCACATGCGGCTGCAGCAACGCGGCAAACGGCGAGCCCGCAGCCAGCGCCTCATGCGGCACGCTGGCCAGCACGGTGGGCGCGCTCATCAGGCCGTGCACTGCGCGGGCAAAGGTCAGGTCGCGGCCAGCGCTGTTCATCCAGTGGAGCAGCAGCTCCTCGCTGTGGCTGGTGAGCTGCGAGAGGCGCTCCACGGGGTCTGCAGCGAACACCGCACGCGTCAGCTGCAGCACCCGGCCATCCTCCAGCGGAAGGAGGTCCTGCCGGTCGCGCCATGCCTCTGGCTGCGCGTGCGGATGATCGGCTGGCAGCACTTCGCCACGCAGCGCAGCGATGCGCCGCAGCACTGCGTTCACAAAGCCGGGCGCGCCCCGCCGGCCCTTGCGTTTGGTCCACTCCACGGTGTCGTCCACAACAGCGTGGTCCGCCTGGTGCCCGAACAGCAGCAGCTGCGCAGCGCCAGCCAGCAAGGCAGCCTGGATGCGCGAGTCCACGTTGTCCCAGCGCCGGTCAATGCACGCGCGGCACACGCCCACCAGCGTCAGCCAGCGGCGCACCACGGCGTGCTCGATGGCGCGGGAGAGCGCGGTGTCGCGCGCGTCCAGCCGTGCGCCGTCCGCAGCGGGCGCGGCACCTGCGTCCACAAACTCAAGGTCGGGAAAGCGGGCAGCCTGCCGGGCCAGACGGTCCAGCGCCGCTACCCGCGCGGGCGAGAGGGTGGTCATCAGGCCTTCTTGGCCTTGGGTGCCTTCTTGGCTGCGGCAGCGAGTGCTGCAGCCTTGTCGGTCTTCTCCCAAGAGAACGTGCCAGGGCCGCACTCGCCAGGCTTGCGGCCAAAGTGGCCGTGCGTGGCGGTTGCGCTGTAGATGGGCTTCAGGAGGCCAAGCGACTCGATGATGCCAGCAGGCGTGAGCGCAAAGTGGCGGCGCACTTCCTTGGCCAGCCACTCATCCGACACCGTGCCAGTGCCCTGCGTGTCCACCAGCACGCTGGTGGGCTCTGCCACGCCGATGGCGTAGCTGAGCTGCACTTCGCACACTTCGGCCAGGCCAGCTGCCACGATGTTCTTGGCGATGTAGCGGCACATGTACGCAGCGCTGCGGTCCACCTTGCTGGGGTCCTTGCCGCTGAACGCGCCACCGCCGTGACGGCCGCGGCCGCCGTAGGTGTCCACGATGATCTTGCGGCCGGTCAGGCCGCAGTCGCCGTGTGGGCCGCCGATCTCAAACTGGCCCGTGGGGTTCACGTGCACCTTGATGGCGTCCTTCCACCACTTGCCCAGCACAGGCTTGATGATGTGCTGCGTGACCAGCGCCTTCAGCTTCTTCTGCTGGGCGGGGCCGTTCCACTCGGGGTCGTGCTGGGTGGAGAGCACCACCGTGTCGATGGCCACCGGCTTGAGGCCGTCATAGACCACGGTCACCTGGCTCTTGGCGTCTGGGCGCAGGCCCTTGATGATGTTTTTCTGGCGCACGACTGCCTGGCGCTTCACCAGCTCATGGCTGAGCGCGATGGGCAGCGGCATGAGCTCTGGTGTCTCGCGGCAGGCAAAGCCGAACATCATGCCCTGGTCGCCAGCGCCCTGATTCTTGTCCAGCTTGCGCTTCTCGCGCTTGCCCACGCCGCGCGAGATGTCGGCGCTCTGCTTGCCCAGCACCACGGACACGCCGCAGCTGCGGTAGTCAAAGCCCTTGCGCGCGTCGTCATAGCCAGCGCGCTCCACGGCAGCGCGGACGATCTCCGGCACATTCACCACGGCGTTGGTGGTCACTTCGCCAGCCACCACTGCCAGGCCCGTGGTCACCAGCGTCTCGCACGCCACGCGGCTGAACGGGTCCTGCGCCAGCATGGCATCGAGGACAGCGTCGCTGATCTGGTCTGCCAGCTTGTCGGGGTGGCCCATGGAAACAGATTCGCTCGTGAAGACGTGTCGGGTGGCGTGCATGTGAGAGGTGGCTCCGTGCCAGAACGTGCGTGGGATCCTGCCCAGAGGACGCTGCCTGCAACCAAGCATCAACCGTCCATCCGGATGAAAGGATGAAGGGAAGAATGCTATCGGAACGGCCAAGGGAGGGCAATGCGTTTGCCAAGGCCCCCAGAGAGGCCCTGGGGCCTTCCGGGCGGCCCCAGGGCCTGCGAAACCGGCACAGGGGGCCGCAGGATGGTGGTTTTCACAGGGGATCCGCAATCGCTTTGGCTGGGTGGATCGTATGGTCCTTTGTGGTGATGAACCCCCTTCAGCGCTGGCAGCCCCATGGGCACGCACCAGCGGCGGCTGTGGCTGCCGCGCTGTGCGCAGCTGGGTGGTGCCATGGGCAAGGCCCTGCCGCAGGCGGCATGGCCTGGGGCCCAGACCGCGTGGGCGGATACGCCACGGATCATGTGCTCATCAAGCTGGCGCCTGGTGCGCATCTGGCGCTCGATGCGGGGGGCCAGGCAGTGGCGTTCGACCGCACAGGCGCTGTGGACTGGCAGGTCTCGCAGGTGCTGCGCAGCGCTGGCGTGACAGGCGTGGCGCATGCCTCCACCGTGGTGCCGGCCAACGCAGTGGTGGCGGCGTCGCTGGGCATGGACCGGTGGATGATGGCGCGCGTGCCAGCGGGCACGGACACGCCCACGCTGGCAGCGCAGCTCCACTGGGCAGGCCGCAACGCGCGCACGCTGCAGGTGGCGGAGGTGGATGGCATCGGTCAGGCGGCCGCAGATGCGGCGGAGCCGGACGACACGTACTACACGCTGCAGTGGGGCCTGGAGAACACTGGGCAGAGCGTGAACGGCGTGTCTGGCACGCCCGGCATGGACGTGCGCGCGCGGGCCGCCTGGCATGTGAGCGTGGGAAGCCCGGACACCGTGGTGGCCATCGTGGACAGCGGCGTGAACCTGCACCAGGACCTGGGCGACCGCGTGCTGCCAGGCTGGAACATCGTCAACCAGTCCGCGGACACCACCGACTTCTGCTCCAGCCACGGAACGCATGTGGCGGGCATTCTGGCGGCCAGCGGCGACAACACCACCGACGTGGCTGGCATGGCGTGGAACGTGAAGATCCTGCCAGTGGTGGTGCTGAATCCGTGCAGCGGGCAGTCAGCCTGGCTGGCGGACGGCATCACCTGGGCGGTGGATCACGGCGCTGACATCATCAACATGAGCCTGCAGTACACCGTGGGCACGCAGTACCTGCGCGACGCTGTGCTGTACGCCGCGGCGGCCGACGTGCCCATGGTGGCGGCCACCGGCAACAACCCCAGCTTTGGCGTGACCTATCCAGCCAAGTGGGACGAGGTGATCGCCGTGAGCTCGCTTGCCTCGGATGGCAGCACGCCTTCCACATCGAGCACAGGGCCAGAGACGGACCTGGCCGCGCCGGGCGATGCAGTGCTCTCGCTGGTCGACACGGCGGACGTGGACTTCAAGAACGGCACCAGCATGGCCTGCCCGCATGTGGCTGGCGCTGTGGCGCTGATGAAGGCCGTGGCGCCCGTGCTCAGCAGTGGCCAGCTGCGCGCCGCCCTGCTGGACAGCTGCCGCGACGTGCAGGCACCCGGCATGGACAACGCCACCGGTCACGGCCTGCTGGATGCTGGCGCTGCGGTGCGCGCCGCACGTGCCCTGGTGGGCGTGGCAGACCTGGACCAGAGCGGCACAGTGGATGGCACGGACCTGGGTCTGCTGCTGGGCGCGTGGGGCGGCTGCGGCACGCCCTGCCCCGCAGACCTGAACGACGACGGCGTGGTGGATGGAACAGACCTGGGCCTGCTGCTGGGCGCGTGGGGCGCGGCCAGCTAGACGCGTCACCGCTCCAGCATGGGATTTTCGCCTTCGTTCAGGTTCTCCACTTCCTGGAGCATGGAGCGCAGCAGGGGTGCGTTGGGTTCCAGTTCCACTGCGCGCTTGAACTCCTGGATGCTCTCCGCCTTGCGGCCCAGCTTGAGCAGGCCGCGCGCCAGCGCTGCGTGCGCGTAGCCGTTGTTGGGCTCGATCTCGATGGTGCGCCGCGTGATAGCCACGCCTTCCTCCCACTCTGCTGGCGTGGCGCCGTGCTCCATGAGCGCCAGCGACAGGCGCCGCATGGCCAGCAGGTTGTCCGGGTAGGCCTTCAGCCCGTCGCGCGCGCTGCGAATCGAGCGCTCCAGCTCGCCGATGTACTGCAGCCAGTCCAGCTGCTCTTCACGCACCACCTGCCAGTCAGGATGCTCTGCAAGGACTCTGTCGTACAGCGCGATGGCCTCTGCCTGGCGGCTGGGGTCGGAGCGCACGATGCGCGCCAGCATGGCTGCAACAGGCGGCGTCATGCCGCTGCGCTCGGAGGAAGCGCGCATGAGCTGCTCGGCCTCCTGCATCTGCCCCAGCGCTGCCAGAAGCGACGCGCGGCGCAGGTCCAGCGACTGCTGCATGCCGGGCAGGATTCCAAGCCCCTTCGGCACCTCGGCAGCCAGCGCGTACAGGCTGTCGGCTGCACGGGCGGACTCGGCCATGTCGGCTGGGAGGGCGGTGCGCTGGTCAGAGAAGACCACCTCTGGGCGGACGGTGACGTCCGCGGCCAGGTCGTCTGCGCGCCAGATGAGCAGGTTCATGCCGCCTACGTAGACGACGGCCAGCAGGCTGAGAACGGTGAGCGCCAGCCATGCAGCGCCTGCAGGACGGACCCGGCCGTGAAAGCGCAGCTGCCACGCGTGGAACGCAGCGTTGGGCGTGGAGAGCACCCGCCAGGACTTCCACGCCAGGAAGACCACGCACACGGTCAGGCCAGAGGCAAAAAGCAGCGGGATGCCGAAGTACGGTCCACGAACCGCCAGGAAGGTGAACAGCGCCAGCGTGGCCAGCGCGATCTCCTCGGGCCAGGTGAGGTCCCAGCGGCGCTCGGTTGAAGCCGCCGCAGCAGTGCCTTCGCGCTTGACCATGAGCGATGGCTTGCCCACTCCAAAGCGGAGCGCCTCATTGGGGCAGACGCTCACGCAGTCCAGGCATTTCATGCAGCCGGGGTCCACCACCATGCCGTAGTCGCGCACCTCTTCGTGGACGCGCACGTTGCTGGAGCAGACGGCGGTGCAGTGGCCGCAGGTGTGGCACTTGTCGGCGTCCACCACGATGCGCATGGGCGCCAGCTCCTCCACTGGCGCAAAGAAGCCGCCGTAGGGGCATCCGTACGTGCAGTAGCCCTTGGAGCCAAGCAGGTAGATGATGAACGCGCCGGACACCAGCACGAAGGGAACGCCCACCACCAGGCCGGGAAAGGTTGCCCAGAAGTCGTCGGTGAAGAAATGCGTGGTGAAGCCGGGCCAGCGGAGGTCTGGCCGCGTGACTGGCGCGATGGCGAAGCGGTAGAAGAGCGGCCACACGAACATGTAGAGCGCCAGGAGGAGCGGCACCCACATGAGGAGGCGGCTGCGGAACGGCTTGGGGCGAATGCCCACGCGGCGCAGAAGCCACGCCGTGCCATCCTGGATGCCCACCCAGTGGCAGCCCCAGCCGCAGAACCAGCGGCCAAGGATGGCGGTGGCCAGGAGCGCAGCGCCAAAGAAGACAGCGCCCACGGTGATCACGCCGTCCTTGATGGTCTGCATGCTCTCGCTGGGCTCGATGGGCGCCAGCGTGACCCCCATGGCCAGCCACTGCACCACGTGTCCCACCATGAAGAGCGTGACGCCCGTGAGCACCAGCGCGCGGATCCAGCCCACGCGGGAGCGCCGCATACGCTGGAGTGCAGAGCCAGGGCCTGGCGCGTGATCCGCGCCCGCTGGCAGGACAGGCAGCGAGACAGCCGGCGAAGTGGTCGGCGCGGCTGCTTCGCCCTTGCGAGGCTTGGGAATGCAGTGCTCCATGCGAGCAATCGTATGCGCTGGCTGCGCTCCTATACTGCGGCCCCCGCCCGCGTGCTGGGCAACGCTCATGGAGCAGGACCTCTACCAACTGTTGGGCGTGTCGCGCACTGCCAGTGCTGACGAGATTCGGCGCGCGCACCGCAAGCTGGTGCGCGAGCTGCACCCGGATGTCAACAAGGCAGCGGATGCCACAGAGAAGTTTGCGCACGTGCAAGAGGCGTATGACATTCTCAGCGACCCGGACAAGCGCGCGCGCTACGACCAGTTCGGCATGGCGGGGGTGAAGGCTGGGTTTGGTGGCGGGCCTGGGGGTGGGACGGGCGGGGCTGGTGGAGCTGGGCCGGGTGGCGCGCAGGGCAGCCCGTTTGGCAGCGGCCAAGGCAATTGGCAGAACGTGGATCCAGAGACGTTTGAAGAGATCTTTGGCGGCATGTTTGGCGGCAAGGGCGGCGCGCGAGGGAAGCGCAAGGGTGGCACTGGGGGGTTTGGCGGGTTTGGCGGGTTCGGTGGGTTCGGCGGCGCGGGAGGAGGCGGTGCCGGTGGAGGCATGGACGAGGACGCGGCAGCCCAGGGTTCGAACACGCAGGTTGAGGAGACTGTGGACTTCACCACGGCTGCGCTGGGAGGTTCGCGCAGCTTCCGCCTGCACAACCCAGATCAGACAGTGGATGTGAAGATTCCGGCTGGCATTCAGGACGGGGCCAAGCTGGCGGTGCGCGGCAAGGGTTCGCCAGGGCGGCGCGGCGGGCCGCCGGGAGACCTGATCATCACAGTGCGCGTGGCGCCGCATCCGTGGCTGCGCCGCGAAGGCAACGATCTGCTGATGGATGTGCCGCTCACCTTGGCCGAGGCCGCGCTGGGCGCCAGCATCTGCGTGCCCCTGCTCGATGGCAGCGTGACCATCCGTGTGCCGGCTGGCGTGCGCAGCGGGCAGAAGATGCGCGTGCGCGGCAAGGGCATCCAGCCAGCCAAGGGACCGGGCGGCGACTTCTACGCCGTGCTGCAGGTGGAGGCGCCCAAGGCCCTGACGCCCGAGCAGACTGCGCTCCTCCGCGAGCTGGGAGAGACGCTGCCCTCCGTGCGCACCACCAAACCATGGATGTAGAGAAATTGGTGCCTGGCACGGGTGTCCCTACTTTCTGACAGCGGCAGCGCTGGACCGCCCGTTGCGCGTGCAGGGTTTGCACGCGCGGGGCGATGCGTTGCCCAGCGGTACGAGGAATGGCACAGCGAGCGGTGGGACGGCGAGCGGTGGGACGACGAGCGGTGCGACCGCGAACGGTGGGACAGCGAAAAGAGGGACACCCGTGCCAGGCACCAATTTCAGAGGTCGGCGCGGCGGTAGGCCAGGTCGGGCCGCGACAGCGCGCGCGCGTGCAGCTCGGGCGTGCGCCAGCAGCCCACCCAGCGGCCGGGCCGCACCTCCACCAGGCAGTGCTCGTCCGCGTCCTCTGCCAGCGGCGGCACCACGCGCGCACGGTCCGCTGCGCCCGGCCCACGCGGATCCACCAGGTGCGGCCACCATGGCACCACGCCCTCCAGCTTGCGGAACTCCGCGGGATCGCCCGTCACATCCTCGATGGTGACCAGCCGGTGCTTGACATCGCGCAGCATGGGAATGCTGCGGAACAGCCCGCGCGTGTACGGATGCAGCGGCTCGTCAAACAGCTCGAACACGTTCGCATACTCCACCACGCGCCCGGCATACATCACGCACACCACGTCTGCGTTCTCCGCCACCACGCCCAGGTTGTGCGTGATGAGCATGATGCCCATGTCGCGCGACTGCTGCAGCTCTCGCAGCAGCTCCAGAATCTGCGCCTGGATGGTCACGTCCAGCGCGGTGGTCGGCTCGTCCGCCAGCAGCAGCGCAGGCCGGCACGCCAAGGCCATGGCGATCATCACGCGCTGGCGCATGCCGCCGCTGAACTGGTGCGGATACATATCCATCCGCTCCTCCGCGCCACGGATTCCCACGTCCTTCAACGCCTGCAGCGCCACCGCGCGCGCAGCGGCGGCGTCAACGTTCTGGTGCAGCAGGACCGCCTCGATGATCTGATCCCCAATCGTGTAGACCGGGTTCAGGCTGGTCATGGGCTCCTGGAAGATCATGGCGATCTTTCCGCCGCGCACCTTCAGCATCTCGCGCTCGCTCAGGCTCAGGATGTCCTGACCCTGGAAGAGGATCTGCCCGCGGTCGAAACGCCCAGGCGGCCGCGGAATGAGCTGCATGGCGCTCATGGCGGTCACGCTCTTGCCGCAGCCGCTCTCGCCCACCACGGCCAGCGTCTGCCGCGGATACACGCTCATGTTCACGCCGTTCACAGCCTGGATGCGCGGCCCGCCAGCAGAATTGTCAAAGCTCACCGCCAGGTCCGTCACGGTGAGCACGGGCGTGGTGCCAGCTTTCACCGCTGCTGCTTCTTCGCGTACCTGGCTCATGGCTTGCTAGTGCGCTGCCTTTCGCAGCTTGGGATCGATGGCATCGCGCAGGTCCTCGCCCAGCATGTTGTATGCCAGCACCGTGAAGAAGATGGCCAGGCCTGGGAAGATGGCCAGCCACCACACAAACTCGCCGGTCTCGCCAGCGGCGTTGCTGAGCAGCTTGCCCCAGCTTGGCTGGCCATCTGGCCCAAGCCCCAGGTAGCTCAGCGTGGCCTCGGCCAGGATGGCCGCTGCCACGGCAAAGCTGGCGTCCACCAGCACAGGCGTGACGCCGTTGGGCAGCATGTGCCGGAAGAGAATGGACCGAAGCGGCAGCCCCAGCGCCTTGGCCGCCTGCACAAAGTCCTGGTTGCGCAGCTTGAGGAACTCCGCGCGCGTGAACCGCGCGGCGCCCGTCCAGGTCACGCATCCGATGATGGCCATCATCACGTAGATGTTGCGCGGCAGCACGCCCGCTGCCACGATGAGCAGGAACAGCACGGGGATGGCCATGAAGATCTCCACCAGCCGGTAGAGCGCCAGGTCGAACTTCCCGCCGTAGTACCCCGCCAGCGCGCCCAGCGTGATGCCGATGGCCAGGCTGATGCCCGTGCTCACCAGCCCGATGCTGATGGACAACCGGCACGCCCACAGCATCTGGCTGAGTACATCGCGGCCCACTGCATCGGTGCCAAGGTAGAACCGCGCGTCAACCAACGGCGTGTCGCGCAGCGCGCGCGAAGCCTCCCCTGCCGTGGTCATGGGCGGCTTGGAATACAGATCCGTCCGGCTGAAGTCCGGCCCCCACGGAATGAGCGTCCACGTGGCCTGCACCTGCGTGCCTGCGGGTGGCTCCAGATACGTGTCGTAGTTCACCAGCGCAGGCGTGGACCGCGTGGCCACCAGCCAGCAGCTGAGGAGCGCCACCGCCGCCACCGCGCCAAAGCGCAGCCATCGCGCGCGTGCGGTGGGCACCAGCGCCGCCACCAGCGCGCACAGGGCAGCAGCGCTGCCAGCAAGAACCCACGCTCCATTCTGGCTCAGCGCCCACTGCCGCACCTCCAGGCTGCGATCGTTCGACCGCATGATGTCGAGCAGTCCAGATCCGAGCACCACGATGAATCCCGCCATCACCGCGCACACAAACAGCACGCTGGCGCGCGCGCTGCGCGACACGCGCTGGGAGGGCCACAGCACCGCTGGCAGGCCCACCACCACGCCCAGAAGCAGCAGCACGTCCGTGGCGGTCAGGCTGTTCAGGAGCGGCGAGCTGCTGGTGACCGACCCGTCTGCCTTGGTCACCTCCATCCACAGCGGATGGCTGTTGGCCACCACCGGCGCAAAAACAGCCAGGAACGCCACCAAGCCGATCCACCCCAGCGCCCAGCGCGAACGATGCCGCGCCACCACGCGGCTCCAGGCGTCAGCCCAGAAGCCGCGCGCCCGCGTCTGGCCCACGCCGCGCATCACGTCAATGCCGCTGATGGTGGCTTGACTCGGCTCAGTCATAGGTCACCCGCGGGTCAGCCAGTGCGTACAGGATGTCGGCCACCAGCAGCGCGGTCAGGTTGACCGCCGCCACCATGAAGGTGTTGGCCAGGATCAGCTCGCGGTCGCGCAGGTTGATGGCTTCCAGGATCAGGCTGCCCATGCCGGGCACGCTGAAGATTCGCTCCACCACCACGCTGCCAGCCAGCGTGGCTGGGAACACGCTCACGAACATGGTGATCACCGGCAGCAGGCTGTTGCGGAACACGTGGCGCATGACCACGTCGTGGCGCGCCACGCCCTTGGCCTTGGCAGTGCGCACGTAGTCCATGTTGAAGTTGTCCAGCATGGCCGCGCGCGTCTGCTTGCTGAGCACTGCAAAGCCGCCATACACCAGGCAGGCCACCGGCAGCACCAGATGCCACAGCGTGTCCAGCAGGTAGCCGCGCTGCCAGCCATCGGCCGTGTGCGTGGGCAGGAACGTGAACGTGTCCGCATTGGGGTCGTGCAGGCCGCTCACCGGGAACAGGCCCAGGTACTTCTTGTTTGCCAGGTAGCCGATAGCCAGCACGCCCGCCCACACCACCGGAATGCTCCACAGCGCCACGAACAGCGCGCCAGACAGCGTGTCGAACCAGCTGCCGCGCCGCGTGCTGGCCAGGATGCCAGTGGGAATGGCGATGGCGTAGATGATGGGGAACGCCAGCAGGTTCAGGAGAAGCGTGACAGGCAGCGCTGCGCTCAACAGGTCTGCCACGGGCCGGTTCTTGCTGAACGCCACACCCAGGTCTGGCGTATCCAGGCCGATCACGCCATCAATGATGGGAAAGCCGCTCACCTGGAAGGGCCGCGCGTCGAACGCCGCCTGCACCTCCAGGCGCGCCTGGTCCGCAGCCAGGTACGCGCGGCGCATCTCGCTGCCGGCCACTCCCACCGCCTGCCACTGCGCGATGGACCGGTCAGGCCTCACCTTGGCGAATGCCTCGAGCCGCGGCGCACCCTTGGCATCCAGGAGCTGCAGCTGCCCCGTGGCGCGTGCGTACTCCGAGAGCTGGGTCTTGAACTCGCGCACTGCTCCCACGTACGCGGCGCGAGCCACGGCGTATTGCTGCGCCAGCTGGCGGTACTGCCGCTGCAGCTCCTCGCCTGCCGGCTTCAGCTCGGTGGTGGCCAGGCTTGCGCGCTGCAGCGGCATGTCGAACCACTCTGGCAGCGGCGGAACATCCAGCGCGCGCGGCGGGCTGAGCCGCTCATCGTTTGGCGTGCGCAGGTCCATGGCGCCGAACTTCACCGGGCACACGCGCGAGAGCCAGCGCCCGTACTGCACCAGCACCGGGTCGTTCAGGCCGTAGCGGTCCTCCAGATACGCCTGCATCTGCGCCACCTTGCTGGCGTCGCTCATCTGTCCGCCGCTCACCATCAAGCCAGCACCGATGCCGCCAGGGCTCAGCGCAATGAGGCAGAACACCAGCAGGGTGATGCCGATGATGGTCGGCACCATCAGGAGCAGCCGTCTGGCGAGGTAGGTGAGCATCAGTTGGGCGTGGGGACCGGGCCATGCACGCGGTAGAACTCCCACGTCTCAAGGCCGGACTTGTACGGATTGACGTTTCCAAAGCTGCGCTTCACAAACCGCAGCCACGGCACCACGCGCATGAAGGTGTACGCCTGGCCGTCCGCGATCACCGCCTCCAGCTGCTGCCAGATCAGCTGACGGCTGGCGGGATCCATCTCGCGGCGGCCTCGCTCGATGAGCGCGTCGGCCTCTGGGCTCTTCCACTGCGTGAAGTTGTCGCCGCCTTCCTTGGTGCTCTCGCTGTGCCAGATCTGGCGCGGATCGCTCTCTGGCGCGTTGGCGCTCCAGCCCATGGTCAGCGCGTCAAAGTCGCGCGTCTTGATGATCTCGGTGTAGACGCTCCAGTCCACGCGATTCAGGCGCATCTGGATGCCGGCCTGCTGGAAGGACTTCTTCAAGAAGTCCACCATGCGCTCCACGGTGGCGCCCGTACCGGAATAGGTGAACTCAAAGTCAAAGCGCTCGCCGCGCTCGTTCTCCAGGATGCCGTCGCCATCGCGGTCCTGCCAGCCAGCGTCGGCCAGCAGCTTCTTGGCTGCCACCGGGTCGAACGGCAGCGGCTTGACTGCTGGATTGCTGGACGGGCTCTCTGGGTTCATCGGGCCCTTGGAGACCACGCCGATGTTGTCGTAGATGTCGCGAATCATTCGCTCGCGATCCACCAGCATGGTCATGGCCTTGCGCACGCGCACGTCGGAGAAGGGCGTGGCCTTCTTGCCGGCACGCAGCCCGCACTGCCACGCGATGAAGCTGTAGCCGCTGCGCATGTTCACCCAGTTGAGCGCGTAATTGCTCTTCTCAAAGTCCTTGTCGTCGGCCAGCACCTTGTTGAACTGCATGCTGGCCGGAAGCATCATGTCGCCTTCTCCGTTGGTGAAGGCCACAAAGCGCGCCAGCTCGTCCGTGACGGTGCGGTAGCGCAGGCGCTCCAGCGGCGGCTTGACGGCCCAGTACTGCTCGTTGCGAACCAGCACCACATCTGCGCCAGGGTGCCACTGGTTGTCCAGATCGCCAGGGCCGGTGGGGATGGTCTCCATGCGGAAGGGGCCGCTGCCCATCAGGAGACCCGTGGACTGGTTGATCTGCGTGGGCTCGAACTTGCTGTAGTAGTGCTTGGGAAGGATCGGGTTCATCAGCACGTTCATCGGGTTGTTGAACAGCCCGGTGCGGAACTGGAACTCCACGGTGCGGTCGTCAATGCGCACCACGTCCTTCAGGTTGTCCATGGTGCTGCGCGTGCGCTCTGCCTCGATGCTTGGGTTCAGCACGAAGCTCAGATGCGTCCAGATCACGTCGTCCGCCGTCACGGGCTGGCCGTCGCTGAAGCGCGCGCCCGGATGCACGCGTGCGCGGATCCAGAGGCCGTCTGGGTCGATCTGCCAGGCTTCGGCCAGCTCGCCTTCCAGCTGCAGTGTCTTGGGATCAATCACACCCAGGCTCTGGCAGACGCGGTCAATCACGCGCGTGCCGTACACGTCCTGGTTGAGGTACGGCACCATCTTGGCGGGCTGCGCTTCAAAGATCTCGGTGAAGGTGCCGCCTGTGCCGTAGCCAGGCTGCTTGGTGGGATCGGTGGTCCATGTGGGGACTGCGAACCGCTGGATGGGCACGCCGGGCCGGGCCCAGGCGTCGCCTGGCAGGACGCCCGCGGTGGCGCTGCCTGCGGCCGAGGTGCCAGCACCTGATGCGCTGGTGCTGGATGCGCCCGCTGCGTTGCCGCCCTGCTGGCCGGACGCGCCTGTGGCGGGGCCAGCGTTGCCGCTGCCGCCGTGCGAGGCCTGCGCTGCCACCGCAGCCGCAGCAGCCTGCGCAATGGCCTGCTGCGCGCCGTTCTCCACGCGGCTCAGCTGCGTCTCCATCTTGCCGATGCGGTCGTCCACAGCCTTGATGGCCAGCTCCATGCGGGTCTTCTGCACCATGGAGAGCCAGATGCTCACCAGCACCGCGATCAGCAGCAGGAAGAAGACGAAGTCCTTGACACCAAACCGACTTTGCATGGTCATCAGTCCTCTGGACGCACTGCTCGTGCACTGCTGAAGTGCTGCACGCCGGAGCAGGCCGAAGCGAAAGCGTAGCAGAGGGGTGCAGCCGGGCAGTTACCAGCGCGATCGGGTGCTGGTCGGGTCGAACCGCTCCCGCAGCGAGTCGCCGATCAGGTTGAGCGCCACCAGCGTGCCAGCGATCATGGCGCAGGGAAACGCCAGCAGCCACCAGCGGCTGGTCACCAGGTTGACTTCGCTCAGGCCGTTGGAAGCCAGGTTGCCCCAGCTTGGCAGCGGCTCGCGCACGCCGATGCCCAGGAAGCTGAGGAAGCTCTCGGCCAGGATGGCTGTTGGCACAGCGAGCGTGGCATAGACCACGATGGGTCCGACCAGATTGGGCAGCAGATGCTGGAAGAACTGGCGCCACACCGGCACGCCGATGGCACGGCAGCCTTCCATGAACGGCTGCGCCTTCAGGCTGAGCACCTGCCCGCGGATCACGCGCGCCATGGTCAGCCAGCTGGTGCCGCCGATGGCCACCAGCAGCACCAGGAGGTTCACCACCTGCACCACGGTCTGGCTGGGCTGCGCGGAGCGCCGGTCCAGCAGGCCCTCCACACCCACCGCCAGCAGCACCACCAGCAGCACGCTTGGGAGGCCGTAGAGCACATCCACAGTGCGCATGAGGAGGGCGTCGGTGCGGCCGCCTGCGTAGCCGCTGATGGCGCCGTAGAGCGTGCCGATGATCACGGTGATGAGCGCTGCGGTGAGGCCGATGGTCAGGCTGAGGAGGCCGCCCGCCAGGAGGCGCGCGAGCGTGTCGCGGCCCAGGAGGTCTGTGCCCAGGATGCGGCCGGGGATGTACTCGCCTGCAGCGGTGGCGCGGTCGAGGCGAGCCTGTTCATCTGCTTCGAGCGGCCTCCACATGGGCGGCAGCAGGTTGAGCTGCAGGTTGCCAGCGGCGTAGCGCGGCTCTGTGATGTCCCCCACCTTCACGCTGCCCATGGACCACGGCGCGCTGAGGAGGCATGCCGTGAACACCAGCGCGAGCGCCCACCAGCCCGCGCGAGCCATGGTGCTCGCGCGGCGCGCTGATGCCCGCACGCTGTCCGCTGCGCCCATCCCCCAAGTGTAGGAAATTGGTGCCTGGCACTCCTGTCCCTCCTTTCCGTGCGGTCCACAGGCGAGGTGGGCCCGCGCTGCACGTCACAGGGTCCGCCCGCGCTGCGCGCCACAGGGTCCGCCGGCCGCGCCACAGGGTCCGCCCGCGCTGCGCGCCAAGGGTCCGCCCGCGCGCGCGCGCTGCCCCAGCCCTCCGGCGATCATCCGCACCCAGAAAGTAGGGACACCAGTGCCTGGCACCAATTTCCTACACTCGGGGCTATGGATGTGGAGATCCAGTTCCAGCGGCTGCGGCCCAACGCGCATGTGCCGGCCTACCAGACAGCGCATGCCGCAGGCATGGACCTGCACGCGTGCCTCGACGCGCCGCGCGTGATCCAGCCTGGAGAGATCGCGCTCATTCCGTGCGGGTTCGCCATGGCGTTGCCCGTGGGGTTCGAAGCGCAGGTGCGCCCACGCAGCGGCCTGGCCACGCGCCACGGCATCGGCATGCCCAACGCGCCCGGCACGGTGGACGCGGACTATCGCGGCGAGATGATGGTCCCGCTCATCAACCTGGGGCGCGCGCCCTACACCGTGGAGCCGGACATGCGCATCGCGCAGATGGTGATCGCGCCTGTCGCCAAAGCCACAGTCCGCGAAGTTTCTGCGCTGGACGCCACAGAGCGCGGATCTGGGGGCTTTGGCAGCACCGGGACCGCCGCCGTCCGCCCTGCTGCAGCGGGGCCAGCGCGCACGGTCTAGTACCATTGGCCCAATGCCCACTGCGACTGCCCGCGCCACCGAGTGCGCCGTTCCACTGCTCGACCTGAAGGCCCAGTACGCCACCATCCGCGGGGAGATCGAACCCGTGGTCCGCGAGGTGATGGACAGCCAGTACTTCATCGGCGGTCCAAAGGTGGACCAGCTGGAGGCGGACGTGGCCGCCTACTGCCGCACCAAGCACGCAGTGGGCTGCGCCAACGGCAGCGACGCCATCCTGCTGGCGCTGCAGGCACTGAACGTGGGCCCCGGCGACGAGGTGGTCATGCCCACGTACACCTTCTTCGCCACTGCTGGAAGCGTGCACCGTCTGGGCGCCACGCCCGTCTTTGCAGACTGCGACCCAGCTACCTACAACATCTGCCCGCGCAGCCTGGAGCAGGCGCTGAGCCGCTGCCGCAAGCTGAAGGCGGTGCTGCCGGTGCACCTCTTCGGCCAGGCGGCTGACATGGACGCCATCATGGCGCTGGCCAAGGCGCGCAACGTGCCTGTGGTGGAGGACTGCGCGCAGGCCATCGGAACAGAAGACGTGCACGGCCGCCGCGTGGGCAGCATCGGCGCGGCTGGCACGTTCAGCTTCTTTCCCAGCAAGAACCTGGGAGGCTTTGGCGACGGCGGCGTGATGACCACGCAGGACGACGCCCTGGCCGCGCGGCTGAAGCGCCTGCGCAACCACGGCATGGACCCCAAGTACTACCACGCTGAGGTGGGCATGAACTCGCGCCTGGATGCGCTGCAGGCTGCGGTGCTCAGCGTGAAGCTGCGCCACCTGGACGCGTGGAGCCAGGCACGACAGCGCAACGCTGCGTGGTACAGCCAGTATTTCGCTGCTGCGGGCGCTGCGGACAGCACCACGCCAGTGGACGCAGGCGGCCTGCCGCTGCGCTTCCCGGTGCATCCAGCCAAGGGGCGGCACATCTACAACCAGTACATCGTGCGCGTGCCGGCCAAGATTCGCGACGCCGTGCGCAGCGCGCTGCAGGCCCGCAAGATCGGCACGGAGATCTACTACCCCGTGCCGATGCACCTGCAGGAGTGCTTCCGCAGCCTGGGCGGCAAGCCCGGCGACTTCCCGCACTCCGAGCGTGCCGCTGCGGAGACGATCGCCCTGCCCATCTACGGCGAGCTCACCGAGCAGCAGCGCCTCTGGGTTGCCGAGAGCCTGGTGGAAAGCGTCCGCTAGAAATTGGTGCCTGGCACGACTTTCTACGGGCGGTAGCGGGCCTTGGTGTCCACCACCAGCTGGCGGACCTCGGCAGCGCGCGGCACCAGCACCCAGGCGGCGTCGTAGCTGCCCTCGGCGCGCGCGCTGAAGACGATGCTGCCTGTGCCCACCAGACGCGCGGGGGCCGACTGCAGGAGGTCGATCCGCCGCAGCTTGGACAGCTCTGCATGATGCACCGTGGGGTTGACCAGTCCGCGCCTGCGCATCACGCGGCGGTCCGTCAGGATGTAGATGCGCGTGGCCCAGTCAGCCATCACCCAGGTGACGCGCGCCACAATGAGCAGCGCGGCTACCTGCGCGATGGGCGTGGCCCACTCCAGCCGCGCAGCGTCTGCGCCCGCGGCCATCATCACCGCCGCCAGCGCCACGCCTACGGACACGCGCGCACTGCGCAGCGGGATGTACCACACGCTGGGCCGCCACACGCCGATGATGATCTCCGTGGGCTCCAGCAGCGCGGCGGCAAACAGCGGCACGCCCTCTGCGTCCACTGCTGCCGTGGCCTGCAGCGCGTCGGGAGGCGTGCACGCGGCGGTGCCGCGCGTCACGCAGCGCCCTCGGGGTGCAGCACGCGCACGTCCGGCACGTTTCGGTAGCACCCGTCGTAGTCCAGCCCGTAGCCCACCACAAACTCGTCTGGAATGTCGAACCCCACGAACTCGCAGGGCGTGCTCAGCGCGCTGGGGATGGTCTTGCGCAGCAGCACTGCGGTGGCGAACCACCGCGGCTTCTGCGCCGCCAGCGAATCACGCAGGAAATGCAGCGTGCGACCGCTGTCAAGCACGTCGTCCACCAGCAGCACGCGCCGGCCCTCCAGATTCTGCGGCAGCGCCCCCAGCGACCGCACGCCCTGGCTAGACGTGGCAGTGCCGGGATAGCTGCTCACCGCCACCAGGCTGATGCGCATGCGCACGGGCATGTGGCGCACGAGGTCTGCTGCAAAGATGAACGCTCCGGTCATCACGGGGATGATGACCATGTCGTCGTCTCCCGCGCCGGCAGCGCGCTCGATCTCCGCCGCCAGCGTCGGCAGCCGCGCTGCAATCTGCTGCGCGCTCACCACCACGCGGCCCAGGTGAGGCATGGCCTGCTTCAACCGCCGCCTCCCTGAAGCTTCTTCAGGATGGCAGCGTTGACAGCCTTGGCGTCCACCTTGCCGCCAGCCAGCTTCATCACCGCGCCCACGATGCGGCCCATCGCGGCAGTCTTGCCGGCGCGGACATCCGCGGCAGCCTGTGCATTGGCGGCAACTGCCTCGTCAATCCATCGGTCGAGCGCAGCGTCGTCGCGCACGGTGAGCAGGCCGTGCTGCTCTGCGGCAGCGCGCGCCTCCAGCGTGGTGCCGGCCAGGTGGCCAACCAGCGCATCCACGTTCTGTGCGCCCAGGCTGCCGTTTTCACGCAGGGCGATGACGCCAGCCACTTGCGCTGGCGCCAGCCCAGCCTGGTGCAGCTCCACGCCCAGCTCATTGGCCCGCTTTGCCAGCTGGTTGAGCAGGAACTTTCCAGCTGCGAAACCCGCTTTCTTGCCACCGCCGAGCGCAGCCACCACTGCGTCGAAGAAGAGGCAGTGGTCGCGCTCAGCCACCAGCGCGGAGGTGTCCTTGTCATCCAGGCCGTACTCCGTGGCGTAGCGCTGCTTGCGCGCCAGCGGCAGCTCTGGGATCTGCGCGCGCACAGCGGAGAGCCATGCGTCGTCCACCCGCACCGGCAGCAGGTCGGGCTCCGGGAAGTAGCGGTAGTCGTGCGCGTCTTCCTTCTCGCGCTGCAGGACGGTGACGTTCTTCACGTCGTCCCAGCCGCGCGTGCTCTTGGCGCCGGGGCCCATCACCTTGCCGTCCTGCTGCCAGCGCTTCACCTGCGCGGTCTCTTCAAAGTCAATGGCACCGCGCAGCGCCTTGAAGCTGTTCAGGTTCTTCACCTCCACCACCGGCGTCTTCACCGTGGTGCCATCCTCCAGCTCCATGATGACGTTGATGTTGGGCTCGAACCGCATGTGCCCCTTCTGCATGATGCCTTCGGTCACGCCCAGGAAGCGGCAGAGGTTGCGAAGCTCCTGCGCAAAGAGCACCACATCTGCAGCGGTGTCAAAGTCTGGCGCAGTGACGATCTCCAGCAGCGGCGCTCCCGCGCGGTTCAGGTCAACCAAGCTGCCTTCGTAGTGGTGGCCGCCGGGGAGCTCGTGGCCAAGCTTGCCCGTGTCTTCCTCCAGATGCGCGCGAATGATGCCGATGCGCCTGGTGCCATGGGGCGTGGGCAGCTCCACGTGTCCATCGTGGCAGAGCGGCAGGTCGTACTGGCTGATCTGGTACCCCTTGGGAAGATCGGGGTAGTAGTAGTTCTTGCGATCCCACTTGCTAAAGCGGGCGATGGTGCAATTGAGCGCCAGGCCCACCATCATGGCCATTTCGACCGCACGGCGGTTCATCACGGGCAGCGCGCCGGGCAGTGCTGCCACCACGGGGTCCACCAGCGAGTTGGGCTCCTGGTCAAAGTGCGCTGGGTGCGCTGGATTGGCGCTGGGCGCGAACATCTTGCGGCGCGTGGCCAGCTCGACGTGGATCTCCAGGCCGACCATCAGGCGGGCGGTGCGGATGCCCGCGGTGGCAGTGGCAGTCATGGGCGCATGATAATCCGCCCCCGCGCGGAGCTGGCGCATGCCATCGAGCGGAGCACCTAGCGGAGCACCACCATCTCCCCGGCCAATCCGGGGCCGAAGGCAAGCCCCACCCACGGGCGCGGGACACCCGATCGTCCCAGCCGATCGAGGATGAAGAGCAAGGTGGCGGAGGACATGTTGCCGTGCTCGCGCAGCACCTGCCGCGAGGCCGCGTCTGCACCGGCGGGCAGCGCCAGCGCCTGGACCACGGCGTCAATGACACGCGGACCTCCGGGATGGATCGCCCACCCGCCCACCTGCGCCCGACCCATGCTGAGCGATGCGAGCTCGCCATCCACCCATGCAGCCAGATCGGATGCGATGATCGCGGGAACATCGGCACCCAGCGTCATCTGAAACCCGTGATCTGCGATGGACCATGCCATGGCGTCCTCGCTGCCCGGGATGATGGACCCCGCAAAGCGGGCGAGCGCGGGCGCATTCGATACGGCGTTCGCCGACACGACGGCTGCTGCCGCTCCGTCCGCAAACAGGGTGTTGGCCACGAGGCGGTCCACGCGCGCGTCGAAGTGAAAGTGCAAAGACGAGAGCTCGACGCATGCCACCAGAACGCGCGCGCGCGGGTCCTGTTCGGCGAAGGCCGATGCGACGGCCAGCGCGTTGACCGCCGCGTGGCAGCCCATGAAGCCGATGTGCGTCCGGCGCACGCGCGGCGACATGCCCAGCTCACGGATCATGGCCTGATCGAACCCCGGCGCATCGAAGCCCGTGCACGAAGCCGACACCAGATGGGTGATGGCGCCTGCCTCCGTGCCGGCAGCATGGAGCGCTGCACGACCGGCGCGAACCGCCAGCGGCGCCGCCAGCTGGCGATAGGCGTTCATCCGATCTTCGGTGGAGGCCCGGACGAGCACCGGCGCGCCCTCGCGCTCCAGGCCGTACAGCGGCACCGATCCATCAGCGCGGAGCACCGCGCAGCCGCGCGAGTGGATGCCGGACCGATCATGCAGGCGCTTCAGCAGCGCGGTCGAGATCTGATCGGGCGAGAGCGATCGGGCGATCTCCAGGGATCGCGCCATGTCCATGGAGTGCTCCGGCACGGCGGTTCCGATTCCTTGGATGCACGCGGCGCTCACATCGGCTCCATGCCGGCTGGATGAGCCGTTCCGCGTCCGGTGGCCCACCCTGCCAGCCGGTCGCTCAGCCAGGGAGCAGCCCGAAGGGCGCGCACGCACAGCCTTGCGACCCGGGGGCGCCGCAGCGCGCCGGCCACGAGCGAGCACTGCAGCTGGCGGCGGCGCAAGGTGCGCTGATAGATCCGGTTCCAACACGATGAGTCCGCCCCTGCGACGACCTGCATCGCGACCGGCACGGCGCGCAGGGCGCCTTCAATCGCCCAGCTCATTCCTTCACCCGTGATCGGCTCGATGTATCCCGCTGCGTCCCCGATGCAGAGCACCCGCCCGGCGGCGACGCTGGCTCGGTGCCGCGAGAGCCGGGGTGTTCCCTGCCACACGGCGGCTCTCGCACCGGTTCCATCGCGGCCGTGCTGCTCCAGGAGCTCTGCCGCCAGTTCCCCCGGCCCGCCCGCGCGCCGTACCGCCGCCGGATCAAATGCGGCCGCCAGGTCCACGCGCCCATCCGGCAGGCGAACCGCGCCGAGGTAACCAGTTGCTGCGATCAGCATGAGGAGTTCCGCTGCCTGCAGCTCGATGGCCCCACGATCCAGGGTGGCGCCGACACCGAACCTGGATCCCGGTCGAATGCGCCACGCAAAGGCGCCCTCCTCCGGCAACACGCCGGCGGACATTCCACTGGCCACCACGATGCAGCGTGGAGTGAGTTCGAATGAACCGCGCCCATCGCGGAGCTCGACGGTTCCGCCGCGCACGACGCGGGCGCGCGTGCCGAGCAGGATGGCACACCCCGCCTGCCTGGCTTGGGCGAGCAACCGCGCATCCAGCGTGGTGCGATCCATCACCTCATATGCCGGCAGCGCCACGTCCAGGCCCCGGCCGCCCTGCTCCAGGCGAAGCGACCGGAGCCGGACCGCGCCGTGCAGCACCGATCCGAGTCCCGCCTCGCGCAGCGCACGCACGCCGGCCGGCGCAAGGCAGCAGCCGCACACCTTGTCGCGCGGGAACTTTGCCCGATCCACCAGCAGGACGGCGCGGCCCGCGCGCGCAAGCCCGCGCGCAGCCACGGAACCGGCCGGCCCCGCGCCGATCACCACGGCATCCCACGCGCGCGTCGAAGCGGCCACCCCAGGCAGCGCAGATTCGCGGCAGTCGCTCACGCGGCGCCTCGCGCCGGCGGCGACCACTCCAGGATCATGCGCTCGCCCCAGATCGAATGGACCGTCGCGGACGCAAGCCCAGCCCGCTCCGCCAGCGCGCGAAGCTCCGCGGGCGTGAACGCGGCGCGCACGGATGCCAGCGCATCGAAGTGCACGACAGGGGATCGGGAGCAGATCCGAGAGACCATCCATACCGTCGCCAGCCCCAGCGTGGATCGGCGCAGATCGCAGATCACGAGCCTTCGGGTGCACGCCGCCGCCATGTGGCGCAGCGCACGGACGGCTGCCTCCTCCTCCAGATGGTGAACGAACGTGCTGGACAGGACCAGGTCGTACTTGCCCTCCACGCCCTGGGTGACGTCTCCCTCGTGCGGATGCAGCGTCACGCCAGCGTCTTGCGCACGCCCGACGGCCCGCGCCAGCGCGTGCGCACTTCGATCCATCGCATGCCACTCGCACGCCAGTCCGGCGGCAGCGGCCCAGCGCGCGAGCGCCACCGGGATGTCTCCAGAGCCCGTGGCCACATCCAACACGATCAACGGACGCCGGCTGCCGGCCACAGCCAGCGCTTCCCGGCGCACGAACGGCCAGAGCACGCGCGCGCCCTGTCCCAGCACGTTGACACGCGCCAAGCCTGCGAGCGCCCGGTCATGGTCCCGCTCCGGAAGGTGCGGATCATCCATGAGCTCCGGTTCCAACTGCCGCTTCGCAAGCGATGCGAGCATGGGCTGACGAACCTCCGATCAAAGGTCGCGGTGGGATTTGAACCCACGAATAACGGATTTGCAATCCGTCCCCTTAGGCCACTTGGGTACGCGACCGACAGGGGCGTATAGTGGCACGGAGCGCCCGCCGCGTCAACGCGGTCGGCCGTTCTGGCGCTGAACTTTGGCAGGAAGTGCGGTTCGCTTGGTCTCTCACACATGATGCTCGCCACGCTCGCTCTGCTTATCAGCACCCAGACAGTGCCGCTGCCGCCTGACGCAGCAGCGCCCCGCCCTGCCACCGCCGTCCCGCCCACACCCAAGAAGCCAGAGGGCACCAAGGCCCAGCGCGCCCGCGACGCAGTGCAGCGCGCCGCGCGTTCGCCCGTGCTCTCGCAGGGCGCGTTCGTGGCTTCTGCGCGCGGGTACGTGGCACCCAGCGTCACAGAGCCCGGCCTCATGGTGTTCTTGTTCGAGGAGCGCCTGCAAGGTGGCGTGCGCCGACAGGCGCTCATGATGCCCACGGATCCTTCGGACGACGTCAAGGCGCTGCTGGCCAGCAACAACCCGGACACACCGTGGCAGTACGAAGCCACCGGACAGGTCTACGACTACAAGGGCCGCGCCTTCATCCTGCCTGCTGCGCTGGTGGCGCTGCGCAATCCGCCGCTGCCCGGCTACTTGTCCAAGGCCACGCCGCCAGAGCTGGAGCCGCCCACTCCGCCACCGCCCCCGCGCCATGCTCCCGCGCTGGACGCCTACGCCGCGCAGACAGAAGAGGCAGTGCTTCCACCGCTCCTGCCTGCTGCTGCAGGCATCATGCCGCACGAACGGATGCTCGCCTCGGTGAGTGGCACCGACGACGACCTGGTGGCCCGGCTGGAGGCGCGCCTGGACAAGGGCTTGCCAGACAAGGCAGCAGCCAAGGGCGCAGAACCAGCGCTCGACCGCACCATGGTGCAGCCTGGCGGGCATCGCTTGCAGGACCGCCGGGCGGTGATCACACGCGACCCTGTCACCGGCGCCTGGCGCGCTGTGCTGGAGACATCGCCCGTTCCGGATGGCCCGCTGGCCATGGAGATCCTGCCCAGCCGCGAGCTTGAGAAGATGGAGCGCACCGTGCAGCAGCAGCCGGTGGGCACGCCCTGGCTCCTGAGCGGCGAGATCGTGGTGAGCGGTTCGCGGAACTACCTGCTGGTCACCCACGCGCGCCTGATGCCAGACCACCGCTGGATGACACCGTAGCGCCGCCCGGTGCGGTACCTTGTGCCACCTATGGCCAAGGCATCCAACTATCCCACCGCGACCATCGAGACAGACCACGGCACCATCGAGGTGGAGCTGTGGAACGACGTGGCCCCCAAGCACGTGGAGAACTTCCAGAAGCTGGCTCGCAGCGGGTTCTACAACGGCACTGGGTTCCACCGCATCATCCCCGACTTTGTGATCCAGGGCGGCTGCCCCAAGGGCGACGGCACAGGCGGCCCGGGCTGGAATGTCAAGGCTGAGTTCAACGACCGCAAGCATGACAAGGGTGTGCTGAGCATGGCCCGCAGCAGCCACCCAGACAGCGCTGGCAGCCAGTTCTTCATCTGCCTGGGCCGCAACAACTGCCAGCACCTGGACAACCAGTACACAGCCTTTGGCAAGGTGACCAAGGGCCTGGACGTGGTGGACAAGATCGCTGCTCTGCCCTGCGGCCGCGGTGATCGCCCCACTGGCAAGCTGCCCAGCATGCTGAAGGTGACGGCGTAAGAGGCGCAGAGGCCGGGGGGCGCTGCGCTGGCTACCTGGCGTCTGAGCTCGCTGCGGTGGGAAACCACTTCTCCAGATACGCGCACAATGCGTCGCGCTGTGCCATGGTGCCCACGAAGCCCAGGTAGCCATCCGGCCGCACCATGAGAAGCGCGCCCTCTTCACCCACTCCGCATGCCTGGAAGAGCGGCTCTGCGCCTGGAGCAGTGCGCGGCACCACATGAAGGCGCAGCCAGGGCGCCCACCGGGCCAGCAGCGGTGCGAACTCCTGCGCGCCTGCCTGCCCCTCCAGCACCACCACCAGACCGTGCAGGCCAGCCTGCGCTGCACGGAGCGCCTCACCCGCAGGTGTGTCCACCCATGGCAGACGTGCGCCCGCGCATGCACGCTTGCCGCCGCGCACGTCCTGCGAGAGTGGACTGTGCCGATAGCGCACCGCGATCTGCGAAACACGCCTGAACACCTTGCGCCGGAAGGCCTTCATGCGGAACACCCATGGCAGCACGTACGGCAGCACGCACGCGCGCAGCACGCGCGCAGGCAAGGCGGTGCTTGTTGCCATGCTGAACACGCGATCGGTGCCGTGCAGGAGCGCCAGCGCCACCGGATGGCGTTCGGCGTTGTAGGTCTCCAGGAGCGACGGGCTGGCGCCGCGCTGCAGCACAGCGGCCACCTTCCAGCAGATGTTGAACGCGTCCTGGATGCCGGTGTTCATGCCCTGCCCGCCCGCAGGACTGTGGATGTGCGCGGCGTCGCCCAGGAGGAAGGCGCGGCCCTGGTGCAGATGCGCCGCGGCACGGTGATGCAGGCGATAGACAGAGCACCAGCGCGGATCCTCCATGCGCACTGCGCTGCCTGCGCTGCGCTGGACCGCCTGCACCACCAGCGCAAAGGGCGGCTGGTCGTCCGCGTCGGCGGCGGGGTGCGCAGCGGCGGCTTCGCCGGGCATCATCGAAATGGCGCGCGCGGTTGCCGCCCTTCATGGAGAAGAACGCCGCAAAGCCGTTCCACGACAGAAACAGGCTGAGCGACTGCTGCGGCAGATCCGGCGCAGCCACATCTGCCAGCACAAACTGGTGCTGGTACGTGGCGCCCTGGAAGGGAATGCCCAGCGCGTGCCGCACCGTGCTGTGCGCGCCGTCTGCAGCCAGGACGTACTGGCACCGCACGCGCGTGGGTTCCGCGGCAGGTTCCGCGGCAGGTTCCGCGGCAGGTCCCGCAGCGGGTGCAGCCAGCCCGCTTGCGCCGCTGAGCACAGCAGTGACGCCCTGCTGGTCCTGCTGGAACGACACCAGGGTGGTGTTCCACTGCACCTGGCCGCCGCGCTGCAGGAGCGCACGGTGCAGCAGATCTTCCGTGCGGCTCTGCTCCAGCGACAGCAGATAGGGGTAGCGCGTCAGCCCAGTTCCAAGCTGCGAGATGTCCACACGCCCCCGCACCTTGCCTCGCGCCACGGGCATCATCCAGCGCAGCGGCTCACCCTGCTCCACTGCTGCGTCTGCGATGCCAATCTTCTCGAAAAGCTCCAGCGTGCGCGCCTGCAGGACAAGCGCCTTGGACCGCGTGGTGGTGCCAGCGCGGGTGTCCACCACCAGCGCAGAGACACCCAGCTCCCGCAGCAGGCATGCTGCTGTCAGGCCCGTGGGACCTGCGCCAACCACCAGAACTTGAACGTCCAGCGCGTGGCCGGCGTTCACGGGGTCCAGTAGCTGAGAAGGAGGCCCAGGTCGGAGCCATCCACGTGGCCATCCTGGTTGAGGTCCGCAGTCCCGGTGCCGCCCCACGCTGCCAGCAGCAGGCCAAGGTCGGTGCCATCCACGCGGTGATCGCCGTTCAGATCGCCAGGCGTGGCGGGTGGCGTGTAGGTCACCGTGAGCAGCGGCCAGCGCGCGGGGTCTCCGCTCTCGCGCGCCTCGAAGCGCTTGGCGGTCTGCAGCGTGGCTTCGTTGCCCTTCATGAGCCAGCCAAAGTTGCTGCTGGGCGTGTTCACCCACGCCTGCACATCTGCAATCAGGCCTGCATTGCTGGTGAAGGTGTAGAAGCCAGCGCTGCCGATGCTCTTGCTGGCTGAGGCAGTTGCCACAAAGTCGCCGCCGGGCGTGTTCCATGCCTGCGCTGGATAGGACCGATGCGACCAGGTGACATCGGGGCCATCAGGCGATCCGCCGCCACCACCAAAGTTGAACGTGATGCCCTCGGTCCAGCTGCTGGTCACGCGGTGGAGCGCGCAGGTCTGCGCCGTGGACTGGCTCTGGCTCATGTACATCTTGACCGTGACCGCCGTGATGGTGGAGCCCGGTGGAATGGCGCTCAGGTCAAAGCGCAGGAGCCCGCGGCGCAGCGTGCCCGCGCCGTTGGCGCCCACGCGGCCACAGTAGTAGTTGTACGAACCGCCATTCGCCCACTGCCCACCGCCGGAGTCTGGCTGAATGAGCGTGGCGTCCGCCACAGGATTGAACGTCTTGCTGTCTGCGCCAGCCGGCTGGGCCAGGATGGCCGCCGCGCATGCGGATGCGCAGAGTGCAAGGCGCGTGATGGATGGGGAGAGAGGCGCGTTCGACACAGCGTTCACCGTCACGTCCATGCTCCTAGCAAGAGTCCCAGGTCAGTGCCATCTACCGTACCACTTTGATCCAGGTCGGCTGCGCCTGGCTCGCCCCACGAGCCCAGCAGGAGTCCGAGGTCGGTGCCATCCACCACGCCGTCGCCATTCAGGTCTCCCAGCAGCACGGAGGGCGGCGTGAAGGTGACAGTAAGCAGCGGGCGTTCCTCGGCAGCCGAGCCTTCGCGGCTGACAAAGCGCTTCACCGTCTGCCCCACGTCTTCGTTGCCGCGCAGCAGCCAGCCCATGTTGGTGGCCGGGGCGTCCGCCCAGGCCTGCACGTCCGCCACCAGGGCCGCGGTGCTCCCCCAGGTGTAGGCACCTGCGCCACCCACCGAAGCCGATGCGCTGGGGGTGGAGATGAAGTCGCCGCCCGGAGCTGACCACAGCGGCGCTGGATAGGAGCGCGAGAGCCACGTGACATCGCCCGGCTGCGCTGGCGAGCCAGAGCCGCCCAGCGAGAACGTGGTGCCCTCTGTCCAGCTGCTGGTGAGCAAGTGCAGCGTGCAGGTCTGCGCAGCGGAGTTGGATTGATCCATGAACAGCTGCAGCTGCACAGCTGTCACCGTGGACCCAGCTGGAATGGCCGAAAGGTCGAAGCGCAGCACCGCGCGGCGGCGGGTCTCGCCACCATTCGTGCCCACGCGCCCGGCAAAGATGTTGGGCGACGCAGCCAGCGAGTTCTCGCCTGGCGTGGGCAGCTCGATGAGCGTGGCGTCCGCCACAGGCGTCAGCGTGAGCGTGTCTGCAGCAGCAGGCAGCGCGAACGCCACTGGCAGCGCCAGCAGCGCTGAGCGGGCGGAGCGCACGGGCAGTGCCCACAGCGCAGGCGTCGCGTGCTTCATGGATCGAATGCGCTTCATGTTCAACCCCATGCAGCCAGGAGGAGGCCCAGGTCCGTGCCATCCACGGTGCCGTCGCTGTTCAGGTCGCCCGAGGCGTTGCTGCCCCACTGCGAGAGCAGCAGGCCAAGGTCGGTGCCGTCCACCACGCCGTCGCAGTTCAGGTCGGCGGCCACGCAGCCGCCGGTCACGGTGATGCGCACGTTGGCCACCACCGATGCGGTGGTCATGCCGGGAATGTTCTCGTCGCGGGTCTGGATGGTGACGGGCGCGTCGTACGTGCCAGCCGTCACGCTTGCTGGATTGAAGCGCACCACCACGCTGCCAGGCGTGCCGCCGATGCCCGTGGCAGTGCCGTTGACCACGCTGAAGTTGGCAGCGCTGACCTGCGTGGCGGTGATGTCCATGGCGCTCTGGTCCACGTTGAAGCCCCAGTTGCTGACCGGGATGGTCACGTCCACTGGCGCGCCACCAGCAGTGGCGGCGCCGGGCACCACCGCAGCGTTGACATCTGCCACGCTGGAGAGCGACGGATTGCTTGGCCGCACGATGCGCACGGTAACAGGCAGGCTGATGGAAGGATTCTGCGCAGCCTGGTTGGGCGTAGTGGCCAGCGCGGTGCCAGTGCGCAGGCCCACCGTTGCGGTGGACACCGGCAAGGTGACCGTGTTGAAGGCCGGAGTGAGCGGCGCGGTGCCGTTGAAGGTGCCGCTCAGCACGCCGCTGCCCGTGACGGTGTAGGACATGGCGTCCACGCCGATAGGCAGGCCAGCCGCAGCATTGGCCATGCGCACCTGCGCGCTCACGCCCACAGCGTTCTGGATGACGCGCGCGGGCGGCGCCACCAACGTGGCCTGATTCTTGGCTGGCACCTGCAGGTCCACGATCACCGGAATGTGGTCCGTGGCCAGGAACAGGTTGTCCGCCAGCGTGTTGGACCGGGCCACATTGCTGGGATAGAAGGTGTTGTTGCCCGCGTTGATGGCCTGGTTGTAGTGGTTGCCGTCGTTGCCCAGCGAGCGATAGGTGCCGTCAATCACAGAGAGGCCGTCATCGTCATCCAGCGCAACAGTGGGCAGGATGAAGTCAAAGCGGTCGTCCATGCCACCGCCCACCAGGCCGTCTGCGGTGATGTCGCGCGGGCTCTGCGTGTGCTTCCACGCGTTGCCGGTGCCAGACCAGCTGCCGGTTCCCAGCGGGTCCCACGCCTGGCCGTTGCCAGCGTTGAAGAACGCCAGATACCCAGTCTCTGTGTTGTTGTAGAAGTTCATGTCCCCCATGTACAGCGTGTGGGTGCCTGCGCCCAGCGCGTCTGCGTTGCTGCGGATGGCCTGCACGCCGGAGAGCCGCTCTGCCTCGTTCGCGCTGCCAGTGCTGGCCTTCAGGTGCGCACCGTAGATGTAAAGCCGCGCCAGCGTGGAGTCATAGCCAACCATGCGCAGCTGCCAGCGGTCTGCGTTGCGGCTGGCGCCCGTGAAGATGTCGGCGTGGCCAGAGGCAAACTCAGTGAACAGGTCCGTGCGGTAGAAGACGGCCTGCGCCCCAGAGGCGCTGTCCTCGGAAGAGCTGGTGGTGAACGTGGCCAACGCGTACGTGTAGCCCGCAGGCGCAGCAGCGTTCACCGCAGCCTGCAGCGCTGCCAGGCCAGATTGGTGCACTTCGCAGAACATGAACACGCCCACCGGCACGGCAAAGCCGTCGCTGTCGTCGTCGTGGCACGCCTTGAGCACGTCCCGCAGCGCTGTGTCGTCACCCACCATGTTGGTGACGTTGTAGGAGACCACGCGCACCTGGGCAGCAGCTGGTGCAGCACAGGCGGCCGCCAAGAGAAGCGCGGCCGCGGCAGCGCGGTGTCCGAGAACGAAGCGTGTGGGGAGGTGCACGGAAGGAAGATAGCCGTGCTCTGGGCACCGACAAAGCACTGCCATGCCAGTTCAGGGAGAAGCCCTACTCTGCAGGCGAGTTCCGGCTCAGCCAAGTACCCTTTGGGGCCCGGTTCCGTCCGGGAACCGCCTCAACAGGAGAACTCATGCGGCTCAAAGCCCTCATCACCTGCGCTGCGTCCGCCCTTCTGCTGGCAGCCCCCGCGCTTGCCCAGCAGGTGGAGCCACAGATCGTCACGCTGAAGAATGGAATGAAGTTCCTGCTGGTGCCACGCGCGGACCAGCCCAACACCATCAGTGCTGGCTGGCTGGCCCGCGTGGGCAGCGTGAACGAGCGCCCCGGCATCACCGGCATCAGCCACTTCTTTGAGCACATGATGTTCAAGGGCACGGACACCATCGGCACGCGCGACGCCAAGCGCGACGCCGAGTACCGCGCCAAGCAGAAGGCGCTGCGCGACAAGATCAACGCCCTGGTGTGGGTGGACCAGTACCAGCGCTACTTCAAGGGCGAGATCAACGATCCGTGGGATCCCAAGAACGACACGCCCGAGCTGGCCAAGCTGCGCGCCGAGCTGAAGAACCTGATGGACAGCCAGCAGGGCAAGGCCGGCGAGGACCAGATCCGCGCGCTGGAGGGCGAGCTGGCCGCAGTGGACGCCAAGGCGCCCAACGCCGACCAGAAGCGCAAGGACATCCAGGCGCAGATCGACCGCCTGAAGGAGCAGCAGAAGGCGCTGGCCTCCATCGTGAAGGACGAGTTCGACCAGGTGTACACCAAGGCTGGCGGCACGGGCATGAACGCCTTCACCAGCCATGACCTGACGTTCTTCTTCATCAACGTGCCCAGCAACAAGTTTGAGCTGTGGGCGTGGATGGAGAGCGACCGCCTGAACGACAGCGTCTTCCGCGAGTTCTACAGCGAGCGCGACGTGGTGCACGAAGAGCGCCGCCTGCGCACGGAGAGCACACCAACCGGCGTGTTCCAGGAGCAGTTCGACAGCATGTTCTGGGTGAGCTGCGGCTACGCCTGGCCGGTCATCGGCTGGACCAGCGACCTGAACAGCTACACCATGGAGGAGGCGCAGAAGTACTGGAACACGTACTACCGCCCCAACAACCTGGTGGGCATCGTGGTGGGTGACTTCAACCCGGACGAGGTGAAGGGCATCATCACCCAGTACTTCAGCCGTCTGGAGCCAGGCAAGGAGCTGCCGCCGCAGGTGGTGACGCTGGAGTCCAAGCAGATGGCCGAGATGCGCATGAACGCCGAGGCTGACACGCAGCCACAGGTGGAGGTGCGCTACCACACCGTGCCCTTCCAGCACAAGGACTCGTACCCGCTGGACGTGATGGCCAGCATCCTGAACGGCCGCACTGGCCGTCTGTACAAGTCCATGGTGGAAGGCTCTGGCGTGGCCAGCAGCGCCCGCGCGCAGCAGGACAGCCGCAAGTACGCCGGCTACTTTGCCTTTGAGGCAGAGACCAAGGGCGACGCCACGCCAGGCCAGCTTGAGACCGCCTGGTACGCCGAGCTGAAGAAGCTGCAGACCGAACCCGTGCAGGAGCGCGAGCTGCAGAAGGTGAAGAACCGCGCTGCAGCAGACGCCTACCGCCGCCTGCAGAACAACTTCTTCCTGCTCATCCAGCTGGCCATGGGCGAAGCCATGGGCGACTGGAGCGAGATCAACAAGGAGACAGCCAAGATCCAGGCTGTGACGGCGGACGACATCAAGCGCGTGGCCAACCAGTACTTCAGCGAGACCAACCGCAGCGTGGCCACCTACACCCGCAAGGCGGGCGCGCCGGTGGCGGCTGATCCAGAGCTGGCTGGCATTCCTGGCCCCATGCAGGCCCGGGCCCGCGCCATGGCGCAGCAGATTGCGCAGGAGACGGACGCCCAGAAGCTGCGCGACGCCGTGCAGGGCATGGAGCAGCAGGCGGCTGCGGTGCCCCCGCAGATGAAGCCAGTCTTTGACTACATGATGAAGAAGATGCAGGCCCGTCTGGCTGAGCTGGAAAAGAAGGGCAAGTGACGCACCCCATGAAACGCGAGACACACACCATGACCTTCCGAACCCACACCATCGTGCTGGCTGCTGCAGCTGCCCTGCTGGGCAGCGCTGCCTGGGCTGGCGACCTGCCAGACCGCCCAGAGAAGCTCACCTTCAAGCCGCTGGACTTCAAGCCACCAAAGGCCACCGACTATCGCCGCACGCTGAGCGACGGCACTGTGGTCTACATGGCGCCCAGCAAGGAGTTCCCGCTCATCACCCTGAACCTGACGTTCAAGGGTGGTGCGTTCATGGACCCTGCCGACATGCCCGGCCTGACGGGCGCCATGGCTGCGCTGATGCGCAGCGGCGGCACCACCACCACCAAGCCAGCTGAGTTCGATGAACAGCTGGACTTCCTGGCCACCAACGCGGGCGTGAACGCCGGCAGCGAGACCATCACGGCCTCGCTCAGCACCCTGAAGTCCAATCTGGACCCCAGCCTGAAGCTGTTCTTTGACATGCTGCGCAACCCTGGCTTTGACCAGGCGCGCCTGGATGTGATGAAGGGCCAGGCCGTGGAGGGCATGAAGCAGCGCAACGACGACGCGGGCGCCATCCTGGGCCGCGAGTGGCGCGCCCTGATGTACGGCGACGACCACTTTGAGAGCCGCCAGCCCACCAAGGATTCGTGGGAGAAGGTGAACGTGGAGCGCCTGAAGGCGCAGCACGACCGCCTGATCCACCCCGGCAACGTGGTGATCAGCGTGACTGGCGACTTTGATCCCAAGGAGATGATGGCCAAGCTGGAGAGCTACCTGAAGGACTGGCCAAAAGGCGAAGCGGTGCCCAACCCGCCAGCGCCCACCGCGCGGTTCACGCCAGGCGTGTACCACGTGGCCAAGGACATCCCGCAGGGCAAGGTGCGCGTGGGACGCCGCAGCATCATGCGCGACGACCCGGACTACTACGCCGCCGAGATCATGAACGAGGTGCTGGGTGGCGGCGGCTTCACCAGCCGACTGGTGAAGTCCATCCGCAGCAACGAAGGCCTGGCCTACAGCGTGGGCAGCCAGTTTGGCGCGGGCGTGTACTACCCCACGGTCTTTGGCGCTGCCTTTGAGAGCAAGAGCCCCACGGTGGCCCTGGCCATCAAGCTGATGAACGACGAGTTCGAGCGCATGAAGGCTGCTCCGGTCACGGACGAGGAGCTGGAGGTTGCAAAGAAGGCCGCCATCGAGGCCTTCCCGCAGACGTTCGCCAGCCGCGATGCCATGCTGGGCATCTTTGTGAGCGACGAGTGGACCAAGCGCGACCCCAGCTACTGGCAGAACTACCGCGACAACATCAGCAAGGTGACTGCCGCGGATGTCCAGCGCGTGGCCAAGAAGTACCTGAACATGAACGACATGGCCATCATCGTGGTGGGCAACTGGGATGACATCGCCAAGGGCGACCAGACTGGCCGCGCCAACATGGGCAAGTTCTTCGACGGCAAGCACACCGAGATCCCGCTGAAGGATCCGCTGACGCTGCAGCCCATGGGCACACCAACGCCCACGCCGACCGCTGGCGGGCAGTGACAACTGCCCGGCACGCACACCTGCGGCCAAGAACAAGGACCGCAGCGCCCTGATGGCGCTGCGGTCCTTTCATTTCGAGCAGATCGAGGGCTGCACGCTGTGGAGCCCGGTAGAGCAACTCAGTCAACGGTTGGGTATGGAATCACGCCCTTGCCGCTGGCCTTGTAGTTGTCCACCTGGATGCCGTTGGTGAACAGCCATGGCTCGATGTCGCCAAGGTTCGAGACGTTCACGGGTGGCAGCGAATTGACCGTGGTCACAGCCTCCAGGAAGATGTCGCTTGGCTCATCCGCTGGATTGAAGTTGGCCATGAAGCGGCGGGCGGTGAACTTGGAGGCGTTGTTCACATACACCTGAAGGCGGTCCTTCTTGGCGTTGTACGCCATGACGAAGGTGCCTGACGCGGGGATGCTGGCCAGCGGCGTGGGCATGAAGATGCCTGTGTCGTTCATCATGTCAATGGTGCCCAGGAAGGTCCCTTCCGTGGTCCGGTACAGGATGAGCGGGTACGACGCTGGAATCCCATTGACGCCAAAAACCGCGCCGGTGGCCGGCACAATGAGTCCGGACCACGCGCCCTCGCTGGGCGGAGTGCCCTGGTTGAGGGCGTAGTCAAACACCACAGTCCACGGCTTGACGGCGCTGAGCACCGACTGATCGCTGCGGATGAAGGCCGCAGCAAAGCCGCTGTCGCTGGAGAAGTTGAGCTTGCCGCCAGAGACGCTCAGCACGTCTTCCGAGGTGGCGTCCCAGTCCCACTGATCGCTCAGCTGGGTGCCGGAGAACTTGTCCTGAACAGTGCCTGCGATGCACGCGGCAAGGATGGCGCCACCAAAGGCGCAGGCTGCAAAGAAACGAGAACGGTTGGTAGAGAGCGGTGACATGTTGTGTTTCTTGTTGAGGGGTGAAGTGTCAGAACAAATGATGCTGAATGGTCTCAGTCGACGGTGGGCGCAAGGATCACGCCCTTGCCAGTGGCGCGGAAGTTGTCAACGGTCATGCCGTTGGTGAAGACGATCGGGGGATTGCTATCCGCACCCGGCACAGAGCCATACCCCGTGCTGCCTTCGATGGCGATGCCAATGGGATCCGAGATTCCAAACTGCTCGGTGTAGCGGCGCACCGTGAACACCACGCGGTTGTTCACATAGCAGGTCAGCCGGTCCTTCTTGGCGTTGTAGGCCATGACGAACGTTCCCTGGGCGGGAATGGCCTGTTCCGCGACTGGGATGGATGCGCCCGCGTAGAGGATCTGATAGGTGCCAATGAAGGTGCCCTGCGAACTGCGGAACAACGAGAGGGCTGCGGAAGACCCACCCTTGCCCTGCAGCCCAAGGGTTGAGACGCCCAACCAATCGAGCGCGATGCCCAGGCCCGAGTACCCGCCCTCTGGGATCGTCCCCTGGTTGAGCGTGTAGTCAAAGCTCATGCTCCAGGGCTTGTTGCAGTTCAGCGCGTAGTTCTGGTTGATGAGGATGCCGGCGTCGAAGTCACTGTCGCTCGACCACGACACCTTGCCGTTGGCCAGCGTCATGGCGGCTTCGTCCGTCCACGCGGTGTGCCACATGGGGTTGAAGCTCGCGCCATTGAACCTGTCCTGCACGGTGGCAGCGATGCCGCCCACGATGCATGCCGCAAAGGCTGCGCCTGCCAGGGCCCGCGCGCGCCAACCCACTGTCTGAGCCATGATGTCTGCTCCTCGAATTGAAGTCCGGCACCGGCTGCCGGACATCGGCTGCTCATGTGCGACGATCCATCGTACCTGTCCACCAGGGGTGCACCACCTCAAAAAGCAAAGCCGGGCCCTGTGCAGGGCCCGGCTTGTGTGCCACGAGTGACCAGATGCAGCGGCATGGAGCCCACGGCGCTTGCGAGTCAATTCTCCTGCGGGATCGGCCGTGCTCCACGGCCAGTGATCCTGAAGTTGTCCACCGAGATGCCGTTGTCGAAGGCCCAGAACGGCGGATCACCGTTCTTACCCAACGACTGCATGGTCTCGTCGACGCGCAGCTGGACGGTGCCTTCCCAGTAGGCGTTCTCAAGTCCCTGGTTCTCCGCGAAGCGACGAAGCGTGGTGATCAATCGGTTGTTGACAAAGACCTTCACGCGGTCCTTCTTGGCGTTGTAGGACACAATCACCGTGCCGCTGGATGGCACGGCTGCAACCGGCTCCACGTCGGTGAGCAACTGCGCGCCGGCGTCGGCAATACCCAGGAAGGTGCCTTGCTCCGAAGCGTAGATAGCCACGCCCGCATAGTGGAAGCCAAGGCTCGGCAGGTTGGAGCCGTAGCCCAGTCGGAACACAAGACCCGCTGCTGCACCTGGTGGAACAGTGCCTGGCTGCAGGTTGTACTCAAGCGAGGCTGTCCACGGCTTGGTGTAGGCCATGGCCCAGCTGTCTGGCGCAAAAGAGACGACGGCCCCAGGCCCCGGCGATGAGAACCACAGCTTGCCGTTCTCAATGCTGAGCGACTCCATCTGACTCTCCCACCAGGATGAACTGCCATCAAAAGAGTCGTAGTTGTTGAACTTCTGCTGATACGTGGCAGCCAAGCCAGCGACGAGCAGCGCGCCAGCACCCATCGCTGCGGCGGCAAGCCGCCCACGAGAAACTGCACTGAATGACATGAGTGTCTCCTCAATCGAGCCCACGATGCCCCCGCCAGGCCCACAGCGCTGGCAGCACAGAGGCAAGCGAAGCTATCCTACCCAACGGCACGCCCCGCCTAGAATTGTCCCTCCATGTCCACCGCGGGCCGTACAAAGCCAGCCCATCAGCGCCGCGGCTGCAGTAGCACAGCCCAGCGCCAGCCATATGGAGGCGATCGCTGCCAAGGTCCAGCGCGGCCAGCGTCTCACCGCAGAGGACGGCATGGCGCTGTACCAGACAGCGGACATCCACCAGGTGTGCCGGCTGGCAGACCTGGTGCGCACGCGCCTGCACGGCAAGGCTGCGTACTACAACATCAACCGCCACCTGAACTACAGCAACATCTGCGCGCTCAGCTGCACCTTCTGTGCCTTCCACCGCAAGAAGGATGAGCACGGCGCGTACGAGCACTCGCTGGATGACATCAAGCGCGAGGCCCGCCGCGTGCGCGACGCTGGCGCCACCGAGATGCACATCGTGGGCGGCCTGCATCCGTGGCTTCCCTTTGACTACTACACCACCATGCTGCAGGCCATCCGCCAGGAGGCCCCGCAGGTGCACATCAAGGCGTTCACCGCTGTGGAGATTGTGCATCTGCAGCGCATCAGCAAGCGCGGCGGCGATGGCTACGAAGGCATCAAGGCCGTGCTGCGCGACCTGATGGCCGCTGGCCTGGGCAGCCTGCCTGGTGGCGGCGCAGAGGTGTTCGACGACCGCGTGCACGACGAGGCCTTCAAGGGCAAGATCCGCGGCGACCACTGGCTGGACGTGCACCGCGCAGCGCATGAGCTGGGGCTGAACTCCAACGCCACCATGCTGTACGGGCACATCGAGTCACGCGAGGAGCGCCTGCACCACATGGAGCTCCTGCGCCAGCAGCAGGACCGCACGCTGTCCAGCTGGGCGCGCGCGCAGGGCATCCAGAGCGCCGGACAGCCGGAAAGCGCCGTGGTGCTGAGCGGGCCCGCAGAGCTCTACCCGCGCGAGCGGCTGCCCATGCCTGGCGCTGCTGGCCTGAGCACCGGGTACTTCCAGACCATCATCCCGCTGCCGTTCTTCCCCAACGCCAGCAAGCTGGAGCATCTGCCTGGCCCTAGCGGCCTGGAGAACCTGCGCACGCTGGCCATCGCACGCCTCATGCTGGACAACTTCCCGCATGTGAAGGCGTTCTGGATCATGCAGACGCTGCCCATGGCGCAGCTGCAGCTGCAGTGCGGCGCAGACGACGTGGATGGCACGGTGGTCTGGTACGACATCACCAAGGCTGTGGGTGAAGGCAACCACCAGGAGACCACCGTGGCGGACCTGAAGCGCGCCATCCACGAGGCTGGCTACACGCCTGTGGAGCGCGACACGCTCTACCGGCGCGTGCAGCGAAATGGCGCTACCTGGCAGGTGGTGGCGTAGCGGGCCGCGTGACAGGCGCATCGGGCCGGCCGCGGCCGGGCGTCCACGGCAGCGCTGGCACCGCGCGCGCACGAGTGACGGTGACAGGCTTCACGGGGCGGCCCGTGTCTGCGTCTGCAATGGCGCCCTGCTCTGTGGCCAGGATGGCCTCTGTGCCAGACACGGCGTAGCCGAAGGCGCAGTACTGGCCGTCCAGGCGGGCAGTCTCTGCGCGCGTGAGCGCGATGAACCACTGGCTGCCTGCGCTGTCCGGCCAGTCGTTGCGGGCCATGCTCAGCACGCCAAAATCGTGCGGCAAGGTGGAGGGTTCCAGCGGGATGTCGTAGCCCGGGCCGCCGTCGCCTGTGCCGGTGGGGTCGCCACCCTGGATGACAAAGGGCTGGCCACCGCGCCCCTTGGACACAACGCGGTGGATGATGGTGCCGTCGTAGAAGCCCTGCGCAGCCAGCGTGACAAAGTTGCGCGCGGTGTTGGGCGCCTGGTCAGGCCGCATGGCAAAGCGGATGGGGCCAGCAGTGGTCTCGAACTCCACGTCCATGTCCGGCTCCACGCGGAAGCCGCTGAGCGGCGCTGGGTCGGCTGGTGTCCAGGTCTCCTTCAGCTTGGCTTCTGCGGGCGTGACGCCGGGCAGCAGCTGGTCGCCCCAGCCAATGATGCGCGTGTACGCGGTCTTGCCATCTGGGCGGAGCGCCGTGGTGGTGCGCATGGTGAGCCGGCCCAGGAGCGGCACCACCAGGAGTGGCGCACCCTGCGGCTGGTCGGCCACCAGGAGCTGCACGCGCAGGGCCTGCTTGGCCTGCTGGATGGCTGGGAAGAGCGCGGCCAGGTCCAGCGCACCAGGCATCACAGCAGCGCGGCCCAGCGTGGCGCCGCTGGCGTCCAGCAGCACCAGCTGACACGCGCCCTGCATGGGCGCCAGCGTGGCGCGGATGGGCGCGCCGGGCTTGCTGAACAGCGCGTCCTGGACAGGCGAAAGTGGTGCGTTGGACAGACCCATGACAGCGCCGAGCAGTGCGGAGAGCATGTGCGCAGTATGCCCTGCGGCGGCGGGCGCAGGTGCCGCAAGGAGCGCAGGCGCCAGGGCGAGCACCGCTACCGAAGCTGCCGCAGCTCTGGGCGGCGCATGACGTACGCGGCCAGCCAGAAGGCGCCGCCACCCACTGCGCAGAACACAGCCAGGCGGGCCACGCTCCAGCGCCACGTCTCCTCCGCTGGCAGCACATACTGCAGGCCCAGCACCGCAGCAGCCATGATGCCGGAGGCCAGCGCTGTCCAGCCCCAGCTGGCGCGCGTGGCGCTGTCCACAGCGGGCCCGATGCGCCGCGTGAGCAGGCGCTGCAGGATGAAGATCTGCACCACCGCCGCGATGGCCGTGGAAAGGGCCAGGCCACCCACGCCCAGCGGTGTCCAGATGAGCGTGATGTTCAGCAGGAAGTTCAGGACCACCATCCACACGCTCACCTTGACAGGGGTGGTGGAGTCGCCCAGCGCATAGAAGGCGCGCGTGACCACCTGCTGCATGCTGTACGCCCAGATGGCGGGCGCGTACATGGCCAGCACAAAGCCCACGTTGCGCGCGTCCTCTGCGCTGAACTTGCCTCCCTGGAAGATGGTGGCGGAGAGATCGTTGCGCACCAGCACCAGGCCCACGCTGGCTGGCAGGCCGATGAACATGGTGAGCCGCAGGCCGCGCCGGAGCGTGTCAAGGAATGCGGGCGTGTTGTTGGA
The DNA here is from genome assembly GCA_046350455.1 of Phycisphaerales bacterium. Taxonomy (GTDB): domain Bacteria; phylum Planctomycetota; class Phycisphaerae; order Phycisphaerales; family SM1A02; genus CAZXGD01. The sequence goes on along the minus strand of JAXMAM010000010.1, from coordinate 232 downwards.
GTCGCGCGCCAGCGCAGGAAAGATGGCGGTGGCGATGGAGATGCCAAACACGCCCAGCGGAAACTCGTACAGGCGCTGCCCGTAGGAAAGTTCAGTCATGCTGCCCTCAGGCAGCGGATAGGGAATGCCGAAGATGGTGTCGCCCACCATGGTGCGGTAGCTGGCCACCAGGTTGTCCACAAAGGTGTTCACCTGGAAGATGCCCAGGCCAAGCAGCATGGGAAGCGCCTTG
>JAXMAM010000009.1:0-96581 GCA_046350455.1 Phycisphaerales bacterium | reverse complement strand
TGGCCGCTGCGATCTCTGTCTCCACGAACCCCGCCTGCACCACAAACTGGCCACCCTCGAAGTTGGCGTTGGTGAGCGAGCTGACCTGCGGCGGGCAGGTGCCAGCAGTGCCGCCTTCGATGACATAGTTGGAGCGGCGGAACACCACCGGCTGGTTGGGCACCTCCTTGGTGCCGATGTTCAGCGGGTGCTGGCGCGTGCCGTCCTGGGCGAGCGCAGCGTGGTCAGCAGCCAGCGCAAGCAGCGAGCTGGCCAGGACGAGGGCGGTGGAGCAGGACGAGCGCGAGATGGAACGCATGCGGTGAGGTCTCCCGCCGCAGGCCCGGAGCACTGCGGCCACCTAGAGATACGAAAGGATGGCCCACAATCGGGTGGGGGTCCAAGAAAAAACCACCCCGAATGGGGGTGGTCAAGGTATCGGAGGTGCCGGGTGGCCTGCCTGCGCGCGGTCAGCGAGGGGCTTCCAGGCCGCTGGCTTCCCAGTCAATGGTGATCTTCTCCTGGACGATCTCGTCAATGACCACCTCAAAGTCCGTGCGGCCGTTGCGCTCCACCAGGGGGCGGGCGCCGTCCACCAGCTCACCCAGGCGGCGCTGAATGAGGGCGGTGAGCTTGAAGCGTCCACCGAGGCGGTTCACAATGTCGTCGCTCTTGAGGGCATCAATCACAGGGATCCTCCAGGTCTGCGGCCGTATGGGCCAAGCAGAGCAGTATAGCAGGGACCGGCCTTGGCCCCACGCCCCCTGCCAGCCCAGGCAGGCTGGTTATCAGGCGACGCTGACCAGCAGCATCGTAGGCTGGGACTGACCATGGCCCAGCCCGGCAGGTTTCAGTTCCCCAGCACCTTGCGTGTGAAGCGCGGGCAGGACTTTGACCGCGCCTACCAGCTGCGGAAGCGCCGCGACGAGGGCTGCGCGGTGCTGTACGGCGCTCCCAATGGCCTGGCCCTGCCCCGCCTTGGGCTGAGCGTGAGCCGCCGGGTGGGAAGCGCTGCCACGCGCAACGCCCACAAGCGCCGCTGGCGCGAGGCGTTCCGGCTGGCGCAGCATGAGATTCCACCAGGGCTGGACGTGGTGGTGGTGGTGCGCCCGCATGCGCTGCGCGGCGTGGAGGACTACCGCTCCATGCTGCTGCGCTGCGTGCGCGCGCTGGCTGGCACTGGGTCGTGACCGCACCCGCCCCACGGGTTGCACCGCATCAGCCGCCATGCGGCCATCCACCCTCCCCGCCATGCGCCATGCGCTGCGATGGCCTCCTGCGCGTAGTGGCTGCAGGAGGGCGTGAACCGGCACCATCCGCGCGTCAGGAACGACAGCCGGCGCTGGTACCAGCCTATGGCTGCGATCATGGCGCGCGCCGGTCTACCCACGCCGCACCTCGTTGCGCAGGTGGCCCACGCCTGGGATCTCCACCTCCACCACGTCGCCAGGCTGCAGGAACACCTTGGGCGTGCGGCCAAAGCCAACGCCAGCAGGCGTGCCGGTCAGAAGCACGGTTCCCGCGAGCAGCGTGGTGCCGCGCGAGAGCTCTGCAATGATCCGGGCCACTGGGTGGAGCATGAGAGACGTAGGCGCATCCTGCATGACCTGGCCGTTCAGCCGCGTGATCACCCGCAGCGCCTGTGGATCTGGCACCGCGCTGGCAGGCGTGGGCTGCGTCATGGGGCAGAAGGTGTCGAAGCTCTTGCCGCGGCAGAACTGCCCGCCGCTGCCTTCGCGCTGCCACCAGCGGGCGCTCACATCGTTGGCTGCGGCGTAGCCACCCACCTTGGAGAGCGCCTGCGCCTCTGGAACATCGCGGCAGTCTGCGCCCAGGATGACCGCCAGCTCGCCTTCAAAGTCCACCTGCGGGCCGTGCTCGTCGCAGATGGGTGGCAGCACGATGGCGTCGCCGCTGCTGCACACGCTGCCAGGATTCTTGAAGAAGATCACCAGGTTGTCTGGCGCCTTGCCGCCCATCTCTGCAGCGTGATCTGCGTAGTTGCGGCCAATGCCGATGACGGCGGGCGGAATGCGTGCCATGCCACAAGCCTACTGCTTGCGTGCGGGGCCCTGGTCCTGGCGCGCCTTCAGCTCTTCTGCGCGCTGCCTGGCCAGCTCTGCCTGCCGCGCCCGGTAGCCATCCATGTTGGGCGGCTCTGGGAACACAGCCTGAAAGGTGTACGCCTTGGAGAGCGGCGTGGCGGCAAACTCCGCGGCCAGCAGGTCCTTGGCTGAGTCGTACACCATGGCCTTCTGGTCCTCTGGCAGCTTGGTGTAGAGCAGCAGGCGGTCCAGGAGCGGCAGGCTGCTGTCGCGCATGATGCCGATGAGCACGTCCTCCACGCTGCGCTCCAGGCTGCCCAGGAGGTCCGCCATGCGTGAATCGCCCATCTTGGTCACAAAGTCGGTGTAGCGGTTGCCCTTGAAGATGGCGGTCAGGTCGCGCGCATACTTGAGCGACTCATCCAGCACCTTCTTGTTGTCCAGGAGATAGCCCTCCAGGAAGCCGCGGCGGAGCACGGCGTAGACGTCTGTGCGCGCCACGTCGGGCTGCGCCAGGTATTCACCCAGGGTGCTTTCGCGGACAAAGTCCTCCAGCGGCATGGCGTAGCGCATGCTGGGGATCATGCCGCCACGGCCGTACAGGTCGTCCAGTCCCTTCAGGAGCTGCTGCGCGCGCTCGGTGTCGCCAGAGTGGTACAGCTCGCGGATGGCCTGCGCGGTGAAGTTCTGGTGGAAGTCCACAAAGGTGTCGCCGCCAGAGCCGCGCGCCTTGAAGTGCTTGGTGTAGAGCTCGCGGAAGTACTTGTCAATGCTGGTGATCCACCGCGGGTCAAAGAGGCGGCCTGGGTTGTCGCTGCTGAACGGATCCACGCTCATCAGGCCAGTGTGGGCCAGCGCCTGCATGGCCTGGATGGCCACGCGGTCATCGTTGATGATGCGGTAGATGTCCTCCTGGTTGTCGTAGCGCTCGGCACCCACTTCAGAGCCAAGACGCGCCCAGTAGAAGGCGTGCGCCTGCGGGTGGCGGAAGTCCAGCGGGCCAAAGTCACGGATGTACCGAGCCATGATGGCCGGATCCATGTTGTAGTCCTCAAGCAGCACCTTCTTGCGGAGGAAGGCGGTCAGCTTGGCCAGCGCTGGGCGGTTCTTGGGATCAGCCAGCACCTGGTCCATGGCCACGAACACGGCGTCGCGCTGGCGGAACTCCTTCTCCAGACCCAGCATCTGCGCATAGGGCGAGCTGCGCACCCCAGCCCAGCGGCCAAGGTTCATCAGGAACTCCTTGTCCAGCTTGAACTGGTTGCGGCGGTCGAAGTCCTTGAGCCTCTCCGTGAGCGTGTCCACCAGCTGCTTGACGTCCGGGTTGCGCGCGTAGAGCTCCTCCGCCGTGGCGGGGGCGTCCGCGATGGTCTGCATCCACTTGGCGCGCTCCTCGCGGTCGTAGGGCGGCGGGCCCAGCAGCAGGTGCCACTCGCGGGCAAACTCGCGCTTGTAGTAGATGTTGGCGTCGTCGCTCACGCCGTCAATCTTGTGCGCGAAGTACCAGGCCAGCTCCTTGTTCAAGAGCAGGTCATTGGGGTTGTAGCGCAGGCCCTTGTTGCGGATGAGGTCAATGCCAGCGTTCACTAGGCGCCAGCGCTCCTCTGGCGTGCTGGTGGCCACGCTGAGGTTGTAGGCCATGTTGTGGCCGTGGAAGGCCCACACCTCGCCAAAGCGCGGCTGCAGCTTGGTGATGAGGTCCGCCAGGCGCTGGGCGTCGTAGAAGAGGCCCAGTTCACGCATCTGCTGCAGGCGGATCCAGAGGTAGTCCACCACCAGTCCGCGCAGCGCGCCGATGGCCGCGCCCACCGCCACGATGGGTGGCGCGCCATCCACGCTGACCTCGGTGTAGCGCAGCTTGGCCTGGTCGCTTTCCTGGATGATCCTGGGCAGCGTGAAGCCAGCGCCCACCACCGCGGCGAGCGCCATGCCAGAGGCCATGAACTGGATGCTGCGGTTGCCCATGTGCTAGCCCTGGCCGCTGTACACAGCCACTTCCTTGCGAGCCACGGCTGCCCAGCCAATGCCAAGCACAGCCGCGGACCACAGCACGCCTACCAGCGCGATGGAATACACCAGGCCCTTGAGTTCAATGAGGCGCCCCTGCGCCAAAGCATCGCTGGGCGCGCGCTCAGAGAATGCGGCAAAGGAGAACGCGATGGCCTCTGCCATGCCCTTCACCCCCACCTGGAAGGCCCAGATGAAGAGGCCGCTCTTCTCGTCCGGGTAGTAGTAGCGGAGGCTCTGCGTGAGGAAGGGCGTGAGCGTGGCCATGGAGAAGATGCCAAACGAAAGCAGCACCGCCACGGGGAAGCTGAGCACCGCCCCGCTTGCCACGGCCAGCGCGCCCAGGAAGGAGAGCTTGGCCAGGTCCAGAAGCAGTCCGCGCACCATGTTCTGGCCAAAGCTGATGGAGGGGTACATGGCCTCCAGGCCATCTGGGTCGAAGTAGATGGTCATCGGCCCTGGGTAGGGCTCGTTGTTCTGGGGATTGACGCCCGCGTTGTACAGGCGGACAGTCAGCGTGCCGTTGGGATCGATGAAGCGCGGGTCCACTTCATAGGAGTACGACTCGCCAGGCACCCAGGTGCGCTCGTCCCACTGCTCCTTGGCTTCGCCAGTCTGGAACTGCAGGATGATCGGGAAGCGCTGGTGGCTGTCGTCCGCGCCACCATGCAGCTGGTACTTGAGGCTGATGGGTGCGTTGGCCTGAAGCGCTGGCTGCAGGCCGCGGAAGGTGTATTCGCGGTACTGGCCTGGCGCGATGGCGCGCTGCTGCTCGCCGTACTCCTTGATCTTGGTGCGGGCGATCTCCGCCCGGGTCTGGTCGCGGTCCCGCTTGTTGTTCTCGATCTCGCTGCGCAGGGTGGCGTCGCGCTCGATCTCCTGGTCCACGATCTCGAGCAGGCGCTCGCGCGGCAGCTCCTGCATCTCTGGTGTCTGGCTGACGCGCGCCACAAAGACAGACGTGCGCAGGTCACGCACATCGTGCTCGTCCATGGCGGGCTGCGCGGCCATGTAGCGGGCGCCGGAGTAGAGGCTGACGCCACCACCCACCAGCACCACGCCGCCCAGCACCATGCATCCGGCCCACTTGCCCATCAGCCAGCCGATGCGGCTGACTGGCTTGGTGAGCACCGTCCACACCTGGCGGTCGCGGATCTCAAAGGACGTGCTGGCGCAGCCAAAGAGCAGCACCAGGAGCGCAGCGCTGGTGTAGACCACCGTGTGTCCCCAGTCCAGGAAGCCTGGGATGGCCTGGTAGAGCCCCTGCTTGGGGTCGCGGCTCAGCGCCAGCACCGGCAGCAGCACGATGACCGGCCCTGCAAACCCCAGCGCCGCCAGGCTGCGGACGCACTCCTGCAGCGTGGTGCGGGCGATAGCGATGGAGCTGGCACGCGCAGCCAGGCCGCGCTCGGCCAGCCGCCACAGGATGCCAAAGAGGAGCAGGCTGAGCGCCATGCCGAACAGGCCGCGCAGCAGCACCATCCACTCCAGGAACCAGCACGCGCCCAGCAGCGCGCCAAACAACAGGCCCCATTCGATCAGATGCGCACCCAGGCCCAGCCAGACCAGGGCCAGCAGCACGCCAGCCAGCGCCAGGGTGGAGAGAACGGTGAGCCAGGGCGACTCTGCCAGGATGAGCGGCATCCACGCTGGCACCTGCGGCGAGACCACGCGCCACGCAATGTCCTGCTTGGTCTCCGGGTCCAGGCTGCCGCGGTTGTTGAAGAGCTCCACCGGATTGGGGAAGTAGCGGAAGCCGCCGTACTCCTTGTCGTTGGCCGTGATGGTGGCCTTGGTGGCCAGCTGCAGCCCAGCGGGATCATCCTTGGCCACGTTGCTGTCCTTCAGGGCGGCCACGATGCCATCGCGCTCCACCCGCAGCTGGTAGGCCGTGTTCCAGATCAGGCCGCCTGCAGCCAGCACACCCAGCACCAGCAGCACGGACGCTGCGATGCGCACGCCTGTCCTGCGCTGCATGGAATGCAGCCAGTTGTGAAGGGACAGCAGCAGCCGCTTCACCGGCTGCCTCCCCCTCCGAGCAGATCGTCAATCAGGCCTTGGTCCACATCACCCTTGGGCTTGGGCGCTGGGGGCGTGCGCGGCGCAGCGGGAGTGGCTGGGGCAGCGGGCGCGGCGGGCGCGGCGGGCGCGGCTGGGGCGGCTGGGGCGGCAGGCGTGGGGGGCGCAGCGGGTGCAGCCTTTGGAGCCGCGGGCGCCGCCGGCGCAGCAGCCTTGACTGGCTCTGCGTCCTGCAGCAGCTCGCGCAGTGCTTCGTTGGGTGGTGCGGGCGTGGCCGCTGCTGGCGCAGGAGCAGACGCCGCAGCGCGCGGGGCCTCTGGCTTGGCAAGCTCCTCGATGAGGCTGCTGCCCTCCACGCTTTCGTCACCCCGAAGGAATGCAGCGGTGCGGCCGCCAGCCTGGGCGCCGCTGGTGGCCACCTGCTCTTGGCGCGCCTGCTCCACGATCTGCATGAACAGATCCTCCAGGCGCTGGCGGGGCGCGCTCACGCGTTCAATGGCCACGTGCTCGGACTGCTCCAGCACGGCCTCGATGCGCGTGATGGTCTCTGGCTTCAGCCGCGGCGTCTGGATGATGGTGCGATCGGTGTCTTCCAGCAGCTGGTCCACCGTGCCCTCGCGCCGCACCTTGCCGCCGTACAGGATCACCATTCGGTCGCAGACATCCTGCACGTCGTCCAGGTGGTGGCTGCTCAGCAGGATGGTCTTGCCGCGGCGGCCCAGGTCAAGCAGCAGGTCCTTCACCTGCCGGCTGCCGATGGGGTCCAGGCCGCTGGTTGGCTCGTCCAGGATCAGCAGGTCCGGGTCGTTGATGAGCGCCTGCGCAATGCCCAGGCGGCGCGTCATTCCCTTGCTGAACTCGCCCACAGGCCGGAACGCAGCGTGCTGCAGGCCCACCATCTCCAGCAGTTCATCCGAGCGGCGGCGGCGGGCGCCGCGCTCCAGGCCAAAGAGCTTGCCGTAGAAGTCCAGCGTCTCCTTGGGGTTCAGGAAGCGGTACATGTAGCTCTCTTCAGGCAGGTAGCCGATGCGCTTCTTCACCGCCACGTCGCTGGGATCGCGGCCAAACACCAGCAGCTGGCCGCGCGTCTTGCGCAGCAGCCCCAGGATCATCTTGATGGTGGTGGACTTGCCGCTGCCGTTTGGGCCGAGCAGGCCAAAGATCTCGTCGCGGCGGATCTCAAAGGAGACGTTGTCCACCGCCAGCGCCTTCTGGCGCATCCAGAAGTCCGCAAAGATCTTGGTGAGGCCCTGGGCCTGAACGATGCTCTCGGTTGTTTGCGGCGTGGCCACCGTGCACTCCAGGACCGCTAGTCGCGGCCAAAGCCCTTCTCTGCCTTCTCATCCAGGCGGCGGCCAGCCTTGGTGTCCAGCAGCTTGCTGCCCAGCTGGAACGAAGGCATCATGGCGCCCATGGCGTCGTTGCGGTTCTTGCGCTGGTTGACCTCATCCTGACGGCGGGCCTGCATGACCTCCGGCGAGCTGGTGATGGCCAGCTTGCGCGCACCATTGGCGCCGATGGCAAAGACCTCCACCAGGTTTGAATCCAGCGCATCGCGCAGGCCTTCCAGCCAGAGCTGGCGCACCAGCTGCGTGGGATTCTCATGGAAGCTGTTGGAGAGCGCCTTCAGGCGGCGCGCGTCCTTGGCCAGCTGCGCGCTCACGCCGCTCTGGCTGGCCTGCGCGCGGTTGATGATGCGCGACACCTCGCCCGTGGCCTCGCGGGCCTCCATGGACGAGCCGATCTTGGCGAGCGCGTCCTCAGCCGCCTTGGTGTCGCCGCGGGTCAGCTGGGTCTCGTACTCGTCAATGAGCGTCAGCAGGTCCGTGTAGCGCGGCCCGGCCACGCTCACCAGCGCGTTGTTGGCTTCCTGCTGGGACTTCTGCACCACCACCTTGGCGTTCTCGCGCGCTTCCTGCACCTTCTGGAAGGCGTTGCGGACCGCCAGCGGCGCGATCTTCTCCGGAATGGTCACAGAGGTCAGGCGCAGGCCGCACTTCAGGTCGTCCAGGTGGGCCTGCGCCGTGTTGCGCAGCACCTGGGCTGGCTGGTCGCGGCTCTCCAGCAGCTCCTGCAGCGTGAACTGCGCAGCAGTCTGCACCATGCCCTGCATGATGGCGCGGCGCACCAGCTGGTCGGACTTCTCTGGCGCCAGCTCCTCCAGCAGGCGGACTGCGTCATCCACGGTGTACTCCGCGGTGATCTGCACGTGCACCAGGTCGCCGTCGCCAGTGACCAAGGAGCCATCAATGCCAGGACGGATGGGTGTATTGGGGTCTGCAGCAGCAGTGGCCTGCTCCAGCGTGGTCTGCCCTGCTGGAAGCTTGGGCCAGAACTCGTTGCGCAGCTCCACCACGCGCTTCTGATCCACCAGCGTGATCTGCCCCACGGGGTATGGCCAGAATGGCTGCAGGCCTGGCTGCAGCTGCTCCTGCCCAGGCTCGCCCACGATGTGGCCAAAGATGGCCTTCACGCCAGTCTGGCCCTCGCTCACGCTCTGAAAGCCGCTGAAGCAGAAGACCACCACCAGCACCAGGATGGCCAGCTGCAGCACGCGGTAGCTGAGGCGCAGCGCCTCGGCCAGCGACTGGTTGGCTGGATCCATGGCCTGCCGCATGGCCGCCTGCGTGCCAGCAGACTCTGCCACCTGGAACTGCGCGCTGGCGCCGCGGCGCGGTGCCTCTTCTGGCGCTGGCTCCTCTGGCGTGGGGTTCTGATCAGCCGCCTGGGTCATGGCTTGCCCGCCTTGCCAGACTTGGGCTGCGGAATGCCCTTGGAGTCCACCGCCGAGTCAAGATCCACCAGGTGGAAGGGCGCGCGCGTGGTGTCCATGATGAACGTGGTGCGCCCGCTCAGGCTGGCCTTCAGCGTGTCCAGCCAGCTGAGGAAGATGGCCAGCTCAGCGTCGCTCTTCATGGCTTCGTAGTACGGCGTGGCTTCCTCGTTGCCCTTGGCCTCGATGCGCGACGCCCACTGCTCTGCAAAGTGGCGGATGGTGTCGGCCTGGCTGGCCGCCTGGCTCTTGATGGCCTCTGCTGCGCTGTTGCCCTTGTCCTGCTCCAGCTTGGCCAGCGTCTCCTGCACCGCGGCCATGCGGCGCAGCACCGCCATGGTGGTCTTGGGTGGCAGCACCACCTGCGAGACTCCCACGCTCACCGGCTGCGTGCCCGGCAGGCGCGTGGCCTTCAGGTCATTCAGGATGGCGGCCTCTGCCTCTGGCAGCTTGTTCTTGGGGCCGATGAGATCAGCGAAGGTGTAGCTGCCCACGGCGCGCAGCGCGCCCTGCAGCTGCGTCTCCAGGTCGCGGCCAGCCCCGTCCAGCGTGGCGTAGCTGGTGAAGAACTTCAGCGCCTCTGCGTCGGCTGGATCAATGCGCCAGAGCAGGTAGGCCTGCACCAGCACCTGCTGGCCATCCTTGGTCAGGACAGTCTCCAGCGGGCTCTCGATCTGCTGCAGGCGGGTGTCGAAGCTGGACACCTGGTCAATGAAGAACGGCGCCTTGAAGTGCAGGCCGGCCTCCTGCACCACCGCTGCCGGCTTGCCAAAGCGCGTGACCACTGCGATTTCATGGAAGTTCACCGTGTAGGTGGTGTTGTAGAGCACCAGCACCAGCACGATGAGCGTTCCGACGACGATTCCAACGGTCCGATTCATGGCGTTTCCTACTTCTTCACTTCCTGGTCCTGTGGCTTTTCCAGGTAGTCGGCGATGTTCAGGCCAGCCTCTGGCTGCTGCATGGTGATGTCCACCGCCGCAGATTCTGCCCCTGCCCCCAGCAGATACTTCACGCGCACGCCCGAGAGGGCTGCGGACAGCACCTCCATGGTGCGGCGCTGCTTGTAGATCTCTGGCGCAGCGCGGTAGCTGGGAGACTGGCCCAGCACCTCCGCTGCGTTGCCAGCCGCATCCATCACGATGCCCCACCGGCGGGCACGAGCGCGGGCGATCACGCTGGCCGTCTGCGCTCGCGCACCCAGCAGCATGTTCTCCACGGCGGCGCGCTGCTCCATGGCTTCGGGAGAGGACTCGCCCTTCTCGCGCTCGGTCATGCGCAGCTGCTCGATGGCGGTCACCGCGTTAGCCGCCTGCTCGCGGCCACCGATGAGCGTGGCCATGGTGGTGTTCACAGTGCGCTCCGCCTCGTCCATCACCTTGCGGGCGTTCTGGACGTCGATGGAGATCTCCTCGAACATGCCCTGGCTCTCGCCCGATGGCGGCCGGAGCACTGGCACCTGCACGGCCACCACTTCCACGCCTGTCTTGGCCTGGTCATACGCAGTCTGGATGCGCTGCTGCAGCGTCTTCACCAGCGAGTCTCCGCGCGGCGACATCACTGTGTCCATGGGCTGCGTGGCCAGGTATTGCGTGACCTCGCGCATGGCCATGTCGCGCAGGGTGCGCTCGCGCATGTCCAAGGGTGACTTGCGCAGGCGCACGCCATTGCAGAAATCAAGCCAGCTGCGCAGGCCATCTGGCTTGATGCGGTACTTCATGATCAGGTCTGCTTCCACCAGCGCAAACTGCTGGGTGACAGCCTGGACCCCAGCGTCGGCACCTGCGGGCGGAGGGACGGTGGGAGCGCCGGTGCCTTGGGCGCTGGTGGTGCCGCTGCCAGCGCCGCTGCTCGCGCTGCTGCCAGCGCCGCTTCCAGCGCTGCTCGTGTCGTCTGCTGCCAGCGTGCGCAAGGCCTGCGCGCTCAGCGTGGGGGCTGCCACGATGTACGGGTAGCGGTCTGGGTCCTGCACCGCGTCGCCAGTCCAGATGTTCACCTTGGACACTGGCAGCGGCTTGGGGCCCAGCACCAGCGAGCGGATCTGGCTGACTTCGTAGATCTGTGCCGTCTCGAATGGCCACGGCAGCTTGAACATCACCGTGCCTTCGTACACGTCCCCCACCACCGCTCCACCGCGCAGCTTGACCGCTTGCTGGCCCGGCGGCACCACCACCACGCAGCTCAGGAGCACCAGCACGCCAGCGCCCAGCACCATGAGCCACGCCACGCTGCGCAGCAGGAGCTGGTAGCCCCAGCTGCTGCTGATGTCGAAGCCAAACTGGTAGTTCACCGCCTCGTTGATGCTGCGGACGATGTTGTCCGGCGCTGCAAAGAGGCTGAGCACGCGCGAGTCGAACGCCGGGCGCGGCAGTTCGCCCTTGCGGCGCGGGCGATACAGGTTGAGGATGAAGTTCAGGACGATCTCTGCCGCGACAAAGATCTGGAAGACGCCGATGCCGTAGACCACGCCTTCCAGCACGCCGGGGCGCTCGAAGACGTTGAACACCAGGCCTGCGCCGATGGCCAGCAGCAGGAGCGCCGTGCCCACCATGTAGCCAGCGCCGCCGCGGAGCGACTGCCACACCGGCTGGCGCGACATGCCCGCCACGAACCGCGACAGGATGAACGCCACCAGGCTGAGCGCCACGCACACGGCCAGCTGCCAGCCGGACCCGCCACCCACCGAGAAGCTGGCGGCGCCTGAGAGGGCGTCGTCCGCGGCCTGCATGGCGCGCAGGGTCAGGAAGCCGCCCAGCCCAAGGCCAGCAGCCAGCACCAGGCTGACCACCGGCAGCATGACCGCGTGCATCTGCCGCAGGCGGCGCTCGGCCACCGCGGCGTCCAGGGCGCGTTCGCCCTCAAAGACGGTGCCGCCGCGCTGGTCGCGGAGCTCGTCCGCCTCCATGCGCTCCACCGCTGCCAGGCGGTGCTGGTGGAAGGTCACCACCAGGCTTGCCCACAGGAGCACGCCACCCAGGGCGTAGAGGCTGGCGAAGGTGAATGCGGTGCTGTCCGCAGCGCGGCCGAAGATCAGCAGCACCAGGCCAATGGCCAGCTGCAGCAGAAGTCCCAGCCCGGCGATGCGCGTAGCTTGCTGGTAGGCGTACTGGTCGGTTCGCATCGGAGAGGTGCGGTGGGCTCACTTGCAAAAGGACCCGGGACGAACACCGCCCGGTTCCCGGTCGTACGAGCGGTGCCCGCTCGCGGTTCGGCAAGAAGGGTACCGTATCTCAAGGTCCCCGGGGTCTGTCCGGGGCCAGCGGCAGGCAAGGCCGCGGTGACTGTCCGACCATTCGACCTGGCCATCGAGGCCGTGCCATGACCATCCTTGAGCAGCTGGCTGCCATCGCCCGAAACACGTTCTTTGAGTCTGTCCGCCAGCCGATCGTGCTGGTGGTGCTGGTCATTGGAACGCTGCTGCTGGTGATGAGCCTGCCGTTCTCGGCGTACACGCTGATGGATGACCAGCGGATGTTCGTGGATATCGCGCTCAGCACCATCTTTGTGTGCGGCACGGTGCTGGCCAGCTTTCTGGCCACCAGCGCGCTCACGCGCGAGATTGACAACCGCACCGTGCTGACGGTGGTGTCCAAGCCCGTGCCGCGGCCCGTGTTCGTGGTGGGCAAGTGGATGGGCGTGTGCGCCGCGCTGACCGCCGTGCTGCTCTTCCTGGGACTGGTTTTTCTGATCGTGGAGATGCACGGCACGATGCCCACCGTGGCCACCCCCTACCACTTCCCCGTGCTCACGCTGGGGATTCTGGCGGTGCTCGCCACCACCGGTGCGGCGCTGTGGGCCAACTACTTCTATTCCTGGCCCGTGCCCAGCGCCACGCTGGTGTTTGGCGTGCCGGTGCTGGCGGTGGCGTATGGCGTGTGCCTGCCGCTGGGCAAGGACTGGAGCACGGTGGCGCCCGCCACGCAGTTTGAGGGCAAGCTGTGGGTCGCGCTGGTGGTGATGTGGATGGGGCTGCTGGTGCTGGCGGGGATCGCCGTGGCGGCCAGCACGCGCTTTGGGCAGGTGGTCACGCTGGGCATCACGCTGGGGGCGTTCCTTCTGGGGCTGATGAGCGACTGGATTTTCGGGCGGCACATCAAGGCCACGGGCGAGCTCATCACACGGCTGGAGCAGGCCGGCACACCCGGCAGCTGGTTTGACTGGAACCACCTGCTGTATGCGGGCGGCCAGGTCTGCTACGCCGTGGTGCCCAACTTTCAGGTCTTCTGGCTGAGCGACGCGGTGCAGCAGGGGCGTGCGATCCCAGCCTCGTATGTGCTGTGGTCCGCTGGCTACGGCGCGATGCTGGTGGTGGCGGCGCTCGGCGTGGCCGTGGCGCTCTTCCAGCAGCGCGAAGTCGGCTGACCCCGGAAATTGGTGCCTGGCACTCCTGTCCCGGGTTTCTGCGGACTGCGGTCCCCGCGCCGAATCGCGGGCCTCTCCGCGGGTCCCGGGGGGGCGGCCGCGGACGGCTCGGCTCCACCAGGTTCCGCCTTCGCCTCGGCTTCGCGTGCGCTCGGCAGGTGGAACGGCCCGCGAGCCGGGGGGCCCACACAGTCTGCCTCGCTCCGCTCAACGCCGCTACGCCGCGCCCCCCGGTCCTGCGCTCCAGCCGCTTCCACCGTGGAGCGAGCACGGGGGATAGTGGAGGGTTCGGTCAGCGGCTGTTGAAATGCGCGAAACAACGGAAACCCCTGACGGGCACCTTGACGGCCACAGGGACCAAGCCTGCCGAGCGCGAAGCACATCAACCTGCGGCCGCGGCGCCAAGGACTGCGCAGAGGCCGCGACACGGGGTGCACGCGGACAGCCGTCCAGTGAGGCCCGGGATCCAGCACGAGGTGAGGCGCTGGATTACATCCAGGGCTTGGCACGGGGTTCGCCACTCGATGCAGAAATCCGGGACACCCGTGCCAGGCACCAATTTCCATCGTTCTCAGCGGCCGCAGCGCGGGGCCGGGGGGCGCGGCGTAGCGGCGTTGAGCGGAGCGAGGCAGGATGTGTGCGCAACCCGGCTCGCGGGCCGCTCCACCTGCCGAGCGATCGCGAAGCCGAGGCGAGGCGGAACTGGTGGAGCCGAGCCGTCCGCGGCCGCGCCCCGGACCGCGCGGAGGCCGCGGCACGCGGTGCGCGGGGTACAGCGCGGGATCACCGCGCACCGCAGAAACCCGGGACACCAGTGCCTGGCACCGATTTCCGAAAGTAGGGACACCCGTGCCAGGCACGAATTTCCAATTTCAGCTGGTGGTGCGGTTCTGCTGCTCGGCCTTCTTGATGTCAGCCAGGCGGCGGCGGAGTTCCTTCAGGATCTTCTCGATGCGCTCGGAATCAATGCCCTTCAGCTCCAGGCAGGGTGGGCAGCGCTTGTACCAGCTCAGCAGCTTCTCGCCGATCTGGATCTGCACGCCCAGCTGCTCCTTGGTGCCGCCAGCGCGAGTCATGTCGAACCGCGCCATCTGCTTCTGGACATCCTCGTCGCAGTCCTTGAACAGCTTGTGCCAGGCGTTGCCAATGCGCACGCCATAGTCGCTCACCTCGTACCACTCGGGCAGCCCCAGGCACTTGGCCAGCTCCTCCTTGGTGTCAGCCACGCCCTGCGAGAAGCCGCTGTCCAGCGCGTTGCTCGCGTTGAACACCAGGTTGTCCTTCTCGTCAGACAGGACCACCTCGCCAGGCTCGCCCGTGATGTGGTCGTGGAACTCAGGCTTGCCAGTCTTGGGATCCTTGGTGTAGGTCAGGATGGCCTTGGCCTTCACCATGGCGTAGAAGACCATGGGCGGACGGCCGTTGTTCTGCACCACCTGGCCGATCTCGCTCATGAACGGCAGCAGCAGGCTGTCATCCACCGTGTCGCGGCCGCGAATCATGGTGGCGGCGCCCAGCGCACCAGCGCGCTGGAAGTAGATCTCGTCGCAGTGCATGGCGGTGACCGCAGCGGCCGAGATGGCCTCCTTGATCCACGCCACCACGCGATGGCGCTTGCGCACCTCGCGCAGCACATCGGAGATCTTGTAGATCTCGCTCACCAGCCCGCCGGGGCTCTCGATCTCCATGACGATGATCTGCCCTGGGCCCCACTTGTCGGCCTCGGCAGCCACCATCTCGATTTCCTTGGCGCGGGCTGTCTCGCCCACGGTGTCCTTCCACGGCAGCATGAACACGCCCTTCTTGGGCGAGATGCGGTAGCCGTTGACGTCCAGGTCGTAGCCCTGTGCATCCTTCTTGCCGCTGGGGGCAGCAGCGCCCACGCCCAGCACCTTGTCGCCCTTGTCAATGTTGCGCGTGGAGCCAGGCTCAGGGGCCTTCACCTTGCGGCCATCAGATGAGGACGGAGTTGTGGCTGGCTGCGTGCCGGCCGGGGTGCCCGCTGGCGCGGTGGCCGGCGTGTTGGCTGGCGTGTTGGCCGGCGTGGTGGCAGGCGTCCCTGCTGGCGCAGTGCCTGCAGGCGCTGCAGCACCGTCCAGGGTCTTCATGGATTGGATCTCAGCGGCAAAGATCGGACGCGTGACCTTCTTGCCGTCGATGGTGCCCTCCACCGTCAGCACGCCCTTCTCGATCTTGGTGATGGTGCCGGACATCTTGCGGACAGACAGGCCGTCCTTGAACTCCAACTCCACCTTGTCGCCGACCTTGCCCCACCAGGTGCCCTTGGCCAGCTTCACCTGCTGCTGATCAGCCGACTGCGGCGCTGCAGCCACCACTGGGGCGGCCAGGAGAAGCGCGGAAGAGAGCGCGACGATGCCAATGCTGTGAATACGCATGTGTGTCCTTGACTTGCGCGGGGGTCAGCGAATGGTGCCGAAGCCCTTGCCATTCTTGCCGGAGCCTGAGCCGCTGCCAGAGCCCTGCTTGGCCTTCTGCGCCTGGCGGATCTTCTCTGTGATGTTCTCGATGAGCAGGTCCAGCTGCGACATGGTCAGACCAGCCTTCCACTCCCACAGACGCGCGAGCGGCGGGTACTGCTTGAAGGCCTGCTTCATCTTCTCCAGGATCTGCTTGCGCTGGCCAAGCTCCTTGGGATCC
Organism: Phycisphaerales bacterium; assembly: GCA_046350455.1. Classification (GTDB taxonomy): domain Bacteria; phylum Planctomycetota; class Phycisphaerae; order Phycisphaerales; family SM1A02; genus CAZXGD01. The sequence continues at coordinate 80,738 of JAXMAM010000009.1, read as the reverse complement.
CGCACGGGCTCCTGGAACTCATCCATCCACTTCTCTGTCTCCTCGAAGCGCTTGCGCCATGCAGTCTTGTAGTCCTCGAACATCTTCTCGCCGCTGTCCACCACCTTGAACTCGGGGTAGCCCAGCAGGAGCATGAGGTCGTTCACGTCGGTGGCAAGGCCGTCGGTCAGGCCTGTGTCTTCCGCTGTCTTGGCTGTGAAGACCGCAGCGCGCTTGTCCGAGTCGTCCACCAGGTACCAGGAGCCATCGGTGTCGTTGCGCCAGCGGGCCACGCGGCCATCCACGTCCACGCTCAGCAGGCGGTCGGGGCGCACCAGCGCTTCCGACAGTTCCTGTGGGTGGCCACCCAGCTCCACCACGCCCTTGGCGATGCCGGTCCAGGCTGCGAACATCTTGGCGCGGATGTCTGCGTCGTTGCCGCCGCCCAGCGAGCCCACGATGTCCAGGCCCTGGACCCAGCCCTTGGGAGCCATGAACATGTATGGCCACGCCATGGCCAGCATGCTGGACATGCCGCGCGCGTCCTCCACATACATGACCGTGGGATACTGGTCCAGCTCTGCGTGAAGCTTCTGCGCCAGGTCGCGATACTCCGTGATCTGGCTGGCGATCAGGCGGGGGTCCACCTTGTCGCTGCGCATCTGCTGCTCCATGAAGTCCATGTAGCCGATGCTGAAGCGCCCATCATCCGAGTGCAGGCGGAAGACCACCAGGTCTGGCTTGACGTTCTTGATGTCCGCCAGGATGCGCTCATAGATGGCCGGATGGATGTCCGTGCCCATCTGGCCATCCATGGGGATGACGTAGACCACGGGCGGCTTGGAGAGGCCCGTGGCAGCCGCATAGGGCGACTTGCCAGTCTTGGCCGAAGCCGTGCCAGACGTGGGCGCAGAGATGGAGTCCTGGCGTGGCATGGAAGCCACAGGCTCAGGACTGGCGGACGCGCTGATCGGAGAGGCTCCCAGGAGGAGGGCTGCAGCGGTGGTCAGGATCATGGTTCCTCGATTCTACGGGGCGGGGACTGGCGAGCGGCGTGGATTCTTGGCTTGATACGGGGGGGCAGACCCAGCGGTTCTCCGGACAGTGGCCAATAGGACCACCCGGGGCTCATCCGCCAGCGTGGCCGCTGGGCCAACGCGCCAGGGCAGCCAAGGCTTGCTCCCGGCTGGTGAGAAGCCCGTTCAGCTGCTGGTCATAGAGGGTGTCCAGCACCTTCTTGAACCCAGGCCCCGGACGCATGCCAGCCCGGATGAGGTCCTCCCCAGTCAGATATGGCTGGGGGGCCAGCCCCGTGGAGGCCAGGGTGTCGTAGTCCGCTCGCACCTGCGCAGCCAGCGCTGGGTCAGCCGCCCCCACCAGCTGCAGCGCACCAGCGAACACCTCCAGCGCGGCCATGCGCTTGCGGCCTGCTGCATCCGCTGCCGCCCACCCGTCCAGCACCCGCGCACGGAGGGCCAGCGTGGCTGCCAGCTGATCGCTCTCTGTGTTGGAAAGGCAGAGCGCCGCGCGCCAGTGCTCCTGCCGCGCCTTGGTGGTCACGCCGCCCCGCCCCAGCATCCATGCAGCCAGGCCCGTGGGCACCACCGCCTCGGGCGGCAGCGCGCGCAGCGGAGCAAGATCGAGCGCAGCGCCCGCCGCCCCGGCTCCCGCTCCCGCCTCATTCAGGACCGACGGCGCCAGGTCCAGGGCTTCGCACAGCTCCACAGCTAGCGCGCGCGAGGGATGCGCCAGCATGCGCCGCACCTCATGGCCGATGCGCTCGCGGCTCACGCCCGCCAGGTCATGCGCGAACGCCTGCACCGCCGCGCGCGTGGCAGGCTCCAGCGTGAGCGCAAAGCGCGCGGTGAAGCGCACGGCACGCAGCGCGCGCAGCCGGTCCTCGCGGAAGCGCTCGGTGGCGTGGCCAATGGCGCGGAGCACGCGCGCCTGCAGGTCTGCGCGGCCGTTCACGTAATCCAGGATCTGGCCTGTCACCGGATCCTCGAACAGCCCGTTGATGGTGAAGTCGCGGCGGAGCGCGTCCTCGCGCTCGTCGGTGAAGCGCACGTCCGTGGGCCGGCGGCCATCGGCGTAGCCAGACTCGCTGCGGAACGTGGCCACCTCCACGGTGCGGCCACCGTGGCGCACCAGCATGACGCCAAAGGACTCGCCCACGCCGATGGCATGCGGAAACACCGCGCGGATCTGCTCAGGTGTGGCGCTGGTGGCCACGTCGTAGTCAGCGGGGTCGAGCCCCAGCAGACGGTCGCGCACGCAGCCGCCAGCAAAGAGCGCGCGGTAGCCGGCACGCGCCAGGTGCGCGGCCACCCACGCAGCCGCTTCACGCGGGGCGGCCGGTGCCCGCGTGCGGTGCTCTTCTGCGCCATCCTGTCGGTGCGGGCTGCTCACGCGTCCCAGTATGGCGTGTCGGCGGGCCCTGGGGGTGGCCAGGCGCCGTTGGTGCGCTCGCGCAGTCGGGCTCGGCAGCGCAGGCGCATGCATTCGGCCTCGCGGCGCAGGTCTGCCAGGAACTGCTCGCTGCCGCCCTTCACGCGCTCTGCGATCTCCTCTGGCGGGATGGGCGGGCCCACCTCCTGCTCGATGGCTCCATGCAGGCGCGGCCAGTCGCTGCCGCGCGGCCACAGGTCAAAGCTGCCATCCATGGCCATGGGCACCAGCGGCACCTTGGACCGGCGGGCCAGCAGCACCATGCCGGGCTGGAAGGGCGCAGTGCGGCCATCGTGACAGCGCGTGCCCTCTGGAAAGATGAGCAGCGCGCGGCCAGCGGCCAGCTCGCCCAGCGCCAGGCGAATGGCGGCCGAGTCGCTGGCGCCGCGCTCGATGGGCACAGCGCCGTACAGCCGGATGAGCGCTCCAAAGGGCTTGAAGGTGAAGAGCGTGTCGCGCGCGATGTAGGTGAGCGGGCGGTCGCGGGCCGCGATGCCGCAGGTGACGGGGTCGAGCACCGACTGATGCGTGGGCGCCAGCACAAACGCGCCCGTGCTCGGAACGTGATGCCGGCCCGTGGTGTGCAGCCCCCACGTGGCAAACACGCCCGCCTCAAGCAGCAGCTCTGAGTAGTGGTACGCCGCCACGCTGCCCCAGCCGCGGCCAGGCGCACGCCGCTCTGCCTGCAGGCCCATCACGGCAGCGCAGCTCCTTCGGGCGCGCGCGCGGGCGGCGCCTGTTCTTCTGCTGGCCCGCGCGCGCACCTCGCGCTCCAGCAGGTCAACCACGCCGTCCAGCGTAGCTGCTGGCAGGTTCCACGCGCACCGCGCCGCGGCACAATGAGCGGGCCATCGCTGCGCGTCTCATCCAGATAGTCGCGCTCCTGGATGGCGCGCAGCACGGCTTCATAGTCTGCTGGCCGGCCCTGCGCGCATCTGCTCCACGCGGCGGCGCGCGCACTTCGGGGTGCGCGTGCAGGTAGAAGCGCACCGCTGCATGCGGGAACACCACCGAGCCCTGGTCGCGCCCTCGCTCACCAGCCGCGGATGCGCGCGGCCAATGGCGCGCTGCGCCTCCACCATGGCTGCGCGCAGCGCAGCCTGGCGGGCCACCACGCTCACTGCCTGGTTGACGTCTGCGTCGCGGATGCGCTCGGTCAGATCGCGGCCACCCAGCAGGAGGCGCGGCGGGCGCTGCGTCCAGTCAAAGCGCAGGCCTTCCTCCTCGATGCGCGCAGCCAGCGCTGGGCCGTCGTCCGCTGGCACGCCTTCGTCCAGCGCCACCACCGCAGCCGCGCGGTACATGGCGCCTGGGTGTCCAGCATCTCCAGCCCCAGGCGGTGCGCCAGGAGCACTGCCACCGAGCTCTTGCCGGTGCCAGCCGGGCCGTCCATCGTGATGATGACGCCCGACGTGCGGCTCATGCAGGGTCTCCAGCAGAGATGACCTCTCCCAGCAGGTCGCGCGCCCGCGTGATGGCGGCCACAGGGTCCGAGCGGCCCACGTAGTCAATGCTCACGGTGTTCTGGTAGCCCACGCCGCGGATGGCCTCCAGGCACTTCTCCAGGTTCCAGGCGTCGTGCTTGCCTGCCTTGGAGAAGGACTGCACCGTGGCCTCCACCGCCTGGGCGTAGGGCGCCAGCTTGCGCAGCGCGGCCTCTGGGTCTCCAGGGTTGGCTGCCGCCGCAAAGGACGGCAGGCTGCCAATGCGGAATCCGCCGATGCGTTTTTGATGAGCTCCGACAGGCGGAGCGGATCAGCAGTCAGGTGGTCTCCGGGCGCAGCAGCAGTACCTCATGCCGGTCCAGCTTGCTCAGTGCGCGCTTGATGTTGGCCGCTGCGCGCTCCATGGTCTGCTCGGTGACGTTGGTGGCGCGGATGCGGCCAGGTTTGGGCAGCCCAGCTTGCTGGCTGCCAGGCCCAGCTTGAAGATGCGGTCCAGCGTGGCCTCCAGGGTGCCGTCGCCTGCAGCCAGCGGCTTCTCCTCCACCAGCACCAGGATGGGGCAGCGCGCGCGGTCTGCGCGGTCGCGCAGCTTCTCCAGATCGGTGGCGGCCATGCCCTTCAGATCGCCAGCGGTGATGTTCAGCCCGCGCAGCTCCAGCTCCTCTGCCACAAAGTCTGGGATGTCTGAGAGGGCCAGCGGCTTCTTGGCGCGCTTGTAGTGCTGGAGGGAGCTGGTGGTCAGGGTGAGAAGCATGTGTGTTCCTGGCCGGCTGGTGCGCGCAGTGCCGAGCGCCCCAAGTCTACAGATGGTCCCAGCACCCGGCTATCATGATCCACCCCAAAGCTGGTGCACAGCGGCGCGTGGCGCGCGGCGTTCACCAGGACACACTGCTCATCTGCACTCTGTTCAAGGATTTCCGCCATGGCCAGCCCCACCGACCGCCGCTACAGCGAGACGCACGAATGGTTCCGCCCCGAACAGGATGGCACCGTGACGGTGGGCATCACCCAGCACGCGGCTGACGCGCTGACCGACATCACCTTTGTGGAGATGCGCGGCGCTGGCAGCAAGGTGGCCGCTGGCGGCGCGCTGGGCGAGGTGGAGAGCGTGAAGACCAACAGCGAGATCTACTCGCCCGTGGCCTGCGAGGTGGCGGCCGTGAACGCTGCCGCCGCCAAGGACCCCAGCATCCTGAACAGCGACCCGTTTGGCGCTGGCTGGCTGTGCAAGGTGAAGGGCGTGGACGCAGCCAGCCTGAACGCACTGATGGATGCGGCCACCTACGACCGCAAGAATGCACACTGAGACCACCGCTGACAGCGGCGGAACGAACGACCAGCGGGCTGCCGACCAGCGCGCGTCCGGGAGCGCCTTTGTCCGCGCAGAGGGCGTGCACAAGACCTATCGCACCGGCGCGCGGCCCGTGGAGGCGCTGCGCGGCGCAGAGCTTGAGATCACCGAGCCCGGCTTCTACGCCATCATGGGGGCCAGCGGCAGCGGCAAGAGCACCCTGCTCTACCTGCTGGCGGGCCTGGACACGCCCGACAGCTGGCACCATTGAAGTGAGCGGGCATCAGCTGGAGCGCATGACCGAGGCAGAGCTGACGCTCTTCCGGCGGCGCAGCATTGGCGTGGTGTTCCAGCAGTTCAACCTGCTGCCCACGCTGAACGCGCTGGAAAACGTCATCCTGCCGGGCGTGCTGGACGGCCGCCCGCGTGCTGGGCTGGAGAAGCGCGCCACAGAACTGCTGGGCCTGCTGGGCCTGGCAGACCGCATGGACCACCGCCCCGACGCCCTGAGCGGCGGCGAGCAGCAGCGCGTGGCCATTGCACGCGCCCTGCTCTTTGAGCCACCCGTGCTCTTTGCAGACGAGCCTTCCGGCGCGCTAGACAGCGCCAACAGCGAGAAGCTGTGGCGCATGCTGGGACAGCTGGCCACGGAACGAGGCATGGTGGTGCTGATGGTCACGCACGAGCCTGCCGCCGCAGCACACTGCCGGGACGTGTTTGTCCTGCGCGATGGCGTGGTGGCTGGGCGCTTCCAGACAAAGGGCATGCATGCAAGCGACCTGGTGGTTCGCGCTGCAGACATTGGCAGCACGGCGCGGTAGGACGCTGCTCTGGCCCTGGCCGTGGTGCTCAGCAGCATGCTGGTCACGGCGGTGGCCTGCGCGCTGGAGAGCGCGCGCAGCAACGCGCACGCGCGGCTGGACCGCTATGTGGGCGCCACCGACGTGCGCGTGGTGAACCGGTTTGGCGCCAGCTTTGGCGCAGACCAGCTGGAGCGCGTGCGGGCGCTGCCGGGCATCGCAGCCGTGGCGGGCAGCTGGATCGCCCGCGCTGGCGCGGCCAGACGTGAACGCTGGGGCGGACGAGCGCGTGCGCCGCGGTCTGCCAGGGCGCGCGGCCTGACGCCGATGCAGACGAGGGCTTCCAAGTGGCCAGGAGATGGACGAAGGCCGCCTGCCCACGCATACCGGCGAGATTGCCATTGACCCCATGACCGCCAAGGCGCTGAACGCCAAGCTGGGCGACACGCTGGACGTGCAGCGCTTTGGCGACCCCATTGCGCTGAAGGTGGTGGGCATCTTGCAGCGGCCCATGCTGGGCGCGCTGCAGCGGCCCTACGTGGTGGTGGCGCGCGCCGATCTGGTGGAGGCAACCGGCAGCAGCGGGCTCACCACCATCATGGCGCGGCTGAAGCCCGGCACCGACGTCCGCGCGTGGGTGCAGGAGCACAAGGGGCAGTTCAAGGATCCGCTGGTGCTGGAGCCCAGCGAGCGCATCACCACGGGGCTGGATTCGCAGGAGCGCGCCACCAAGCTGGGCTTTGCGCTGGTGAGCGTGATTGCCTTCATGAGCGCTGCGTTCATCGTGGGCACGGGCATGACCACTGCCGTGGCGGAGCAGCAGCGGCAGCTGGCGGTGGCCGACTGCTGGGCGTGCCGCTGGGCGTGCTGGCGGCCGCTGGCCTTCGCGCGTACTTCCATGAGCTGCTGCCGGATGGGCTGTTCATCAGTTGGTTTGGCATCGTGCTGGCGCTGGCAGGCAGCGTGGCGGCCGGCGTGGGCGGCGCGCTGTGGCCAGCGTGGCAGGCTGCGCGCATCACGCCGCTGGCCGCGCTCACGCCGCACGCAATGCGCGCCGCGGCTGCGCGGCGGCGTGGCTGGCGCTGGCGGGCGCCGCGTGCCTGGCGGCAGTGCAGCTGCTTCTGGTGTTGCTGCCAGGGTTGACGCGCAGGTGGGCGTATGTGGTCGCTGGCATTCCGCTCCTCCACCTGCTGGTTCATGCTGGCAGTGCCGGTGCTGTGGTTGGTGGCCGCGTGCTGGCGGCGCCGCTGGTTGCGCTCCTGCGGCTGCGCCGGGACTGCCGCAGGGCGCGCTGGCGCAGGGCCCTCTCGCCTGGGCTTCACCGCTGGTGCGCTGATGGTGGGCGTGAGCATCCTGGTGACCACATGGACCAACGGCACCGCAGTGCTGCGCGACATCACAGAGCGCGTGCGCATCTCCTCGACGGCTTTGTCTTCAAGACCAACGGCATGACGGTGGAGGAGCAGGCGCGCGTGCGCGCCATGCCGGGCGTGTAGGCCACCGTCGGCTACCTGCCGCTGCAGGTGATGGGCGAGCGGCTGTTCACCGTGAAGGCATCGACTCGCCCAATGTGTGCGTGGGCTTCCCGCCCGACCAGTTCCTGGCGCTCAACCGCCTGGACTGGGTGCAGGGCTCGCCAGAGAGCGCGCTGCCCAAGCTGCGATCCGGGCGCGGCATCCTGGTGGCCAAGGAGTTCCTGGTGGCGCACGGCAAGCAGGTGGGAAGCACCATCCGGCTGGGCGGCGGCAGCATCTCGCAGGAGTACGAGATCGTGGGCGTGGTGGGAGCGGCGGGCCTGGACGTGGCCACGCAGTTCTTTGGCATCCGCAGCGTGTACCTGCAGAACGCGGTCAGCTGCGTGTTCATGGACTTCAACGAGGTGGCCACACGCTTTGGCAGCCGCGACGCCTACATCCTGCAGGTGGACATGGACGACACGCTTGGCCCCGAGGCGGACAAGGTGCTGGGTGACGCAGTGCAGCAGGCCATTCCGGGAGCGGTGTTCGCCAGCGGGCGCGCCATCCGGCGCACGGTTGAGGAGATCGGCGCCACGGTGCTCAGCGTGACCAGCACTGTGGCGTTTGGCGCGCTGCTCCTGGCGTGCATCGGCGTGGGCAACGTGGTGGCGGCCAACATCAGCGCGCGGCGCTTTGAGTACGGCGTGCTGCGCGCCACGGGGGCTTCGCCTGGGCTGCTGGTGCGCCTGGTGGCGGCCGAGGTGCTGCTGGTGGCGGTGGCAGGCGGCCTGGCGGGCACATGCCTGGGCCTGTGGCTGGCGCACATGGGCGTGATGTGGCACCGGCTGATCACTGGCATGGAGCTCCACCCGGAGATGCCGCTGCCGCCCGTCCTCATCGGCTACGGCGTGCTGGTGCTCCTGACCCTGGCTGCCGCCTGGCCTGCCGTGCACGCGCTGGTGCGCAAGCCCGTGCGGGCGCTGCTGGCGCACTAGGCTTGGGCACCGCCCCATGACTGTGAACACCACCGCCTTTGAGCTCCGCAGCCCGTTCCGGCCCACGGGCGACCAGCCAGAAGCCATCGAGCAGCTGGTGGCTGGCCTGGCAGAGGGGCGCAGGCACCAGACGCTGCTGGGCGCCACCGGCACTGGCAAGACGTTCACCATTGCCAACGTCATCGCGCGCACGCAGCGCCCCACGCTCATCGTGAGCCACAACAAGACGCTGGCCGCGCAGCTGTATGAGGAGATGCGCGAGCTCTTCCCCAACAACGCGGTGTGCTACTTCGTCAGCTACTACGACTACTACCAGCCCGAGGCGTACATCCCGCAGCGGGACATGTACATCGAGAAGGACTCGGCCCGCAACGACGACCTGGACCGCCTGCGGCTGCTGAGCACCAGCAACCTGCTGAGCCGCAACGACGTCATCGTGGTGAGCAGCGTGAGCTGCCTGTACGGCCTGGGCTCGCCAGAGGAGTACCAGCGCCGCACGCTGCTGGTGCAGAAGGGCACGCGCCTGGACCGGCGGCAGTTCCTGCTGGGGCTGGCGGCCATGCAGTACACGCGCAACGAAACCGCGCCCGGCCGCGGCAACTTCCGCGTGCGCGGCGAGAGCATCGAGGTGTTCCCGGCGTACCAGCAGCATGCCGTGCGCATCTCGCTGTTTGGCGACCAGATCGAGGGCATCGAGCGCTTTGACCCGGTGAGCGGCGAGGTGCTGGGCGACGACGCGTGGACGCTCATCTTCCCCGCCGTGCACTACGTGATGCCAGAGGACCAGATGAAGGCTGCAGTGGAGCAGATAAGGCAGGAGCTGGACGAGCGCGTGACCGAGCTGCGCAGCCAGGGCAAGCTGCTGGAGGCGCAGCGCCTGCTGGGCCGCACCAAGTACGACCTGGAGATGATCACCGAGACTGGCTTCTGCAGCGGCATCGAGAACTACAGCCGCTTCTTTGACGGCCGCGCACGCGGCGAGCGTGCATGGACGCTGCTGGACTACTTCCGGCGCGTGCCAGGCCGCGGCCAGGACGACTGGCTGGTGGTGGTGGACGAGAGCCACGTGACGCTGCCGCAGATCCGCGGCATGTACTTTGGCGACCGCCAGCGCAAGCAGACGCTGGTGGACCACGGCTTCCGCCTGCCCAGCGCGCTGGACAACCGGCCGCTGAAGTTCGACGAGTTCGAGAGCATGGTGCCGGCCGCCATCTATGTGAGCGCCACCCCCGGGCCGTATGAGCTGGAGAAGTGCCAGGGCGTGGTGGTGGAGCAGGTGATCCGCCCCACTGGCCTGGTGGACCCGCCCATCCAGGTGCTGCCGGCGCGCACGCAGATTCCAGACCTGCTGGAGCGGTGCCGCGAGCGCGCCCAGCGCAAGGAGCGCGTGCTGGTGACCGCGCTCACCAAGCGGCTGTGCGAGGACCTGACCACCTACCTGCACAAGAACGGCGTGCGCGTGCGCTATCTGCACAGCGAGATCGAGACGCTGGACCGCCTGCAGATCTTGCGCGAGCTGCGGCAGGGAGAGTTCGACGTGCTGGTGGGCGTGAACCTGCTGCGCGAAGGCCTGGACCTGCCGGAGGTGAGCCTGGTGGCCATCCTGGATGCGGACAAGCAGGGCTTTTTGCGCAGCCAGAGCAGCCTGATCCAGACCATGGGCCGCGCAGCGCGCAATGCGGGCGGCGAAGTGGTGATGTACGCCGACACCGTGACCCCCGAGATGCAGGCCGCCATGGACGAGGTGAATCGCCGCCGCGCCAAGCAGCTGGCCTACAACGCAGAGCACGGCATCACGCCAGAGACCATCCGCAAGGCCATCCGCCAGGGCATCGAGACAGAGATCGCCGCCATCCGCACCGTGCGCGAGGCTGCTGGCCCCACGGTGGCGCGCCAGTACGACAAGGCCGAGATGCTGCGCGAGCTGGAAGAAGAGATGCTGGCCGCTGCAGAGAAACTGGAGTTTGAGAAGGCAGCGCGCCTGCGCGACCAGATGAAGCGCGTGAACGAGCTGCCCGATGTGGACGGCATGGTGCACGAGGCAGAGGAGCCAGCAGCGCCCCGCCCCAAGGCAGGCATGCCAGGATCACGCGCTGGAAAGAAGCGCAAGGGCCGGAAGTAAGCGGATTGAGGTGGGAGGCGGCGCGGTGTGCGGCGCGCGGTGTGCGGCGCGCATCGCGCCTTGCAGCTCAGCGCGCAGCGCGGCGCGAGAGCGCCATGCGCACGGCAGCGCGGCGGAGGATCTCGAGATCAGCGCTGTCTGCGCGGGGGCCGTTCTTGCCAGCACGGAGTGGCCGCTCGGGGACCGAGGGTCGAACCGTGGTGCGTTGGCGAAGAAGTGCGGTCATGCGCATGACGGGTGATGATTGCCCTTCCACCGTTGAATTCGGCTCCGGGGCGCCCGTGGACGCACAATTTGAGCACACAGCAGGGCAAACTGGAAGTGAAAAGTCCAAGAATTGGCCCTTCTGCGGCAGAAAACACGGCTTCTGACGCTTCGGCGCGTAAGGTCTTGGTTCCCAGACCCTTACAGTCACCAGGCGGGAGCGCACCGCACAGATCCCAGCGGCTGGTTGGGATGGTGTGCGCGCCTTCGCCTACTGTCCCCGATCGGTCTGCCGCATGCCTCGCCCGCACCTCCCCTGAGCCGCACCCTGTGAGCACCCGCCCTGTCAGCATGGACCCCGCCAAGTGCATCCGCGTGCGCGGTGCGCGCGAGCACAACCTGAAGAACCTGGATGTGGCGATTCCGCGCGACGCCATGGTGGTGCTGACCGGCGTGAGCGGCAGCGGCAAGAGCAGCCTGGCGTTCGACACCATCTTTGCCGAGGGACAGCGCAAGTACATGGAGAGCCTCTCCGCGTACGCGCGCCAGTTCCTGGACCAGATGCAGAAGCCGGACGTGGAGGCCATCGAGGGCCTGCCGCCCACCATCGCCATCGAGCAGCGCGGCAGCGGCCACACGCCGCGCTCCACCGTGGCCACTACCACGGAGATCTACGACTACCTGCGCCTGCTCTTTGCGCGCAGCGGCACACCCACCTGCTGGCACACCGACGAGCGCGGGCACGTGTGCGGCAAGCCCATCAGCGCTGCCACGCCCACGCAGATCGTGGATGCGCTCCTGGCCACCGAGGGCCGCCGCCTGATGGTGTGCGCGCCTGTGGTGCGCAGCAAGAAGGGCTTCCACAAGGAGGTGCTGGAGGCGCTGGCCCGCCAGGGCACACTGCGCGTGCGCGTGAACGGCCAGCTGCTGGACCTGCGCGAGGCGCTCAAGCCGGGCGGAGAGAATCCGCTGGGCCTGGGCCGGTACGAGCAGCACGACATCGAGGCGGTGGTGGACCGCATCGTGGCCCGCGCCGAGGACAAGCAGCGCCTGGCTGAGAGCGTTGAGTCTGCGCTGAAGATGGGCCAGGGCTCGCTGGTGGTGCTGGCAGAGAAGCCGGACGGCACCTGGGAGGAGTCGCGCTACAGCGAGAAGTTCAGCTGCCCGGACCATCCGGAGTGCGCGCTGGAGGAGCTGGAGCCGCGCCTGTTCAGCTTCAACAGCCCGCATGGCGCCTGCCCCATGTGCGCTGGCCTGGGGCAGGTGCGCACGTTTGACCCAGAGCTGGTGGTGCCAGACCCCACCGAGCCTGTGGGCAAGGGCGCCATCGAGCCGTGGGCGCGCAACGGCCCGCGCATGAACGCGCTCTATGCGCGCATGCTGCGCAAGTTCTGCGCCTTCTTTGAGATCGCTCCCACCACGCCCTTTGAGAAGCTGACACCCAAGGTGCGCCGCTATCTGATGATGGGCATCCCGCCCGAGGAGCGCAAGGCGCTGGGCGCCACCTTTGAAGGCGTGCTGCCCAACCTGAAGCGCCGCTTTGAGGAGAGCGAGAGCGAGCTGGTGCGCGAGCGCCTGCTGGCCTACATGACCAGCACGCCCTGCCCTGCGTGCAAGGGTCAGCGCCTGAAGCCGGCCGCGCTGGCGGTGCAGCTGCAGAGCGGCACCATGCGCGCCAGCATCTCGCAGGTGACTGGCCTGAGCATCGAGCGCGCCATCGGCTTCTTTGCGTCGCTGCACCTGAAGGACATGCACCGCACCATAGCGGCGCCCATCCTGAAGGAGATCGAGGCGCGGCTTGGCTTCCTGGGCAGCGTGGGCCTGGGCTACCTGACGCTGGACCGCTCCAGCGGCACGCTGAGCGGCGGCGAGGCGCAGCGCATCCGCCTGGCCACGCAGGTGGGCAGCGGCCTGGTTGGCGTGGCGTACGTGCTGGACGAGCCCACCATCGGCCTGCATCAGCGCGACAACGACCGCCTGCTGGCCACGCTGCGCAAGCTGGCGGACATCGGCAACACCGTGCTGGTGGTGGAGCACGACGAGGACGTCATCCGCGCAGCGGACCACCTGGTGGACGTGGGCCCCGGCCCGGGCCGGCACGGCGGCACCATCGTGGCGCAAGGCACGGTGGATGAAGTGGCGGCCTGCCCCACCAGCCTGACGGGCGCGTATCTCTCGGGCCGGCGCCGCATCGAGGTGCCGGCCACGCGCCGCACGCTGGACCGCGCGCGCGCCATCGTGGTGAAGGGCGCCAAGGAGAACAACCTGAAGGCGCTGGATGTTGCCTTCCCCATGGGCGGCATCGTGTGCGTGACTGGCGTGAGCGGCAGCGGAAAGTCCACGCTGGTGAGCGACATCCTGCTGAAGGCCGCGCAGCGGGCGGTGCATGGCGCCAAGGTGGTGCCGGGCGCGCACGCCAAGCTGGTGGGGCTGAACAACATCGAGCGCGTGGTGGAGGTGGACCAGAGCCCCATCGGCCGCACGCCGCGCAGCAATCCCGCCACCTACACCGGCGTGTTCGACGACATCCGGCGCCTCTACTCCAGCGTTCCAGAAGCCAAGATCCGCGGGTACGAGCCTGGGCGCTTCAGCTTCAACGTGAAGGGCGGCCGCTGCGAGGCGTGCCAGGGCCAGGGCGTGGTGCGCATCGAGATGCACTTCCTGCCCGACGTGTTCGTGCGCTGCGACGAGTGCAAGGGCACGCGCTACAACCGCGAGACGCTGGAGGTGCGCTTCAAGAACCGCACCATCGCCGAGCTGCTGGACATGACCGTGGAGGACGCAGCAGAGCTGTTCGAGGCGCACCCGCGCATCCGGCGCATGCTGGAGTGCGTGCGCGACGTGGGCCTGGGCTACATGCAGCTGGGCCAGAGCAGCACCACGCTGAGCGGCGGCGAGGCGCAGCGCATCAAGCTGGCTGCAGAACTGGGCACGCCTTCCACCAGCCGCACGCTGTACGTGCTGGACGAGCCCACCACCGGCCTGCACTTTGCAGACGTGGAGCGGCTGCTGAGCGTGGTGAACCGCCTGGCCGACGCTGGCCACACGCTGGTGATCATCGAGCACAACCTGGACGTGGTGAAGTGCGCGGACTGGATCATTGATCTTGGCCCAGAGGGCGGCGAGCGCGGCGGCACGCTGGTGGCGGAGGGCACGCCAGAAGAGATCGCAGCGCACCCCACCAGCCACACTGGCCGGTATCTGAAGCCCATCCTGCAGGCTGCGCGGGCGAATGCTGCGGCTGCGCCACGCCCCGCGGGTGGCAAGAGCGCAGCCAAGACTTCGGCAAAGAGCGCCGCCACGGCCGCCTCCAGCCCAGCGCGCAAGACTGCTCGGGCTACGGGCCGCTGACGCGCTCCAGCCGCGCGTACTCCAGCACCAGCGTCTTCACGCCCACCGTGCGGAACAGCACGCGCACGCTGGTCACGCTGCCGCGCGGCAGCACCGCCTGCACCGTGCCCACGCCAAACATGGCGTGCCGCACCACCGTGCCTGCTGGAAAGCGCGCAGCGGCGCCGCGGCTGGCGCTGCCCAGGCCCTCTTCATCCAGATGCGGGGCGTCAGCGTCAGACTGGTCGGCCGCAGCGTAGGCCTTGTCCTCGCGCACCACGTCCGCCTCTGGCAGTTCACGCAGGAACGAGCTCTCCATGGAGCTCATGCGCAGCCCGCGCACCGTGCGCACGGCAGCGTGGGTGAGCAGCAGGCTGCGCTTGGCGCGGGTCATGCCCACGAACATCAGGCGCCGCTCCTCCTCCAGCTCCTCTTCATCAGTCTGGCTGCGCGCGTGCGGCAGCACCCCCTCCTCGCAGGCCAGGATGCACACCTGCTGGTACTCCAGACCCTTGGCCGCGTGCAGCGTCATCAGCGTGACGGCGCCGCTTTCCGGATCCAGCGCGTCGGTGTCCGCCACCAGCGCCACGGACTGCAGGAAGCTGGCCAGCGCGTCGCGCAGCCCTGCGTCTGGGCGGGGGTCCAGCATGTCATGGTCGCCCGCGGCGCTCACCACTTCGTCCAGGTTGGCGCGGCGGTCCTCGGTGTCTTCGTCGCTGTCGGCGTCGGCCCATTCGCGCAGGCCGCTTTCAGCCAGCACCGTGTCCACGAACGCAGCCAGGGCGTCTGCACCCTTGCCTTCCAGCAGCGCACGCCAGCGGGCCACCGCCGCAGCAAATTCCTCCATCTTGCGGGCCGAGCGGTCCGCCACGCCAGCGCTGCGCGCGGAGCGCAGCGCCTCCAGCAGCGGCAGGCCCTGCGCGGTGGCAGCGTGGCGCACGCGGCCCAGGCTGGTGTCGCCGATGCCGCGCGCCGGCACGTTGGCGATGCGCGCGCAGGCCACGTCGTCCGCGGGGTTCAGGATCAGCCGCAGGTACGCCAGCAGGTCCTTCACCTCCTTGCGCTCGTAGAACGCCGTGCCACGCACGATGCGGTAGGGAATGCTGCGCCGCCGCAGCGCATCCTCCACCACGCGGCTCAGCGCGTTCATGCGGTAGAGCACCGCCATCTCACGCCAGGGCACGCCGGCGGCGGAGGATTCCTGCAGCGTGGTGGCAATCTGGTCTGCTTCGGCGTGCTCGTCGCTGCAGCGCACGGCACGCACGGGCAGGCCGGGTCCAAGCTGCGTGTACAGCGGCTTGGCCTTGCGGCGCCGGTTGTGCCGGATGAGCGCGTCCGCGGCCGCAACGATGTGCTCGGTGCTGCGGAAGTTCTGCCCCAGCGCCACAGTGCGCGCGCCCGGAAAGGCCTCCTCGAACTCCAGGATGTTCCGGATGTCCGCGCCGCGCCAGCGATAGATGGACTGGTCTGGATCGCCCACCACGCAGATGTTGCGGTGCGCGCCGGCGATCATGCGCGCAATGACAAACTGCGCGCGGTTGGTGTCCTGGTACTCGTCAATCAGCACGTACTGGTAGCGCTGGCTGGTGGCGGTGCAAAGCGCGTCGTTGGCCTCCAGCGCCAGCGCGGCGCGCAGAAGCAGGTCGTCAAAGTCCAGCGCCTTCATGCGGTCCAGCAGGCGCTGGTACGCGGTGTACGCCTTGGCCACCTGGCGGCTGGTGAAGTCCTGCGCCACCTCTGCAAAGCGCTCGGGCGTGAGCAGCGCGTTCTTGGCAGCGCTGATGCGGCTGTGCACGGCGGCGGGGGCAAAGTTCTGCGTGTCCAGCCCTGCCTCCGCCACCGCGCTCTTCACGGCTGCGCGCTGGTCGTCTGTGTCATAGATGACGAACTCTGGGTTCACGCTGCACGCCTCTGCGTTGCGGCGCAGGAACATGGCGCAGAACGCGTGGAACGTGCTCACTGTCAGGCCGCGCATGCCCGGCGCTGTGTCTGGCAGCAGCGCGCTCACGCGCTGGCGCATCTCGCCAGCCGCCTTGTTGGTGAAGGTCAGCGCCAGGATCTGCCACGGCGGCACGCCACACCCCACCAAGTGCGCGATGCGCCGAGTGATGACGCGGGTCTTGCCAGAGCCGGGGCCAGCCAGCACCAGGAGCGGGCCATCCACCTGCTCCACCGCGGCGCGCTGATCCTGGGTCAGGTCGGCGGTGGTGGAGACGTCGGGGGCGGATTCGTGCATACACAGCTGCGGCCAGGCGCTGGGGCGAGTCTAGCCGTGCCCTCTGAGCGCTCTGCGAACGCCAGCGACAAGCTGTCCACACGCGTGCGTGGCAGATGACAACGACGTGCGCGTGCGCTAAACCTCTCACAGCCGCAGACTTGCGTCGGGGGATCCCCAAAACCGGAAAAATCTTCCGTGCGCAGGCTTGCATACACAACCTGTAGGGGTACCATGCCCCCCGCTCCCTACTCGTGGTGGTGTGTGGGATGGGAGCTGCATCCAAACAGATGCCGAACATCTTGGTACCGTGACTGCGTTTTCTCGTCCTGTTCTGTCATTTCAATCGCCAACATCTGCAGCGCCGTGAGTGTGCAGCGCGCAGTGGAGTCAAGGGTGGGCCATGAGCGTTCTGTGTGACACCCAGATCCGCCAGCACGTGCGGATCGAACCCTTCGCGGACAACATCAAGCGCCCCGGCACTGTCAGCTACGGCGTGTCCAGCTATGGATATGACGTGCGGGTGGGCACGCGCTTCAAGATCTTCACCAACGCCACCAGCGGGGGCACGGCCATCGTGGACCCCAAGGCGTTCAGCACGGATCTGTTCATCACCATTGACACCAACGAGACGGGCAAGGATCACATCGTGATTCCGCCCAACTCATTTGCGCTGGCTGAGACGGTGGAGACCATCGAGGTGCCGCGCGACGTGCTGGCCATCTGCGTTGGCAAGAGCACGTATGCGCGCTGCGGCATCATCGTGAATGTGACCCCGCTGGAGCCAGAGTGGCGCGGCAAGGTCACCATCGAGATCAGCAACACCACGCCGCTTCCAGCCAAGATCTACGCCAACGAAGGCATCGCCCAGATGATCTTCCTGAAGGCCGCCCACGTGTGCGCCGTGAGCTACGCCGACAAGGGTGGCAAGTACCAGGATCAGCCTGGCCTCACCCTGCCGCGCGTGGACGGCATCCGTACCCCCAACGGCAAGCATTGACACCCCCTCCTGCACTGCGCAGGCGCGCTGCCGCCTTCGCAGCGCTGCAAAGTCCTCGAACTTTCAAACCGTTTCCAAACCTTCGGAACCCAAACCGCTCGGAACGCACCCATGCGCATCGCACGCCGCTTCACAGCCCCCGGCAAGGATGTCTACAGCACGGTTGAGTGGTCCACCCGCTCCAGCCGCATCAGCAACTCAGACGGCAGCACCGTCTTCCAGATGAACGACGCAGAGGTTCCAGCGTCGTGGAGTCAGCTGGCCACCGACATCGTGGTCAGCAAGTACTTCCGGAAGGCAGGCGTGCCGCAGCTGGGCAAGGATGGCAAGCCCATCAAGGGCGCCGATGGCAAGCCAGTCCTTGGCCCAGAGCGAAGCGTGCGCCAGGTGGTGAACCGCCTTGCTGGCTGCTGGCGCCACTGGGGCGAGAAGCACGGCTACTTCACCTCCAAGAAGGATGCCGACGCGTTCTACGACGAACTGGCCTACATGCTGCTCAACCAGATGGCTGCGCCCAACAGCCCGCAGTGGTTCAACACCGGCTTGAACTACGCGTACGGCATCACCGGCCCAGCGCAGGGGCACTGGATCGCCGACAGCAAGACTGGCAAGGTCACGCTGGCCAAGGACGCGTACACCCATCCGCAGCCACACGCCTGCTTCATCCAGACTGTCCGCGACGACCTGGTGGGCGAAGGCGGCATCATGGACCTGTGGGTGCGCGAGGCGCGCCTGTTCAAGTATGGCAGCGGCACAGGCACCAACTTCAGCCAGCTGCGCGGCGAGGACGAGCCGCTCTCGGGTGGCGGACGCTCCAGCGGCCTGATGAGCTTCCTGAAGATCGGCGACCGCGCTGCGGGCGCCATCAAGAGCGGTGGCACCACGCGCCGCGCTGCCAAGATGGTCTGCCTGGATGTGGACCACCCGGACATCGAGGCCTTTGTGAACTGGAAGGTGCGCGAGGAGCTGAAGGTGGCCGCGCTGGTGGAGGGCATGAAGCACCTCTCGCCAGCGCAGCAGGCCGCAGCCGAGAGCCTGGGCCTGAAGCTGGACTACGACTTCAACGGCGAGGCCTACTACACCGTCAGCGGCCAGAACAGCAACAACAGCGTGCGCCTGAGCGACGCGTTCATGGACGCTGTGGCCGCGGACATGGATTGGACGCTCATCCGCCGCACCGATGGCAAGCCGCACAAGACCGTGAAGGCGCGCGACCTGTGGCGCCAGATCAACGAGGCTGCCTGGCGCTGCGCCGACCCAGGCGTGCAGTACGACACCACGATCAACGCGTGGCACACCTGCCCGGAAGGCGGGCGCATCAACGCCAGCAACCCGTGCAGCGAGTACATGTTCCTGGACAACACGGCGTGCAACCTGGCCTCCATCAACCTGCTGAAGTTCTACGACCCAGAGACGCGCACGTTTGACCTGGAGGGCTACGAGCACGCCATCAGCCTGTGGACCGTGGTGCTGGAGATCAGCGTGCTGATGGCAAGCTTCCCCAGCCGCGAGATCGCAGAGCTGAGCTGGAAGTACCGCACGCTGGGCCTGGGGTACGCCAACCTGGGCGCCATGCTCATGCAGGCTGGCATCCCCTACGACAGCCCAGAAGGCCGCGCCATGTGCGGCGCGCTCACCGCCATCCTGACTGGCCGCTCCTACGCAGCCAGCGCCCTGCTGGCGGCGGAGCACGGCCCCTTCGATGGCTACAAGGCCAACAAGGAGCACATGCTCCGCGTGGTCCGCAACCACCGTCACGCCGCCCGCGGCGTGGCGCGCGACAGCGCGGACTACGAGAACCTGCGCGTGCGCCCGGTGCCGATTGACCACACTCTCTTCAACGAGGGCAAGGTGAACATGGCCAACGCATCGGCGGTGCTGGACCGCGCAGTGGCTGCGTGGGACGACGCGCTGGCGTTTGGCCGCAAGCACGGGTACCGCAACGCGCAGGTCACGGTGATCGCGCCCACGGGCACCATCGGCCTCCTGATGGACTGCGACACCACCGGCGTGGAGCCGGACTTTGCGCTCACCAAGTTCAAGAAGCTGGCGGGCGGCGGGTACTTCAAGATCGCCAACCAGAGCCTGCGGCCTGCGCTGCGCGCGCTGGGATACTCGCCCAACCAGGTGGATGACATCCTCATCTACGTGATGGGCACGCTCAGCCTGGAGACGCCCATCCCAGCAGAGGATGGCACGTTCCCATCGCACGGCCCCAGCATGCGCGACTGGCTGCTGGAGCGCGGCTACACCGGCGACGAGCTGGTGACGGTGGAGAACGCGCTGCCCACGGTGTTCGAGCTGGGTTTTGCCTTCGGCGCGTGGAGCATGCCTGAGCGCGTGCTGGCCGCCATGGGCATTGATCCGGCTGCAGCCCGCGCAGACAGCACCTTCAACGGCCTGCGCGCGCTGGGACTGAACCGCCGGCAGATCGAGGCGCTCAACCGCCGCATCTGCGGCACGCAGACCGTGGAAGGCGCGCCGCACCTGAAGGACCGCCATCTGCCCGTGTTTGACTGCGCCAATCGGTGCGGCAGCATCGGGCAGCGCTTCATCGCGCCAGAGGGCCACATCCGCATGATGGGCGCCTCGCAGCCCTTCATCAGCGGCGCCATCAGCAAGACCATCAACCTGCCCAACGAGGCCACGGTGGAGGACATCGGCAAGGCGTACCTGCTGAGCTGGGAGCTGGGCCTGAAGGCCAACGCCCTCTATCGCGACGGCTGCAAGCTGAGCCAGCCGCTCAGCACCAAGAGCGACGCATCCGACCTGCGCGAGGAGGAGGACACCGAAGGCCTGGAGGCCGCAGAGTCCACCACCACGGCGGAAGCAGTGGTGCAGGAGCGCGTGGTGGAGGTGGAGCGCGTGGTGGAGAAGGTGATCGAGAAGGTGGTGGAGCGTCCCATGCGCCGCCGCCTGCCCGACACCCGCGAGAGCCTCACCCACAAGTTCAACGTGGCAGGCCACGAGGGCTACTTGATCGTGGGTCTGTACGACGATGGCAAGCCAGGCGAGCTGTTCATCACCATGGCCAAGGAAGGCTCCACCATCGGTGGTCTGATGGACTCGCTGGGGACGGCCATCAGCCTGGCGCTGCAGTACGGCGTGCCAGTGGAGAGCATCGTCAACAAGTTCGCCCATCAGCGGTTCGAGCCGATGGGCATGACCACCAACAGCGAGATCCCCTTCGCGAAGAGCCTGGTGGACTACATCTTCCGTTGGCTGGGGATGCAGTTCATCCACGGCTATCGCGAGCAGAATGCACCGCGCCGGAGCAAGCCAGCGGAGCTGGCAGCCGGCGCGGGAAGTGAGCAGCCCGTCAAGGAGGACACATCATGGGCAGGCCGGTCGTTAGGAAGCAGCAGCATGTCTGGTTCCGCGCAGATGGACGGGCGCCCGTCCGGCGAGGAGGACGATCGTCTCGGCGGCGTGGCGAGGAGCGGCGGGAGCCCAGTGCCAGGGGACCGCGTGCTCAGCGACATTGCGGCCGTGTCGATGCTCGGAGCTTCGGCTGGGGCCACGCTGGGACAGCCAGTGCGCGGCAAGCAGGCCGCAGCCGTGCCAGAGGGCGAGGCTCGCGCAGCCGGCAGCGTGCTTGACCAGAGCAACGCGCAGCTCATGGGCGATGCGCCCGCCTGCGATGTGTGCGGCTCGATCACGGTGCGGAACGGCACCTGCTACCGGTGCCTGAACTGTGGGCAGTCCATGGGGTGTTCGTGACCCTGGCTGCCTGATGAACCATGCGCTGGTGGGCGGACTCCGACCCGCCTGCCAGCGCGACTTGAAGACGCGTTTGGGACGCTGACGAAAGGAGCACACGACAGGTCGGCGAGTGGATGGACCCTCCTTGCAATGGCTGGCGTGCGCATGGACCCGGTGCATGCTGGCCCCCTCTGCTGAGAATGGACTCCTAGCGAGGGCTCGCAGGCATCGCCTGACGGACCACCGTGCTGCTCTGAACCAGCGTCCCAACGCGTCGCTTTCCCCCACTGAGGCCTGCAAGGGCCTCGATTTCCTCCCCCCCTGCTGCGGCTGCCAAGTCCCGCGGCGGGGGGTTTTCACAGGCGCACTTTTCACAGGCACACCCGGCAGCGCTGCACCCAGAGCTGGCCATGACCTACACTTTGCCGCCCATGCGTGACCTGCGCTGCCGTCCCGCTGCCATCTGCCTGACCCTGGCATTCCTTGCTGGATGCGCTGGTGGCCCGCAATCCACCCAGCCCCGCCAGGCACCCACGCCTCCCATCACGCACGTGGTGCTCATCCAGCTGAAGGATCCCACGCGCACCCAGGAGCTGATCCTGGACTGCAACCGCACGCTGCCAGCCATCACCTCGGTGCTGACGTATTCGTGCGGCACACCCATGGTCAGCAACCGGCCCAACGTGGTGGACGACTACAGCGTGGGCATCTACGTGGGCTTCCAGGATGAGGATGGCTACCGCGTGTACGCCGATGACCCAGGCCACCTGGCGCTGGTGGAGAAGTGGCGCACCGCGTGGAAGAGCATCAAGATCTACGACATCCTGGACGTGGCTTCGCCTGCCACGGGTGATCCGCCAGCCGTTCCAGCAGCGCAGCCACAGCCAGCGCCCGCGCCAGCAGCAGCGGCTCCAGCAGCGGCAGCGCCCGCACCTGCCACGCCGCCAGCGGGGGCTCCCGCAGCAGCGCCATCGGCTGCGCCTTCCACCGCAGCGCCCACCGCGCCTCCCAAGGCGCCCCGCCCAGCCACCAGGCCCGCCACGCCGCCTGAGCCTGCGCCCAGCACTGGCCGCTGAACTGGCTCCACCTCCACCCCGTACACTCGCCACCGATGGCTATCGAAACCTCCCTGCAGCCGCGCCAGAAATGGATGAATCTTTTCTACGCCCTGCTGTGCCTGGTGCTGGCCCTGTGGGGGGCATACGACTACTACGTGTCCATCCCGCAGCGCGAGGATGCAGTCAAGCGCTTTGACGAGGCCATGGCCGTCACCACCAAGCTGCAGGAGAAGGCAGAGGCCTACCAGCGCGCGCCCAGCGTGGCGCCGCCGCTCTCCCGCGAGGAGGAGGTGGCCTACGAAGCTGCCCAGAAGGAGCTGGCCTCCTTCAAGAATGAGAAGCCAGAGCCGCCTCACACGTGGGACCGGGCTGTGCAGTTGTGGGCGTACATGGTGGGCTGCGGCGTGCTGGGCACACCCTGGTTCCTGTGGGCGCTGGTGAGCGCTGGCCGCACCCACTATCGCCTGGATGACGACGGCACGCTGCACGCCCCCGAGGGCGAGGTGAAGCCAGAGGACATGAAGGACATTGACATGAGCCGGTGGATGAGCAAGTCCATCGCCACAGTGCAGACCACGGATGGCAAGACCATCAAGCTGGACGACTACAAGTTCAAGAACATGCACCTGATCGTGGGCGCGCTGGCGTCCAAGTTCTATCCAGAGGACTGGACCGAGGATGGGCGCGACCGCCGCAAGATGGAGGCCGAGCAGGCGGCGGAGCAGAACGACACCACGCAGCCCAGCTAATCATGCGTTCCACAGCTGAGCCAACGACGTCCATCCCCAAGCAGGACCGCTGCGCAGACCTGCCCCACCGCCCGCGCGTGCTGCTGGGCAAGCTGGGGCTGGATGGGCACGACCGCGGCGTGAAGCTCATCGCGCGCGTGATGCGCGACGCTGGCATCCATGTGATTTACAGCGGCCTGTGGCAGACTCCGCGCAGCCTGGCCATCGGCGCGCGCGACGAGGATGTGGACTGCATCGCCTGCAGCATGATGAGCAACAGCCATCTGGTGCTGGTGCCCAAGCTGCTGGGCGCGCTGCGCGAAGTGGGCCGGCCGGACATCCCTGTGAACGTGGGCGGAATCATTCCGCAGAACGACGTGCCCGATCTGCTGAAGGCAGGCGTGGCGCGCGTCTACCACACTGGCACGGGCATGGAGGACATCGTGGACAGCGTGCGCACGTGCGTGAAGCCGTATGCGCCGCTGGCGGGCGGCGTGCCGCAGGCGGTGCTGTCGCGGCACATCAGCATGGTGCACGCTGGCAGCACCACGGCCGGCATGACGCTGCGCCGCCCCAGGCAGGTGGTGGGCATCACGGGCAGCCCCGGTGCTGGCAAGAGCACGCTGGCAGCAGCCATGGCCAACGAGGCGGTGCGCCGCGGCGAGCGCATCGCCATCGTGGCGTTCGACCCCATGAGCCCCATCACCAGCGGCGCGCTTCTGGGCGACCGCCTGCGCGTGGATTTCAACGCGGTGGATGAGAAGGTCTTCTATCGCTCGCTGGCCATCGTGGGCGAGGACTACCGCAGCCTGCCGGCCATCATCCAGCTGATCGGTGGCGCTGGATACGACAAGCTGCTGGTGGAGACCGTGGGCGCTGGCCAGAACGACGTGGCCATCCGCGAGCACGTGGACCGCACAGCTGTGGTGGTGGTGCCCGGCATGGGCGACTCGGTGCAGATGGACAAGGCGGGCATCCTGGAGATCGCGGACCTGTTCGTGGCCAACAAGGCGGACCATGCTGGCGAGGCCAAGCTGGTGCGCGAGCTGATGGACATCGCAGAGGGCCGGAGGATCCTGGAGACTGTGGCCACCGAAGGCCGCGGCGTAGTGGAGCTGCTAGACGCGCTCTTCCCCGCGTGAGGCGCTGCTGAACAGAAGCATGGCGACGGCACTGGGCGGGATGGCCGAAACTGGCTGGCCCGCAGGCGCCACCGCTGCATGCAGCGTGGTGCTGGGTGGCGCCCACAGACGGTGGATGCCGTGCCGGAACAGCGCAGTGGTGGGCGTGGACGTGGACGCTGCCAGGTGCATGATGCCATTGTCCAAGGTGAGCACCGCTCGGGCCTGCGCCAGCGCGCCCACCACCTGCGGCAGGGTGAAGGCGCCGCGAAGATCTTCTGCAAGGCCTTCGTTCACCAGCGTGTCTTCTGCGTCTGCACCCAGCCAGTGCGCGCCCTGGCTGGTGCGGGCAGCGCCCAGGAGGCCAGCGCGGAGGCCGCGGGCTCGAGCCTGCTGCAGGAGGGTCCGCCAGTGCTCCAGCGGCCACAGCTTGTCCGGCAGGCTGGCGCTGCAGGCGATGAGCAGGTCTGGAATGGCGCGACCGGGATCGTGCTGCGGCACCTGGTAGTGCGGCACAGGTCCATCCTGCCACGCTGCGCGGCAGAAGATCTCTGCGATCCAGCTAGAGTGAAGGAATGGGTAGCGCGATGGGAGGTCTTCGGCCACCCAGGCCTGGTCCTGCCAGAGCGCGTCGCGCGGCGTGGAGGCAAATGGAATGGCAGCGCCGCTCTGGTCCGTGGCAGGGCCGCAGAGGAAGACGGGTGCGGGCGCGGACGCACGCGCGGGTGCGGGTGCGGAAGCGGGTGCGGGTGCGGGCGCAGAAGCACGCGCGGGCTCGCGCGCAACTGCAGCCGGACGCTGGCTCAGCTGGCCAGCCAGGGTCTTGGCCCACGCGGACCATTCCAGGTTGATGACCAGGTGGTAGTGTGGTGCTGTGTCGAGCCATGCATCGTTGGCCTGTGCGTAGTCTGCGCCACGGTGGCCAGCGGCCGGGAGGGCTGCCCCCGGGTTCGCCCCAAAGGGGGCGAACGAAGCGGTCCACAGCGCGCTGGCGTCGGCCAGTTCCCTGCTGCGGAGGCCCGACCAGAGATCCAGCCTGGCGGGTTGGTAGCGCGCGCGCAGCATCTGCGCCAGCGGCGTGGCCACCACGAAGTTGCCAATCGCGTCGTTGGCCACCACCGCAATGTTCGCGCCGGGCTGCAGTTCCTGGCCTGTGAAACGCTGCATGGGCCGTGGACGATAGCGGATCTCGCTATCCTCCTACGCCCCATGACCGTCGAACTCAAGCGCAACACCAATCAGGCCCTCGGCATCGGACAGTACGCAGTGGATTTCATGAAGGACGCCCAGCCAGGCGTCCTGGTGCTGGACCGCACCAAGCTGTTCCACACCGATGCGGTGCTCTGCGGGTTCAGCGCGCTGGCGCTGCAGACCAATGCGCCCACCCTGCTGCGCGCCGAGGCTCTGGAGTACGCGCGCAAGGATGGCGCCACGGTGTTCGGCAGCGCAGAGCGCGTGTCGGCTGAGAAGGCCGTGGCCGCCAACGCCAGCGCGGTGCGCGAGTGGGACTCCAACGGCACCAACTTCGGCTTCCGCAAGGAGCTGGGGTTCACAGCCGGCGAGTTCGGCCACAACGACTACTACGCCGTGGCGGTGGCTGCCGCGCAGCAGAGAGGCCGCGACGGCGCGTGGGCGTTGCGCGGCATGGTGCTGAGCGACGAGATCCGCGGACGCCTGGCTGAGGTGTTCAGCCTCAAGACATACAAGATTGACCATGTGGTGCATGGCGCCATCGCCAGCGCGGCCACCTACGGCGCAATGATGGGCGCCACGCCCGAGCAGATCGAGAGCGCCATCGGCATGGTGGTGGCGCACTACATTCCGTGGCGCGCCATCCGCGCTGGCAAGCAGCTGAGCGACAGCAAGGGCGCCAGCGCGGCCATCAGCGCGGAGGTGGCGGTGCTCAGCATGCAGCGCGCCATGCGTGGGTTCGTGGGGCCGAAGGACATCTTCCGCAACCCGGAGAGCATGTTCCGGCAGTTCGTGAAGACGCAGGGCGACAGCCCATTCGACCTGGTGCTGAGCACGCGCGGCGATGACTTTGCCGTGATGGGCATGCACTTCAAGCTGGGGCTGTACGAGCACCAGAGCGCTGGCGCCCTACAGGGCATGATGGACCTGCTGCGCGCCAATCCAGACATCCTGCAGCAGCCCGGGCTCATCCAGCGCATCACCATCGTGGCGTACGAGCCGGCGTTCGGAATCATCGGCGATCCCGCCAAGCGCGACCCGCACACTCGCCAGAGCGCGGATCACTCGATGGTCTACATCGTGAGCACGCTGCTGCGGAAGGCCATCCAGGCCGCGGCCAAGGCTGGCACGGGCGCGATCGCCAAGGACAACGACTCGATGTGGAAGCAGCTGTTCCTGGCGCCAGCGGACTACAGCCAGGAGGCCATCCGCAACGCGGAGACACGCACGCTCATGGAGAAGGTGGCGTTCGAGCACGGCGGCGCGGAGTACGACGCGCGGTATCCGGATGGCATCCCGACGTCGGTGGTGATCACCACCACAGACGGGCGCACGCTGGACAGCGGGTTGGTGATGTACCCGGCTGGTCACGCGCGCAACACGGTGGCGGACCTGAAGGGCATCCTGGCCAACAAGTTCCAGCAGCTGGGCGCGCTGGCGTCGGACAACCCTGCACCGCTGGTGGAGCGCCTGAACAGCCTGGACCGCCTGTCCCCCACCGACCTGCTGGGCGTCTACAACTTCCCCATCGCGCGCCGCGACTCCATCGACTGAGAATTTGGTGCCTGGCACGGGTGTCCCTACTTTCGGAAATCGGTGCCTGGCACTCCTGTCCCGGGTTTCCGCGCATCGAGGTGACCCCGCGCGGTACCGCGCGCCGGTCCGCAGGTCTTGCGTGCCGCGGCCTCCGCGCGGGCGCCGGCGGATCGGCAGCCGGTGGAGAGGGCACGTCGATGGGCGGAAATCCGTGTGGAAGCCCGCGCCTGGCACGGGTTTCCCCTCTTCCGTGCGGGCAACACTCACCCTTTAGATGGGTCCGCCACAGGAGCGAAGGCGGCAGAGCCGAGCACTTGGTGGCGACTCAGCGCCCTCGCTCACCTGCTCTCGTTGACACGCGGCTCCGCAGTGGGTGCGGGGTCAAACCCAAGGCCACGTACGCGGACGCACTCCTCGGGCCGCGTAGGGGCCGTCACACCAGGGACCTGCTGCCTGGCGCGCGGTGAGGCACGGGTCAAGCGTGCGGCGGGGCACGGGGTCCAGCGCGCAATGGACCACGAGGTCCAGCGCGCGATGGGCCACGAGGTCCAGGGTGCGGCTCAGCGCGCAGTTCACCCCTCGCCTCGGAAACCCGGGACACCCGTGCCAGGCACCAATTTCTTCAGCGGGCGGCGGGAGGGGTCGGGGTGTTGCCCTTTGCTGGCACGGGCGGGGCGATCGGGGATGGCTTGCCCAGCTTGGGCATCAGCTCGGCCACCGCGCGTTCCAGCTGCGGGTCGCGACCAGCCGCGATGTCCGCTGGTGTGCGCGGGACCACGATGTCCGGATCCACGCCGTGGTTCTCCAGCTTGAAGCCCAGCACCGGATCCCACCACGCGAACTCCGGCTGCGTGGCCATGCCGCCGTCCACAAACGGCTTGTCGCTGCGGATGCCCACCACGCCGCCCCATGTGCGCGTGCCGATGATCGGCCCAAGCCCGTACAGGCGGAATCCATTCGGGAAGATGTCGCCGTCGCTGCCAGCGCCTTCGTTGACCAGCACTGCCATGGGGCCGGTCGCTGCGCGCGCCGGATACAGCTGCGCAGCGCCTTCGCGCGGCACATCCGCCGCGATGGGCTTGCGCCGCAGCCGCTCCAGCAGCATCTGGCTGATGTAGCCGCCGTGGTTCCAACGCTCGTCCACCACCAGGCCTTCCTTGGTGTACTGCGGATAGAAGCCGCGCACGAACATCACCATGCCTTCGCTGTCCATGTCGGGCAGATGCATGTAGCCCAGCTTGCCACCGCTCTTCTCCAGCACCCACTTGCGGTTGGCCTCCACCCACGCGGCGTACCGCAGCGGCAGCTCGGATGTGAGCGCCTCCACTTCCAGCGTGCGCGGCTTGCCATCAGCGCCCTTCACCACCAGCGACACCTGCTTGCCGCCACGGCCCAAAAGCAGTTCGCCCAGCTCGCTGGCGCCGGCAGCCTTCACGCCGTCCACCATGACGATCACGTCCCCCGGCTTCACGCCGCGGTGCGGTGCAGCCAGTGGGCTTTCGGGCCCACCCCACACAGACTGGTCGGCAAGAATGCTGTCAATCCGGAACCCTTCCGGCACCTTGGTGACATCCACGCCCAGCAGGCCAACCGGCTGCACGGGCAGCTTCTCTGCGTCGTCGCCACCGCCGATGTACGTGTGGCTGGTGCCCAGCTCCGCGGACATCTCGCCCACCAGGTCGTTCAGCTCAGCGCGCGTGCCCACACGCGGCAGCAGGCCGGCATAGCGCATGCGCACCGCCTTCCAGTCCACGCCTCCCAGGTCTGGCTTCCAGAAGAAGTCGCGCTGGAGACGCCATGCTTCGTCGAAGATCTGCGCCCACTCCGCAGCCACGTCCACCTTCATCTTCAGCTGGCCCACCGGAATGGTGTCCGGCTCGCCGCCGCCATCCAGGTGGATGACCTTGACCGTGGGGTCGCCACCGCCACCGCCACCGCTGGACACCACCACAGCACGACCGCTGGGCGACACAGCCGCAAAGTTCACCGTGGCTTCCTGGAGCGGCTTGGCCTCGCCCGCCACCAGGTCCAGATGCTCCAGCACAGCGCCCGGCGCACCCATGGGTGGCGGCGGCCAGATCTCGTCCACCACGCCCTGCTCTGGATTCCGCAGATACACCAGCCCGCCGTAGACAGCGTCCACGTTGCGGAAGACACCTGCCTCGACCGGCAGATGCGCTGCCCGCGCCATGAACCCGTTGAGATCCACCTGGACTGGCGCTGGACCAGCAGGTGCGCCCGCTGGCTTCGCAGCCGCCCCGGCCTTGCTGTCTGCTCCGCCCTTGCTCGCTGCAGCCTCCTTGCCGCCGCCCTGCCCTTGCCGCCTGCCGCATCCTTACCCGCTGCTTCGCCCTTGCCAGCCGCTGCACTCTTCCCAGCTGTTGCATCCTTGCCCGCCGCAGCGTCCTTGGCATCCGTCTCATCGCCCTCCTCTGCATCGCCTGCAGGTGGCGGAGCTTCTCCCCACTTCTTCAGATCCACGCCCGCCTGCGCGGCCGCAGGCTGGAGCGGTGGTGGCGTGGTGGCCTTCAGCGGCACCGCAAAGAAGCTCCACGCCTGGATGGTGGCAAAGCTCATGTCAAATTGATCCAGCCGCGGATTGATCTCGCGCGCAGAGGCGAAGTACAGGTACTCGCCCTTGGGATCCCACCGCGGGAATCGGTCGTCCGACATGCCGTCGCTGACAGTGGTGTCCTTGCCAGACGCCAGCTCGTACAGATGGATCTGCCCAAAGCCGTTGTCCAGCGTGGCCACCCACGCCACCCACTTGCCGTCTGGGGAGAAGCGGTAGTCCACCACCTCGCCTGCTGGGCTGGTGCCGATCACCGTGTCCTTCTGGGCCTGGGTGTCGCGCAGCAGAAAGCGCAGGCTCTTGTCGCCATAGACCACGTACCGGCCATCAGGCGAAGCCTGCGGCGCGAAGATCCAGCGGTCCGCCTTCAACAGCGTCTCCAGCGTCTCTGGATCGCCTTCGGCCGCCCCATCCGCGTCGTACGACACGATGGAGGCCTCGCCACCGCGGTCGCTCACCAGCAGCAGGTCGTCGTCCGAAGTCCACACCACGCCGCCCTCGCGCGAGCTGCTCATGCCTGGAAGCTGCATCCACGCCTGCGGCACGCCCACCTTGGGCTTGCCCACCGGTCCCACCAGCACTTCGCCGCGCGACACCACCGCCAGGCGCTTGCCATCTGGCGACAGCGCCAGCTCGGTCATGGTCTCCGCCACGGGCTCCAGGCGCACGCGGTCGTCCAGGCGGTCGCCCTGCAGCGTGATGTCCAGCTTGCGGGCCGTGTTCTTGGCTGCGTCGTACAGCCACAGATCTGCGCCTTGCGCAAACGCAATGCGCGGCGCGCCGGACGAGTCCGCAGAGGGCCAGCGAAGATCGAAGTCCGCAGCGCCCGCGTGCGTGTGCTGCGTGCGGTCGCTGCCATCTGGCTTGCAGCTCCAGAGGTTCATGCGGCCATCGGTGTCCGACAGGAACCAGATGCGTCCCTGCACCCACATGGGGAAGAGCTCGTTCTCGTCCGTCTTGGTCACCTGGCGGTAGTTCTTGAAGTCCTTGTCGGTCACCCAGATGTCTGGTGCGGTGCCGCCGCGATACCCCTTCCAGTACCAGCTCTCGTTGCTGTGCGGGTTGAATGCCAGGTCTCCCTGCGCGTTGAAGGAGCCCAGGCCGCCCTCGCCAAAGGGCAGGCGGCGCGCTGTGCCACCGGCAGCCGGCACCAGGAAGAACTCTGGATTGCCCTGCGGGCTCTGGCGGTCGCTGCGGATGAGGAGCTGCGTGCCATCGGGTGTCCACGCCACGGGAATGTCGCGGCCCGGGTGGAACGTCAGGCGCCGCGGCGAGCCACCGCTGACGGGCAGCGTGAACACCTCGGTGTTGCCGTCGAACGCGCCCAGGTACGCCACGGTAGTGCCATCTGGGCTGATCATGGGGCGCGCCTCCAGGCCAGGCGCGCTGGTCAGCCGCTGCGCGTGCGCCTGCTGGCCATCCGCTGGCACGGTGGTGATCCACAGATCCCCGCCCGACTGGAAGATGAGCGTGTCGCCATGCAGCGCGGGTTGCGCGTAGTAGCCGCGCGGTGGCGCAGCACTGGCGGGAGCGTTGGCCGGCGCAGTTGCCGGCGCGGCTGCCAGCGCAGTTGCCGGCGCGCCTGCAAAGGTGGTTGCGGACAGGAACGCCACGCTGCAGAGTGCGATGAAGCGCATCCCGACAGCGTACCGGAGCCGCGGAACGCAGCAGAACCAGCCGCGCGGGGGTGCACTGCGAAGCAGGCGGCGAAGGTGCCAGCACCGCGCAGGTGCTGCTCAGCTCATGGCGTCTGCGGGCGTCCTGAAGTGCGCGGCCACGTGGGCCACTTCGTCGCGCGAGCCCAGCACCAGCGGGGTGCGCTCGTGCAGCTTCTTGGGCTGCACCTCCAGCGTGCGGCCTGTGCCAGTGATGCTGGTGCCGCCCGCCTGCTCCACCAGGAAGCTCATGGGGTTGGCTTCGTACAGCAGGCGCAGCTTGCCCTGCGGGTGCTTCTTGGTGGGTGGATAGAGGAAGACGCCGCCGTTCACCAGCGTGCGGTGCATGTCCGCCACCATGCTGCCGATGTAGCGCGCGCTGTACGCGTGCTGATGCGCCCACTGCAGGTAGCGCTGGTAGCCCGCGGGGAAGCCGTCGAAGTACGCCTCGTTCACGCTGTACACCTTGTTGGCGACGGGCATGCGCAGGTCGCGCTTCACCAGCATGAAGCTGCCGATGGCGCCGTCCAGCTCAAACATGTGCACGCCCTTGCCGGTGGTGATCACGAACACTGTGCTGCTGCCGTACAGCACGTAGCCCGCGGCCACCTGGCGCGTTCCAGGCTGGCAGACGGTCTCCACCGCGCCGGGGATGTTGGGGTCGTTGCGCAGGATGGTGAAGATGGTGCCCACGCCCACGGCGGTGTCCAAGTTGCTGCTGCCGTCCAGCGGATCAAAGAGCACGCAGTACTTGCCCCCCTCGTTGCCGCGGCGCAGGATGGTGGGCTCCTCGTCCTCCTCGCTGCCCAGCACCGCGATGGAGCTGCGGCCGCCCAGCACGCGCATGATGGTCTCGTTGGCGATCACGTCCATGCGCAGCTGGGCCTCGCCCTGGACGTTGGTCTCGCCGTGCTCGCCCAGCACCCCCTGCAGGCGCACGTGACGGACCTTGTGCGAGATGATCTTGGCCGCCAGGCTGATGGCGCTGATGATCCAGCTGAATTCGCCCGTGGCGCCCGGATAGCGGGCCTCCTCCTCCAGGATGAAGCTCTGCAGGCTGACCAGGTTGTCTGTGACCACGCTCATGCCGGCAACGATATCATTTCCCTCCCCGCTTTCAGGAGATTCCCACATGTCACAGCCTGTCATCCTGGCCGCCCGTCGCACGCCCATCGGCAAGTTCCAGGGCACGCTCGCGCGCGTGCCGTCGCCCGTCCTTGGCAGCTATGCCATCCGCGCTGTGCTGGATGCGGTGCCGGGCGCCGCGCAGCATGTGGACGAGTGCATCATGGGCTGCGTGCTGCAGGCCGGACTGGGGCAGAACCCAGCGCGCCAGGCCGGACTGAAGGCTGGGCTGCCCGACACGCTGAGCGCGGTCACGGTGAACAAGGTGTGCGGCAGCGGCCTGCACGCGGTCATGCAGGCGGCCACCACCATCAAGGCGGGCGAGGCCGGGCTGATCGTGGCCGGCGGCATGGAGAACATGGACCTGGCGCCGCACCTGGCGCATGTGCGCGCCGGCGTGAAGTACGGCAACGCGCAGCTGATTGACCACATGGCGGCGGACGGCCTGACGTGCCCGTTCGAGAACTGGGCCATGGGCTGCGCAGCGGATCACATTGCAGCGCAGCACGGCGTGAGCCGCGCTGATCAGGATGCGTTCAGCCTGCTGAGCCACCAGCGCGCGGCCAAGGCCACGGCGGAGGGCTGGTTCAAGGAGGAGATCATCGCGCTGTCCGCAGAGCAGTGCATGGGCAAGGTTGGCCTGGACAAGGACGAGGGCTTCCGCGCGGACTCCAGCGTGGATGCGCTGGCCAAGCTGCGGCCTGCGTTCGGCAAGGAAGGCACAGTCACAGCGGGCAATGCCAGCCAGATCAGCGATGGCGCTGCGGCGGTGCTGGTGGCCAGCGCTGCCAAGGCGGCCGAGCTGAAGGCCACGCCGATGGCCAAGATCCTGGCGTACGACACCGTGGGCGTGGCGCCCAAGGACATCTTCATTGCGCCCAAGTTTGGCATCGAGCGCGTGCTGAAGAAGGCTGGCCTGGCAGTGAAGGACATTGACCTGTTTGAGGTGAACGAGGCGTTTGCCGCGCAGGTGCTGGCGGACACGCGGCCGCTGGGGATCTCGGCGGACCGGCTGAACATCTGCGGCGGCGGCGTGGCGCTGGGGCACCCCATCGGCGCCAGCGGCGCCCGCGTGCTGGTCACGCTGGTGCACCAGCTGCGCCGCACGGGCGGCAAGCGAGGCATCTGCTCGCTCTGCCTGGGCGGCGGCAACGCCGTGACCATGCTGGTCGAGGTGTGAAAGTCGTGCCTGGCACTCCTGTCCCGGGTTTTGAAATGGAGGGACACCCGTGCCAGGCACCAATTTCGATACGCTCATAGGCCATGGACATCCTCATCCTTGGTGGCACGGCGTTTCTGGGTCCCGAGCTGGTGGCGGCTGCGCAGGCGCGCAAGTGGAACATCACCCTGTTCAACCGCGGCAAGAGCCATCCGGGGATGTTTCCCGACATCAAGACCATCCTGGGTGACCGCGACCCCAAGAAGGGCGACGGCCTGAAGAACCTGCAGGCGGCCATTGATCAGGGTGCGCGATGGGACGCGGTAATTGACACCAGCGGCTACTTCCCCGGGCATGTCAAGGCGAGCGCAGAGCTGCTGAAGAAGGCCGCGCGACAGTATGTGTTCATCAGCACCATCAGCGTGTATGCGGGCATGGGCACGCCCAACGCGGATGAGTCCGCCCCGCTGGCCACCACCGACGCGCCAGACACTGACAAGCTCTCCAACGAAAACTACGGCCCGCTGAAGGCGCTCTGCGAGAAGGCTGCCACAGAGGTGTACGGCGATCGCGCCACCATCATCCGGCCGGGGCTGATCGTGGGCCCTGGCGACCCGACCGACCGCTTCACGTACTGGCCGGTGCGCATCGCGCAGGGCGGCCGCGTGCTGATCCCAGGCCCGCCGCATCCGTGGCAGGCGTACGTCACCTTTGTGGACGTGCGTGACTGCGCGGACTTCAGCATCAAGTGCGTGGCGGACGGCCACGGCGGCACGTTCAACTGCACTGGGCCGGCGGGCACGCTGACCTTCGACGAAATGGTCTCCGGCTGCAAGGCGGTGGTGAGCACGCCGGTGGAGTTCGTGCCTGTGGATGAGAAGTGGCTGCTGGAGCACGGCGTGGCTCCGTGGATGGGACTCCCGCTGTGGTTGCCAGAGGACCCGGAATTCGCGGGCGCCGGCACCATCAGCCGCGCCAAGGCTGTGGCTGCGGGCTGCACGTTCCGCCCGCTGGCAGACACAGCGCGCGACACCCTGGAGTGGTGGCGCAAGAAGAATCCTGGGCCATACGAGTGGGGCAAGAACCCGCGGCAGCCTGGTCTGTCGCTGGCCCGCGAGGCAGACCTGCTGAAGCAGTACGCCGCCACGCAGCTGCCCAAGGGAGCGGAGCTGGCGCCAGAACCTGCCACGCCAGCCAAGTCTGCTGAACCCGCCAAGTCCGCAGATCCAGCCAAGCCTGCCGAACCCGCCACCGCCCCCTCCGGACGATGAGCGAGCCAAGTCAGCAAGAGCAGGAACGCCTCCTCCTCACTGGCCCGCGCCCGCGCCTTGAGGAGCTGCTGCGCGTCATCCGCATCGCAGCGGAGTTCATCCGCGGCTTCCGCAAGCTGCACTTTGTGGGGCCGTGCGTGACGGTGTTCGGCAGCGCGCGCTTCCAGCCGGACAACCCGTGGTACCAGATGGCCCGCGCCGTGAGCCAGGAGCTTGGCAAGCGCGGCTTCACCATCATGACGGGCGGCGGTCCTGGCATCATGGAGGCAGCCAACCGCGGCGCGCGCGACGTGGGCGCGCCCAGCCTGGGCTGCAACATCAAGCTGCCCATGGAGCAGCACGCCAATCCGTACTGCGACCAGACCATCGAGTTCCGCTACTTCTTCGTGCGCAAGGTGATGCTGGTGAAGTACTCGTATGGCTTCGTGGTGATGCCTGGCGGCGTGGGCACGCTGGACGAGGCGTTCGAGGCGCTCACGCTCATGCAGACCGGCAAGATCGCCAATTTCCCCGTGGTCTTCATGGGCAAGAACTACTGGGACGAGCTGGATGACTTTGTGCAGAAGCGGATGATCCCCGACGGCACGATCGCGCCCGCGGACCGCAACCTGGCCATTGCCACGGACGATCCGGTGGAGGCCGCGGAGTTCATCGCGCAGTCTGCCAAGGCGCAGTTCGGGCTGCGCCGCGGCGTGCCAGCGCGCCGCCGGTGGTGGCTGTTCGAGCGGTAGCGAGCCAAAGAAAGAAGCCGATGCCAGGAAGTCCTGGCACCGGCTTCGGTGTGACGTGTGGGCCGGGCCCCTGCCTCTTGGAAAGGAGGGACAGGAGTGCCAGGCACCAATTTCAGTAGCGGTAGTGGTCGGGCTTGTAGGGGCCGTCCACGGGGACGCCGATGTACTCGGCCTGGTCGCGGCGCAGCTGCGTGAGCCGCGCGCCCAGCTTGCCCAGGTGCAGGCGCGCCACCTTCTCGTCCAGCACCTTGGGCAGGGTGTAGACCTTCTTCTCGTACTTCTTGGCGTTGGTGAAGATTTCCACCTGCGCCATCACCTGGTTGGTGAAGCTGCTGCTCATCACGAAGCTGGGGTGGCCAGTGGCGCAGCCCAGGTTCAAAAGGCGGCCTTCCGCCAGGATGATGATGCTCTTGCCGTTGGGAAGCTTCCATTCGTCCACCTGCGGCTTGATGTTCACGCGGGTGGCGCCGTTCACGCGCTTCAGGCCGGCCATGTCAATCTCGTTGTCAAAGTGGCCGATGTTGCCCACGATGGCCTTGTCCTTCATCCGCAGCATGTCTTCCGCGCGGATGATGTCCTTGTTGCCGGTGGCGGTCACGAAGAGGTCCGTGGTGTCCACCACGTCTTCCAGCGTGACGACCTCGTAGCCTTCCATGCACGCCTGCAGCGCGCAGATGGGGTCGATCTCGGCCACCTTCACTCGGCAGCCCTGGCCGCGCAGGCTCTGGGCGCAGCCCTTGCCCACGTCGCCGTAGCCGCAGACCAGCGCAACCTTGCCAGCCAGCATGACGTCCGTGGCGCGCATGATGCCGTCCACCAGCGAGTGGCGGCAGCCATACAGGTTGTCGAACTTGCTCTTGGTGACCGCATCGTTCACGTTGATGGCAGGGAAGAGCAGCTGGCCCAGCTCCTGCATCTGGTAGAGGCGGTGCACGCCCGTGGTGGTCTCTTCGGTCACGCCCTGGATCTGCGGTGCAGTGCGCTTCCAGTGGCCGTTGTGCGTCTTCTGCAGCGCAGCCAGCAGCTGCAGGATGACGGTGTATTCCTCGCTGTCAGCGGTCTCCACGCCGGGCACTGCGCCCTGCTGCTCGAACAGCAGGCCCTTGTGCACCAGCAGCGTGGCGTCGCCGCCGTCGTCCAGAATCATGTTGGGGCCGTTGCCTTCACCCCAGTTCAGCGCCTGCCAGGTGCACCACCAGTACTCATCCAGGGTCTCGCCCTTCCAGGCGAACACTGGGATGCCCTCGGGATTTTCCGGCGTGCCCTTGGGGCCCACTGCCACGGCGGCGGCCGCGTGATCCTGCGTGCTGAAGATGTTGCAGCTGCACCAGCGCACCTGGGCGCCCAGGTCCACCAGCGTCTCGATCAGCACGGCAGTCTGCACGGTCATGTGCAGGCTGCCAGTGATGCGCGCCCCCTTCAGTGGGAACTTGCCCTTGTACTCGTGGCGCACGGCCATCAGGCCTGGCATCTCCACTTCCGCCAGCTCGATCTCCTTGCGGCCAAAGCGGACAGTCTCTGGCGAGAGGTCCTTCACCTTGAAGGGTGGATTGACAGTCAGTGCGAGCTGGTTGTTGGTCAGAAATGGATTGGCAGTGGCAGTAGCAGTGGCGGGCACAGTGGGCTCCTTGCGTCCAGGACTTCGTTGCGTCCAGATAAGTTCCATCCGTTCATCCGGATGGACGCATGACTATAGCACAGAAATTCGTGCCTGGCACTGGTGTCCCGGGTTTCGGGGGCTGGAAACTGGTGCCTGGCACTGGTGTCCCGGGTTTCGAAACTCGTGCCTGGCACGGGTGTCCCGGATTTTGGGGAGTGACGGGGGGTGTCGCGCCCCTCTGTGTTCATGCGCGGGACGACCTGGGCAAGCCACGGAACAGTGTGAGGCGCGATCCGCCCGTTCCTGAGACACGTCCAGCCCCGCAGCGGCCGCAGCGCGGGGCCGGGGGGCGCGGCGTAGCGGCGTTGAGCGGAGCGAGGCAGGATGTGTGCGCACCCCGGTTCGCGGGCCGCTCCACCTGCCGAGCGCACGCGAAGCCGAGGCGAGGCGGGAACCTGGTGGAGCCGAGCCGTCCCGCGGCCGCGCCCCCGGACCGCGCGGAGGCCGCGCACAGGGGCCTGCGGTCCGGCGCGCGGGCTCGCGCGGTCGCGGTCCGCGGTTCCCGCACTCCACCGCGCTCCGCAGAAACCCGGGACACCAGTGCCTGGCACCGAATTCCGAAAGTAGGGACACCCGTGCCAGGCACCAATTTACGCGAAGAGGGCGGCGAAGAGACCGGGGCCCTTGCTGTCAGTGTCGGGGCGCAAGCGCGTGTAGCGGGCCAGGCGCATGCCAGCGTCCTTGGCCATGGCTTGGAGGTCGGCCTGCGAAAAGCCCAGATGCTGATGGCCCATCGTGTGCTGGTAGCTGCTGCGGTCGTGCCGCACCATGTCCACCACCAAGGCGCGTCCGCCGGGGGCCAGCACCTGCCGCACCACCTTCAGCGCTGCAGCCGGCTGCTCCAGGTGATGCAGCACCAGCATCAGCACCGCCAGATGCGCCTCGCCTGCCTTCAGCGGCGGCTTAAAGATGTCCCCCTCGCGGAACTCGATGTTCCCAAACCCGCTCAACCTGCGCCGCGCGGCTGCCAGCATGGCTGGCTCGCGGTCCACGGCAATCACGCGCTTCACAAAGGGTGCCAGCCGCTCCGCTGCGTCGCCCGTACCGCAGCCCAGGTCGGCCACCACGGTGTCGGCTGGCAGCAGCGCCAGCAGCGCATCTGCGCCAAAGGCCTCGCCAAACAGCTGCCGCCGCAGATCGTCCCACTCGCCACCAATCCGCCCGAAAAACGTGCGGCTGTCCATGCGCCGCGCAGCCAGCACCTCTGCCAATCGCGCGTCGTCCTCCTCATACGTGGGACTGGCGCCCAGATGCTCTGCGCTCAGCCGCCACAGCTCCCGCATGTCTGCCGGCAGCCCACCCGGCACCAGGCGATACAGGCTCTGCGTGCCCTCGGTGCGCTTGACCACCCACCCCTGCTCGAACAGCGGCTTCAGATGACGGCTCACCGTGCTCTGCGGCAGCTGCACTGCGCGCGCCAGCTCGCCAACGCCCAGCTCCTCGCGCTCCAGCAGACGCAACATGCGCAGGCGAGCCATGTCACCCAGCGTGCCCAGCCAGTTCAGCCAGCGCTCGCTTGGATGGGTGGGTGTGTCAGGCATCTGCAGCGGCCGCGCTGGCGAGCGGTCACACGCCAGGCGGCAGGATGATGGCCTTGCTGGGAGCCACGTTGTGCTCGCGCAGCGCCTGGGCTGTGCGCGGGTCGTCCGGGTTCAGCCCGTACGCCTGCCGCAGCCGGCGCACGCCCTGCTCCTCGCGCCCAAAGTGGAAGCACACATCCGCCGCGCGCAGGTATGGCTCCACCGACGCACGCTGTCCTGGCAGCGGCTCGTTCACCTTGATCGAATCATCCGCAGCCTGCAGCGCCGTGTCCGCGTCGCCCACCTGCTCTGCCAGCAGGCTGAGCTGCATGTACGCGCGCCAGCTGCGGAACTCCTTGCCAAACCCGCGCAGCAGCTGATAGGCCGAAGCTGCGTCGTTCTGCTTGACCATGCAGGTGGCCAGCGCAAAGACTGCATCGTCGCTGGTTGGCTTGAGCGTGTGGGCGCGGTCCAGCGCGCGGCGGGCGGCCTCCAGCTGGCCCTGCCCCAGCATGCTGCGCCCAAGCGCCAGCTGCGCCTGCCAGTTGCCTGGCTGGTCCTTGACCACTGGCTCCACCGTCTCAGCGGCCTGCTGGAACTGGTCGTGCTTGAGGAACTCGTTGGCCTCGGCAATGCGGCTCTCCGCAGTGGGCGTCTTGCAGCCCGCCAAGGCGATTGGGACAACGAGGGTAAGAACAGCGATCCGTGCGTGCTTCAGCATGTGCCCTCCTGGCAGCAGATGGGATGATATCGGCATGCCACCCGCACCGCAGCAGCCTTCGCTGGAGCCGTTGCCGCCACGCGCGCAGCCGCCCGACGCCAGCGGCCCAGCGCCGACGGCCGTCCTGCTGTGGCACGCCCAGCCAGATGGCGGTGGGCATGTGGACTGGCTGGTGCAGGCGCGGCTGCCAGCAGGCCCGGACGACCGCGCGGCCGTTGGCTGGCGCGTGGCCATCCGCCCAGACCAGCTTCGCCCCGACCAGCTGCTTCCCGGCCAGGCCCTGGACGCAGAGCCGCTCCCGCCCCACCGCGCCCTCTACCTGAACCTGCGGCACGCCACCACACTCTCTGGCGACCGCGGCACGGTGACCCCGCTGGCCTGGGGCTGGATGGATGCCGGCGGATCGAACGGCGGGTCCAACACCGCACCAGCCGCAGGCACCCCCGCACCTGCGCCCTCCCCGCTCCACGTCTTCACCATCCGCTGGCACCGCGGGCCCACGCTGACCTATCGCGTGCACGCTGCGGCCTCCGCCACGCGCATAGAGTGCATCGCCCGCACCGCATGACCACCACCCTCTCCGTCCTGGCGTCTGTGGTGTTTGTGGTCGTGGGCCTGGTGGGCGTGCTGCTGCAGGCTGTCACGCTGCCTGGCATCTGGCTCATCGTGCTGGGTGCGGTGGTGTATCAAGGCATCTGCACGCTGGCTGGCCAACCGCTGCCCTTTGAATGGTGGACCTTCATCCTGGCGCTGGTGCTGGGCGTGCTGGGCGAAGTGGTGGAACTGGTCACCTGCGCCATCGGCGCTGCAGCGGCGGGCGGCAGCAAGCGCGGCGCGGCGGGCGCCATTCTGGGCAGCGTGGTGGGCGCGCTGGCTGGCATCTTTGTCTTTGCGTTCATCCCCATCCTCGGACCGCTCATCGGTGCGCTTCTGGGCGCCGCGGCGGGAGCACTCGCTGGCGAGCTGAGCTACGGCGACCGCACCCTCCGCCAATCCTGGCTGCCCGCGGTGGGTGCTGCCGTGGGCCGCGTGGCGGGCGCCGTGGCCAAGTTCGGCCTGGCGTGCGTGATCTTCCTGATGCTGGCTATTGATGCATTTGTGTAGCCGCCACCACAGCGGCTCCCACCGCCTGCAGCGCTGCCAGGCCGCGCGCGATGTCCCACACCTGCGCAGCGCGGTCCCCCGTGGTGTTGCTGATGGCGCGCACCTCGATGGCCGGCACCCTCTGCCGCCGCGCAGCGTGCACCACGGCCGCGCCTTCCATGGCCTCTGCCACAGCGCCCGTGCGCAGCGCGATGGCCTGCGCCAGTGCATCGGTGCCGCTGCACGTGGCCACGGTGGCGATGGGCGCCGCGCGCCCAAGATGCGCGAACACGCTCGCCAGGCGCGCATCGACCGGCACGCGGTTGCCCGGAAAATCACCCAGCGGGAAGCGCATGGCAGCCATGTCCTGAAAGCCGCTCGGCGTCATCACGCCCTCTTCTGCATAGACGCACTCGGTTGCGACCACCCGGTCGCCCAGCGCCAGGTTGCTTCCTGGCAGCGCTCCTGCGATCCCCGTGCTGACCACTGCGCCAAATGTCTCGCGCGCCAGCTGCTCTGCCACCGCACACGCAGCATTGGTTCGACCGATGCCTCCCACCACCACCTTCACGTGCGGACTTTGCAGGCATGCAGCGCCCAGCGCCTGCTGCTCGGCCTCCACTGCCACCACCACCAGAATGCGCAGCGCCGTGCTCACGGCGTGGCCTGCGGAGCCGTGGAGGGTGACGCGGCCGGCGGCGCGGGCGGCGCTGAACCGGGCGGCGCAGCAGCCGGCGTGGCCGCAGGCTTGGCACCGGGCTCAGCCAGCGCCCGCACCCACAGGTTGCGCACCTCCACACCTGGCGCGCGCGTGCGCAGGCGCAGCGGTCCAGACGCAGCCTTGTCTGCCAGCACCAGATTGTTGTGCACCAGCACGCCGTTGTGCAGCACTGTGACCGCTGCCGGCTGCGCCACAGTTCCATCAGCGCCCACGCGCGCGGCGCGGTACGCCACGTCGTAGGTCTGCCACGCGCCGCCCGGAAAGCATGCAGCCGCGATCGGCGCTGCCACGTCCAAGACGGCGCCACAGCTGGTGGTGCGCTGCGGGCGGTTCATGCTCTCTGCAATCACCAGCGCTGCACCGCCCGGCAGCACCACGTCTGCGTTGGCAATGGAGGAACCTTCCCGCTGCGGCGGCAGACGGAACTCCAGATGCAGTTGCAGGTCGGCGAACTCCTGCTCAGTGGCCAAGTCGCCGGCCAGCGCCAGCACGCCAGTGTCATCCAGCGGCAGCGCGATGGTGGCACCCTGGAACTGACGCCATCGATTGATGTTCGACCCACGGAACATGGGCACAGCCTTGCCATCCATGCCAGCGGGAGGCGCGCCGTCGGTGAAGCTCCGGATCCGCACTCCCTGAAGCCGGATGGCTGGCTCCGCCGGCTGCGCTGCTGGCGGTGCGGCAGCAGGCGGCGCGGCGGCAGGCGCACCCTGCTGCAGCGTGCACAGCAGCACCAACGCAGTTGGATTCACGACGCTCCTCCTTGCGCGGCCTCGCGCGCGCGGCGCAGCTCAGCCAGCAAGTCCACCGCCGCCACGCTGCGCTGCTCGCCGGTGCTCAGGTCCTTAACCTGCACCATGCCCTGCGCCAGCTCTGCACCCAAGATGACTGCACAGCGTGCGCGGCAGCGGCTGGCGTCCGCCAGCAGCTTGCCAACGTTGCGCGTGGCCTTGTAGCTGTGGCGCACATGGAGCCCAGCGCGGCGCAGCTCCGCGCACAGCGTGGGCAAGCACTCCTCGGCTGGCGCGTCCCCAGCGCTGATGACAAACGCATCCGGCTGCGGGAGCAGCGCTGCTCCGTCTGCGGGCAGCAGGCCGCGGTCAGCCAGCACCAGGCCCAGCACCACATCGCCCATGCCAAAGCCCATGGCAGGCGTGGACGGCCCGCCAAACATCTCCACCAGTCCGTCGTACCGGCCGCCGCCAGCAATGGCGCGCTCAGCCCCGCTGGCCTCGTGAATCTCAAACACAGTGCCGGTGTAGTACGCCAGCCCGCGCACGATGCCCAGGTCAAACTCGCACCACTCAGCCAGGCCTGCCGAGATCAGCGCTCCCCGCAGCGCCTCAAGGTCCGCCATCTCCTCCATCGCCACGCCAGCGCCCTGCGCCAGCGCAGCCAGGCCTTCTGTCACCGGCGTGCGCGCGCGCACGGTGCGCTCAAAGCGCTGCAGCGCATCCGCCTGCAGGCCCAATGCGCCTGCACGCGCGCGGAACTCCTCCGGCTCCATCTTGTCGCGGCGGTCCAGCAGCTCGAACGTTGCAGCCACGCCGCCTTCCGCCACGCCCAGCGATCGCACCAGCCGCGCAGCCGCCACGCGGTGGCTCACCTTCACGCGCACATCCTTCGCTGTCAGCCCCAGGCGCTCCAGCGCGTTCACGGCCACGCCGATCACCTCAGCATCCACGCCAGCGCCGGCCACGCCCAGCAGGTCCACGTTCCACTGCAGGAACTCGCGCAGGCGCCCGCGCTGGGGCCGCTCAGCGCGGAAGAAGCTGGGCATGGCGAACCACTTGATGGGCTGCGGCAGCTGGCTGCCACGCGCTGCCACCATGCGCGCCAGCGTGGGCGTGAATTCGGGGCGCAGCGCGTAGTCGCTCTCGCCACCCTGGCGGCGAAAGCTGAACAGCTCGCTCACGATGCCTGGCCCGCTCTTCACCGTGTACAGCTCCAGGTGCTCGAACGTGGGACCGTCCACCTCGTCGAAGCCAAAGCACACGCTGGCCTCGCGCCAGGCGCGCTCGATGTGGCGGCGCACCGCCATCTCGGGTGGGAAGAAGTCGCGCGTTCCCTTGGGGGCCTGGAAGCGCAGGCGGCTTGCGCGGCGCTGGGTCGGACATCACGCCCTCGCTGACCGCTGCCGCGGCCGAATGATGACAGCACACGCCACACCCGCCAGCAGCCAGCTGACAAAGGTGTCAATGGCCACCGCCAGCGCGTAGTTGTCAGGCAGGTGGAAGAAGTTCCACATGGTGCCGCCGCCCGCCAGCACTGCAAAGAACGCCAGGAAGATGGCGAGGGCGATTCGATCTGGCGTGTGCACGCCAAACTTGCATGCGATGGCCATGATGCCGGCCACGATGGCAGCGGTGAAGAAGTCCAGCACAAAGCCGCGCAGCACCAGGGTGATGTCATCCGGATCAAAGCCGTGCTGGCGCACCAGAAGGAGCATGATGGGCCCCTTCTCGGTCTGCGCGCGCCATGACTGCCGCACCAGGTCGGCGGTGGCGGCGTCGCCAGCCTTGGTCTCTGGCATGGGCGGATAGAAGTATGCGCCATCCTCTTGAATCAGGGGCTCCAGGTGCGACGCCACCTGCTCTGGCTGCGGCATGGGCTTGAACGCCCAGCCCATGTAGAAGCTCCCCACCGGCCAGGCCACAGCGCCCCAGCCAAAGGCCAGCACTGCAGCCACGACGACCGCGCCAAGGATTCGCACCTTCATGCCGCCAAGCCTACTGCGCCGCTGCGCCAGCGGGTGCCCGATGGAACGGGCAGGCAGAGGTGGGCTTGATGGCCGCCGCCACCGCTGCCGACACAATGGTCCACTTCAGGAAGATGTCCGCCATGTCGTACGCCACATAGCTGGCGGGGAAGTGCATCCACGAGAAGTCGTTGGCATTGGCCACCAGCGCTGCGAACATGGCCACCAGCATGCCGTAGGTCCATCGCCCCGCCCAGCTGGGGCAGGCAGTGCCCACCACAAAGAAGGCCATCAGGAACGCGCACAGGAAATCAGCGCCGATGCTGAAGACGAACGTGGACGGCCCCATGGGCTCCACGCCCTGCTTGCGCACCAGCACGTAG
Organism: Phycisphaerales bacterium; assembly: GCA_046350455.1. Lineage (GTDB taxonomy): Bacteria > Planctomycetota > Phycisphaerae > Phycisphaerales > SM1A02 > CAZXGD01. Next base: position 36,817 of record JAXMAM010000009.1, on the reverse strand, counting down.
CCCACCGGGCCCTGTCGGTATCGCGCCTCCCACTCTTCCGCCAGCTTCTGTCCTTCTGGCGAACTCTCGCCCACCTTGGCCAGGCGCTCCTTGTCGAAGGGCGGGAAGGCGTACATGCCGTCCTCTGGCAGCGCGCGCACCACGAGCGCACCCATGTCCATGTCCAGCGGCACTGTGTGGATCTTGCCACCCCACAAGTCCAGCACAGCCCACGTGATAAATCCGTACAGGAACGCAACCACAGTTCCAGCAAGCGAGCCCACGATGATGCGCGTCCACATGCCACCAGCCTACCGGGCTGGGGGCTGCGGGCTCACCACTCTGGGCCGCCGGAGTACCGGCCGTAGACGTCCGCCATGGCCTGGACCATCTCGCCCAGGGTGCACTTCTGATGCGCGCCCTCCACCAGCGCTGGCATCACGTTCTTGCCAGCGCGGGCCGCAGCGCGGATCTCATCCAGCGCGCGAGCGGTGGCGTCTGCGTCGCGCTGCTTGCGGAACTGCGCCAGGCGATCGCACTGCTCCTCCTCCACCGTGTGTGGGATCTGCAGGATCTCCACACCCTGCTCCTCGTTGCCATCGGTGTAGGCGTTCATGCCCACGATGATGCGGTCGCCCGCCTCCATCTCCTGGCCAAATCGGTAGCTGGCCTCGGCGATGGCGCGGCGGAAGTAGCCGCGGTTGACGCCCGCCACCACGCCGCCGATGTCGTCGATCTCGCGGATGTAGCGGTTGGCGTCGGCCTCCATCTGGTTGGTGAGCGCCTCCACGTACCAGCTGCCGCCCAGCGGATCCACCGTGCGGTGGACGCCGGTCTCGTGCGCCAGGATCTGCTGCGTGCGCAGCGCCACACGGACCGCAGTCTCGGTGGGCAGGCCCAGCGTCTCGTCCATGCTGTCGGTGTGCAGGCTCTGGCAGCCGCCCAGCACGCCAGCCATGGCCTGGTACGCCACGCGCACGATGTTGTTGAGCGGCTGCTGCTCGGTCAGGCTGCAGCCAGCGGTCTGCACGTGCGTGCGCATCAGCAGGCTGCGCTCGCTCTTGGCGCCGTAGCGATCGCGCATGGCGGTGGCCCAGATGCGGCGGGCTGCGCGCAGCTTGCAGATTTCCTCAAAGAACTCGTTGTGAGCGTTGAAGAAGAAGCTGAGGCGCGGCGCAAACGTGTCCACGTCCATGCCACGGCGGATGCACGCTTCCACGTACTCCATGCCGTCGCGCAGGGTGAAGGCCAGCTCCTGCGTGGCGGTGCTGCCGGCCTCGCGGATGTGGTAGCCGCTCACGCTCACGCTGTTCCAGCGCGGCAGGTGCTGCGCAGCGAACTCAATGGTGTCCACCACCAGCTTGACGCTGGGCTCTGGCGGATAGATGAACTCGTTCTGCGCGTGGAACTCCTTCAGGATGTCGTTCTGCAGCGTGCCGCCCAGCGTGTCCCAGCTGATGCCGCGCTCGCGCGCCATGGCCAGGTACATGGCCCAGATGACCGCGGCCGGACCGTTGATGGTCTGGCTGACGGTCACCTCGCCGATCGGGATGTCGGCGTACAGGCGGTGCATGTCGTCAATGGTGCTGATGGCCACGCCGCAGCGGCCCACTTCGCCCACGCTCAGCTGGTCGTCAGAGTCGCGGCCCATCAGGGTGGGCAGGTCGAAGGCCGTGCTGAGGCCTGTGTTGGCCTTGGTGCCCTTGGCGTTCTCCAGCAGGTACTTGAAGCGGCGGTTGGTGTCCGCCGCGCTGCCGAACCCTGCGAACTGGCGCATGGTCCACAGGCGGTTGCGGTACATGCCCCGGTGGACGCCACGGGTGAACGGGAAAACGCCCGGCTCGCCGATGCGGGGGTGCGGCCTGGTGGGGTCGGCCGGATCCGCGGTGCGGACGGTGTCCGGGCCGTAGCGTTCATCCACCACGTAGCCAGAGATGGTGACAGTCTCTGGGTCCACAGCGGGCTTCTTGGCGTGGTCGGGATGGACGCTGCGTGGGGTGGTGGTCATGGCGATTGACTGAATCTGATCATCCAGCGGCAAACCCGGAGAGACCAGCCATTGTAGGAATGTCTCCTTGGACCGCGACCCCCAAACACAGGATGTTCCGCAGAAGAGCGCGTCTAAGCAGCGTGCGCCCGCAGCCAGCCGTGCGCGCCTGGTGGTGGCGTTTGCAGCGCTGTATGTGTTCTGGGGCTCCACGTACCTGGGGAGCAAGTTCGCCATGGCGGTGTTTCCGCCGTGGCTGCTGGGAGGCATCCGCTTCACGGCGGCGGGGCTCATCATGGGCGCGTGGCTCCTGTCCACGGGGCGTGCGCGGCGGCAGGACTTCGCCAGCCCGCGGCTGTGGATGCACGCTGCTGTGGCGGGCGTGCTGTTCTTTGCCGTGGCCAATGCCATGGTCAGCATGGGCGTGCAGCGCATTCCCAGCGGGCTGGCTGCGCTCATCGTGGCCATGACCAGCGTGTTCATCGTGCTGCTGGATCGGCTGGTGATGCGGGCTGGCGCGCCCAGCTGGAGCATCACGGCTGGCATGGTGCTGGGCGTGGCAGGCGTGGTGGTGCTGGGTGGACCAAGCCACAGCGGGCCAGCGGGAGAGCTGGACACCGTGGGCGTGGTGCTGGTGGCTTGCAGCACTCTGGCGTGGGCGTCGGCCACGGTCTATGGCAAGCATGCGCCGCGGAGCGATTCACTCTTGGCCACCAGCGCCATGCAGATGGTGGCGGGCGGCGTGGCGGCGTTCGTGCTCAGCGTGATGTTCGAGCGCAGCGCGTGGCCAGCGGCTGGCAGCGTGACGCTGGGCGCTGTGGCGGCGGTGGCGTACCTGGTGACGTTCGGCAGCCTGGTGGGCTTCACGGCGTATGTGTTCCTGCTGCAGCATGTGAACGCTGCGGGCGTGGCCACGTACGCGTATGTCAATCCGCTGGTAGCGCTGGTGCTGGGCACTGCGCTGGCTGGCGAAGTGCTTCCACCGCGCACGTGGATCGCAGCCCCGTTGATCCTGGGATCGGTGGCGCTCATCCAGTTCGTGCGCCCGCCCAGCAAGGATCAGGCGCCAGTGGAAGAGGAGTAGCGCGGGGGCGGCGCGCCGGCGCGGGCGCCGGCGCGTGGCTCGCGGGCGCGCGCGCTGCAAACACCCCCGGCAGGAGTCGAACCTGCGACCGTCGGATTAGAAATCCGATGCTCTATCCAGCTGAGCTACGGGGGTCTGGTTGCAAGTTTATCGGCGGGATCCAGCGGGGCCGGGAATCTCTCAGCACGGATGGTCTGCGCAGCGTGTAACGGGTGCTGGACGCTGCGGGCCTGCTGGGGCGCAGGCTGGCGTTGCACACGCGGGGCTGGATGCCACCGTAGGGGATGTCATGAAGATCGTTGTTCCCACCATCATCGCTGTTGCGTGCGTTGGCTCGCCTGTGTTCGCGTCGGTCGTGGACGCACCGGGCGGCTTCGCACTGCGGAGTCAGGCCAACATCAACCTGGGTGGCTCCACCCGCACCACGGGCGACGTGGGCGCGCTGGGATCGGTCACCAAGGGCTGGGATGCCTTTGTGGACGGCACTGTGGAGCAGGGATCCACGCGCACGTGGATCACGCCCAGCCTGTCCGGCTGGAGCTCCGTGCCAGGCAGCAACGTCTACTTGGACTGGTCGCAGACCCGGTCGCTGAACCCCGGCAACTACGGCGCGCTCACGTCCAATTCCAACGTCACGCTCAACCTGAGCGCGGGTGAGTACGGGTTCTCGTCCTTCCAGCTTGGCTGGTCGGGCGTGGTAAATGCTGACACCAGCGCCGGCGACGTGTACGTGATGGTCAACGGGGCCCTCTCGGCTGGCGACGCCACGCGCTTCCAGGTGACTGGCCCCGGCACGCTGTACCTGGTGAGCAAGGGCAACGCCAGCTTTGGCTTCCAGTCGCAGGTGCGCGGCGCGGTGTACAGCGACGCTGGCCTCACCTTTGGCACGCAGGCCAGCCTGAATGGGTACGCGTATGCCAAGGGCACCATTGATGCCGGCTATGGCGCGCAGTTCATCTACAACACGGTGCCCGGTCCTGGCGCCATGGCGCTGCTGAGCGGTGCAGCTGCGCTGGCCACGGGGCGGCGTCGTCGGTCGTAAGCGGCGGTTTGGGTGCTACTCCTGACTTCGGTGCGCAAGGCCCTGCACTGACGCGGTGATGAACCCGTCCTGCAGGGCTGTGCGCACATGGAAGCGGCGGCCCAGGTGCGACAGCACCGTCAGGCGGAGCGGAGCGGCGCTGGCGGGGAGCGGGTTTCGATCGTCCGTCTCTGGGTGGTGCGTCTCTGGGTGGAGAGCCTCTACAGTGAGCGAGCGGCCCAGCATGTCCGCAGCGCGGCGCTCGGCCTTCACCACGGCCTCCTTGGCGCACCACAGGCGGGCGGGCCAGGTGGCGTCGGGCCAAGGCAGGCTGGACTCGCCGGTGCGTTCGGCCAGCTCGCGGACCGCGCGCAGGCCCGGGGCGTCGGCGCGCTCGGCATCAATGCCCACCCACAGGTGGCCGGGGCCCGCGATGGCGCAGCCAGCCAGGCCGCGCGCGTGGCAGAGCGAGATGCGCGGTGCGTTGGGCGCAGCCAGGAGGGGCGCGCCAAGGTCGTCGTGCGTGAAGGCGGCGTCATGCCAGGGGGTGTCGCCCCAGCGCTCGCGCCACAGGTCCGCAGCCCGGGCCAGCGCGGCGCGGCACGCAGCGCGCCCAAGCGAGAGCGTCTCGGCGCGATCCGCGCCCTGCCGCACCTGGAAAACCTGCCACGCCACCACATGCATGCGCGGATGATAGAAATTCGTGCCTGGCACGGGTGTCCCTACTTTCTGCGCGGTGTGCGGCGGACGGCTTGGACGCGGCCGCAGCGCGGGGGGCGGGGGCGCGGCCGCGGACGGCTCGGCTCCACCAGGTTCCGCCTTCGCCTCGACTTTGCGTGCGCTCGGCAGATGGCGCGGCCCGCGAGCCCAGGCACCCACGCGGCCTGCCTCGCCACGCAAAACGCCGCTACGCCGCGCCCCCGCCCCCGCGCTGCGGCCGCTCCGAACGCACACGGAAGCTCGTGCCAGGAACTCCCATTCGCGGGTTTCGTGGGCTGGTAGCGGAGGACCGGGCGAATGGGCTAATCGGGCGAGCCTCGGAACCTGGTGCGTCGATGCCCCGCCCGCTGCGATGGAGCACACAGGCTGAGTGCGCACGCGTCTGAAGTGGAGCTGGATGGGCCGTCACGACCTGCCGAGCGCTGCAGGCCACCGGTTGCACGAACGTACCCGCGCGAACAGAGGGACGCTCGTGCCAGGCACCAAATTCCATCGCTCGCAGCGGCCGCAGCGCGGGACCGGGGGGCGCGGCGTAGCGGCGTTGAGCGGAGCGAGGCAGGCTGTGTGAGTGCCTGGGCTCGCGGGCCGCTCTACCTGCCGAGCAATCGCGAAGCCGAGGCGAAGGCGGAACCTGGTGGAGCCGAGCCGTCCGCGGCCGCGCCCCCCGGGCCCGCGCGGAGGCCGCGACACGGGGGGCCTGTGGTCCGGCGCACTACATAAAGTAGGGACACCCGTGCCAGGCACGAATTTCCAGTTTCAGGCGGTGAAGTACTTCGCGGCGGGGTGGTGCACCACCAGCGCGCTGGTGGATTGTTCGGGGTCGATCTGCCAGTTCTCGGTAAGCGCGCAGCCGATGCGGTCTGGCCGCAACAGCCGGAACAGCTTCTCCTGGTCGCTCATCTCGGGACACGCGGGATAGCCGAAGCTGTAGCGGCTTCCGCAGTACTTCTGCTGGAAGAGCTCGCGCACCTTGGGGCTGTCCATGTGGCCAATGCCCAGCTCCGCACGCATGCGCTTGTGCCACAGCTCAGCCAGCGCTTCGGCGCACTCCACGCCAAAGCCGTGCACGTACAGATACTCCGTGTACTGGTTGTCCTCGAACAACCGCTTGGCCAGCGCTGTGGCCTCGCTGCCCATGGTCACGCAGGTGAAGCCCACCACATCGCGCTGGGCGCCCTCAGCAGGACGGAAGAAGTCGCTGATGCACAGGCGCCTGCCGCCTGACTGCCGCGGAAACGCAAACCGCTCCAGCTCGCGCTGCGGGTCGGCTGGGTCGAACACCACCAGGTGATCCCCCTGGCTGCCGCACGGGAACCACCCGTACACCACGCGCGGCTGCAGAAATCCAGTGCGCTGCGCCTGCTGCTGCAAGCGCTGCAGCACCGGCATGGCCTTGTCCTGCACCATGCGCTGGTGCTCCTCTGCGCTCATGCCCCCCTGCTTGAACCCCCACTGCCCGCGGAACAGCGCATTGTGGTTGAGGTACGGATAGATCTCCTCCAGCGGCACGCTGTCCACCACGCGCGTGCCCCAGAACGGCGGCTCAGGCGCCCGCTCCAACGGCTCCACGCGCGCTGGTGCAGCGCCTGCGCCCGCGCCACCGGCTGCGCCCGCGCCACCGGCTGCGCCTGCGCCACCCCCTGTCGTGTCCACACCACCCTCTGCGATGCCGCTCGCCTCCAGCACCGCGGTCGCGCTCGCCGCGCGGCTCTCTGCGCGCTGCTCTGCCGCCGCGCGCCGCCGCACGCGCTGCTCGATCTGCGCATCCACGCGCTCCAGCCCGCCGCTGGCCAGCGCTTCGCACACGGCCAGGCCTTCAAACGCGTCCTTGCCGTAGTACAGCGGCCCCTCGTACACGCCTCGCAGATGGCCCTCTGCATACGTGCGCGTCAGCGCAGCGCCGCCCAGCAGCACTGGCAGGCGCACGCCGCGTTCGTTCATCTCGTGCAGGTTCTGCTCCATCACCGTGACGCTCTTCACCAGCAGCCCGCTCATGCCCAACGCGTGCGCGCCCGTCTTCTCCACAGCCTCCAGCATGGTGCTCAGCGGCTGCTTGATGCCGATGTTGTGCACCTCGAACCCGTTGTTGCTGAGGATGATGTCCACCAGATTCTTGCCGATGTCGTGCACGTCGCCCGCCACCGTGGCCAGCACCACCTTGGCCTTGGCCTGGCCCTTCTGACCAGTCTTCTCCATGTGCGGCTGCAGCCACGCCACGGCCTTCTTCATGACGCTGGCGCTCTGCAGCACAAACGGCAGCTGCATGGTGCCGGCGCCAAACAGGTCGCCCACGGTCTTCATGCCCGCCAGCAGGTGATCATTGATGATCTGCAGCGGAGTGTACTTCTCCATGGCCCGCGTCAGCGTGGCGTCCAGCTGGCCGTCCTCGCCGTCAATGATGTGCCGGCGCAGCGCCTCCTCCACGGGCAGATCCGCGATGCCCTTGCGCTCCACCACCGCCTGCTCGCCCTCTGGGAACAGCCCGATGAAATGGATGAGCGGATCGAACTCCTCCGGCTTGCCCTCTGGCCGCTCTGCGCCACGGCGGTCAAAGATGAGCCACTCTGCTGCCTCCCACTGCTCTGCTGGAATGCGGTTGCGCGGCAGGATCTTGCTGGCATGCACGATGGCCGCTGTCAGCCCGCGGTCCAGCGCGTGCTGCAAAAACACGCTGTTCAGCACCGCTCGCGCCGACGCCTTCAGGCCAAAGCTGATGTTGGACAGCCCCAGCAGCACGTGGCACTCTGGGAACTTCTCCGAGATCAGCCGGATGCCCTCCAGCGTCTCCAGGCCCAGGCGGCGGTCCTCTGCATTGCCGGTGGCGATGGTGAACGTCAGCGGGTCAAAGAACAGATCGCTCGCGTCCAGCCCCCACTTGCGCGTGTACAGGTCATGGATGCGCTCTGCGATCTGCAGCTTGCGCGCCGCAGTCTTGGCCATGCCGGCCTGCGGATCTTCGTCAATGGTCAGCGCCACCACTGCAGCGCCGTAGCGCTTGAGCAGCGGGCACACCTCGTCCAGGCGCTTCTCGCCATCCTCCAGGTTGATGCTGTTGACCACGCAGCGCCCGCCGGAACGCTTGAGCGCAGCCTCGATGACATCCGCCTGCGTGCTGTCGATCATCAGCGGCGCGTTCACCTGCCGCACAAAGCGCGACACGGTCTCGCTCATGTCGCGCACGCCGTCGCGGCCCACGAAGTCCACGCACACATCCAGCAGATGGCTGCCGTCGCGCACTTCCTCCTTGGCCATGCTGACCAGGCCGTCCCAGTCTTCAGCATCCAGCAGCTTCTTGAACTTGCGGCTGCCGTTTGCGTTGGTGCGCTCCGCCACGATGAGGAAGCTGTTGTCCTGCCGGAACTCGGTGTAGCCGTACAGGCTGCTGCAGCCGGGCGCCTGTGGCACCGCTGCGCGCGTGGGCTGCGCGCGGGTCTCCCCCATCACCCCGCGCAACGCCCCAATGTGCTGCACCGTGGTGCCGCAGCAGCCACCCACGATTCCAGCGCCAAACTCATCCAGGAAGCGCTTCATGGCAGCGGCAAACGCGTCGGGCCGCAGTGGATACTCCGTGCGTCCCTCCACCAGCACAGGCAGGCCCGCGTTGGGAATGACGCTGAACGGCCGGTCCCAGTGCTTGGACAGGTACGCGATGTGCTCCGCCATCTCGGTGGGGCCGGTGGCGCAGTTCAGGCCCAGGCTGGCGATGGGGAACGGCCGCAGCGCGTTCACCACCGCAGCCATGTCGCTGCCCAGCAGCATGGTGCCTGTGGTCTCCATGGTGACGCTCACCAGGATGGGAATGTCCTCGTGCGTGCGGCGCGCGGCACCCAGCGCATCCAAGCACGCGTTGATGGCGCACTTCACCTGCAGAAGGTCCTGGCAGGTCTCGATGATGAAGCAGTCCACGCCGCCGTCGATCAGGCCGCGCGCCTGCTCGCGGTAGCTGGCCAGCATGGTGTCCCACGTGGTGTTGCCCAGCGTGACCAGCTTGGTGCCAGGGCCCATGCTGCCCGCCACAAAGCGCGGCTGCTCCCGCGTGCTGTATGCGGCGCACGCCTTGCGCGCGATCTGCGCAGCCTGCACGTTGAGGTCGTACACCCACCCCACCATCTCCTGGTCGAACTCTGCCGCCACCAGCTGGTTGGAGCCAAAGGTGTCGGTCTCCACCACGTCGGCGCCCACGGCCAGAAAGCTCTCGTGGATGCGCTGGATGATGTCCGGGCGGCTGCGCACCAGGATGTCCGTGCAGTTGTCGCGGCCCAGGTAGTCGGCTGGCGTGCAATCAGGGCACGCATGGATGCTGGTGCCCATGGCGCCGTCAAAAAGGAGCACCCGGCGTTCCAAGGCCTGCAGAAAGCTGCTGCGCATGGAGAGACAGTACCCGGAAATCCAGCACCTTTCAACCGTTCATCCGGATGGACGGATGAAGCATAGGTCCGATCCACCAGTTATCACCGCTCACAACCCGCAAGCGGGTACTGTTGTAGGTCTTCACATGCGCCCGGTCTGCCATCTGCTGCTGCTCTTGGTCGCCGCCATGTGTTCGGTGGTTCACGGTGCGCCACCGCAAGTCGAGACGTTTGACGCTGTCTGGGTGGCCGTGCGCGACACGCACTGGGACCCCTCCCTTGCGGGGGTGGACTGGAACGCCGTCCGCGCAGAGCTCCGCCCCAAGGCAGAGAAGGCGAACACCCCGGCCGAACTCCGCCCCATCCTGGTTGACATGCTGGGCCGCCTGGGCCAGAGCCACTTCAGCGTCATCCCAGGCTCAGACGATGACGACGCCCCAGGCGCATCCCGCGCCCACCGCCGCGAAGCGCATGAAGGCACAGCCGGCGCCACCATCACGCTGCTGCCCTCCCCCACAGACCCTGCCATGCAGGAAGCCGTCGTCACGCTGGTGGAGCCCGGCTCCTCGGCAGCTAAGGCTGGCCTGAAGCCTGGCGTGGTGCTCATCGCGGTGGATGGCAAGCCTGTCCTGAAGGACCTGCCCACGGGTGCAGGGCTGGAGCGCTACGAGCGCCTGGCCATGGCCCGTGCCCGCACCACAGGCGAGCCCGGCACCACCGTCACCTGGACCGTGAGCGATGCTGGCAGCGCACCGCGCGAGGTGAAGATCACCTTCAGCTCGGACCCGCGGCCCAAGGCCAAGTTCGGCAACCTGCCGCCGCTGCCCACGTCGCTCGAGTCCCGCACGCTGGACGCGGCGCAGCTGAAGGCCATGGGCTCCACTGCGCGATCGGTGGGCGTCATCCACTTCAACATCTGGCTCATCCCCATCGCCAAGCCCTTTGACCAGGCAGTGGACACCATGCGGCAGTGCGACGGCATCGTGCTGGACCTGCGCGGCAACCCGGGCGGCATTGGCGGCATGGCCATGGGCCTGGCTGGGCACTTCACGCCCGAAGCCAAGGAGCTGGGGACCATGTACACGCGCGAGTCCCCGCTGAACTTTGTCTCCAATCCGCGGCTGGTCTCGCAGGATGGCAAGGTGGTGGGGGCCTACACCGGACCGCTGGCCATCCTGGTGGATGAGGGCACAGCCAGCACCAGCGAGATCTTTGCAGGCGGCCTGCAGTACCTGGGCCGCGCCAAGATCTTTGGCACGCGCACCGCCGGCGCTGCGCTGCCCGCCCTGATGGACGACCTTCCCAACGGCGACGTGCTCCTCCACGCCATCGCTGACTACCGCTTGCCAGATGGCCGCCAGCTGGAGGCGTCTGGCGTGCGCCCCGACTCTCCCCGTGCCTACACGCGCGCCGACTATGCGCGCGAAGGCGACCCTGTGCTCGCGGATGCTGTCCGCTGGATTGCCTCCGAGCGCAGCCGCTCCATTCCCGCCTCACCGCAGGAACCACACTCGTGAACGCTGTGACCCACCGTTTCTTCCGCACGCACTCGCGCACGCTGGCCAGCGCGGCGCTCCTGCTGGTCACCTGGCCAGCGGTGGCAGCCCCGCAGGGTGCTGCGCCCACCGCGCCACCCGCCACCGCGCCTGCCGCGCCACCAGCGGCCGCACCGCCCGCGGGTAAGCCTGCGGCGCCACCCGCTGCGCCACCCGCCTCGCCGCCCGCCTCGCCGCCTGCACGCCCTGCCATGCCAGCCCCAGGCAAGGCGGCGACGTTCAAGTCGCTGCCCTTCGAGGGCAGCAAGCCATCGGCAGCCACGCTGTTCAAGAACCACCTGGAAGTCACGGGCGGCGAAGCAGCGTGGAAGGACCGCCGCAGCATGATGACCACGGGAACGATCTCGGTTCCCTCGGTGGGCCTCACTGGCACCGTCACGGTCTATGCCATGGATCCAGACCGCATGGTGATGACCATCGAGATGCCGGGCATCGGACTCACGCGCGCTGGATTCGACGGCACCACTGGCTGGTCCATGGACCCCATGCGCGGCCCAGCCATCATGGAGCCCAGCCAGGTGGAAGACCTGAAGCGCGAGGCCCACATCCAGCGCGACGCAGACCTTGCGCGCGACCCCGGCGACGCTGAGGTGATCGACCTGGTGGACTTCTACGGCACCCCAGCCTGGCAGGTGCGCGTGAAGCCCAAGGGCGGCTCGCCCACCATGCACTACTACGCCAAGGAGACTGGCGTGCAGATTGGCATGCAGATGACCACGCTGACGCAGATGGGCCCCATCCCCGTGGTGATGTCCATGCAGAAGTACCAGGACTTCGATGGCGTGAAGATGCCCAGCAAGGTGGTCACCAGCATGATGATGCAGTCCCAGGAGATCACCACCGACAAGGTGGAGTGGAACAAGGTGGACGCTGCGGTCTTTGAGCTGCCAGCGGAGATCAAGGCGCTGGTGGAGGCGCGCAAGAAGGCTGCGGTGACTGGTGGCCCCGCGACGGGCGCCCCGGGCTCCTCGAGCACGTCGAGCGCTCCGACCGCCCCCAGCGCCCCGCCTGCTGGCGCTCCTGGCAGCACTCCTCCCGCCTCTCCCAAGGGCTCCTCATGAGCGCATCTGCAATCGAGATGCGCGGCGTCTGGAAGCGCTTCGGACGCAAGGAGGCCGTGCGCAACGTGGACCTGGTGGTGCCAGCTGGCACGCTGTGCGGCTTCATCGGCCCCAACGGCGCTGGCAAGTCCACCAGCATCCGCATGATCATGAGCATCATCTACGCCGACGAAGGCGAGGTGCGCGTGCTGGGCGCCACGGCGCTGGATGCCAAGGACCGCATCGGCTACCTGCCAGAGGAGCGCGGCGTGTATCGCAAGATGCGCGTGCTGGAGTTCCTGAAGTACATGGCGCGCCTGAAGGGCATGCCATCTGGTGGCCTGGACCGCACCGTCCGCACATGGCTGGAGCGCGTGGGCCTGCCAGAGACCGCCAAGATGAAGTGCGAGGAGCTCTCCAAGGGCATGCAGCAGAAGGTGCAGTTTGTGGCCAGCGTGCTGCATGAGCCGGAGCTGATCATCCTGGACGAGCCCTTCAGCGGCCTGGACCCGGTGAACGCGCGCATGCTGAACCGCCTCATCCACGAGCTGCACCAGGAGGGCCGCACCATCCTGTTCAGCACGCACGTGATGCACCAGGCAGAGCAGCTGTGCGACCGCATCGTGCTGATCAACAAGGGCCAGAAGCTGCTGGACGCCACCATGGCCGAGATCCGAGCGCAGTTTGACCCGCGCACCGTGGCCGCCGAGCCGCTGCAGGCTGACCCTGCGCTGGCGCAGCGCGTGGCGCAGATCGCAGGCGTGGACGCCGCCACCTGGGTGCCCAACACCCGCATGGTGGAGGCGCAGGTGGCGCGCGGCGCAGACAGCCAGGCGGTGATGCGCGAGATGATGAGCCTGCAGCCCATGCGCAGCGTGGAGCTGCGCCGCACTTCATTGGACGACGTGTTTGTCGAGCTGGTTGGCGGCAGCGCCGTGGAGACGCTTGCCGAGGAGGCTGCCAATGTCTGACACCACCCGCACGCGCAGCGGCGCGCTGCCCAAGATCGCCGCAGTGGCCTGGCGCGAGTTCCGGCACACCGTGCTCACCAAGGGCTTTCTGATCGGCGCCATCGCGTTCCCGCTGATGATGTTTGTGGCGGTGGCCGCGGTGGCGTTCCTGATGGGCGACAAGGTGCGCCCCGTGGAAGGCACGGTGGTCATCCTGGACCCCAGCGGCACTGTGCAGCCCATGGCCAAGGAGGAGTTCTCCGCCACCAAGCTGGAGGGCGCTGCTGCCAAGGACGTGGAAGAGGCTGTGGCCAACGCGCCTGCCGTGCCCGGGGTGAACGGCGCGCAGATCGCAGCTGCCGCCGCTGCGGCCGCACCCAAGGTGCGCATCACAGTCGAGGGCGTGGCGGACATGGCCCAAGAGGATGCGCTGCGCAAGCGCGTGGCCGCTGGCGACCTGCTGGCGCTGGTCATCGTGCCGCCGGAGGTGCTGCTGGCCAACCCAGTGGATGCCAAGGGCGGGCGCGCGGGCTTCTCGCTCATCGTGCCCAGCAACTCACCGCCGCGCACCACCACCATGGTGGAGCGCGCATCGTCCGAAGCCATCGTGCGCGCGCGCGTGGCGTCTGCTGGCAAGGACTACACGTCGCTGCAGACCCTGCTTTCACGCCCCAGCACCGATGTGCGCCGCATGAGCAAGGAGGGCGCTGAGAGCCAGGAGAGCGTGGCCGCCAAGATGCTGGTGCCAGCTGGCTTCATGATGCTGCTGTGGATCGCCACCTTCACCAGCGGCAACTATCTGCTCACCAGCACCATCGAGGAGAAGAGCAGCAAGGTGATGGAGGTGCTGCTGAGCGCCGTGAGCCCCATGCAGCTCCTGCTTGGCAAGATCCTGGGCTACAGCCTGGTGAGCGCAGTGATGCTGGTGAGCTATGGGGGACTGGCCATGGCTGGTCTGACCGTGGCTGCCGCCACCGACCTGGTGCCGCTGCACCTTCTGGTCTATCTGGCCATCTACTTTGTCATGGCGTACCTGTTCGTGGCCACCATCATGGTGTCGGTGGGCAGCGCTGTGAGCGACCTCCGCGAGGCGCAGAGCCTGGTGGGACCAGCCATGATGGTGCTGATCATCCCGCTCATGCTGTGGATGCCCATCAGCGACAACCCCAACGGCTGGCTGGCCACGGCGTTCAGCTTCCTGCCGCCCGCCATTCCCTACGTGATGATCCTGCGGGTGACCGCCACCGCAGAGCCCATCCCCTTCTGGCAGGTGCTCCTGAGCATCGTGTGGGGCTACGCATGGGTGTTTGTGTTCCTGTGGAGCGGCTCCAAGATCTTCCGCGTGGGCGTGCTGATGCAGGGCAAGCCGCCCACACCACGCGAGCTGCTGCGCTGGATCCGCATGGCGTGACGTCCGTACAGGAGGTGGCATGCTCCCAGCGCTCTCCATGCTGCTGGTCCTGTTCCTGGCTGTGCTGTTTGCAGCGCTGGGTGTGGGCGGCATCTGGTGGGCGCTGTTCTGGGACAAGGCGCGCGGCCGGCGCCGCTGCCCGCGCTGCTGGCATGACCTGAGCTACACGCAGGGCATGCAGTGCGGCGAGTGCGGGTATGTGGGCAGGAGCCAGTGGGACTTCCTGCGAACGCGCCGCCGCTACGGCGCTGCAGCACTGCTGCTGGTGATGGTGCTGGCGGTCACCGGCTGGGCGCGCTACCAGGCAACAGGCAGCGGCTGGGCGGGGCTTCTGCCCTCTCCAGCGCTGGTGGCGCTGGCGCCCATCATGGAGCCGCGCAGCACGCTGGAGGAGGGCTGGGCAGAGCTGGCGCGCCGCGTGTGGCGCAGGCAGCTTGCTCCAGACACGCAGGTTGCGCTGGCCAGCACGCTGGTCACCATGGCGGATGGCGCAGAGGTGCGGGCGCTGCCAGCGTCCATGCTCAGCGACGTGCTGCTGCGCCGCCCTGCAGAGCTGGACACAGACGAATCCACCATGACCGAACAGGAGCGCGTGGCGCTGGCGCTGCGCCGCACCCAGTACGCGCAGGAGATGGACGACGCGCTGGCGAATGCACCGCTGGCGCTGAAGACTTCCATGCCAGCGCAGTGGCTGCCAGGCGCACCGCTGGTTGTGCATGCCAGCGGCGCCTTGTGGGGCCAGCGCACCGAGTGGCGCGCACGCATCCAAGAGGCCACTGTCATGCCCGTGGACGACACGGGCCAGCCCACCGGCCCCGCTGCTCCGCTGGCTCCGCTGCACGACAGCTGGGTGGTGTGGAGCTCTGCTGGTGGGCTGCGCGGCAACGGACCCACCCGCAGCGTGCTGGCGCTGGCGCCACTGCAGGTGCCGCGCGCGCGCGTGGAGGTGACGCTGGCAGTGCAGACCCGGCGCTGGCAATGGGCGCACGAGGCCTGGGGCCCGTGGACGGACGCGCCCGCTGCGCAGCTCACGCAGACCGTGGCCACCGATGGTCCGCAGCTGCTGGTGGCCAGCCAGGACGAGGCGCTGCAGGAGTGCGCGCAGCGCGCCTTCCAGCTGCCAGTGGTGGCGTGGAGCGACAATCAGCGCCCCATTGCGCTGCGCTTCAACATGAACTCATTCCAGAGTTCCACCAACGCAGACGTGCTGGTGGGCGCCACGCTGGAACTGCTGGAGCGCGGCCAGGTGCGCCGCCGCCTGCGCATCTGGTGGGTGGGCGGCACCACCGTGCAGCCAGACGCAGTGGGCTGGGCGGTGGAAGAAGAGGATGTGGAAGCCCTGCGCCGCCTGCGCGAGAGCGCAGAGGGCTGGACCCTGCGCATTCGTGGCGACCTGTCCACTGCGCTGCGCGCCCTGCCAGCACAGGCCAAGCAGGACGCCCCGTGGCGCGTGTGGACTGGCACGCTGGAGGCGCCTGTGCAGATGGAGCCAGGCCGCGCGCCCGCGCCCGAGCGCACGTGGCGCGTGGAGCCCGCTGCGCCCGCTGCGCCCGCTGCGCCCGCTGCGCCCGCTGCGCCGTAGCCTTACACTCGGTGCATGCACGCAAGCCTGTGGGCCCCGTGGCGGCTCAGCTACATCCAAGGCCTTGAGCAGCAGTCTTCCACAGCGCGGGCTGGTGCTGCCCCAGCTGGCTCCAGCAACTTCCTGCGCCAGTATTGGGAGAACCCAGGTGCCGACGCAGCGCAGCTGGTCATCCACCGCACCGCGCAAGGCATGGTGCTGCTGAATCGCTACCCCTATGCCAACGGCCACCTGCTGGTGGCGCTGGGTGACCCGCGCCCCACGCTGTTGGAGTACCAGCCAGCGCAGCGCGCCCACTTCTGGCAGCTGATGGACCTGGCCATGGCGCTCTGCCAGCGGGTGTACGACCCACAGGGCCTGAACGTGGGCCTGAACGTGGGCCGCGCTGCCGGCGCGGGCCTGCCAGAGCACGTCCACGGGCACGTGGTGCCCCGCTGGAGCGGCGACACTAACTTCATGTCTGTGATGGGTGAAGTTCGTGTGATTCCACAGGCGCTGAAGCAGAGCTGGGAGCTGTATCGCGCTGCCTTGCCAGAATGCGCAGCCAGGCTCGACCTGGCGTGAGCGATCCGCCTACAATCCACGCGCCGATGGGATCTGACCCCCTCGGGAGACGGTTCAGCGCCAATTGCTCGAACCGATGCGAACCCCAAGGGATCGCCTTCTCAAGTGCCGCGACGATGGCCATGCCTCCCTCGAGTGGAAGGCCGGGAACGACGGCAGGCGAGCCCACTTACGCTTGGGGTTCGAGCTCCCCGCGAGCCGTGGCCCGGAGGGGTCAGGTCCCGTCGGCACTCCCATGAAGACGCTCCATGCTCCTCGCACGCTGGCTCAACTGGTGAGCAGCTGGCTGTGGAGCTTTCATCCCCGCAGCATCCCCACCATGCAGCGCGCCAACTATGTGCGCGAGATGGTGTCATGGGCGTTCCTTCCGCTCATGCTTGGAGCGGTGGAGGGCGGCACCATCAGCGTGCTGGTGAAGAAGGCGTGGACGGGCGCAGAGGGAATCTCGCCGGGCGTGCTGGATTTTGCAGTGGCGTTCGTGGCGGCAGCGCCCAACTTTGCCAACCTGACCAGCTTCCTGTGGGGCAGCCTGAGCCGTGGGCGCAACAAGGTGCGCTTCATCACCACCATCCAGGCAGTGACTTGCGCGTGCGTGGCGCTGGTGGCGTGCATGCCGCTCAACGCGTGGGGGCTCATCGGCACCTGCGTGCTGGTGCTGGTGGCGCGGTCCACGTGGACTGGCGTCATCACTGCGCGCGCAGCCGTATGGCGCCAGAACTACCCCAAGGCCAGCCGCGCCAGCATCGCTGGCAAGATGGCCACCATCCAGAGCCTGATGCTGGCGCTGAGCGGCTGGCTGCTGGGCGCTGCCATGGACTTCAGCCCATTCAGCTTCCATGTGGCCTTTCCAGTGCTGGCCGTGGTGGGGCTGTATGGCAACCGCATCTTTGCCAAGGTGCGCATGCGCGGCGGCCGCAGGCTGGCGCGGGCCGAGCGCGCCCAGGGCGGCGTGGGCCGCGTGAGCGCCAATCCGCTGGCCGCCGCTGCCATGACGCGGCAGGCGCTGGAGCAGAACCTGGACGTGCTGCGCGACGACCGCGAGTACCGCCGCTTCATGGTGTGGATGTTCGTGTTCGGCGTGGGCAACCTGATGGTGACTGCGCCGCAGACCATCGTGCTGGTGGAGGAGATGCACGTTGGCTACCAGGAGGCCATCATGGCCACCACCATCATCCCGCTGGTGACCATGCCGCTGGCCATTCCAGCGTGGGCCAAGCTGCTGGACCGCATGCACATCGTGCAGTTCCGGCGCATCCACGGCTGGAGCTTTGTAGCGGCGGCTGCGCTGCTGTGGGTGGCGGCCATGTCGCAGCAGTTGTGGCTCTTCTATGTGGCTGCCGCAGCCATGGGCGTTGGCTTTGGCGGGGGCGCGCTGGCGTGGAACCTAGGGCACCATGACTTTGCCACGCCAGAGAACGACGGCCTGTACATGAGCGTGCACGTCACCCTGAACGGGCTGCGCGGCATCATCGCGCCCTTCCTGGCCGTGGCGCTCTACCAGCTGCTGGCGCAGCACGGGCTGGCGCCGTGGACGTTCTTTGCGTGCGTGGTGGTGAACACGGCTGGCGTGCTGGGCTTTGAGCGGCACTGGCACTCGCTGAAGCGCCGCGGCCTCACGGCGCGGCGGTCGTAGTGCGGCGGTCGTAGTGCGGCGGGCTGATAAGCCCTGCCCCAGCGCGGCCAGCCAGCAGGCTCTTTCGGCGCGCTGCGGTTTCCGCTAACATCGTCCCTTCCGCCCTGGCGCTGTGCCGGGGCTTCGCCTTTCCGCATGGCGGCGCGTGCCGCCACGGGCAACTTCGCACCTTAGAAAGACAGCATGGTTGACTACAACTTGATCGAGGACCTGAAGCTCGACGACGCCGAGCTCTCCTCCTACCTCAGCAGCATGGGCGCCGGCAGCGAGCTGGCCCTCACAGACGACATCAAGAACTTCTCACCGGGCGCCATCCTCAAGGGCAAGGTCGTTGGCATCAGCGGCGACTACGTCATCGTGGACGTGGGCCTCAAGAGCGAAGGCCAGGTGGAGAAGAGCGAGTTTGAAGACACCGGCGTGAACGTCGGCGACCAGGTGGAAGTCCTCCTGGAGCAAATGGAAGACGACGACGGCGCGGTGGTCCTCTCCAAGCGCAAGGCCGACCGCATCCGCGGCTGGGAGCAGATCCTGCTCACCCGCAAGGAAGGCGACGTGGTGGAAGGCAAGGCCCTCCGCAAGATCAAGGGCGGCCTGCTGGTGGACATCGGCGTGCCGGTGTTCCTGCCCGCGTCCCAGGTTGACGTGCGCCGCCCCGGCGACATCGGCGACTACGTGGGCCGCATGGTCCGCGCGATGATCCTGAAGATTGACGAGGAACGCAAGAACATCGTCATCAGCCGCCGCAAGCTCATCGAGGAAGAGCGCGAAGCCGCCAAGAGCAAGCTGCTGGGCCAGGTGAAGGAAGGCGACATCGTCCGCGGCACGGTGACCAACATCGCGGACTTCGGCGCATTCGTGGATCTGGGCGGCCTGGACGGCCTGCTCCACATCACCGACATGAGCTGGGGCCGCGTGAACCACCCCACCGAAGTCGTCCGCATCGGCGACGAGGTGGAGGTCAAGATCCTGAACATCGACCGCGAGCGCGAGAAGATCGCCCTGGGTCTGAAGCAGAAGGAAACCTCGCCCTGGGAAGAGATCGAGAAGAAGTACCCGGTCAACTCCCGCGTGCGCGGCAAGGTGGTCAGCCTCATGTCCTACGGCGCCTTCGTGGCGCTGGAGGAAGGCATCGAGGGCCTGGTGCACGTCAGCGAGATGAGCTGGACCCGCCGCGTCAACCACCCCAGCGAGCTGGTGCAGGTTGGCGACGAGGTGGACGTGGTTGTCCTGGACATCAACAAGGACAAGCTGGAAATCTCGCTGGGCATGAAGCAGACCGAAGTGAACCCCTGGGAGCTGGTGGCGGACAAGTATCCGCGCGGCAGCGTCATCGAGGGCAAGGTCCGCAACCTGTCCAACTACGGCGCGTTTGTTGAGATCGAGCCCGGCATCGACGGCCTGCTGCATGTCAGCGACATCAGCTGGACCAAGAAGGTGGCGCACCCCAACGAGCTCTACAAGAAGGGCGATCTGGTCAAGTGCGTGGTGCTGGAAGTGGACCAGGAGAAGCAGCGCATCGGCCTGGGCGTCAAGCAGCTCACGGAAGATCCGTGGGTGGAAGCCATCCCCAGCGCGTATCGCCCTGGCATGATCGTGAAGGGCAAGATCACCAAGATCGCCAACTTCGGCGTCTTTGTGGAGCTGGAAGAGGGCCTGGAAGGCCTGCTCCACATCAGCGAGCTCTCCGACCAGAAGGTGGAGAACCCGCAGGACGTGGTCAAGGCTGGTCAGGAAGTGGAAGTCAAGATCCTGCGTGTGGACACAGACGATCGCAAGATCGGCCTGAGCCTGAAGCGTGCCCAGTGGGGCGCCACGCCAGACGAGGATCCAACGCCGCGCCGCGGCGGTGGCCCCCGCCCAACGCGCGGCGGCATGGACGACCACGGCTCGCTGGGCAGCCACAAGATCCGCTTTGGCGGCGCAAAGGACGGCGAGGACGAGCAGTAGTCCTCGCGCGGCATCTCACCTGTGAACCAAGGCGCCCCGCTTCGGCGGGGCGTCTTTTCTTTGGCGCTGCCCTTCACACCGCAGCCCAGCAGCGCTGGCGCAAAAACAGTGCGAGCGCGGCACTTCGGCCGCGCTCAGCAGGTCGCCGTCAAGGAGACGGCGTTTGAGTGTCTGGCGGTCAGCGATCCGAGAATCAGCAGAGCGCCAGGTAGCTCAGAAGAGCAAGCAGGAGGATCCGACGGGTGCTTTCCTCCAGGGAAACTGCGCGCGTGGCTGCAATGGCGACGGCTCGCATGGGCTTCTCTTCTTCGCGGTGTCCTGTGGCGCGGGGCGGCAAGCAGTGCTTGCCTCAAACCCCGCGCTACGATCCGTATGGTGATCCGAGCCGAGCGCATGTCCAGCAGAAGTGCTTCGTTTCCATGCGATTCTGGCCTCCCAGTGGGGTTCTCCGGACACTCTGTGCGGTCTTTGCGGTTTATGGGGCATGCGCGCGCTGCATGCGTAGCTGCTGCCGCGTGGGCGCTGTGCTGCAGCGCTGCGCACAGCACGCCAAGCGCAGCACGCCCAGGCCAATCGCAGGATGAGGCGCAACCGCAGGCAGCGCGGACGCAGGCAACGCAGGCAGCGCAGCGCGCGCAACCTGCGCAGTCAGCCCAGACCACGCAGACAGCCCCCGCAGCGAGCAGCACGCAGCCAGATGTCTCCACTTTGGCGCAGGCCTGGGTGAGCGCGCGCGCGTGGCTGGAGCAGGGTTCTGTGCCAGCCCAGGCAGCAGACCCAGAAGGCCTGCGCGCTGCTGCGGTGGTGCTGCGGTTCAACGGCCGCCCTGTGGGGGAAGGCAAGGCTATTGAGGCGGCGGACGGCAACCTGCGCACGGCCATGGCCGCTGCCATGCAGGAGGCCAGGCGCGACCCAGGCGTGAAGTCGCTGGGCGCCGCAGAGACGCTACCCCGCCTGACGCTGGAGCTGGAGATTGGCAGCGCGCCCGTGCCGCTGGTGGGCAGTTCATTCGAGGACGCCCTGTCTGCGCTGCAGCCAGCCATGCAGGGGCTGGCCCTGCGCTACGGCGACGCCTGGGGCTACATGCCCGTCTCGCACGCGCTGGAGCGCAGCATGGCAGCGCCCCTGTCACGGACGGTGCTGGCGCTGCTGGCAGAGCTTCACGCGCCACCCAAGGATCTGGCAGAGCTGCGCGCCAGCGCTCCCACCACGCTGTACCAGGTGCCCGCCATTCGCATGGTGCAGCTGCGCTCCACCAGCGCGCCCATGCTGGTCACCCGGCTGGCACCCTCCTTGGTGCCTGGTGGAGCAGGCGACGCGTCCATCGCCCAGACAGCGCAGCGCATCGCCGGACACCTGGTGCGCGGCCGCGGACCCATGCCGCCCGATGCACCTGGCGCAGCAGACCTACAGCGCCTGGGACTGCCCGGCAACTACGACCCGCTGGCAGATGAGTACCGCCAGGTGGCCGCGCCCGCGGCAGACCAGGCGCTGGCGGCGTATGCGCTGGCGCGCATCGCTGGCGGCACGCTGCTGAGCCCGGCGCAGCGCACGGCAGCCCAGTCCGCAGCGTGCACCCTCCTGAAGCAGCTGGCCGACGTAGACCCCAGCGAGCACAACCCAGCAGAGGACGTGGCTGCATCGGCCCTGGCCCTGCTGGCAGCGCAGGAGCTGAAGGCTGCTGGCACCACGTGCCAGTGGCCGGCCAACGCAGCCGCTGCCATCCAGGCGCGCGTGAAGGCAGCGCTGGAACCCGCTGCGGCAGTGCGGCCCTCGGAGCGCGCCATGGCGCTGGCGGCCGCAGCGGCGCTGGCCACCGCCGGAACAGAGGTGGTGCCCGCCCAAGCCTTGGAGCTGGCGCTGACCAAGGCGTGGAGCAGCGTGGATGGCAACAGCGCGCTCACGGTGCTGCCGTGGCTCCTGCTGGCAGAGCGCGCGCAGCACCACGCCACCGAGCAGCCCATCCTGCAGGCCACACTGGGCGCGCTCATCGGAACTCAGCTGGTGCTTGGGCAGGATGCGTCCGCGCCGCCGGATGAGTGGGGCGCGTACCCACTGGCTGGCGCACGCACCGCCCGTGCCACCGCGCAGAGCGCGCGCGCCATGCACGTGGTGGCGCTGCTGGCGCAACTCTTGCCGCCAGACGATGTGCAGCGGCTGACCATGGCACAGGCGTCGCTGCGCGCTGGCGCCCGGTTTCTGCAGCAGCTGCAGGCTGGCACACCCACCGCGTATGCCATGCGCAGCCCAGAGCGGGCGGATGGCGCCATCATGGCGGCCCCTTTCGATCCACTCATCCAGCCTGCAGCGCAAGCCATGGCGTTGCTGGCACTCCAGGAAGCGCAAGAAGTTCTGGCCAAGCCAGCGCGGCCGGAAAAGTCCGCGCCAGCTGCTGCGCAGCCCGCCCCAGCACCGTGATTTCTGCGGTTTGGGGGAACGGTTCTGGCAGGCCAAGGCGTATTCTTGAGGAGCCTGCGGGGCCCTGGGGTGCCCCAGACCCGCTGGCAGATGGTGGAGACCCTCATGCGCTGGATCAACCGTTCGCTGGGTTTCGTGGTGCTTGCGCCTGCTGTCCTGACGGCCGTGGCAGGCGCACAGGATCTTTCCACCCGCATCCAAGCTGTGATGGCGCAGCGCGCTGCACAGCAGCAGGCGCAGGTGGCTACGCGCGCTGGCATGCTGCGCACCCTGCTGCGCACAGGCGTGTCGGTTGACTTCCAGAACACACCCGCGCGCGAGGCGTTCGCGTACCTGAAGCAGCTGCTGGGCATGGACATTGTCTTCCGCTGGAGCGATGATCCAGGCGCATCCGACGGCCTCACTCCAGACGCACCGATCACGCTGCAGGTGAAGAACGGCCAGGCGCTTGGCGTGCTGGAGCGCATGCTGGAACAAGCTTCGACCGAACCATGCACCTGGCAGCTCCGCCAGGGCTACGTGGAAGTGGGCCCCAAGGCGCGCCTGAACGCGCGCGGTGCGCAGGAGATGCGCATCTACCCCATTCGTGACCTGCTCTTCAAGGCACCCAACTTCACCAACGCACCGCAGTTCAACCTGCAGCAGGCCATCTCGCAGGGTGGTCAGCAGGGCGGCGGCGGTGGTGGCGGTGGCAACGGAGGTGGCGGCGGCTTTGGCGGCGGTGGTGGCGGCGGGTTCGGCGGCGGTGGTGGCGGCAACGGCGGTGGCGGCGGAGGTGGCAACATCTTTGGCCAGCCAGGTGAAGATCCAGACCGCGGCAAGCCAGAAGAGCGCGCTGAGCAGCTGATGGACCTCATCAAGACCACGGTGGAGCCAGAGGCCTGGCTGGACGACAGCGTGGCGAACATTCGCTACTACGAAGGCAGCCTGATTGTCCGGGCGCCCGACTACATCCAGCGCCAGATCGGCGGCTACGGCCTGCTGCTGGCGGAAGATCCAACGCCGCGCGGCCGCTACGTGACCATGACAGCGCCTATGGGCGTGTCGCAGAACGTGAAGTTCACGCCTGTGACCGTGTCGGGTGCAGCGGGTGGTGGTGGCGGCACATTCATTCCCCAGGGCCCCGCCAATGGGCAGACCACGCCACCCCCGCCAGCTGGCACTGGCAGCGGCACTGGCAAGGGCACCTCCACTGGCACCGGCACCACAAACGGCAACACCACCACCAAGCCCACGCCGCCTGCTGGCAAGTAGGCACACTGGTTGATCCAACTGCAGCGCGCAGCGTCATGAGGCGCTGCGCGCTGTTTCCTATGCTGCGTGTCCCTGCGCCCTGCCATGGACCCCGGCACAGCACGCACCCGCCCACCCAGCACGCTTCGCCGCGACCTGTACTACTGCGCTGGCGATGGTGTGACCCACGCATTCATGGTGGGCCTGGGGGAAACCAACTTCCCGCTCTTTGCGCTGGCGCTGGGCAAGGGCCAGGGCACGGCCGGTCTGGTGGCCACCATCCCGCAGCTGGCAGGCGCGCTCATCCAGCTGTGTGCCCCGTGGGGCGTGGAGAAGCTGGGAAGCCCCCGCCGGTGGATCATGCTCTGCGCCACCATCCAGTGCCTGAGCTTTGCGCCCATGGTGGTGGCAGCGCTTCTGGGCGTGATGCCCACGTGGTGGCTGTTTGCAGTGGCCAGCCTGTACTGGGCGGTCAACCTGGGTGCAGCGCCAGCGTGGAACACGTGGGTGGGCGCGCTCTTTCCCAAGGCCATTCGCTCCTCCTACTTTGGCTGGCGCAGCAGGCTGTACCAGTTCTGCATCCTGGGCGCCCTGCTGGTGGGCGGCGTGGTGCTGGCGCTGGGTGATCCAGCGCGCTCCGATCGGCTGCTGGGGTTCCACCTGGACGTGGACGTGGACCCCTTCTACTGCTTTGGCGCTGTCTTTGTGCTGGCTGGCCTCAGCCGCCTGGGCAGCGTGTGGTTCCTGAAGCACCAGAGCGAAGCCAAGGGCCTGGACGTTCGCGCACACCGGCGCGTGGGCTTCCTGGAGTTCCTGCAGCGCGTGCGCGGCGGCCCAGACGGGCGGCTCCTGGGCTCCATGATCCTGATGACTGTGGCCGTGCAGGTGGCGCAGCCCTTCTTTGTGCCCTACATGGCCAAGCAGCTGGACTTCACCGACTCGCAGGTTCTGGGCATGATCGCAGCCAGCTTTGCCGCCAAGAGCGCCACAGCGCCCCTGTGGGGCCGGTACGCGCGCACCCATGGCGCGCGGCGGCTGTTCATCATCGGCGGGGCTGCCATCGTGCCGCTCTCGCTGCTGTGGATGGCCAGCGGCAGCTTCTGGTACCTGCTGGCGCTGCAGGGGCTGACGGGGGCCATGTTTGGGGCGTTCGAGCTGGGGTTCTTCTTCCTGGCGCTGGAGGCGCTGCGGGAGGAGGAGCGCACCAGCCTGCTTGCGCTCTACCTGGTGCTGAACAGCCTTGCTGCAGCGTGCGGCAGCCTGCTTGGCAAGGCGCTGCTGGAAGCGGTGCCGCAGGCCATGGCGGCGTACATGTGGATCTTTGGGGTGAGCGCGTTCCTGCGCTTCCTGGCCTTCTTCCCGCTTCGTCGCGTGCAGACAGACGTGCTGGATGCCCAGCCCATGGCCACCATGCCTCTGGCGCTGCGGCCTTCGGCTGGCAGCATCGAGGCGCCAGAGCCAGGCACCATGGGGCATGAACCACGCAGCCCCGGGCAGCACCCACACCGCGCTGGAGAGGACCAGCACACAACGGCGGTGGCTCCGCACCGCGCGGGCCCAGCAGGCACCGCAGGCCATGCAGGCCATGCAGCCCATGCGCACGATGCCCGATCCGGGGATGATGTGCGCGCATGACCACTGCTCCAGCGCAGCCAGAACGGCACCACGTGCGGCTGCTGACCATCCTGCGCGCGGCCTATGCCACGCTGGGCGCAGCGCTGGTGTGCGTGGCGGCCGTGCCCACCAGCGCGCTGACGGGCTTCTTTGAGCACGCTGGGCGCACGCACCTGAACAACGGCGCGGTGCTGGAGACCACGCGCCAGGGCGCGCAGCTGGTGCGCGTGCTGGCGCCAGTGGCGGGCGTGGCGCTGGCAGCGCTGGCGCTGTGGGGCGACCGGCTGTTCCGCGGCGCGCACCAGCGCCCTGCGCCTGGGCACGCCAGCAAGGCAGACTGGCGCGTGCTGGGCGCTGCGTTCGCGCTGGCCTTGGCGCTGCGCCTCCCGCTGCTGACGCAGAGCCTGTGGTACGACGAGATCGCAGCCTTCATGGGCTACGGCGCAGAGGGCCCGGGCGCTGCCATGGGCAACTACTACACGCAGGCCAACCACATCCTGCAGACCGTGCTCAGCTGGGTGAGCGTGACGCTCTTTGGCGTGGATGAGGTCACGCTGCGCCTGCCCAGCTTTGTGGTGGGGCTGTTTGGCATCGTGGCCGCGTGGTGGCTGGGGCGCGAGGCTGGCGGCGCTGCGGTGGGCCGCGGCGCAGCAGTGGCCATGGCGCTCATGCCTGTGGCTGCATTGGAGGCAACCGAGGCACGCGGCTACGCCTTCATGGCCTACTACGCCACGCTGGCCACCGCCACGTGGATCTGGGCGCGCCGGGTGCGCAGCGGCGCTGGCTGGGCGGAGTATGCGGTGGTCTGCGCGCTGGGCGGGTGGAGCCACCTGGTGACGCTGTGCGTGCCGGTCTTCCACGGCCTGTGGAACGCGTGGGCGCTGTGGCGCGCACGAACGCCAGAGGAGCGGCGCGACTGCGCGGGCGGCTTCCTAGGCCTGGTGGTGGGCGCGCTGCTCACGCTGGCGCTCTACGCCCCTGCCCTGCCAGACATGGCGGCCATCGCCAGCGAGTTCCGCGTGCGCGAAGGCAACGAGCCCACCCTGTGGAGCGCCCAGGGCCTGATGATGCTGGAGATGCTGGGCGGCACGTGGACGTGGTGGGCCTCCGTGGCAGCGCTGCCGCTGCTGGTGGCGGGCGCTGCGGCCGTGCGCAGCAACCGCAGCCTGGCGCTGGGCGTGGTGCTGGCTGGCGGCGGCGCGCTGGTGGCGCTCCTGGCACCAGTGGTCTTCAACAGCTGGCTGTACGCGCGCTTCCTGACCTTTGTGCTGCCAGCGGTGGCGCTGGTGGCTGGCGCGGGGGCCGCGTGGCTGCTGGCGCGCCACCGCGCTGCGGGTGTGGCGGCGGTGGCGCTGGCGGCGTGCGCGTGGATCGCCAGCGTGGTCACGCTGCCACCGCGCCAGCCGCTGCGCGAGGGCGTGGCGTACATCGCGCAGCAGCGGGCGCCGGGAGATCGGGCGCTGGCCATCGGCCTGCCAGATGACGTGCACCGCTGGTACCTGCCATCAGACCTGGAGATGCCCAGCGCTGGTCCGTACGGCCGGCACCTGCCAGAGGCGCTGGCGGCGGTGCACCCGCAGTGGATCCTGATGCTGTACCCGCGCGCCATGCCTGTGAAGGTGCATGAACAGCTGCGCCAGGCTGGCTACCAGCGCGTGCTGGAGCTGCCCGGCTGGATTGACCATGGCGATGGACGCGTGGTGGTGCTGCACGGGCCGCAGCAGCCGTAGGATGCGCCGCGCATGCAACCGCTGGTGGAGATCCTGCACGAGACCGAAACCCCGGGTGGCTGGGAGTTCCAGGTGCAGGTGCTGACCAGTGCTGGCGCGTGCGTGCCGCTGCGCCTGCAGCTGTCGTGGCAGGACTACGACCTGTACTGCCCAGATGGCGCTGTGCCGCCAGAAGGCGTGGCCCGGGCGGTGGCCAGCGTGGCAGTGGAGCTGTGGCCAGAGGGCCTGCCAGGGCGCCTGGATGCTGCGTCGCTGCGCCGCCGCGACCATGCCGCGGACGAGCGCGTCACCCAGCGGGTTGATCTGAGCGCGATGTAGGCACCAGCGGGTCCAGCCGCCAGTAGCTGACCATGCGCCACAGGTACTCCATGGGGCCAATGGGCACGTACCGCAGCCACACGGTGGCCAGCACCACCAGTCCACACCACAGGCCCACAGCCAAGGCCATCTGCTGCACAGCGGACAGGCTTCCAAAGCAGCCGAAGCCCCACCAGTAGCTGATGGCTGTGGCGCACACAGACTCGGACAAGTAGACCGAAAGAGGCATGCGGCCCGCGCTCGCCACGGCATTGGCCAGCGCGCGAGGCAGCCACAGCGCAGCGCCACCGATGACCACGGCGTACGCCACAGGCAGGAACAGCGAACCCAAGTTCATGGTGCAGCCTTGCAAGGCCACTGCCACGGGCCCCTGGAAGTCGGTCAGCCACATGAGGACCACGCCTCCGATGGCCAAGGGGAATCCAATGCCCAGCCCCACCACCGCCACCCGACGCCGCAGCGCCCGGTTGGATTCGCTCCAGAAGTTGGTTCGGTAGGCCCACATTCCCAGCAGCATCATGCACAGGAGGTGCCAGCCGTACGAGAAGGGCGCGAAGAAGGCCAGCGTGGCCCACATCACCGCGCGGATGCTCACAGCATCCAGCCACGGACCCTGCTGTGCAGCGCGGCGCTCTGCAGCCTGATATCGCGGACCGCCGGGCTGGAACATGTCGTCAGCGAGCGCTCCGACTCCCCGCGGATCCACATAGGTGGGAGGGGTGTCGTCCTGTGTGGCGTGCTCTGCTGTCCGCGGCGAATAGGCCGCGCCAAGGGCGCCCTGGGCCAATGAGGAGAGCGCCAGCAGGCCTGCAAGCACCAGCGCCGTGATCAGCAGCGCCTTGGTTGGCAGGAGCCGCAGCAGCAGCAGCGCCAGCCCCATGCACCCATACACAAAGAGGATGTCCCCGTACCAGATGAAAACGCCGTGCAGGAAGCCGATGAGGATGAGCAGCCCAAAGCGCCGCAATCCGAAGTACCACGGGCTGGCGCCAGACTTGGCCATGCGGTCCAGCTGCAGCGCCACGCCAAAGCCAAACATCATGCTGAACAGCGAGATGAACTTGAACGTGAAGAACACGCGCACCACGCTCCACACCACGCGGGTGGACGTGTCCGCCGTGGCCAGCCAGCCCAGGTCCACCTCCTTGGCCAGCACGTCGAAGAAGAAGCCCATGTTCACCACCAGGATGCCGAACAGCGAGATTCCACGGAGGAAGTCCAGCTGAAGCAGGCGCTGCTTCTGGGTGAGCGGCGCGATGGCGGTGGCCCAGCTGCGCTCGGGAGCGTGCGCGGCCACCGCTGCGGCATCGGGGACGGTTGGGGGCGACAGGGGCGGTGTGTTGGGCGATGGTTGGTCTGACATGGGCTAGCGTCCCGCCATGAGCGGCCTGAGCTGCTTGGGCTTGTGCACCAGCGGCACCTCCACCCAGAAGGTGCTGCCGCGGCCAGGCTCGCTGATGAGCCCCACCGTGCATCCCAAGAGTTCTGCCAGCTCACGGCAGATGGCCAGGCCAAGCCCAGTGCCGCCTGCGCGGCGAGTGTGGCTGGCGTCCACCTGCCGAAACTTCTCAAAGATCGTGTCCTGCATGTCGGCTGGCACGCCAGGGCCGTGGTCGGTCACGCTCAGGCGCACGGCTTCTGGCTGGCCTTCCCGGTGCACGTTCTGCGCGGTCACGATGATCACGCCGTCCTCTGGCGAGAACTTGATGGCGTTGGAGAGGAAGTTGTAGAGGATCTGCTGCAGCTTGCCAGCGTCTGTCTCCACGCGCGGCATGTCCGCCGGCACGCGCAGCTCCACCTCGATGCGCTTCTGCTGCGCCAGCGGGCGCAGGATGGCCTGCAGGCCCTCGGCCAGGTCCGCCACGCTTAGCGGCGCGATGGAGACTTCCATGCGGCCAGCCTCGATCTTGGCCATGTCCAGCAGCTCGTTGATCATGTCCAGCAGGCTGCGTCCGCTGCGCTGGATGTTCTGGATGTAGCGGACGCGCTTGGGGTCCGCGCTGCTGTCCTCGCGGGCAATCTCCGCCAGGAGATCTGCGAACCCGATGATGGAGTTCAGCGGCGTGCGCAGCTCATGGCTGACGTTGGCCAGGAATTCGCTCTTCAGCCGGTTGCTCTCGCCCAGGCCCACATTGGCCTCGGACAGCTCGCCCACCTTCAGGTCCAGCGCCTCGTTCATGGCGCGCAGCTGCTTCTGGGCGCGCTCGCCCTCGTCCAGCATGCGGTTGAAGGTGGTGGCGAACGCCTCCAGCTCGTCGCCCGTGCGCAGCTGGGAGCGCGCGGTCATCTCGCCGCGGCCCACGCGTTCGGCGGTATCGCCCAGCTGGCGCACAGGGCGCAGCACCTGGCGGCTGAGGATGAACCAGAAGAAGAAGAGCGCCGCCGAAAAGACCAGCACCGCGCCCAGCAGCATGGTCCAGTGCAGAAAGGAGAGCTGCGCCTCTGCAGCGTCGGCCAGATCGCCGGGGTCGGTGCCAGCCGCGGCCTCCAGCCGGAGGTCGGACACAAGGCGGTCGGACACCCACCACGAGCACGCCACCACAGTGGTCAGGATGAGCGCCATGCCCACGCCAAACAGCGCCAACGCGCGGGCGGCCAGTGAGCCCGTCTTGCGAGCCATGCGCCGAATGATAATGTGCCCGCATGCAAAGAAATGGTTGCGACCCAGAAGACCTCCAGATGGCCGATGTCCTGTGCGACTTCTGCCTGCAGCCGTGGACCGACACCCGGCCGATGGTGGAGGGGCACCGCGGCAGCTGCATCTGCGGCGACTGCCTGGCGCGGGCGTACACCGTCCTGGTGCTCCAGAGCGGTGGCCAGGAGGCGGCGGGCGCCACCTGCACGCTGTGCCTTGAAAACCGCACGGAACGCAGCTGGAAGCACGCTGAAAATGCAGGGGCCACCGCGTGCCTCCGATGCGTCCGCCAGAGCGCGGCCGTCCTGCAAAAGGACCCCGATTTGGGGTGGAGGCGGCCCGAATAGGGCGCCGCTTGGGATACGCTCTCTCCCGGCCATGGAGACCTATCTTTCCGACGCAGACGACATGGTGGTGGTGATCACCGCGGACGGCGGGCTGAATCACGGCACAGCCACGCAGATCTACGACGTGGTGCAGAAGTCCATCGAGTGCGGCATGCGGGGCGTCATCGTGGACTGCTCGCGGCTGGACATCATCACCAGCACAGGCCTGGCCAAGATGCTGCTGCTCCACAAGCGCATGCGCGAGCTGGGCGGCGAGGTCAAGCTGGCTGGCGTGCGCGGGTTCACCGCGCAGGTGCTGGCGCTCACCCGCATGGACAAGGTCTTTGAGATCTATCCAGACGTGGCGCAGGCCCGCCTGGCCTTCCGGCCCAAGGGCTGATCACGCCCGTCACTGCTTGACCAGCGTCATGGCGTGGAAGGGGCGGCCTTCGCGGCGGTACTTCCGCTCGAAGTTGGTGCCCACCACTTCATCCGCGCCAGCGCTTTGCGGTTTCTCGAACGCGCGCTGCTGGAACAGGTGCGTGTGGCGCGCGGCGTGGTCCACGTACCACTGCCACAGCGCCGGGTGGTCTGTCACCAGGCGCAGCTCGCCGCCAGCGGCCAGCACACGGTGGAACTGCAGCAGCGTGTGGTCCTGCACCACGCGCCGCTTGTGGTGCCGCGCCTTGGGCCAGGGATCGCTGAAGTACAGGTGCACCACCCGGCAACACGCGTCGGGCATCCAGTGCGTGACAAACTCCAGCGCGTCGGCGTAGAGCATGCGCACGTTGGGCACCTGCGCGCGGCGGATGCGGTCTGCGGCGTAGCGATAGAACTCGCCTGCGTACTCGATGCCCAGATAGTTCACGTCCGGATGAAGCGCCGCCTCCTGCAGGAGGAAGGTGCCCTTGCCGCTGCCGATCTCCAGCTCAAAGGGCGCGTCTGGCCGCGCTGGGAAGAACCACGCTGGCCCCAGGCGCCCCTCCTCGGGTGGTGGCAGATCCCGCTGGGACAGTCCCACTGCGCCGGGATCCAATGGCCGTCCATGTCCCAGGCCGTGCGACACAGCTACGGCGCCTTCTTCCAGGGCGTGGTCACGCCCGTGGTGGTGCGGATCCACTCGGCCACATCGTGAAGCACCAGCGGGTCCATGGTGATGTCAATCTGCGCATACTCGCTGGGCGAGCCAGTCTTGCAAGGCTGGAACAGGTGGTTGAGGCCGGGGTATTCGTGGATGGTGAAGCGCGCGCCCGACGCCTCCAGCGCTGCCTTGATGGGCGGGAGATTCTGGCTTGGCACCACCTGCGTGTCCAGCGAGCCATTCAGCACCAGGCACGGGCACTTCACCACGCGCAGCGAGGCTGCTGGATCCATGCGCAGGAAGACGCGCATCCATGGGTGCTGCAGGCTGGCGACAGCCTGGTCCACCATGGCCTTCTCCTCCTCTGGGGTGACTGTCTGGCCCTGCTTGCTGGCCAGCTGCAGCTGGAGATGCACCAGATTGGCCACGCGCGCTGTGAGCGCCGCGCCCTGCGCATTGGCCATGGCTGCGTCCATCACAGCGCTGTGCGCCTGCACCAGGTCCTCCAGCTCCTGCCCAGTCACGCCAGAGGCCTTCAGCAGCGCCTCGTTCTGCACGCGCAGCACTGCGTGGCCAGGCACGCCGGGACCAGCAAGCAGCGCCAGGAACGCTGGCTGCACAGCCTCCTTGCCCACCACAGCGTCCGCCGCCACCATGGCCACCAGCAGGCCGCCTTCGCTGTGGCCCAGCAGTCCAATGCGCCTGGGGTCCACGTTGGGGTTCTGCGTGAGCCACCAGAACTGGGTGGCCACATCGTTGGCAAAGTCAAGCGACGTGGCGGTGGAGAACGCGCCTGTGCTCTGCCCCGTGCCGCGATCATCGCAGCGCAGCACGGCGATGCCAGCCCGGGCCAGTGCGTCGGCCAGCACGCGGAATGGCTGGTGCCCCAGCAGGGTCTCGTTGCGGTCCTGTGGCCCGCTGCCTGTGGCCAGCACCACCGCTGGCACGCGGGCCTCTGGGCTGGCGCCCTCTGGAAGCGTGAAGGTGCCTGCCAGCACGTGGCCAGTGCGATGCGGGATCTTCACCTCCTGCTCGGTGTAGGGAAAGGGCGGCTTGGGTGTCTGCGGGCGGGCGGACGCTGCAGCGTCTCCTGCGGCTGCACCACCAGCAGCCAAGCCTGCCTTGGCCTGGCCGCGCTTGAACGTCATGTCCTTCACCACGGTGCCCTGCGAGAACTGCCCCACCAGCTCCTCGCCCTTCGGCGCAAGCACAAGGTGCGCTGGCACCTGCAGGGGCACCACGATGACCCACGTGCCATCCTTTATCGTGGCCAGCACCGGCAGCTTGCTCACGCCCTGGGCTGGCACGTCAAAGGCCCCTAGCGCCTTGCCATCTGGCAGCGTGGCCAGCGTGAGTCCCATCTCCAGCGAAAGCTCTGGCAAGGTGAGCGTTCCCACCCAGTCCACAGCGCCTGGCGCCTTCTCAGCGCGCACAGTGTGGAACAGCCGCACGGGCAGCACCTGCGCGTCCTTCACACCTGGCACCACCATGGTCACAGATCCCTCCAGCGCGTCTGCGTCTGGCGTGACCTTCACCTCCAGCTCCACGCGGCCGATGCCAGGGTTCCACGCGCCACGCAGCGTGCCGTCCGCCACCTTCATGGCGGCCAGCTCCTGGTCCAGGATGCCCGCCGTGGGCAGCGAGATGCGCCCCGACGGCGTGGGCTCCGTGGCCAGCACGTCCACCATCACGTCCAGCGTGCGCGGGCCAGTGGTGCGGCCCATCCAGAGGCCAGTCCATCCATCCTTGGGCGCGGTGGGGGGCGCAACAGTCACCGCTGCGACCAACGCAGCGACACAGAACGAAAGGCTTGGCAACATGGGTTCAGCTCCAGTGCGGCATGCCACGCGCGCGCGGCGCGCCAAGGCAGGCCTACTCTGCTGCGTATTCGATGACGCGCCCCACCCGGTTCTCTGGAGTGGGCAGCACCACCTTGGGGCGGTGCGTGGCGAACTCCTCGGGCGTCAGGTGGCAGAACGTCATCACGATGATCAGGTGCCCGATGCCGGACAAGCGGGCGGCCGCTCCGTTGACGCACACCACGCCAGAGCCGCGCTTGCCGCGGAACAGGTATGTCTCAAAGCGGCTGCCGCTGGTGACGTCCGCCACCAGGACGCGCTCGTTGGCGCGCATGCCGCAGGCGTCCATCAGATCGGCGTCCACCGTCAGGCTGCCCACATAGTCCGGCTCGCAGGCCGTGACTGTGGCACGGTGGATCTTGGCGCAGAGCGCGTCACGCAGCATGGCTCTCGCGCCGCCAATCCACCACAGCGCCGTCGCGCCACAGGCCTTCCAGGTCGTAGTACTCGCGCTGGGCTGGCTCGAACAGGTGCACCACCGTCTCCACAAAGTCCACCACGATCCACGTGGTGCCTTCGTCGCGGTTGGACCGGAATGGCGGCGTCCCCTGCTCCTTGCCCAGGTCTTCCAGGTTCTGCGCCACAGACTTCATCTGCCGATCGCTGGTGCCCGAACCGATCACCAGGTAGTCGCAGATCTGGCTGATGGCGCTGACATCCAGCACCACCACATCCTGGCACTTGTCATCGGCGCAGGCACGCGCCAACTCCACCGCGAACGCCCTGCTGGCGGCGGCGTCACTCTTGGAACGGGACCGGATCATCAGCCGCGGGATGGACCGCGACCGCCAGAGCGGCCGCCAGTGCGCGCGCTGCCGCTGCTGCTGCGCGTGGCAGGACGCGCTGCGGGCGTGCCTGGACGTGCGCCGGGACGGCCAGCGGGTGCTGGGCGTGGGCCACGCCGAGAGTTGCGGCGCTTGGTCTCAGAGGGCTTCTCGTAATACTGGCGGCGCTTGACCTCCTTGGTCAGCCCTTCCTTCTCACACAGCTTCTTGAAGCGCCGGACCATCTGTTCGACGGTCTCGCCGCCGCGTGCCTTGACCTTGATCGCCATATTCGAGAGTGCCTTTCGTTGACCGCCCGCTCCTGTGGGGCGAGCGCTGCATTAGACCCGAATCCCCGCCCCCTTGCAAAGCCCTGCCCTACCATGTGGCCAATAAGTCATGCTGGTCGTGGATGCCTACAACGTGACGCATGTGACTGGCGTGCTCCCGCCAGACCTGGCTGGCCCAGAGCCTGCTGACCTGGCGGATCTCATCGCTGGCAGCCGCTGGGGCCGTCAGCAGGTGGTCTTGGTCTGCGATGGCACGCGCCCCAAGGGTGTGCCAGAGCGAGGGCATGGCACGGTGCGCATCCAGTACGCCGGTGGCGGGGTGAGCGCGGACGCGGTCATCGAGCGCATGCTGGAGGAGTCCAGCCACCCCCGCCGCATGACCGTGGTCAGCAACGACCACGCGGTGCAGCGGGCAGCGCGTCGGCGCCGCGCCCAGGTGCTGGGGTCGGATGCATTCCTCAGACAGCTTGCCTGGGACTTCAACCACGCGCCGCGGCAGCGCCGGGTGGCTGTCCGCCGCCAGCCCGACCACCTGACGCCAGCCCAGGTGGACGCCTGGCTGCGATACTTTGGACTTGAGCCATGATGAAGCACCCGCCCATTGAAGATGCCGCCAGCGCGCTGGACTTTGATCGCCCGCCAGCCCACCCCCTGCAGGCCTTTCAGAAGTGGTGGGATGCCGCGCATGCGCGGCTCGCGCTTCCCAACCCCAACGCCATGAGCGTGGCCACCGTGGACGCAGATGGGCAACCCAGCGTGCGCATCGTGCTGTGCCGCGCCTTTGATGAGCGCGGGCTGGTCTTCTACACCAACCGCCAGAGCCGCAAGGGCGAGGCGCTGCACGTGCATCCGCGCGCGTGCTGCAACTTTCACTGGGATCCGCTGGACCGCCAGGTGCGCATCGAAGGCACGGTGACGCTCACCACCGACGCAGAGAGCGACGCCTACTGGGCCAGCCGCCCGCGCGAGAACCGCATCAACGCCTGCGCCAGCCAGCAGAGCCGCCCCGTGGGCACGCGTGCTGCGCTGGAGGCTGCGGTGGCAGAGTTGGAGCAGCGCTTTGCTGGCAAGGAGATTCCGCGGCCCGTGCACTGGGGCGGCTACCGCATCGCCCTGGACCGCGTGGAGTTCTGGCAGGGCCACAAGCACCGGCTGCACGACCGCATCGTGTACCTGCGGCAGGATGATGGCTCGTACACCATCACACGCCTGTGTCCCTGACAGACGCGCCACCTCCGCAGCAGACCAGCCGCGCTGAACCACCGTGGTGCGCGGTCTACTTCCGGTACCCCGAGCGCTGGTCCAGCCCTCGCTGGTGGCTGGCCTTTGTGAGCACCGTTCTGGTGGCGTTGCTGGCAGCTGGATGCCAGGTGACCCTGGTCATCTGGCTGCTGCGTGGCTCTGGAACCGCTGGGCCTGCCCTGGGGCGCGTGGCCGCCACGGCCACGTTCGGCGCGCTGGCCATCGCCACCATGCTGGTGATTGGTTCAGCCGTGCACTTCATCTGGCGCGCGTACCAGCGCTGGGAGGCGCGCCAGATGCTGGCAGGCACAGAGCCAGGCGCACCGCAGGTTGCGCTCTACCAGGCCATGATGAAGAGCTCGTTGCGCAACGGCATCCTGCGGTTCCGCTCCCGAGATGAATGGATCGCCACCGCACGCTCCACAGGCATCACCACCTGGGTGGAAAAGCGCCTGGAATCCGTGGTCCGCGCCATGGAGCGGCCTGAAAGCCCCATGGAGCCCGAGCGGCTGGGCACGTACTGGGGCTCGCTAGAGTCCCGCTTTGGAACCGTGGCGGTGGCACTCTCTGCCTTCTACCTGCTGCAAGGCAACATGGTGGCAGGTGGCGTGTGGGCGATCGTGGCGCTCATCAACCTGTGGCGCTTGGTGGCGCGCGGCGCGCTCTTTGAGCCAGTGGTGGTGGGCCAAGGCTGGGTGCAGCACGGCAAGGCGCGCTGGACGGTGGATGACTCGGTGGCGTACTTGCGCCTGCGCGGTGGCAACGTGCAGGTCACGTTTGAAGGCCCGTCCGGCATGCTCCGCACCAGCCTGCCGGTGAAGCCAGGCAAGACCGCAGCCCTGGCGACCTTCTGGGAACGCTGGACTCACCCGCATCCGCGGCTGGATCAGACTGCGTTTGACGCGTGATGGCCGTAGGCTGTGCCTGTGGATCCCGCCACCGCTCCAACCGGGTTGGCCGACGTCTGCTGCCCGTGGTGCCAGTACCCACTGAAGGGCCGCGCTGGCGATCAGCCATGCGCCGAGTGCGGCAGGATTCCAGAGCAGCACGACGACTGGCATGAGCGATGGCGGCTGAATACAGGCTGGCGCATGGCCCGCGCCAAGGCGCAAGCGTGGCTGGTCATGGGCACGGGAGTGATGTGCATCTACGGCGTGCTGTACTCCATCATCAGCCTGGTCTCCGTGGCCATGGGCTCATCCGTCAGCGCGTTCAGGCTGGGGGAAGCCCGGGCGATGGCGCGAATCACAATTCCCGTGATGGCGGCGTGCATCATCGGCGCCTGGGTGTGGCTGCTCATCGGCGCGCAGCGCACAGCGTGCCGCCGCAAGGCGTACTGGATCGCAGGCAGCGTGTTCATCGTGCTGGCTGCCATCCCTGTCGTGCTTGGCAGCCTGGGGATTGTCTGGGTGCTGGTCCCAGAGTGGTCCGATCCCCTGAACGCCATATTTCAGATCGTGGCGACTCGCGATTGGATCCTCATC
>JAXMAM010000008.1:0-117661 GCA_046350455.1 Phycisphaerales bacterium | reverse complement strand
GAGCTGCGCCGGCGCGGCGAGCTTTTCCGCGCAGCAGGCGTGCAGAACCTGGCGGACTGGCGCGCGCTGGGCCGGCCAGAGCGCATGCCGCGCAGCCTGCTCATCATTGACGAGTTCCAGGAGCTGTTCATCGAGGACGACAAGGTGAGCCAGGATGCAGCGCTGCTCCTGGACCGCCTGGTGCGCCAGGGCCGCGCGTTCGGCATGCACGTGGTGCTGGGAAGCCAGACGCTGGGCGGCGCGTACAGCCTGGCGCGCAGCACCATGGGCCAGATGGGCGTGCGCATCGCGCTGCAGTGCACCGAGGCCGACAGCCAGCTCATCCTGAGCGACGACAACACCGCCGCGCGCCTCCTCACCCGCCCCGGCGAGGCCATCTACAACGACGCTGGCGGCCTGATCGAGGGCAACAATCCCTTCCAGGTCGTGTGGCTGGGCGAGGCAGAGCGCGACACCCGGCTGGAGGAAGTGCGCGCCTTCGACCAGTCCCGCGCTGCGGGCGTCACGCGGCCGCGGCCCATTGTGTTCGAAGGCAACGCGCCAGCAGACCCCATGGCCAACGCCCCGCTGCTGCGGGCGCTGGAAAGGCCACAGCCAGACCGCAGCGCGTTCGCGCCGCTTCTGTGGCTGGGCGATGCAGTGAGCATCAAGGACCCCACGGCCGCTGTGATGGTGCGGCGCACGGGCGCCAACCTGGCCATCGTGGGCCAGCGCGACGAAGGCGCCGCCGCCATGCTGGCCATGGGCATCCTGAGCCTTGCAGCGCAGACGCCGGTGGCTGGCACGCGCATCGTGGTGCTGGACGGCACCACGCCAGACGACCGCCTGCATGGCGCGCTGGCACGCGTGGCCAAGGCTGTGCCGCACACCGTGGAGTTCCCCAGCATGCGCGACACGCCCGATGCGCTGCTGGCGCTGGGCCAGGAGCTGGCGGCGCGCAATGCCGCTGGCACTGCAGACGCGCCGGGCGTGTTCCTGCTGGTGAACGGGGTGCATCGCTACCGCGCGCTGCGCCGCAACGAGGATGACTTTGGCTACGGCGGCAGCGGCGACGCGCCACCCACGCCTGACAAGGTGCTGGGGCTCCTGCTGAAGGAAGGACCGCTGGTGGGCATGCATTGCGTGCTGTGGGCAGACACCGTGGCCAACCTGCAGCGCGTGGTGGATCGCAACGCCATGCGCGAGCTGGAATGGAAGGCCATCTTCCAGATGAGCGCCACCGACAGCAGCACGCTCATTGACAGCCCCGCTGCCAGCCGGCTGGGCTTCCACCGTGCCCTGCTGGGCAACGAAGAGTCTGGCCTGCTGGAGAAGTTCCGTCCCTACGCCTTCCCAGATGCGGGCTTGCTGGAGATCGTCACGCGCCACCTGGCTGCGCGGAGCCGTTCATGAGCGCCAACCAGGAGCTGGCTGCCATCTTCCAGCAGATGGCGGACGCGCTGGACCTGCTGGGCGAGAACGCCTTCCGCGTGAACGCGCACCGCCGCGTGGCCCGCACGCTGGAGGACATGGCAGAAGACGCAGTGGACCTGGTGCAGCGCGATCCTGCCGCCCTGCGCGCCATTCCTGGCTTTGGCGACGCCACCGTGAAGAAGGTGGCGGAGTTTGCAGAGCACGGCGCTGTGAAAGAGCACGGTGAGCTGGTGGCGCAGATACCAGCGGGCCTGTTCGATGTGCTGCAGATACCTGGGCTGGGGCCCAAGCGAGTGCGCGTGCTGTGGCAGGATGGCGGCGTGACCGACCTTCCCGCGCTGAAGGCCAGGCTGGCGGATGGTTCGCTGGCTGGCCTGCCCGGCATGGGCGCCAAGACGCTGCAGAACATCCAGGAGTCGCTGGACTTCCTGGAGCGCAGCGCTGGCCGCGTGCGCCTGGGCCGCGCACTCCCTGTGGCAGAGGAGCTGGTGGTCATGCTGGCCAAGGTGAAGGGCGCCAAGGAGGTGGCCTACGCGGGCAGCCTGCGGCGCGGCCGCGAGA
Organism: Phycisphaerales bacterium; assembly: GCA_046350455.1. GTDB lineage: Bacteria > Planctomycetota > Phycisphaerae > Phycisphaerales > SM1A02 > CAZXGD01. Next base: position 115,687 of record JAXMAM010000008.1, on the reverse strand, counting down.
CCATCGGTGACGTGGACATCGTGGCGGCTGCAGCCGACGGCGCCCCGCTGCACCAGGCGCTGCGCGAGGCGCCGGGCGTGACCAAGGTGCTGGCCTCTGGTGACACCAAGACCAGCGTGCGCCTGGAGAGCGGGCTGCAGGTGGACCTGCGCACCGTGCACGCAGACCAGTACGGCGCTGCGCTCCTGTACTTCACCGGCAGCAAGGAGCACAACATCCGCCTGCGCGAGCGCGCCCAGCAGCGGACCTTGCGCCTGAACGAATACGGCCTGTTCCCGGACGACGGCCAGCCAGCGCCGCAGGAGCGCGGCGTGAAGGCGGTGGCTGGGCGCACCGAGGAGAGCATCTACAAGGCGCTGGACCTGTGGTGGGTGCCGCCCGAGCTGCGCGAAGACAGCGGCGAGCTGGAGCGCCATCCGCCCAAGGACCTGGTGAGGGTGGAGGACATCCGCGCAGACCTGCACACGCACACCAAGGCAAGCGATGGCACGCTGAGCATTCAGGAGATGGCGGAAGAGGCCATCCGCCGCGGGCTGAAGGTGCTGGCCATCACCGACCACAGCCGGTCCAGCGCCCAGGCCAATGGGCTGAGCACAGAGCGCCTGCGCGAGCACGCAGCGGAGGTGCGGCAGGTGGCCAAGCACTACAAGGACCGCCTGACGCTGCTGTGCGGCAGCGAGGTGGACATTTTGGCCGATGGGTCGCTGGACTATCCAGACGACGTGCTGGCCGAGCTGGACGTGGTGGTGGCCAGCCCGCACACCAGCCTGAAGGCAGCGCCAGACGTGGCCACCGAACGGCTGCTGAAGGCGGTGCGCCACCCGCTGGTGCACATCATCGGGCATCCCACGGGGCGGATCATCAACGCGCGCGAGGGGCTTTCGCCAGACATCGCGCTCCTGGCGCGCGAGGCCAAGGCGCACCAGACAGCGCTGGAGGTGAACAGCAACAGCGCGCGACTGGACCTGCGCGATGCGCACGTGCGCGTGTGCGTGGAGACAGGCACGCTGGTGGCCATTGACACGGATGCGCACGCGGCAGAGGACTTCAGCCAGCTGCGCTACGGCGTGACCACCGCCCGCCGGGGCTGGCTGGGGTGCGCGCAGTGCGTGAACACATGGGAGACCGCACCGCTCCTGAAGTGGCTGCGGTCCAAGCGACCAGGCCGGTGAGGGGCGCGGACTGGCGTGGCGCCGGGCGGGGCGCCGTGGCTTCGCATGGCGGGCCTGCTCAGCCCGCTGCGGCCAGCAGGCTGCCTGCCAGCGCGATGCGGTTGCGGCCGTTCTGCTTGGCCAGGAGCAGCGCTGCGTCGGCCTCATTCAGGCGCTCTGCAAAGTCGTCGCTGGGGCCGCACTCGGCGATGCCAAAGCTGGCGGTCACCGCTGGCACAGCGCCAAGGCCTGTGTTCTCGGAGATGGCCACGCGCAGGCGTTCGATGATGGGCTTGGCCAGCTCTGCGCTGGTGTTGGGCAGGATCATCACGAACTCCTCGCCGCCCCAGCGCGAGATCACGTCCGACGGCCGCAGCGAGTCCGTCAGCACGCGGCTGAACAGACGCAACGCGCGGTCGCCGGTCTCGTGTCCGTAGGTGTCGTTCAGGCGCTTGAAGTGGTCGATATCCGCGTAGACCACGCAGAAGCGCGTGCCATCGCGCTGCAGGCGCTGGATGGCCTCCTCGGTGCTGCGGCGGTTCAGCAGGCCGGTGAGGGCGTCCTTGGTGGCCTGGTCCTCGCTCTGGTTGAAGGCGCGGATCACGCCGATGCGTTCGCCCAGCTTGGCTGCGATCACAGTCAGGCGGCTGATGGATTCATCTGGCAGCGGCTGATGGTCCGGGGTGACGGCGTGCAGCACTCCCACCTGCTGGCCCGTGATGGTGATGGGCACGCAGGTGGCGGAGCATGGGCCGGTCGCGCGGCGGCGCAGGTGCGGACAGGAGTCGAAGTCCGAGCTGCTGCGGAAGGTCACCTCAAAGCCGCGGCGCACCGCTGGGCAGGCGCCTGGCGCGCGCACGCCGCACAGGGGCGCGCCGTCGGTGGAGCAGCCGGCTGCTGGCGTGGCGGCGGTCTGCGCCAGGTGGGCGCGACTGGAGTCTGCGATCAGGAGCGCGGCGGGCAGGTTGGGGTCCACGCCAGCGATGATGTCCTCCGCCAGCTGAAGCACTTCAGTCTCAGTCTGCGCCATATTCAGCGAGTTGCTCACGCGGGCGTCGAAGGCCTGCTTGGCCTGGGCAGCCGCAGCGGTGATCTGCTGTGCGCGCACAGCACGGGCCATGAGCACGGTCAGGGCGCAGCCGGCCGCGCTGGCAAGGCCGATGAGCATCATGGAGTCGTTGCGCACGCTGGCGATGGCCACGCGGGTGGCCTCTGCACGGGCTTCCAGCGCTGGGCGAAGGTCCTGGTGCATGAACTGGCTGATCTCGTTCTCTGCGGTGGCGAACTTGGCGGAGACCTCCGCCAGCATGTTCTCGTTGTCGGGGCGCGCGCCGCGGAGGGTCCCCTTCGCGCTCGGCCATGAACATGCGCGCTGCACGATGCCAGGCGCCGGCAGCGTCGAACCCCGGACGGAAGGCGGCCTGCAGATTGGAGTCCACGGTACGGGTGGCCAGGGTGGCCATGTCGGCTTCGATCTTCCAGAGCTGGCCGCGCAGCGTGGCCGCGCCCTGCTCGACGGATGCCTGATCCTCCATTAGTGCAAGCTGCTGGCACGTGGCCTGCGCCTCCAGCATCTCGCTGCGCACTTGCTCGATGGCCAGCGCCATGGGGAGCTGTTGGTTGGTGAAGCCGGCGATGGAACTGCTTACACCGGTGAGGCGCACAAAGAGCCCCACTGCGAGAAGACCGCCCAGCAGGAACCAGGCAACGCCAAGAAGGATGATGCGAAGGTGCGTACTCATGGGAGGAGACGGGGAACCGAGGCTTCGTACCAGCCTCTGGTATCGGGCCCGCGCCGGTGGCACTCCCGTGAAGTTGCGGATTTTTCAGGCCGAGATGCCCGCAGGCGCAACTGTTCCTTCAACAGGCACGCGCCCTACCCGGAATCTTCTATGTCTTGTCAGGCTATGCAGGTCGGCGGTCATTCAAGCAGGGATCGCAGGTCATGCGAAACGATGCACGGGCGGGCCGCTGCTAGCGCTTCTTTCTTTGCTTGAAGCGGGACTTGGGACTCTCGGTGGCAGTGCTGCCGCGGCCGAAGCCGGGGATACCGCCCATGCCGCCCATGCCGCCTGCACCGGCCATGCCGCCTGCACCAGCTGCGCCGGGCAGCGCGCGTGCCATGTCCTTCATGGCCTTCATCTTGCCCAGCGCGCCCATGCCAGCCATCTGCTGGGTGATCTTCTGCATCATCTCAAACTGCTTGATCAGGCGGCTGACGTCGTCCACCTTGGTGCCGCTGCCTGCCGCGATGCGCTTCTGGCGGCTGCGGTCCACCGTGCCCACGCGCTTCCGCTCCTGCGGGGTCATGCTCAGGATGATGGCCTCCAGGTGGTCCATCTGCTTGTCGTCCACATTGACGTCCTTCATCATGGATCCCACGCCTGGAAGCATGCCCATGATCTGCTTGAGCGGTCCCATGCGGCGCACGGAGCGCATCTGCTTCAGGAAGTCGTCCAGGGTGAACTCGCCCTTGGCCATCTTGTCGGCCACGGCCTGGGCGTCTTCTTCGGTCACCTCCTGCTGGGCGCGCTCCACCAGGCTCACCACGTCGCCCATGCCCAGGATGCGGCCCGCCACGCGGTCTGGGTGGAACTCCTGCAGCGCGTCGTAGCGCTCGCCCACGCCCACGAACTTGACCGGCGCGCCCGTCACGGACTTCACGCTCAGCGCTGCGCCACCGCGCGTGTCGCTGTCGAACTTGGTCAGGATGATGCCGTCCACCTTCAGGCGGTCGTGGAACGCCTTGGCGCTGGCCACGGCGTCCTGGCCAGTCATGGCGTCCACCACCAGGAAGATGTTCTGCGGCTGCACGCTGCGGTCCACGGACTCGAGCTCCTTCATGAGCTCGTCGTTCACATGCAGGCGGCCTGCGGTATCCAGGATGACCACGTCGAATTTGGCCTGCCGTGCGGCGGCCACCGCGCGCTGGCAGACGCCCACAGCCACGCCCACCGCGCGGCCGTACTCGGCGCACTTGTCGGGTTCGCCATAGAAGGCCACGCGGCCGGGGCCAGTGGCTTCTGCGGCCACGGTGTCCACCACGGTGCGGAGCTGCTCCACGGCAGCTGGGCGCTGGAGGTCGGCAGCGGCCACCATGACGCTCTGCCCACGCTTCTTGAACCAGGCCGCCAGCTTGCCGCAGGTGGTGGTCTTGCCGCTTCCCTGCAGGCCGCAGAGCATCACCACCGTGGGACCCGGCTCCACCAGCGTGACGTGGGTGTCCACCGGTCCCATGAGCGCCACCAGGCGCTTGTGCACGATGCCCACCATCTCCTGGCCGGGCTGGAGGCTCTTGGTGACCTCTGTGCCAAGCGCGTCCTGTACGCAGTCCGCGCAGAAGCGATCCACCACCGTCTGGTTGACATCTGCCTCCAGCAGTGCGGTGCGCACCTCGGCCATGGCCTCGCGGACGTTCTCCTCCGTCAGCCGTCCGCGGCCTGCCAGGTTGCGGAACACTCCATGCAGCGTGTCACTGAGCCGTTCAAACATAGCCCCGCAATTGTATGGAAATTGGTGCCTGGCACGGGTGTCCCTACTTTCCGCAGCGTCGGCCGTCCCCGGAACGCGCCCGCGGCCGGCGCGGTCCGTCCGTGCCGGACCGAGCCCGCGGCCTCCCGCGCGGTCAGGGGGCGCGGCCGCGGACGCTCGGCTCCACCAGGTTCCGCCTTCGCCTCGGCTTCGCGTGCGCTCGGCAGGTGGGAGCGGCCCGCGAATCGGGGGTGCGCACACAGCCTGCCTCGCTCCGCTCAACGCCGCTACGCCGCGCCCCCCGAGTCCCGCGCTGCGGCCGCTGCCACTGGTGAGGGAGGTTGAGCGCGGTGCGCGGTGGCGGCGGGCAGCGCGACGGACGGGCAGGCGCGGCACACGGTGACGTGCGGGGGCGCACGGCGGCGTGCGGACTACCCTTCCACATCAAGCCACATCAGAGTGATGGTGGCAGACCGCGGATGATGGCGTCTCGTCTGCCGACCGGCGGGCCTGCATGCGCCGAGCCCTGCGCATCAAGCGTGCGCCGCCAGCCCGCCCCGGAAATGCGGGACACCGTGCCAGGCACGACTTTCGGAAACCCGGGACAGGGTGCCGGGCACGAGTTTCGCAGGCACGAGTTTCCCTCTGTGTGCGCTCGGGCAGCCGCAGCGCGGGGGGGCGGGGGCGCGGCGTAGCGGCGTTTGCGTGGCGAGGCAAGCTGTGTGGGTTCACCGATTCGCGGGCCGTTCCACCTGCCGAGCGCACGCAAAGTCGGGAGCGAAAGGCGGAACCTGGTGGAGCGAGCCGTCCGCGGCCGCGCCCGCACACCGCGCGGAGGCCGCGTCCAAGCCCCGTTCAAGAAAGTAGGGACACCCGTGCCAGGCACGACTTTCCTACGCCAGGGCGGCGCGCAGGGTCTCGGCGCTGAAGGCCTCGGCAAACTCGTAGACGCCGCGGAAGTCGTCAGCGAGTCCTGCGAAGTCTTGCTCATGGCGCCCACCTCAATGAGCGCAAACACCATGCGCCCAAAGTCCTCCGGTCCGGTCATGCCAGCTGGCCAGCACCACGGGCGCCAACAGGCCGTACTGGTCAATCGCATAGTCCCGCAGCCCCAGGCAGAGCTGCTGGCCGCTCGTGCCGGCTGGCACCCGGCGCTGCATCTGCGTGGTCGTGCGCCCCGCTCCACGGTGGCGCAGGCCTTCCTGCACAAACTGGTAGGCAGCCAAGGGATATGGCCCGGCTTGCGCCAGGATCTTGCTGATGTCTTGCGGCGTGGTCTGCTGACTCATCGGGGCCCCGCAACTGTATCGGCCTCGGGGCGCTCAGGCCAACAGGGTTCTGAAATTGGACCAAGGATCCAGGTTGGCCCTGCCTGGGGAGGTCTGGAAAGCCCGGACGGCCTCCAAACCTGTCTCGGCAGCCCCGCCAGCGGGACGGCCAGCAGGCCCGCCAGGTCGCTCCCCCGCCTTCAGCTGGAACGCTCCCTCTGGAAGGCCCAGCGCCCGCGCACCGTTCATGGTGGCCAGCGCCAGTGCCTGCTGGAGGTCCAGGCCATCGCGGCGCATGAGGAGGCGCAGGTCGTCCAGTGTGCTGATCCGGTCACAGCGTGTCCAGGCACAACATGCTGTCTGTTCCAGCGCCACCGTCACGCCGCGCGCCGGCATCTGGCCGTGCTGATACCCAGAGTGCCCAAAGTACGCACTGGCCCGCGGGCAGTACGCCACCACGATTCCCGACGCTACGAGCGCGTCCATGGCTTGATCGTCCATCTGATTGCAGTGCGCCGCCAGGAGCGGACGCCACGTGCTGCCGGCGGTGTGCGCGCCTGCAGTGCGTGCGCTGCCTGCGGTGCGTGCGCTGCCTGCGGTGCGTGCGCGCTGCCTGCGGTGCGCGCCACGCCCTGTCGGGAGGCGCTACCCGCCATCCAGTCCACTGGATGCCGCGCACACCGTCTGCAGCGACCCATCCCAGAGCCCCAGGTCGCTCCAGCAGCGCTCGGAACCTCCCAGTGCCATCCCGCAAGGAACTCCGTCTCCTCCACGCTCTCTGCCAGATGGGTGGACACTGGCAGCCCGCTCTCCCAGCGCCGCCACAAACACCCGCTGGTCTGACGAATAGGGCGCGTGCGGCTGCACCCCTGGCAGAGGCGGAAGCCCCTGGTGGGTCAGTGGCTGGCCACGTGTCACCTGGCCGCGCGTCATCCGGCCTTGCACCTCCCGGCCCTGCGCCTCTCGACCCCTGCCTCCAGCCGCCTCCACCGCCATCCGCTCCACCGCGGCCACGGCCGCCGGCACGGTCTTTCCAACCCCAAACACTTCCGTGAACACCACGCCACCCACACCCGCCGCTGCAAGCCCTCGCAGGCAGGCTTGGACCGCTGGTGGACTGGCGATGTCCCCCACCGCCGCCACACCGCCTGCCACCAGCGCGCTAACCCCTTGCAGGGCCGAGCGTTCCGTAGCGCCAGCATCCATGGAAGACCGCGCCTCCCGCACGGCTGCCAGCCACCCGTCAAAGTCTGGACGCGCTGGCCAGCACCCCAGCGCCGTCAGGTCCAGGTGCGCGTGTGCGTTCACGAGGGCGGGAATCACCGCCGCCAGTGGATGCCGTTCCTCCACCACGCCAGCAGGCGCGGCTGCCCGCACGGCTGCCAGCGGGCCCGCGGCCAGCACCCTCCGCCCCTGCAGCAGCACACCGCCTGGCGCAGCACAGACGCCAGCACCATCTGCCACCAGCGCTGCCGCCACCAGCCGCATGCGATCATCCTGTGGAGAAGTAGCAGCTGCGTGCATGGAATTCCCCACAGTTTGCGGGAGATCGCTACACTCTACCCCTGTCCGGTTGAACGGACATTCGCTGTGACAGTTCCTTTTCAGCCCAGTTTGGGAGGATCCCAATGAAGCGTGCATGGATGACGACTGGTCTGCTGAGCGTGGCTGTTGCGCTCTCCGCGGGCTGCGTGCCCGAGCAGAAGTACAACGATTTGTTGGCCGCACACAACGGCCTGGAGCAGCAGCTCATTCAGACCCAGGGTGAGTTGAGCACCGCGCGTGCCAACGAAGCCCACCTGCGCACCCAGCTCGCGGAGACGATGACCCAGCTGGAAGAGCTGCAGAAGCTGGCCTCCAACGGCAACGTTGACCTGGCCGAATGGCAGAAGAAGTACGAAGAACTGCTGGCCAAGATCAACGGCCTGCAGGTTGGACCGCTGCCAGATGAGCTCAACAAGGCGCTCATGCAGCTGGCCGCCGAGTACCCGGACATCTTTGTGTTCGACGCACGCACCGGCATGCTGCGGTTCGTGAGCGACTTCACGTTTGACTCTGGCAGCGACGAGCTGAAGAACGGCGCCAACACGGTGCTGGCCAAGCTGGCGAGCATCCTGAACTCCAACCTGGCTTCGAAGTACGAAGTCAAGGTGGTGGGCCACACCGACAACGTGCCTGTGCAGCGCACCAAGGCCAAGTTCGGCAACAACCTCATGCTGTCTGCGTTCCGTGCAGCGGCCCTCCGCAACGCGCTGGTGCGCGACGGCGTGGGTGCGCAGCGGTTCCAGATCGCTGGCTACGGCGAGTACCGCCCCATCGTGCCGAACGGTCCGTCGGGTGCGACGCAGAACCGCCGCGTGGAGCTCTACCTGTCCCCGATCACCGTGGACAGCGACGCATCCGCGATGACCGATTCCACGCTGACCACCAAGCCAGCGCCACAGGTGGGCACCAAGGCCAAGACTCCAGCTGCCCCAGCTGGAAAGCCTGTTGTTGACGACGAGCCCACAAAGTAAGGCTCACCCCACATCACAGCGAACACGCAGCGCCCGGATCTCACGATCCGGGCGTTGTCTTTCCACAATCAAACGTGGTGGGCACCATGCACAGGAAGCGCATGTCCTTGCCAGACGTGTTCCGGAACTGGTGCATCACGTTTGCCGGAATGAACAGCACGTCGCCCGCCTTGGCCTGGTGCGTGCTGTCCGCGTAGGTCACGTCCGCCTCGCCCTCAAGGATGATCACCTCGTGCTCGTACGGGTGCTGATGGTGCGGCGTGTGTCCGCCCGGCCCCACCACAAAGTGGCGCATGGAGAACGTGGGCGCGCCATGCTGGCGGCCCACCAGAATCTCCATGCGGGTGTCTTTCACGCCGTCCATCTGGAGCGGCTTGGTGGAAGCTGGATCAATGCGCGTCTTCAGCATGGCGTTCACAGGGGCTTGATGCGGATGTTGCGGAACTCGATGTATGCGCCCTCGCTCTGCAGCGCGATGCGTCCTGGCTTCACAGCCACGTCCGTGGCTTCGTTCTGCAGCAGCCCGTTCACCCACAGCTGCAGGTGGCCGCCCTGCAGCACGATGCGATAGCGGTTCCACTCGCCCAGCGGCTTCTCATTGGTGGGATGGGCCTTCTCAGTGTGCCGACCCTTGGTGCGCGCAGCCTCCACCTTCATGGGGAAGTTGCCGATGTTCCAGATGTCGCCTGCAGACTTGGACTGCAGCTGGGCTTCCACGCTGGTGGGCCACACCTTGTCTGGTTCCTGCACACGCAGCAGCACGCCGCTGTTGCCTTCGCCCTTGGCAGCCAGAAATCTCCACTCCACCTCCAATTCAAAGCTGGTGTACGTGGCCGTGGTGGCGATGTAGCCAATGGGCTGGCCTTGGCAGATCAGCACGCTATCGGCCACGCTCCAGGTCTTGGCTGGATCAGCGGTTGAGTCCCCCAGGTAAGGCTTCCAGCCAGACAGATCCTTGCCGTTGAAGAGCGGCGTGAACCCGCCCTGTGCGGGAGTTGATGCCTGGGTTGTTGCTTGGGTGGAAGCCTGGGTTGAATCCTGGCCTGGCGCCTGCGGCTGGGACTGGCAGCCCACCTGGCTGGTGGCGGCCACCGCTGCGGCAGCCAGGATGACGGTGTGTGCATGCGTGCGCATGCTGCCATCCTAGCCCGGGGTGCCAGAGGGAGCGCGTGGCAAGCGAAGCGCGTGCAGCAAGGGGCGTCCGCGTGGCGAGCGGAGCGCGTGCAGCCAGGGGCGTCCGCGTCGCGAGCGGAGCGCGGGCTGTCACGGCTCCCTGGGGCGCTCAAAGCCCGGCGCCACGGTGCCCTGCGCGCTCCACACTAGTTCCAGCCGCTCCTGGCCGCGCAGAAACGCGTCCACCCAGTGGCCCAGCGCGTGCATGCGCCAATCATCCGCTGCAAAGAGCGGTTCAGGACCAGCGCTGGTGCTGAGCATCTGGCCAGCCTTCCTGGCCTCCACCATGGTGCCAAACCAGCGGGTGAACGCGTTGCGCGTCACCACCAGGTTGGGCGCCATGCCCGTGGAATGCGCACGCACCTGGCACGCAGTCCACAGGGCGTCGCACTCCGCGCGCACGCGGGGGTCGTCCAGCGGCGTGGTCTGCTGCGATGCATGCCCGCTCTGTCCGCCCTGCTCACGCGTGGCGCGCAGGGACTCCAGGATCTGATCCCCGTGCGCAGCCACGATTCGGCGCGGAATGCCCGCCACGTTCCCCAGCTGCGCGCGGTCTGCAGGCCGGCGCTTGCACAGCTCCACCACCGCAGCATCGGGCATCACCGTGCGCGCTGGAAGGTCGTTGGTGCGCGCCAGCTCGTACCGCAGCGTGACCAGCTCGCGCGCGATGGCCGCCTGACCAGCGCGCAGTGGTTCGGTGCGGAGGATGCGGCGCAGCTGGCTTTCGGGCGCAAAGTCGCTGGCGCGCAGCTGCTCGCGGCTCTCGGCCAGCGCCCACTCAAAGCGGCCCAGCTGGTTGAGCCGCTCGCTGAGCAGATGCCACATGAGGCGCAGGTAGCGCACATCGTCCGCGGCGTAGCGGAGCTGCGCTGGTGTCAGCGGCCGGGCGTCCCAGTTGGTGAAGGTGTGCGCCTTGCCCAGGCGGTAGCCCGTCAATGACTCCAGCACCGTGCCAAGGCTGGACGGCCAGGGCATCCAGCACATGGCTGCGGCAATCTGCGTGTCCACCACAGCGTCCGGCTCTGCATCTGCGCCACGTCGGAGGATGCCAAGGTCTGTCTCGCCCGCGTGCACCAGCACGGTGCGGCCCTTCTCCGCCAGCGCGCGGAACAGGCTGCCCACAGCCAGCGGCCCTCCCTGGTGCGCCACCGGATCAATGAGCGCCACACGCTCGGTGGTGGCCACCTGGATGAGGCACAGCTTGGGATAGAAGCTCTCTTCGCCGATGAACTCCGTGTCGTAGGCCACCACAGGGTGATCCGCCAGATGCGCCACGAAGGCTGCGAGCGCCTCCGGCGTCGAGATCACCTCCGCCTGTGCAGCTGGCACCAGCGGATGATCGAGCGGAGCATGGCCAGACCCACCCGTGTGGTGACGGTCTGCGGCTGCATGCTCCTGCGAACGCTTCTTGCGGCGGTAGTTGTGCACGGACCCGGGAGGTTACGGCATCGGCTTGCCAGCGGGCGCAGGCGAGGCGGTAGGCGCAGGCGGTGCGGGCGGCGCGGGCGGCGTCCGGCTGTACAGCACCAGGACAGACTGGGTGCTGTGGAACGGCGCCCAGGTCTTGCCGCGCCCTTCGTTCACATAGGGATCCAGCACGTACTGGAGGGTCAGCTTGCGCGCGCCGCGGGCGTCGGACAGGCTGGCGCCAGCGTCCCGGGAGACATCCACCACCCAGGGGCGCACGATGTCTCCAGGCCCCCAGCCAGCGCGGTCGTACTTCCACGTGCCGCCCTGCGGCCGGCACGGGTTCAGGTAGTTGTCCTCCTTCCACAGCGTGCTGCGGTACTCCGCAGAATTGGCATGCAGCACGCGCCCGATCCGCAGGAATTCCCCGGCGTTTCCAGTGTTGGGACTCATGCCGTGGCCAGTCACCGTCAGGCGCACCACAGCGCCCTCTGTCCCCGGCGGGATCTCCACCACCCGCTTGTCATAGAAGGCTTCCACTGGCTTCTGCGGATTGCCGATCTCCGGGTCGCCACACCACAGCGGAACCACCCGGTACGCGTAGCGCGAGGCCGGCCCCTTGTAGAGGTCGAACGCTGTGGTCACCACCCATCCCTCCCCCTGCGTGCCGCACTCCTGGATGAGCTTGACCGGGCCAGAGAGCAGCGGGCGGAAGTCCGAGACATCCACGGTCCACGTGTGCCCGCTCTTGTATGGGGTGATGTAGCGCAGCAGCTCCACCTTGCCCAGCGTGGGGTGGTCAATCCAGAGCCGCGCCAGACGGTCCCATGGGTCAAAGCCGTTCTTGGGCTCGTCCAGCGCCAGGGTGAGGAGGATGCGGCCGTAGGGGCTGAGGTCCTCAGGCAAGTTCACTGTGACGGGATTCGTGCCGTGCTCCTTGTCGTTGAGCACCTTGTCGTGCGCCACCACGTGGAGCGGCGGCTCTGGAGGGGTGATCGGCACGCTGGTTCCATGCACCAGCTCGCCCACCAGCACGTCGCCTGCTGTCTCGGCATTACGCGCGCCCATCACCACCCGTCCGGGGAAGGCTGTCATGCCAGGGATGAAGTACGCGTCGTACACCGGCTTGCCGTCCAGGGTCACAGTGACCTCTGCGCCGCCAGTCACAAACTGGATGTCCGTGCGCAGGACGTGCGACTTCTCGTCGCGGTAGTCGAAGGGCGTGACGCGCTTGACCAGCTCGCGCCCGTTCCAGTGCAGGCTCATCTCGTGCTGCGGGCGGTCGTACAAATTGCCCGAGCCGCGGAAGGGGTCGCGGTTGGGCGGATCGCTGGCGTCCAGCCCGATGCCAAACGCATTGGGCAAGCTGGGCACCTCCCAGTTCTCCAGGGTAGGGATCTGGGGTTCCAGACCATATGTCCGGGTATCCAGCAGCAGGATGCCCAGGCCCTCTGTGCCGGTGTTCATGGTGACGCTGGCGCTGATCTTCACACGTTCTGCTGGCTCTGGCTGCGGACATGGAAACGCCACGGCAGCTGTGGATTTCCACCACGATTCCAGCAGCACCAGGTGACCTTCCTCCACCTTGGGCTTGGGCATGCGCTTGGCAGCGTCGCCCGTGGCTGCCGCCACCAGGTCGCTGGGCAGCTCCTTGCCATCAAACTTCCACCAGCGCTCGCCAGCGTGCGCCGCAGCAGTCAGCGCCGCAGCGCACAGGCAGGCGGGCAGCATCCGCACCACGTGGGTCATGCGCACCATGTCCTGATCGTAACCGCCCCACCTACACTGCTCTGCCCATGACCGACGCTGCTGCCAAGCGCTCCATCCTGCCACCGCCAGCAGCCGTGGCGCTCCTGGTGTCGGCGGATGACCAGCTGGTGGCGCAGCTCCGCGCCATGCTGGCGCCAGACCGGAACACCGCGCTCCACGTGTCCAGCAACGTGGGCGACGCAGAGATCGAGTCCCTGGAGGTCCATCCCACGGTGGTGCTCCTGGACCTCAACCTGCCGGGCCGCACGCCAGCGCTGGACCTGCTGCGCCGCATGCGCCGCCGGCCGGAGACGGCCGCCGTGCCGGTGATCGTGCTGGGCGGGCCAGAAGAGGCGCAGCTGCGCGGCGCTGTGTTCGACGCCGGCGCTGCGGACTTCCTGAGCCGGTCGCCAGACCCGGTGGAGCTGCGGGCCCGCATCCGCAACCACTCCGAGGCCTTCAACGTGCGCCAGGAGCGCAACGAGGCTGTGGCCGCCATGGGGCGCATGCAGCGCCAGCTGCGCGACACCATGTCGGAGCTGAACGAGGCCCGCCGCGGCGGCGTGAAGCCAGCGGCACCAAGCGCCGACGCGGATGAACTGCGCAGCCAGGTGGAGGCCATCACGCGCATGGGCACGGAGCTCAGCCGCATCCACGACTTCCACCTTCTGATGGACCGCATCCTGGCAGAGGCGCGTGGCCTGGCCCGCGCCGAGGCTGGCACCATCTTTGTGCGCGAGGGCGAAACGCTGCGCTTTGCGTTCAGCCAGAACGACCAGATGGAGCAGGCTGGCCGCACCGCCAACGCGCGCTTCAGCGGCATGGTGGTGGCGGTGAATGACCGCTCCATCGCTGGCTGGTGCGCCACAAGCGGGCAGCTGGTGAACGTGGAGGACGCCTACGCACTGGACGCGCGGGCGCCGTTTGGCTTTGACCGCGGCTACGACGCTGTGACGGGCTACCGCACCCGCAGCGTAATTGCAGCGCCGCTGCGCACCGCCAGCGACCAGGTCCTGGGCGTGCTGCAGCTGCTGAACGCCAAGGATTCCGCCGGCAAGCTGCGCCAGCGCTTCGATGCGCACGACGAGCGCCTGGTGGAGCACTTTGCCTCGCTGGCCACCGTGGTGGTGGAGCGCGCGCAGCTCACAGAGAGCGTCATCCTGCGCATGATCCGCATCGCAGAGGTCCGCGACCCCGCGGAGACCGCCCCGCACATCGAGCGCGTGGCCGGGTACTCGCTGGTGCTGTTCGACGAATGGGCTGCGCGCCGCGGCATGGACGGCCCCAGCTTTGAGCGCAAGCGCGACCAGCTACGCATCGCAGCCAAGCTGCACGACGTGGGCAAGCTGGGCGTCAGCGACACCATCCTGAAGAAGTCCACCAAGCTGGACCATGACGAGTGGCGCCAGGTGCAGCAGCACACGGTGATCGGTGCGCGCCTCTTTGCCGACAACCCATCGCAAATTGACCAGACGGTGCGCGAGGTGGTGCTGAACCACCACGAACGCTGGGACGGCACGGGCTATCCCGGCCACGTTGATCTGGAGGGTCGCCCGCAGCTTGATTCCATCACCGGGCTCCCACGCACGGGCGGCAAGCGCGGCGAGGAGATCCCGCTCTTTGCGCGCATCGTGGGTCTGGCCGATGTGTTCGACGCCCTCAGTTCTCGGCGCAGCTACAAGGAGGCATGGCCGCAGACCGATGTGCTGGACTACATCCGCGTGGAGTCTGGCCGCCACTTTGACCCAGAACTGGTGGAGATCTTCTTTGCCCGCCTGGATGACCTGCGGGCGGTCCACGAGGCCCATCAGGGCTAGCGCAGCCGCCCCTGCGGCCATGTGCCGCCGTATCCTTTGCCTATGGAAGGCACTCGACCGCGGCGCAGATTCTGGCAAGGGCTCATGGGGAGGCTGGTGCTCACTGGCATCGTGCCGGCGGTGATGGTCATCCTGACCATCGCGGCTGTCAACGGAACCCGCAAGTACTGGATGCAGCTGGACGTGCTGCGCGACGGCCTGGCCAAGCAGAGCGAGACGCTGGCGCTGTGGTACGACGGGGTCAACCAGCACTCGTCTGATGCCGCGCGCGAGCTGGCCGTGGCGCAGGAGGCCGGATACTGGGAGCGGCGCGATCGGACCATTGAATACATGCGCCACCTGCTGGAGCGCGAGCCGATGCTGCAGGCCGCCTGGGTGATTCCGGCCGGGCCTGCGTCAGAGCAGACCCCGCCCGGCGTCATGGTGGTGCGCAGCGGAGCTAGCCCGACAGACATCGCTGTGCGGGCAGCCGACAGCAAGCTGGTGAGCGACCACGTGGCGAAGGTGCGGCGCATCTGGGAGGACACGCACCGAATCGAGGCGCAGGTGTCCGAGCCATACAGCAAGGATGGCTCCATGTATGTAGAGCACGTGGCGCCCATCGTCCGCGATGGGAAGCTCCTGGGCTTTGCAGGAGTGGACCGCTCGTTGGCCGCCACCCGCAAGGAGTCGCTGGCCCGCGCCGCGGCGTTCAAGGTGGACATCTTTGTGCTGAGCGCTGGTGGCCGGATCGTGGTGGCCACCGACGGCAGCGGCGCAGACTATTCCAAATCAACGGACCTGGACGAACTGGGCGGCCAGGAGATCAAGAACACTCCATATGGCAAGCTCTTTGCCTCGCTGATTGACGATCCCCGCAGCAACTTCACCATCGAGGCGGAGAACCCCGGCACGGCCGACACCGACTACTTTGCGGTCTCCCACGTCAGCACAGGCAAGCGCCTGGTGATCATGGCCGTGCCCAAGTCGCAGCTGACAAGCGCGTTGATTACGGACAACGCGTTCACGCTGGGCGTGGTCATCCTGGGCGCCGTGGTCATGGTGACCATCCTGTGGTTCCCAGCGCGGCAGATCGTGCGGCGCGTGGAGATGGCCGCGCAGGCTGCGCAGGAGGTGGCCTCGGGCGACCTGACCAGGCAGGCCTGCGGTGTGGAGTGCCCAGACGAGACGGGCGACCTGCTGCGCGCGCTGGACAGCATGACCACAGACCTGAACACCTTGGTTGGACAGGTGAGCACTGCCAGCGTGCAGCTCACCAGCACCGCCACGGAGCTGGGCGCCACGGCGCGCCAGCAGGAGGAGGTGGCTGCCAGCTTTGGCGCCAGCAGCGCGCAGATCGCCGCCGCGGTGCGGCAGATCAACGCCACTGGCCAGGAGCTGGCCCGCGAGATGGTGCACGTGAGCGAGTCCGCCAGCGCCACCGCCAGCCTTGCCCAGGAGGGCCGCACGCAGCTGGAGGGCATGGAAGGCGCCATGCAGGCGCTGGACCATGCCACCGGCGGCGTGGCGGAGCGCCTGGCTGCCATCAACGAGAAGGCGGTCAACATCACCAGCGTGGTGACCACCATCACCAAGGTGGCGGAGCAGACCAACTTGCTGAGCGTGAACGCGGCCATCGAGGCAGAGAAGGCCGGCGAATACGGCCGCGGCTTCCTGGTGGTGGCGCGCGAGATCCGGCGTCTGGCAGACCAGACTGGTCAGGCCACGCTGGACATCGAGCGCATGGTGAAAGAGATGCAGGGCGCAGTGTCCAGCGGCGTGATGGAGATGGACCGCTTCAGCGACCAGGTGCGGCGCAACGTGAGCGACGTGCGCGGCATCGGTCGCAGCATGCAGGAGATCATCGAGCGCGTGGACGAAGGCACCCGCAGCTTTGGCACCGTTCGCGAAGGCATGCAGAGCCAGGCTGCTGGCGCTGCGCAGATCTCCGACGCCATGGCCACGCTGAGCGGCAACGCCAAGGCCACCGCAGAGGCGGTGCGCGAGTTCGGCCGCGCGGCAGAGGATCTGCAGAAGGCCATCGGCACGCTCAAGACCTCCATCGCAGCGTTCCACCTGCGCACCTGAAGGAGCGGCATGCACGCGTTTGTCTTTGTGGCCGCTGATGCCCGCTACGCCCTGGATGCCAGCTGCATCCAGGCGGTGCACCCCCTGGTGCGTGCGCGGCCAGTGGCTGGCGCGCCGCCGTGGCTGGCAGGCGTCATTGACGTCCACGGCGAGCTGGTGCCGCTGATTGACGCAGCGCAGCTTCTGTCTGGCAACCATGTGAAGCCCACGCTGGGTGCGCGCGTGCTGCTGGTGGACACTGGCGAAGTGCCCGGCCAGGTGCGCGCCCGCTTTGGCCTGGCGGTGGACCGCCTGCTGGATCCGGTGGAGCTGGACCTGGACGGAGCCTGGGGTGGCAGCGGCGCCCTGCCCTGGCTGGGCGCCGTGGTGCACCACGAAGGCGCCGCAGCGCAGCTCTTTGACCCCGCCTCGCTGGCCACCCAGCATCCGCAGCTGACCGCACCCCGGCAGGGAGGCGCGCTGGCATGAATTCGCTGGACCGGCTCTCTTCCTACCTGGTGGACCAGGCGCACCTTGCGCCTGCGCTGGTCACCCCGGAGGCGCTCGCCCCGCTGGTGGAGGAGCGTCGCAAGGCGCTTCGCCTTCCCACCGCCACCGCGTATGCCCAGCATGCGCTGGCAGATCCTGCAGAGATGGACCGCCTGCGCGACCGCGTGGCCGTGCCAGAGACGTGGCTGTTCCGCTATCCAGCGTCGTATGAGGTGCTCCGCACGCACCTGCGCGATCGCTGTCAGCCGCAGGCCACCCTTTTGAGCGTGCCCTGCGCCACTGGCGCCGAGGCGTTCTCCATGGCAGCCACCGCGCGTGCTGCTGGCGTGGCGGCGGATCAGGTGAAGGTGATTGCCGTGGATTCCAGCCAGGACGCGCTGAACCGCGCGCGCGAAGCTGTCATGGGCCGCCTGAGCGTGCGCGATCCGCTGCCTGCCTGGGCGCTGCCCTACTTCTCCACCGTGGATGACGAGACCACGCCAGCAGCTTCGCTGCAGCGGACAGTGGAGTGGCGCCTGGGCGCCGCCCCCGCAGCGCTGACGGACCTTCCAGCGCACGGGTTCGACGCCATCTTCTGCCGCAACCTGGCCATCTACCTGAAGCCAGCCATCCGCGCGCAGCTTGGCCAGCGCCTGCTGGAGCTCCTGGCGCCCGATGGACTGCTGTTCCTGGGGCATGCAGAGCCACCCAGCGTCTTTGGACTGGACAACGTGCTGCAGCCGTTGGAGCCGAGAGCGTCCTTTGCCTTCCAGCGGTGCGCGGTGGCGGCAGAAGAACCAGCAGTGCACCGCCGCGGCAAGGGCGCGGCGCGCAGCCGGCCGCCGCGCAGGAGCCACGCACTGGCACCTGCCCCTGCTCCCAAGGTTGCGCCCCAGCCACCCGCGCAGGCTGCTCTTGCTCCCACAGTGCACGCTGTGCGTGCCGCAGCAGACGCTGGCCGCCTGCACGAAGCCGTGCAGCTGGCGGAACGCTGCATTGCTGGCGGAGACCGCACCACCGAAGTGCTGCTCCTTCTGGGCAGCGCGCACGCAGCGCTTGGCAACACCACGCAAGCAGAAGAGTGCTTGCGCAAGGTGGTCTATCTGGACCCCGGCCACGTGGAGTCCTTGCTCCATCTGGCAGCGCTGGCAGAACGCCGCGGCGACCACGACATGGCGCAGCGCTACCGCACCCGCGCTGCCCGCAGCAGCACCACCAGCGGAGGTGGCGCATGAGCACTGCCTTGCCAGCGCCGGACAGTCCAGCACCGGGCAGCCCAGCACGGGGCAGCGCGCACGCCAGCAGCACGCTGGCCACCCGCACCAGCGGCCTGGACGAGATCATGGCTCGGCCGCTCAACGACGCAGAGCTGGACGCCGCTACGCGCGACATGGCAGCGCCGCTGGAGCTGACCGTGGGCAGCCGCCGCAGCCTGCTGGTGTTCCGCTGCGGCGGCGAGCTCCTGGCGGTGGAGTCTGTGTCTGTGGCGCGGGTGGTGCCGGCAGCGCCCATCCACCGCGTGCCGCATCGCACCAGCCCAGTCTTCCGGGGCATCTGCGCGCATGACGGTGAGGTCATGCTGTGCGCCAGCCTGGAGCACGCGCTGGGCCTGCCGCCAGCGCCAGAGGATGGCGGCCGCGTGCTGGTGGTCATAGGCGGCGTGCGCGATCGCTGGAGCTTCCTGGTGGACGGCATCGTGGGCGTGCTGGAAGTGCCAGAGGCGGCCCTGGCCACTGCGCCGCTCACGGTCACGCAGGCGCGCGGCGGCTGCGTGACGCACCTGGCAGAGACCGCAGAAGGCCGCACGTCGGTGCTGGATGCCCAGCGCCTTGGAAGCCTGTTCAGGGGGGCTGCGTCATGAGCGACCTGGGCGGCTTCTCCATGCACGAGCTGTTCAAGGCAGAGGCGGAGACGCACTGCGCGGCGCTGAACGACGGCCTCCTGAAGCTGGAGTCCAGCCCGGGCGATGTGAGCGTGGTGACGCCGCTGATGCGCGCTGCCCACTCCATGAAGGGCGCTGCACGCATCGTGGGCATTGACGCTGCGGTCACCGTGGCGCACGCCATGGAGGACGTGCTGGTCCACGTGCAGAAGGGCCAGGAGACGATCACCCGCGGCCGCATTGACCAGCTGCTGGAGGCCACCGACCTGCTCACGCGCCTGGCAGCGCAGCCAGAGGCGCAGATCGCAGAGTGGAGCCGGCAGCACGCTGGGGAAATCAACGCCATCACCACTGCGCTGAACGCGCCGCCCCCAGCAGGTGGGTCAGCTGCACCTCCCCCAGCGCCAGACGTGCAACCTGCGCCTGCGGTGCCACCCGCGCCGCCAGCGCCCGAGCCGCCGCCCCCGCCGGCTGCGCCAGCCCCTCCAGCCACGCCCCCACCGACTGCGCCGGCTCCGTCAGCCCCGCCAGCTTCGCCGGCCCCGCCCACCCCACCAGCCCTCCGCGCCACGCAGCCAGAGCATCGGCCCGTGGATGCCGTGGTGCAGCGCCCCTCGCCAGTCCCCACGCCAGACCCAGAGCAGCGCGAAGCCCGCAGCGTGCGCGTGAACGCAGACAACCTGGACCGCATGATGCAGCTGGCTGGCGAATCGGTGGTGCAAGGCCGCCGCTCGCCTGTCATCCGCCGATCGCTGGCCAGCGTGCGCAACGAACTGGCCCGCGCCCGCGAGACCCTGGAAGCCGCTGTGCGCCGCCGCGATGCTGCCCGGACGGCCTCCGCGTTCGACGCAGTGGCCAGCGTGGAGCGCACGCTGACCGAGCGGCTGCAGGACCTGGACACCTTCTTCCGCCGCACCGAGGAGGTCTCCAACGCGCTCTACCACCAGGTGGTGGGCAGCCGCATGCGGCCGTTTGCAGAGGGCGTGTCTGGATTCCCGCGCATGGTGCGCGATGTGTCGCGCCAGCTTGGCAAGGAAGTGCGCCTGGACATCTCTGGCCAGGACGTGCCAGTGGACCGCGACATCCTGGCCCGCCTGGAAGCGCCGCTGAACCACCTGGTGCGCAACGCACTGGACCACGGCATCGAGCTGCCCAAGGACCGCACCGCGCGCGGCAAGCCCGCGGAGGCGCGGCTGGCCATCGAGGTGCGCCACCATGCTGGCCAGCTCCAGGTGCGCGTGACAGATGACGGCCGAGGCATTGACCCGGAGGCCATTCGCCGCAAGGTGGTGGAGCGCGGCCTGCAGCCAGCGGACCTTGCAGCCCGCCTGAGCGAGCGCGAGCTGTACGAGTTCCTCTTCCTGCCCGGCTTCTCCACTGCTGCCAAGGTCACCGAGATCTCTGGCCGCGGCGTGGGCCTGGACGTGGTGCACCAGACGGTGGTGAGCATTGGTGGCAACGCCCGCGTGGACAGCCGCATCGGGCATGGCACCACCTTCACGCTCATGCTGCCAGTCACGCTCTCGGTGATGCGCGCTGCGCTGGTGGAGATCGCTGGCGAGGCCTACGCCTTCCCGCTGGCGCGCATTGATCGCGTGCTGCGCCTGCCGCACGAGGAGCTGCGCTCCGTGCAGGGCCGCCTACAGTGCGATGTGGATGGCGCGGCCATCGGGCTGCTGGACGCTTCGGACCTCCTTGGCTTTGGCCCATCGCGGCGCGAAGGCATGGCCAGCATCATCATCCTGGGCGAGGACGACCGCCGCGTGGGCCTGGCGGTGTGCCGCTTCCTTGGCGAGGAGGACCTGGTGGTGCGCACGCTGGACCCGCGCCTTGGCAAGGTGCCGCACATCGCAGCAGCCAGCATCCTGGACGATGGCCGGCCAGCGCTCATCGTGGACATCGAGGACCTGCAGCACTCGCTGCGCAAGGGCTTGGAGGACGGCACGGTCACCGGCATGGGCGCGCGCGCCGCGCTGGCGGCCGCAGCCCGCGCCAAGCGCATCCTGGTGGCCGACGACTCCATCACCGTCCGCGAAGTGGAGCGCCAGCTGCTCACCCGCCTGGGCTACGACGTGACCGTGGCCGTGGATGGCATGGACGCGTGGAACCAGCTGCGCGCTGGCGCGTTCGACCTGCTGGTGACCGACATTGACATGCCGCGCATGAATGGCATCGAGCTGGTGCGCCTGGTGCGCGCGGAACCGCGCTTTGCGCACCTGCCCATCGCGGTGGTCAGCTACAAGGACCGCGAAGAGGACCGCCGCGCAGGCATGGAGGCTGGCGCCAATTCGTACCTCACCAAGGGGAGCTTCCAGGATCAGAGCTTCATCGCCACCATCACGGAGCTCATCGGCACACCATGAGCATGCGCGTCGCCATCGTGAACGACCTGGCCATGGCCCGCGAGGCCCTGCGCCGCGCCCTGCAGAGCACACACGACGTGACCGTGGCGTGGACGGCCGCCGATGGTGCAGAGGCCATCTCCAAGGCAAAGTCGGACAGGCCAGACCTGATCCTGATGGATCTCATCATGCCCGGCGTGGATGGCGTGGAGGCCACCCGCGAGATCATGCGGCAGTGCCCCTGCGCCATCGTGGTGGTGACCGCCACGGTGGAAGGCAATGCGTCCCGCGTGTATGAAGCGCTGGGCGCTGGTGCGCTGGACGCTGTGGACACGCCGCACCTGTCTGTTCCGGGCGGCGCTGCGCCGCTCCTGCAGAAGATCGAGGCTGTCCGCCGCATGCGAGCTGGCGGCGAGCGCCTGCATCCACCCACGCTGCCTGGCAGCAAGGTGGCCCGGCCGGGAGGCACGCCTTCGCACCCGTCTGCCGGTGCAGCACCCGGCAGCGCTGCTCCTGCCTTCCGCGATCCCTGCGCAGACAAGCCCTGCCCAGAGGCCCACCGCCATGCAGCGCCGCCGCTGGTCCTGATCGGCGCCAGCACCGGTGGCCCGCAGGCGCTGGCAGCCGTGCTGATGGCCATGCCGGCCGCGCCGCCGTTTGCGGTGCTCATCGTGCAGCACATGGAGCCGGTCTTCCTGCGTGGCCTGGCCACGTGGCTCCAGACGCAGATCAAGCGCCCAGTGCGCCTGGCCCGCAGCGGCGAGGTGCCAGAACCCGGCGCTGTCCTGGTGGCGGGCGAGGCCAAGCATCTGGTGGTGGTGGGCAAGGGAATGCTCTGCTACACAGACGAGCCCCGCGAGCTGATCCACCGCCCCTCGGTGGACGTGCTCTTCCAGAGCGCTGCTGCAGCCCCAGTGCAGCCTGGCGTGGCCGTGCTCCTGACCGGCATGGGCCGCGACGGCGCGCGCGGGCTGCTGGAGCTGCGCAGCCGCGGCTGGACCACCATCGCGCAGGACGAAGCCACCAGCGTGGTGTGGGGCATGCCAGGCGCAGCCCGCGAGCTGGGCGCCGCGGAGCGCGTGCTGCCCTTGGGCTGCATCGGCCATGCGGCTGCCAACGCCATTGCAGACAAGCGTGCGCCGCACGCCGGAGGAACCACGTGAACCCTGTCCCAACCGAGCCCATCACGCGCATCTTCCTGGTGGACGACCAGCCCATCATTGGCGAGGCTGTGCGCCGCATGCTGGCGCCGCATCCGCGGTACGAGCTCATCGCCTGCACGCAGGGCTCGCAGGCGGTGGCCAAGGCGCTGGAGCTCAAGCCAGACGTCATCCTGCAGGACCTGGTCATGCCCGACGCAGACGGTCTGGACGTGGTGGCCGCCTACCGCAAGGAGGCAGACCTGGCGCGCACGCCGCTCATCGTGCTGAGCGCGCGTGAGGAGGCCACCACCAAGGCCGAGGCGTTCGCCCGCGGCGCCAACGACTACCTGGTCAAGCTGCCAGATCCTGTGGAGCTGGTGGCGCGCATCAAGTACCACTCGCAGGCCCACCGTGCGCAGAAGGAGCGCGACGCGGCCTTTGAAGCCCTGCGTGCCGAACTGAACAGCGCTGCGCGCTACGTGCAGAGCCTGATCCCGGAGCCCATGGAGGGCGAGGTGCGCACGCAGTGGGCGTTCGTGCCCTCTGCAAGCCTGGGTGGAGATTCGTTTGGCTACCACTGGCTGGACAACCGGCGCCTAGCCATCTACCTGCTGGACGTGTGCGGGCATGGCGTGGGCCCAGCGCTGCTCAGCGTCAGCGTGATCAACGCGCTGACCACTGGCGCGCTGGGTGACGTGGACCCTGGCGACCCCGGCGCCGTGCTGGTTTCGCTCAACAAGCTCTTCCCCATGAGCCGGCACAACGGCATGTTCTTCACCATCTGGTACGGCGTGGCGGACATGGACAAGCGCACGCTGCGCTACAGCAGCGGCGGCCATCCGCCAGCGCTCCTGGTCCCGCCCACCGGCACTGCGCGCCACCTGGGCGCTGGTGACGAGAGCGGCCCCATGATTGGCGCAGTGCCAGACGTGCCCTTTGGAACCGCAGAGTCTCCGCTGGAATCTGGCTCCAAGCTGTACATCTACAGCGACGGCATCCACGAGCTGCTGCAGCCCAGCGGCGACATGTGGTCGCTGGAGGAGTTCCTGGCGCGTTGCGAGGCAGAAGCCCGGCAAGGCGGCAACGTGGTGGAGCGCCTCCTGGCAGTGGGCCGCTCGGTGCACGGGCAGGATGACTTTGACGACGATGTGTCGGTGCTGGAGGTGATCTTCCCGTGACGCTGCGCTGGCGCTGGGCTGCGTGGGCTGGCGCGGCGCTGGTGGCGCCGCTGGCGTTGGCTGCGCCCGCAGACCAGCAGCGCTTCACGTACCAGCGCGTGGTCATGGGCGCGCCAGCCAAGCTGGTCCTGTCTGCACCAGACGAGCCCACTGCAGACCGCGCTGCGCAGGCTGCGTTTCAGCGCCTGGCTGAAGTAGAGGAGGCCATAAGCGACTGGCAGCAGACCAGCCAGGTGCGCAGTCTGCCGCAGAAGGCTGGTCAGCGCGCACCAGTGGGCCCAGACCTGGCAGCGGTCATCCAGCGCTCGCAGCAGTACTGGCGTGACAGCGGCGGCGCGTTCGACCCCACGGTGCTGCCGCTGGTGCAGGTGTGGCGTGCGGCCCGCAAGGCTGGCACGGTGCCAGCGGAAGCAGACATCGCGGCAGCCCTCAAGCGCGTGGGCATGCAGCACGTGCAGTTCACCGCCAATCCGCCAGAGTTCGTGGCAGACATAGACGGGCTATGCTTGGACTTTGGCGGGATTGGCCAGGGGTACGGTGGCAAGGCCGCGCTGGATGCGCTGCGTGCAGCGGGCATCACCAGCGCCATGATTGACCTGAGCGGCGACGTCTTTGCCAGCGACGCTCCACCCGGCACCGATGGCTGGCACGTGCAGGTGCCAGAGGCAGACGGCCCTGGCAAGCCAGCCACGTTTGTGCTCCGGAACTCCGCGCTCACGGTGAGCGGCGCCACGTTCCAGCACTTGGATGTGAACGGCGCCTCTGGCCGCGTGCGGTACAGCCACATTCTGGACCCGCGGACTGGCTGGGGCATCAACACGCGCCGCGCGGTGGTGTGCACTGCGCCAGATCCCGTGGACGCAGACGCGCTGGCCACGGCACTCAGCGTGCTGGGCCCAGAGAAGGGCCAGGCGCTCCTGGCCAAGTACCCCAGCGTGCAGGCGCGCTGGTTTGCAGAAGAGGATCCTGCTGGCCAGCCAGCTTCAGACTGGCAGACCACCGGCCTGGACTGCCAGCTCTTTGCAGCCGGCGACGTGGACGGCGACGGCTGGGTGGACCTCCTGACCATCAACGGCAACCGCGATCTGTGCTGGGCGCCCTCGGTGCATGGCTGGAAGTCTGGCACGTGGCGCGTGCTGGCAGGCGACGTGAGCCCAGCGGCCACCGTGCTGCATGTGGCGCGCACGCCCCAGGGCGCCAGCGTGACCATCTGGGAGAAGGATCGCACGGTGGTCATCCCGCTGGGGCCTGGCGGCAAGGCAGGCGAGCGCACGGTGGCCGGACCAAGCAACCCCACTGTGGACCTGCGCACCCAGCAGCCGCTCCTGGCTCCACCGCCCTACGAGCCTGGCGCGGTCCGCAAGCGGCTGTTCAGCAGCGGGTTCGCCCCAGAAGGCGGCGTGCTGGCGTGGGAGGTCTTCCAGTGCACGCTGCCGCATCCGCACATGCTGGTGCGCAACGCCGTGGTTGGAACACCCACGCCGCAGGACCAGGATGCAGATGGCCTGACCGACGCAGAAGAAGCAGCGCTTGGCACCGACCCTCGCGACCGCGACACCGATGGCGACGGCCTGCTGGACGGCTGGGAGGTGCACGGCCTGCCAGCAGACCGGGTGCCAGCGCTGGGTCCGTCCATCCCGCCCTTTGACGCCAACGCTGTGCCACCAGCCAGGGACCAGCAGCTGGACCCGCGGCGGAAGGATGTCATCGTGAATGCATCCTTCTTTGAGCAGGTGAAGTGCGCGGACTTTGAGAAGCAGATCCCGCAGCTGCAGGCGGTGTATCGAGGCCTGCACTGCAGCAATCCAGATGGCACCACGGGCGTGTGGCTGCACGTGCGCAGCGCGCCACAGCCTGTGCCCGTGGCGGACCAGCGCATGGCGTGGTGGGACGTGGGTGCCAAGCACTTCCCGCGCGCAGAGCGTGGCCTGATGCACTGGATGCAGGTCACGCCGGGTGGCGGCGGACAGTCCAGCGAGACTGGCGACATGGGCGGCTGCGGGTGCGGATGGGCTGTGTTTGCGCATGAGCTGGGGCACCAGCTGGGCCTCAGCCACACTGGAGACTCTGCGCCAGGCTGGTGCCCGCTGTACCCGTCGCTCATGAACTATGCGTACAGCTACAGCTTTGATGGCGACGGCTCCAAGCCCCACTTCAGCAGCGGCGAGTTCCGCAGCCAGGTGCTGGACGAGCACCATCTGACAGAGAAGCTGCCCTTTGCCTACGAGCGCGTGAAGTTCCTGGCCAACCACCCCTTCCGCTTCACGCTGAAGGACAACGGCGACGGCACCACCCTGATTGACTGGAACCACAACGGCCAGTTCGACACAGAACCTGTGGTGGCTGACATCAACTATGGCGGCAGTACGCAGGCGGGCGAGCGCAAGACGCACACGCTGATTGGGTCTGCGCCCAGCCTGGCGTACATCGGCGACACGTGCTACCTGGCCGCTGCCACGCACAAGCAGAACGCAGTGACGCTGAAAGCGCACACTGGCAACGAACTGTGGACGCCCGAGGTGGAGGTGCCTTCATCGTCCACCCGCTTTGACCCGGTGCTGATTGGCGGACCAGATGCTGGCACGCTGCTGGTGCGCCGGTTTGACGCCTGGGCTGCTGCCACGGTGCGCGCTGGCAAGGACGGCGAGCCTGCGGTGGTGGTTGGCCCGCTGGTGCCGCTGCCAGAACTGGGCGCCACGGATGTCTCTGGCATCTGCCTGGGCAGCCGCGTGCTGTTGCTGGTGCGGCATGACAGCGGAGCGCTGGAGGCGCGCTGGCTGACGCCTGGTGCCGCGCCCCCGCCCACGCCCGCGCCCACGCCCGCGCCCACGCTCAGCCCCGCCATGCCGCTGCAGCTGACGTCTGCGGTGCCGCCAGGCCTGGCTGTGAACCCTGGAGACCAGACCATCACTGTGGTGGGCAGCGCCACGCACCCCAAGCACGGCCCCTTCACCATGCAGGTGGCGCAGCTGAAAGTGGAGGGCGACACTGTCACCGAGACCCCGCCCCAGTGGACGCATGGCGGCCGCCCCTGCCACTGCACCAGCCGCCCGGTGGCGGTGTACCCAGCGCATGGCGGCACGCCGCAGCTGACCATCTTTCACACCGGATGGACCGACGGCAACGGCACCTGGACTGGCTGGCGCACGCAGCGCGTGGGCAACACCGCGCTGGATGACGGCTGGCTGACCAGCCAGCTGTACGACGAATGGACCCGCAGCCGCGTGGCTCTTGGCTTTGCAGACGGCGCGCAAGGAGCGTTCTACGGCTTCCGCTGGGATCCGGGCGACCACCGCGACTGGAAGGTGAACACCCTCTTCGTGGCGCACGGCGGCTACGGCATTGACGACGCCCCCATGCGCGACTTTGACGACGGCGCCAAGATCGGCCTGTGGGGCATCCGCCACTCCATCCTGCTCATGCCCACCGACACAGAGTTCACTCCGCCGCCTGCAGCTCCAGCCACGCCTTGAGCGGGAGGCCGTCTACCACCACGGATACGTGCTCGATGACGTGACTGTTGGCGTCGGCCTGAAACGGAGTCGGCAACCTGTCCAACTCTCTCCACGAGGCGAGCGCTGCATCCCCGATCACAAAGGGCAGCTCCAACGGGTGAAACTCGCAGCGAAGGTCCGCTGACGCGAATGCCAACAGCCCCGTTTCGACAGTCCATGACAGTTCAACGCCCGCGGGAGTCTCCTTGGGCGGTGGGCCATCGTTCATCGGAGCCCGCTCGTTTTCCATGTTCTTTCCGTCCATCCAAGTGCTCCCACGGACAACATGCCGAGGCAGCAGCACAATCTGCGCGTCAAAAATTGCCGTGCCACCAGAGACCAAGCGAACGGTGTAAGCGCCCACAATCCCGCATGGAACATCAAACCACGGCGGACAGGTCATGCGCACAGTCAGCGTGCCACGGCCTGTTGCGCTGTCAATGGCCAGCCTGGCCCAAACATCCTGAAAGAGCGCGCCCCAGGATCGGATCATCTCGTCGCTCGCATGCTCTTCGACCACCGGACTATTCGCGCACAGCTCGCTGAGAACATCGATCCTCTGAGACTTGGAGCCCCCGCTGAATCTTCCCACATACTGAAACCACCGGTACTCGAGCCCACCTGCCAGCTGCACAAATCGCTTCTGTGGCACTGTTCCATTGCCCCACCAATCCGTCTCGGAGAGAATCCTCTCCAAGCAGTCCAGCTGACTTCGCGTAAGGACGCCGCCGGAGTCGGCCACCTTTTTGGACATCACGGCCCTGGCAGCGTCGCCACGTTCGCCATCATCCTCCAGAGCAATTCGAGCAGCCTCTTCGAAGGTGCAGCATTCCGTGGCACACGCCCGAAGCCAATCAGACACGAGTCCAGCACGCCCAGCCCACCAAGCCATGCCTATCAGGCAAGTCAATCCGCCAGCCCACACAAGGCGCCCCCATCGCGTTCCATACGCGCCCCTGACAGCAGCACCACGCCGCGTGAGATCGGCGCCACACTCTGCACAGCGCACTGGCAACTGCTGATCTGCCGGCCTTTCGGGGGTGCATGGGTAGGCGCATCTCCTGCAGCGAAGCTGCCCACCTTGCACTCGGGATCGAATGGCGCTCGCGCACCAGAAGGCGGCCACAATCACGCCAATAGAAAGCAGCACGCGCGGCCAGACGGATCTGCCTGAGGCCTCTCCTGCCATCCAGAGCAAGAACTCACTCGCCCACATCACGGCAAGACCACCTCCGCCTGGCTCACCACCACGTCATCCGCGAAACGCTCCAGCAGGTAGGACTGGTCGTCACCCCCAAGAATCACCAGCGCCCATTCCAGCCGCACGTGGCGATCTGGGCGCAATGGCGCTGGAAGCGCGCGCACACGGACCGGACTTCCCATGTTCGCCTTCATGGCCGTCTCGCTCCAGCCCACAGCACCAATGGGCTCCAGCTTGGAGAGGTCAGCGGCCAGCAAAGTGCCATTCGCGTTCCGAACAGGTACGCCATCTATCTTCAACAGAACGCACAGCGCGCGCATTGGCTCTGCGTAAAGGCGAAGTCTCCCAGAACGTGCGAACGTCACCAGAAAGCCCGCGCCCGCTCCGCTTTCCTTCAGCGGATAGATGGTTGGCGTGATCCGCCCGAGCTCTTCCTCTGTACGCGCCATGCGATGCGCTGCCACACCTGGCATCCGCGAAGCCACATCATCTTGGTAGATCTGCAATGCGTGGCTGGCCTCGAAGCGTGGATATCCCGTCTGGCCACCCCATGACTGGCTGCTGCCATACCTCAGCTGGTCACCCGCGAACGCGCCGCCGCACACCATGCCTCCGACCGCCAGCAGCAGCGCCAGAGCCAATGGAACGGCGGTGACCACACCGCGCTGATGCGTGCGCCATCGCCGCCAGAACCACAGCAGCATCGCGCCGCTGGCAGTCAAGAGCACCAACCACAACCCAAAGCGCAGCCAGGGCGCCCACTCAAGGGCAGCCATGTTCAGGTCGCGCCATACGCCCCCGCTCACATCACGCCCTTCCGGGGATGGCCACCGTGCTGGCGGGCGCGGGTCCTGCCTTGGGGATGGCCGGCACCAGGTTCATGTCGCTTGCGAGCGCTGCCTGCCATTCAAGGTCCTTGCCGGTGTACGCCGCCATCCGCCCAAGGATGGCTGTCATGGTGCTCTCCGCAATGCGGGCACCCTCGTTCACATACGCAGCGTTGCCGCGGACGGATTCCTGCAAGTCCACATGCTCGGTGACGTAAGGATTGTTGTCCTTGCCCGTGAACTTCCACGGGTGCGCGCCGCGGATCTCTGCGTAGCCAGGGCGCGTGTACAGCACGCCCTCGGTGCCATAGATGATCTCGTCCACGCGGCCGTCAGTGCCGTCCTGCTGGCGGCACATGCTGGCTGCAAAGCGGTCGCCTGGGTACTCCAGGTCCACGGCAAAGTGATCGTTGATGGTGCCGAACGCAGGCTGCGTGCGCGCCTGCCGGCCGCCCACCGCAATGGCCTTCACTGGATGCGCATCCATGGCCCAGTTCACCACGTCCAGGTTGTGCACGTGCTGCTCCACAATGTGGTCGCCCGAAAGCCACGTGTAGTACAGCCAGTTGCGGATCTGATTCTCGATCTCGCTCAGCGATGGATCTGGATCCTTGTGCCACAGGCCGCCCTGGTTCCAGTAGCAGCGTGCCGCCACAGGCTTGCCGATGGCACCGTCGCGCACCTTGGCCATGGCCTCCTGGTAGCAGCGCTGGTGGCGCCGCTGGGTGCCAGTGACCACGCACAGCTTCTTCTTGCCAGCCAAATCAGCCGCCTCCAGCACCGTGCGCACGCCCGTGGGATCCACCGCCACAGGCTTCTCAAAGAACACATGCTTGCCCGCAGCAATGGCCTTGGCAAACTGCTGTGGCCGGAACCCCGGCGGCGTGGCCAGGATGACCAGGTCGCAGTCGGTGGCCATCACGCGGTCGCAGCTGTCAAAGCCAGCAAACTGCCGCCCAGCAGGCACGGTGCCGCGCTCCTTGTACTGCTCCTTCAGCGCTGCAGCCGCACCTTGCACACGATCGGGGAACACATCACCCACGGCCACGATGGTGCAGTCTGGGCTGGCGTGCAGCGCATCCATGGCAGCGCCTGTGCCGCGCCCGCCGCACCCGATCACACCGATGCGGATGGGCTTGCCCCGGCTCTGATCTGGGCTGGCTGGCGGCGCGCTCTGCGGCAGCGCACGAGCTGCTGTCAGGATGGTGGGCACCGCCACGGCCGCAGCCATGGCAGCGCCACCCGCTCCAAGAAACCGGCGGCGGCCAGTATCGGTGGCCTGAGGCGTGGAGTCCTGGCTCTGTGGCTTGCGCGTGGTCATGGTGCGCTTCTCCTGATGTTCTGCGGGCGCTGTGCCCGGCTCACTTCACCTTGTACTTGCCGGGCTGCTTCACTTCCACAGCCGGCGCGGTCTGCAGGTCGTAGTTGGCTGGCGCCAATGACTCGGTGCTCTTGATGGCGTCGTCCCACTTCACCAGCTGGCCGCTGTACGCAGCCATGCGTCCAAGCACCGCCAGCATGCAGCTGGTGGCGGCCCAGTCACCATCGTTCAGCACCTTGCCAGCGCGGATGGCGGCAAAGAGCTCGTCGTGCTCCACCTGGTACATGTTGGGCTTGGGGCCGTCGGACGGATACTGCCACAGCACCTTGCCCTCTGGGTCCTTGATCCACTGCGTGGGGCCCCAGCCATTCACAA
This sequence comes from Phycisphaerales bacterium, assembly GCA_046350455.1. Lineage (GTDB taxonomy): Bacteria > Planctomycetota > Phycisphaerae > Phycisphaerales > SM1A02 > CAZXGD01. The sequence continues at coordinate 84,838 of JAXMAM010000008.1, read as the reverse complement.
AGCCCTCGCCCTTGGTGCCAGCCAGCCAGTCTGTGTTCTCAAAGTAGCAGTCGGCCTGCTGGCGGCAGTTCAGGAACGCCTTCTTGCCATCCTCGTACTGATAGACGATGGCGAAGTGGTCGTACACATCGCCGCGCTCCGGGATGTTCTCGCGTGTCTGTCGGCCGCCCACGCCCACCGCTGTGGCCGGCGGCTTGTTGCGCATCACCCAGTTGATCTTGTCAATGCTGTGGCACGCCTGCTCCACGATGATGTCGCCCGACAGCCACGTGAAGTGCTGCCAGTTGCGCAGCTGGAACTCCATGTCGCTCCAGCCTGGCTTGCGCTTGTTCACGCCCAGCGGGCCGGTGTAGTAGCAGCTGTACATGGCCATGGGCACGCCCAGCGTGCCATCCTGCAGCACCTGCTTGAAGAACGCGCGCTCGGGCGAGCTGTAGCGCCAGCAGAAGCCGCTCACAAAGTTCAGCTTCTTGTCCTTGCACTTCTGGATGCTCTCCAGCACGCTGCGGTACCCGGGCGCGTCCACAAAGAACGGCTTCTCGCAGAAGATCTGCTTGCCAGCGTCTGCTGCTGCCGCCAGATGGATGGGCCGGAAGTGCGGCGCAGAGCACAGCAGCACCACGTCCACGCCGCTGTCGATGACCTTCTTGTAGTTGTCAAAGCCAGTGAACTGCCGTTCAGTCGGGACCTTGGCGCGGTCCTTGGCAGCGTGCCCCTCCAGCTGCTTCATGCAGGTGTCAATGCGATCCTGGAACATGTCGCCCAGGGCCCAGATGACCACGTCGTCCCCCGCAGAGAGCGCCTGAGCAGCCGCGCCTGTGCCGCGCCCGCCGCAGCCGATGAGCCCCACCTTGATCTGCGCCTTGGTGCCCTGCGCTGCAAACGCGCGCGGCACCACCAGCGCAGCAGCGCCAGCCGCCACGCCAGCAGCAACCACAGTGCGACGGGTGAGGTTCGGTCCAGCAGCATCAGGCATTCGGGGCTCCAGTCTTGGGTGAGTCAGCAGGCTTGGAAACAGGTGGCTTGGTAGCTGGTGCGTTGCCAGCGGGCGGCGCAGCACTGGGTGGCACGGAGGCGGGCGGCGTGCCAGCGGGTGGCGCGGCCTTCGCGGGTGCAGCGTCTTCTGTCACCACGCGCAGGCCGATGAACCCTCCGTCTGCCAGCCACCAGACGCTCTTGGGGAACTGCGGATCGCTGGCGTTCCAATCTGGATTGTCTGGCTCGCGCTTGGTGGGGCCCACGACAGCAGCCGCGTCGCGGTACGAGCCCCCGATGATCAGCGGTTTGCCAGCAGGGTCGGTCACCCACTCTGCGGCGTTGCCGTACAGGTCGTACAGGCCTGCTGCGTCTGCCTTCTTGCTGGCAATCTTGTGCGTGGTGCCAGTGGCGTTCTCTGACACCCATGCGTAGTCCTGCACGGCGGCCGCTGGAATGCCAGCCACCGCTGCAGCGCGCAGCCACTCTGCCTGCGTGGGCAGCCGGTACGTGCGGCCCGTCTTCTTGCTCAGCCACTCGCAGAACGTCTGCGCGTTCTTGGCGCTCATGCTGATGGCAGGCCAGCCAGCATGGCCAAAGCCACGGTCCATGCTGATGTAAGGCTTGGTGGGCCGCGCCACAGCATCCGCCTCGGGTGATCCATCGCCTTTCTCTGCATCCAGCTGGTAGACAAAGACGTCATACAGTTCCCACGGCACCTCTGTGGTGCTCATATAGAAGGGCCGCACGCCATCGGCCCCGCTGATGGGCACCATCTTCAGCGTGATGGCCGCACCCTTGACCGACTGCTCGAACGCCGCGGGCGGCGCTGCAGGCGGCGCAGCAGGCGCGTGTGGTTGCAGGGCCGCTGCCCCCACCGCACAGGCCACCGCCGCTGGCACCAGCAACCAACATCCAACGCATGGGCATCTCATGGCGCACCCTTTACCGCAGCACGCCCGGAAGGTTGCGGCCTCATGTCCTCCGGGGCATCGTTCCACGGAGCTTCTGGTGGCGTACCCGCCAGGGATTTCAGGAAGGCCACCAGATCAGCCTCCTCCTGCGCCGAAAGATCCAGCTTGCGCAGGACCAGCTCCCGGTGGTGGTCCAGCGCGGTGGCCCCTTCCAGGGTGTTGTAGAAATGCACCACGGCTTCCAGCGTGGGCAGCTGCCCCTGGTGCATGTACGGCGCTGTGTCCACCGCAGCCCGCAGCGACGGCGTCCGGAACTGCCCCCACATGCTGCTGTTCTTGGCCAGCCGCGTGCTGATCTGCGACTGCGCCCCCTTGGGGTCGTCTGAGAACGGACCGCCCGCGTTGAACGGGCTCTTGGCCACGCCCTCCACCACGGCATACCGGCCCTGGTCCTTCTGCGCGCCACCGCCAGCCGGGGGGACGCCGATCATGTGGAACTCGCCGTCTGTGAAGTTGGCGCCATGGTGGCACTGCCAGCAATCCGCCTTGCCAAAGAACAGGTCCAGGCCGCGCCGTGCCGCGGGTGAGAGCTCCACGTCTGCGTGCTCGTCCCCGCGCGCGTAGCGGGTCCACCACGTGTCATAGGCGGATGGCCCCGTGACCAGCTTGCGCTCATATGCTGCGATGGCCTTTCCGATGTTGGCGAACGCCCGGTCCACCTCGGCGTCTGGCGCACCCTTGTCTGGCAGCGGCCCAAAGACCTGCACGTACAGGCGCCGCAGTTCATCGTTGCTTTCCACGCGCGCCACCACTGCAGCACGCGTGGAGTGCATCTCGTTGGGCGCCTCGAATGGCTGGAGCGCCTGCGCCCACAGCGTGTCAGCACGGCCATCCCAGGTGAACCAGCGGTGATGCGCTGCATTCAGCACGCTGAGCGAGTTGCGCGTGCCTGCGCCTTCGCCCACTGCAATGGTCTTGGTGTCCGCAAACCCGTGGCGCGGATCATGGCAGGTGGCGCAGCTGACCGTGCCGCTGGCGGAGAAGCCCGGATCAAAGAAGATGCGGTGCCCCAGCGCTGCGGCAGCTGGCTTGTCCGCCACCAGGTTGGTTGGATCGGGCGGCACAGGTGGCAGGGGCGGATTCCGCGCGATGCGCTTGGCCACGACGGGGTCCAGCGCTGCAGAATGGCCGCACGCAGGCAGCATCAGCATCCACCCAAGCACCACCGCGCGCAGCAGCGCACGGCACGTGGCGCTGGAGTCCTGCGGCGCGCTCGCGGTCACCCGCCCCTTGAATTCACGCATGGCTTCTCGTGTGCCACTCATTCCATGGTCACCTGTGTCTGCGCGCGCTCCAGACGGCCAGCGTCGCGTATGTCAAAGTAGATCTCCCAGTACCCAGGCATGTGGAAGAGCATGTGCCCCACCTTCCACGCACCAGGCCCCACGCGGTCCACCGTGGGCACCACGTTCATGCCATGCCCATGCTGCGGCATGGCAGCGTCCACCGCCAGCGCAGCCTCAGAGGGCTGCCCGGTGCGGCTGTCCAGCACGCGCACCTCCATCTGGAAGGGGTCCCGCAACGAGATGGTGCCTGGCATCGTGCGCCATTCCACGCGGTACCTCCCATCCAGCGAGGTGGTGCTGGACCAGCCAGTGCTGCCCTGCTCTGTCTTGGGGAACTGCGCCAGCGTGTTCGCCGCGCCCTCAGCGCTGGGCGACACGCCAGCCGGCGTCACAGGTCCAGTGCCTGCATCCGGCGTGCGCGGGCGCACAAAAGGCCGGCCCAGGCCGAAGCTGCTCTCCCAGGTGCCATCGGGGCGCAGGCTCTGGATGCGGTGGTTGCCGTAATCCACCACGTAGATGCGTCCGTCCGCTGGCTGGTACTCCACGCCGCTGGGCTCCCAGTACTCGCCGGGCTTGTCGCCGCGGCCCATGGCGCGCGCCACCACAGCACCGTTGCTGGGGTCCACCACAAAGACTGCGTCGCCACCCGCATCCGATACGGCGTAGCGCGTTCCGTTGGCGTCCTGCACCATGGCGATGCCAGCCAGGCGCTTGGCCTCTGGCAGCGGCACCGTTCCGCGCGGAGCGCCGTCGCTCAGCGCAAAGCGCTTCAGGGTGCGGTCGGCAGCATCGGCCACCACCACTTCACCCTGTGGCGCCACGGCCAGCTGCACCGGCGCCACCAGCTTGCCGTGCCCCTTGGGCACGCTCCACGCGTTCACCGGCTGCAGGTTGGAGTCCAGCTCAATGACGCGCGATCCAATCTGGTCCAGAAGCGCAAATCCGCCAGAGGGCGTGCGGCGCATGTCGATGGGCCAGGTCTCCTGCGGTCCACCCGTGCGCTGCGAGGCCAGCGCTGCGATGGGAGCCAGCGGCACCTCGGCCACCACCTGGCCCATGAAGGGGTCAAAGTGCGGCGCTGTGCCGTCGCGCTTCAGGGCGTAGACCACGATCACATCGCGCTCTGGGTCCACCAGGTACAGGCGGTTGGCCTTCTCATCCACCAGCTGCGTGGTCACCTGGCCAAAGAGGCCGGGCGACTTGCCCGGTCCACCCAGCGTGGTGATGTGGATGGGCGGCTCAGAGCGCATGTCGAACACCAGCGCAGAGGCGCTCTCAGGCTCGTAGACCAGCAGCGTGCGGCCATCCAGCGCAATCTCGCGGCTGAAGTGGCTGGCGATGCCCTGGTTGGCTGGCAGCGGCGTGGTGCGCGGCGCGCTGCCGTCCGCGGAAGCGTTGGCCGTAAACGTCTGCACGCGCCGCTCAAATGGCTCCGCAACCACCACGTGCGTGCCATCGGGCGAAAGCGTGGCCGTGACTGGATAGTGGATCTTGCCGCGGCCCTCGCGCGGGCGCACCGCGTGCATGCCCCATTGGTCCAGCATGGCGCCGTCCGCGTCAAAGCGCACCACGCGGTGGTTGAGCGTGTCGGTCACCAGGAGGCCAAGGCCGTCCCAGGCCAGGCCGGAAGGATTCTCAAACAGGCCGGGGAACGCACCGCGGTCGCCCCACGCGCGCGTCACAGCTCCAGTCTTGGGGTCCAGGCGCACGATGCGGCAGTTGGCAGCGTCGCTCACAAAGACGTGCTGCGGGGTCATGGCGATGCCGCGCAGCTGCGGCGTGAGCCCCTTGTCTGGCGTGGGCACCACCCATTGCGCCACCGTGGTGCCGCCACGGTCCAGCACCAGCACGCGCGGCATGCTGCCATCCACCACCAGCACGCGGTCTGCATCGGCAGCCAGCCCCACCGGGCGGGGCGGCACAGCCAGGAGCGAAAGGTCCGCCAGCACCTGGCGGTCACCCTCCAGGCTCACCAGCAGGATCTGGCCGCGCGCCTCATCTGCCACCAGCAGTCCGCCGCCCTCTGGCGCGCGGCACATCGCGCCAGCCACACCCACCTGGCCAGCAGGCCACCAAGGCACCAGCGTGGAGCGCTGCCCGTCGGGCCGCACGCGCACCACGCCGCCACTGCCCAGCGACGCGTACACCGTGCCATCATCATCCATGAGCGCGCAGCGCACATCTGGCAGGTCCTCCACCGTGCGTTCGTAGACGCCGTAGCCCGTGCCAGCCGGCGGCGGTGGTGCAGCCACCGCTGCGGCCGCGACAGCCAGCGCAGCAGCCCAGGATGGCTGCCGAGTGGAGATCCTGCACCGAGGTGCACGCTGCATGCCAGCAGCGTAGCAACGGGCTACCCTGCGCTGCCACCGGCGCTGAGGCCCGCCCAGACATCCACGACACGCCCATGACCCCAGATCCGTCCGCGTCCATCCCCACCCTGCCTTCCCCGCCGGCCTACACGCTGGGGCCCTTCGCCTTGCTCTTGGTCAGCATCGCCGTGCTGCCTCTGCTGCCTCGGGTGGCCCATTGGTGGGAGCGCAACTCCAGCAAGTTCATGGTCTCCACCGCCCTGGGCTGCGTGGGCATCGCCATGCTCTGGTTCACGCGCGGCGGCAGCGACGCCTGGCACGCCGTGGGTCACGCGGCCGAGGACTTCATTCCGTTCATCGTGCTGCTGGGCTCGTTGTATGTGATCGCTGGCGGCATCCTGATCACTGGGTCGCCCAAGGCATCGCCCATCTTCAACACCGGCGTGCTGGCGCTGGGGGCTGTGCTGGCCAACGTGCTGGGCACCACCGGTGCAAGCATGGTGCTCATTCGGCCGCTCCTGCGCGCCAACCAGCAGCGCAAGTACCGCGTGCACACTGTGGTGTTCTTCATCTTTGTGGTCAGCAACATGGGAGGGCTGCTGCTCCCCATCGGCGACCCGCCCTTGTTCCTGGGCTACCTGCGCGGGGTTCCCTTCACCTGGACGCTGGAGCTCTGGCACGTGTGGGTCACCGCGGTTGGCTGCGTGCTGCTGGTGCACCTGGCGCTGGACACCGTGCTGCTGCGGCGGGCGCGCGCGGCGGGCGCCACGCCACCACCAGAGCCAGGGGCGCCCGAGGTGCTGGAGGCCGACCAGCTGGATCCGCTGCGCTTCGCTGGCGCGCTCAACGTGCTCTGGCTGCTGGGCGTGGTGTGGGCCACCGCGGTGCTGGTGCCGGGCAACAGGATGGAGCTGACTGGCTGGAAGGTCAGCGCCGGCGCGCGCGAGGCGGTCACCATCTTCTGCGCGCTGGCCAGTCTGGCCACCACGCCAGCAGCGGTGCGGCAGCAGAACCACTTCACCTGGGGTCCAATCGTGGAAGTGGCCGCGCTGTTCGGCGGGCTGTTCCTAGCCATGCAGCCAGCGCTGGAGCTGCTGGTGGCGCGCGGCAGCGCGCTGGGCATGGACACGCCAGCAGAGCTCTTCTGGGCCACAGGCGTGCTCAGCAGCTTCCTGGACAACGCCCCCACGTACCTGGTGTTCGCGCAGGTGGCCGCGGCCATCACGCCCAGCAGCATGGCGGGAGCGGTGCCGTTCGAGTCTGGCGCCATCGCGCCGGCCCTTCTGGCAGCGGTGAGCACCGGCGCTGTGTTCATGGGCGCCAACACGTACATCGGCAACGGGCCCAACCTCATGGTGGCGGCCATCGCGCGCTCCGAGGGCGTGCGAATGCCCACGTTCTTTGGCTACATGGCGTGGAGCGCCGGCATCCTGCTGCCGCTCTTCGCGCTGCTCACGTGGCTGTTCTTCTGGGGCTAGCGGGCTACCACGGCGAGCGGCCGTCCAGGGCAAGCGGCCGTCCAGCGCGAGCGGCCGTCCGCGCTAGCGGCCTTCCAGACCGCGGCGCATGGCGTTGTCCAGCTGGCCCATGTCGCGCTGCAGTTCAGAGCCGCTGCGAGGCCCCACCTTGGTGGAGGCGCCCGGCTGGTTCTGCTGCATCAGCGCGTAGATCACCACCTGCGCTGCAGCGCCCTCTGCCATCAGGCGGCCCACGCGCTCGCTGGCCTGGCCCAGCGTGCGGAACTTGCCCTCGTCCAGCTCGCGCTCAAAGTCGTTCATGGCGTTCTCCAGCGCCAGCATGAAGTACGCCACCACGGCCCACTCCTCGCGTGTGTCTGGGAAGTACTCGCTGTTGCGCGCCAGCTCTGCTGGAATGGTGAACTTCCAGCCATCAGACGTGGACATCATGGTGATCACGCCGCCCAGCACCGGCTTGCCATCGATCTCCACGCTGGCGGTGCCGTCTGCCAGGTCCTCCACCTTCAGGCGGCCCTTGTTGGCATCCACCCAGCCGAACGGATCCGCCACGATTGGCTCCACAAAGTCGCCCAGCCCGCCGCCCGAGCGGCGCGCGCTCTGCGCAGCGCGGGCGATCTCTGCGTTCACCTCGTTCGGAAAGCGCTGCTTCAGCTTCTTGCTCACGCGCCACAGCTGTGCCACCATGTCCTTGGCCTTGCGGCGCACGTCCTCGATGGCGCTGGCCTCAGTCACGCCGTCTGCGTAGGTGACTGGCCGCGGCTCCAGGTAGAAGAGGTCCAGCAGGTATTCCGGATGGCCGTCCGCCACCATCTTCTGCATGGTCTCCACTGCGCGCGCGGGCGTGCTGGTGTCGTACTTGGGCTTCCGGCACCCAGCAGCAGCGCACAGCGCCACCACAGTCATCAGGCAGGCAATCCTGCGTGCAAGCATGGTGGAATCGTAGCCGCAGAAGCGCCTAGAATCGCATCTATGCAGCTGGTGATCAATGGCGAAAGCCGCTCTGTGCCCGGCGTACAGACGGTGGCAGACCTGGTGCGCGCACTGGGGCTTGAAAGGGCTCCCTGTGCCGTGGAGGTCAACACGCAGCTGGTGCCCAAGGCCGGGCACGCCACGCAGGCGCTGCACGAAGGCGACCGCGTGGAAGTGGTCACGCTGGTAGGAGGTGGCTGATGCAGGCGGTCGAACCAGGAACCATCCCCCCGCTGTCTGTGGGCGGATTCACGCTGCGCAGCCGCCTGGTGGTGGGCACTGGCAAGTACGCGGACTACCCCACCATGCAGGCAGCGCTGGAGGCCAGCGGTGCAGACTGCGTGACTGTGGCAGTGCGGCGCGAGCGGCTGGTGGACGCGCAGGGGCGGTCGATCCTGGACTTCCTCCCGCTGGAGCGGGTGACCATCCTGCCCAACACAGCTGGCTGCTTTAGCGCGGAAGACGCAGTGCGCGTGGCGCGGCTGGGCCGGGACATTCTGGAGCAGCTGGGCAACGCTGGCGCTGGCTGGGTGAAGCTGGAGGTGCTGGGTGACCGCACCACGCTGCTCCCAGACCCGGTGGGCACGCTGGAGGCGTGCAAGCAGCTGGTGGCCGAGGGCTTCACCGTGCTCTGCTACAGCAGCGACGATCCCATCATGGCCGTGCGCCTGCGCGACGCTGGAGCAGCCAGCGTGATGCCTGCAGGGAGCCCCATCGGCAGCGGCCGCGGCGTGGCCAATCCAACGGCCATCCGCATCATCCTGGATCTGCTGAAGAATCCCACGCATGGTGGCGATCCGGCGTATCCAGTCATCGTGGATGCTGGCGTGGGCACGCCCAGCGATGTCACGCTGGCCATGGAACTGGGCGCGGATGGCGTGCTGCTGAACACTGGCATCGCACATGCCAAGGAGCCAGTGCAGATGGCGCGCGCCATGCGGCTGGCCTGCGAATCCGGCTGGCTGGGCGCCCGCGCGGGCCGCATTCCGCGCAAGCTCTACGCCACCGCCAGCAGCCCCTGGGACGGCATCCTGGGCGAATGAGGAAATTGGTGCCTGGCACGGGTGTCCCTCTTTTCTGTCACCCGTGACGCAGGGGCGCGGATGCGGGGTGCAGATGCGCGGGCGCGTGCGCCAGGCGCGCAGAATTTGTTTGTTTCACGCGGAGCGCGGGCGCGCAAGCAATCGCGGGGGTCTTGGTGGCGGTGCCCGCATTCTGCGATGTGGCAAGTTGCCCAGCAATTTGCTGCAGCTTTCGCTAGTTCTGCGCGGGCGCTGATGCGGATTTGTGTTCGCGCAAACGGGGAGAAGCCGTCATACTGGCGAACAGCTGCCGAGTGCATCTGGCAGCCCCTGTCGTGGGGTTGTGACGCGGACAGGGTGTCGTGGGAGACGGAAAGGGAAAGTCAGAGATGTGCCGCGCCCGCGCGTTGCGCTCGCGGAACTTCCCTTTCGCCTGCTTGGCAGGCTGGAGATCAACCCATGAAGACTCGTATCGCACTTGCAGCGTTTGCTGCGGCTGCCGTGGCAGGTTTGGCGCAGGCAGAGTTTGCACCTGGCAACTTCGTCGGCGTCACTGGACATGCGACTGGCTCGCCCAACCCGGACATCGTGGACACAGGCTGGGGCACTGGCTACGACCAAGGCCAGCACCAGCTGGGCGGCGTCAGCAACTACTGGGATGCTGTCTACGGGCCATCCCTGCCAGTGTTCGTCACCTCCACTGTGGTCAATCCCTACTCTGTGATCTTCACGATTGACTTCTCCCAGTTCGTGGCCTCGGACTACACGCTGTATTCGTTCGACATCACCGGGCTGAAGTCGGACGGCTCCATTCTCGGCGTGGCCGGTGGCGCCACGGGTGGCACGGGTGGCTTCTCGACGGACGGCAACAACGTCCACTGGGAAGGCACGATCGGCGACCTGGCGAACTCGGGATTCGTGCTGTCATTCAAGATCTATCAGGCGCCTGCGCCCGGCGCGCTGGCACTGCTGGGTCTGGTGGGTGCAGCCGGCGTGCGCCGGCGCCGCGCCTAGCGCCTGACGCGCGCACCCGCGCGCCTGCGCAGCAGCGCTCCAATTGAACGTGCGCCATCTGGCGCCATGCGGCCCTGCCCTTGCGGCGGGGCCGCTTTCATTCCAGGCCCGCCAGCGGCCGCGCCGGGCGCGCCGGCACGAAAAGTAGGGACACCCGTGCCAGGCACCAATTTCTCCTACTGCAGGTGGGGGCGCAGCTGCGCCAGCGCGCGCTGCAGCGTGGCAGGGTCGCGCGCCTCGGCGTTCACGCGCAGCAGCGGCTCGGTGTTCGACGGCCGCACGTTGCACCACCAGTCGCCGCAGTCCATGGACAGGCCATCCAGCATCTGCACCTTGGCCCGCGGGAAGGCAGCGCGCAGCCGCGCCAGCACTGCGTCCTTGTCCTCCACGGTGAAATTCAGCTCGCCGCTCTGGACGTACGCGCGGAACGGCGCCACGCACGCGGCCATGGGCTTGCCCGCTGCCAGGTAGCACTGCAGCACATCCAGCAGCGCGCGAGCGCCATTGTCTGTGCAGCCCATGTCGCGGTAGTAGAAATGCCCGCTCAGCTCGCCGCCGAACGGTGCGCCCACCTGCCGCACAGCCGCCTTCATGAACACATGGCCCACCCGGCACTCCACGGGCCGGCCACCCGTTGCCTTGATGCTCTCTGGCAGCGCGCGCGTGGAGCGCAGGTCGTACACGATCGCTGCACCCTTCTCGCGCTTCAGCCACCCCTGCGCCAGCCACGCGGTGAGCACGTCGCAACCCACTGGCACGCCGGTCTCGTCCACCACCATGCAGCGGTCTGCGTCGCCGTCAAAGCACACGCCAAAGTCAGCCCCCTGCTCCTGCACCGCGCGGGACACCCACCGCAGGTTCTCCGGCTCCAGCGGGTTGGGCTCATGCACGAACTCGCCGCGAGCGTTGTCAAAGTGCAGCGCGGTGATCTTGAGCCCCTTCAGGCCGCCGAACACCTGCGGCACCATGGTGCCTGCCATGCCGTTGCTGGCGTCCACCACCACATGCACCGAACGCTGCCCGCTGGCCAGCCCGGGCGGCGCAAACTGCAGGAGATGCTCGCGATACGCCTCCCAGAGGTCCCGCGCCTCCTCCACGCCTTCCGGCTGGTCGGTCCGGCCGCGCTCCACCAGCGCGGCGCGCCGCTGGATCTCCATCAGCCCGCTCTCTGCGCCAATGGGCACTGCGCCCGGGCCGCAGAACTTGAACCCGTTGTACTCCGCAGGATTGTGGCTGGCAGTCACCTGCACGCCACCCCCAGCGCCCAGGTGCCGAACAGCGAACCCAACAAACGGGGTGTCCACCATGCCCACGTCCATGACGTTGGCGCTGGCCGCCTTCATGCCAGCCTTCAGCGCTTCTGCCAGCGCTGGGCTGCTGCGGCGCATGTCGCGCCCCACCACCAGCGCGCGGCTCATGGGGTCGTCGCGACCGTCGCGGTCTGCACGCTCCAGCAGGTGCTGCGCGGCCGCAAACCCAATCTGCCACGCCAGGCGCTCATTCAGCGGCTTGGGATACACACCGCGCACGTCATAGGCCTTGAAAATCTTGGCGAGCACAGGGCCAGCATCGTAGTATCGAATCAGCATGGCCGAACCGCCCGTGGTCCTCTTCGACGGCGTCTGCAACCTCTGCGAGGACGTGGTCCAGCGCATCATCCGCAATGACCCACAGGGCGTCTTCCGCTTTGCCCCGCTGCAGTCGGTGGCGGCCGAACGCGCGCTGAAGGCCATCGGCGCGCCTGTGCCAGCGCCTGGCGAATCGCTCAACACGCTCATGCTCATCCAGGACGGCCAGCTGTACACGTGCTCTGAGGCGTCGCTGCGGATTGCCGCGCAGCTCCGGCAGCCGTGGCCCATGCTGCGCGTCTTCCGCGCAGCCCCACGCAGCTGGCGCGACGCTGGCTACCGCGTGATTTCACGCAACCGCTTCCGCTGGTGGGGCACGCGCGACACCTGCATGGTGCCCACGCCAGCGCTGCAGGCACGATTCCTGCCTGGCGCAGACCAGCTGCGTGCGTAGCCCGCGGCCGGGGCACGCCCGCGCGCTGCCCGCGCGCGCACGCGCGCGCATGCCCGCACGCGCCGCCTCCCGGCCTTACCGGTTGAATGGATACTCGTTCACCCAGTGGAACCCGCGGTTCACCAGCAGGAAGTCCTCGCGCCGCACAGGCTGCATCGTGACCTTGCAGGGCTTTCCTTCCAGGCTGCCATCCAACGTCAGCTGGCCACTGGCGCCGTCCTCTGTCCGCGGCACCAGGGCAAAGCTGAACGACCCATCTGCGGGCGCCTCTGGCCCCGGATCCACGCCGCGCTGCTTGAACCACCGCAGCTCCAGCGTGGTGTCGTGCACGTTCAGCTTCATCCACTTGCTGGCGCCAGACATGGGCGCAATGACCACAGCATCGCCACCCATGGGCAGCTCCTGCCCCGCTGCCGCCTGATGAATGTGGATCACGCGCCAGCGGACCGGGTCATCCGCCAGCGCTGGCAGCACCTTTCCATCGTGCGTGAACTCCACCACCTTCCACGCACCATTCAGCGGTCCGCGCGGCGCGCCGGGCCCAAACTGCGCGGACGTCTGCGCCATGCCGTACGCCATGGAGCCCAGGAGCCACAGCACGTACGGTGTCTTGAGCACCCACCGCACCACGCCGCCCCAGCCGCGCAGCCACGCTGGCGCCAGCTCGCGCGGCGGCGCTGGGCGGTTGAGCAGCAGCACGTTCAGCAGTCGCCCAGCGTCTGGCAGCGCCAGCCACAGCGCCATCAGCAGCAGCTGCGTGGAAAACAGCTTCACTGGCACGTCGTAGCAGAAGTTCAGGAGCACCACGTTCAGCATCACGCCTGCCACCACCAGCGCGCCCAGGAGTGTGGTGCGCCGGAACAGCAGCAGCACCCCACCTACAAACTCAGCCAGGCCAGCGATGAACGTGTACGGCTTGGACGCGCCCATGAACGTCCACAGGAGCCCCATGGGCGACGACTCTCCGTAGGGCTGCATGAGTCGCGTGACTTCCGGCGCCGGAAACTGCCCTTCAAAGATCTTGGCCAGGCCGTAGCTCACCATGTTGATGGCCAGCACATAGCGCACGGTGATGCGGAGCACTTCAAAGAGCACGCTGTACCGCTTCACGCGCCACGTGCACACCAGCGTGATCATGGCCAGCACGCCCGCTAGGCACAGCTCGCAGAACACCTGCACCCAGTTGAAGCTGGTGTCGCCGCTCCCGTTGGGCGCGTACTGGACAGTGGCGCCGAACACGCTCTTGCCCACCCACACCACCACTGGCACCCAGGCCTGCTGCACCCAGTACGCCGCCATGCCCAACACTGGAAACACTGCCAGGAGCGTCAGCCCGTAGGCCACCATCACGTAGAAGAACACCCACAGGAAGGCCAGCTTGGTCAGCGGATTCCATCGCTCCGCTGGTGTTGCGCTCAGACCACTGACCTCCACGGCAGATGCTGCGTCCATGCCCCGGCAGCCTACCCCCAAATGCCTCATAACCAGGCCCCTGCGCCGCTGGCGGCACAGCCCATTGTGCACCGCTGTGGCTTCCAGTAGCCTTGTCCGTTTCCCCCGGTTCATCGGGGGCCAGCGCGATCCACAGTGGACACCGCACTGGTCAACGCAACCCCGCTGTTGGGGTTGCGGGGCCCTCGTGGCCCCTTCGTCCTAGCACCAAGCGCCCTTGGTTCGGGACGGCCGCCAGCCGCAGCATGCGGCGGCGTCCACTGGCCGGTCCCGCGGTGTCGCTGCAATCGCTCTATAAGGAGAGCCCCCATGTCCGAACCCAAGATTTCTCTCGCCAAGGAACTCGTCGAAGCAGGCGTGATCTTTGGCCAGCGCCGCTCCAACTGGAACCCGAAGATGAAGCCATACATCTTCGCCACCAAGAACGGCATCTCGATCATTGACATCAAGGAAACCATCAAGGGCCTCCTGCTTGCCAAGAAGTTCATCGCCAAGACAGTGGCGGCTGGCAAGGACGTGTGCTTTGTGGGCACCAAGCGCCAGGCGCGCGGAGCGGTTGAGCAGTACTGCACCGAATCCAAGATGCCCTGGGTGACCGAGCGCTGGCTGGGCGGCACCCTCACCAACTTCCGCACCATCCGCGAGCGCCTGAAGCGCCTGGAAGAGCTGGATGGCCTGATGGAAACGGGCGAGATCAAGAACTACTCCAAGAAGATGGAGGCCCAGCTGGGCCGCGAGCAGAAGAAGATCCACCGCAACCTGGCTGGTCTGCGCAGCATGACCAAGCTCCCAGGCGCGCTGGTGGTCATCGACACCAACCGCGAGATGAACGCGCTGCTCGAGGCCAAGGCCCTGGGCATCCCCACCATCTGCCTCATTGACACCGACGGCGACCCCGATCTGGCCGACATTCCAGTGCCAGGCAACGATGACTCCATGCGCAGCATCGAGATCATCATTCGCGAGCTGTGCGCCGCGGCTGCCGAAGGCCGCGCTGGCCGCGCAAACGCCACGCCAGAGGAGATGGGCGCTGCTGCAGCGCAGGATGCCACGGCGCCCAACGCGCCACGCACTCCGCGCCGTTCCAGCCGCAGCCAGTTCCGCGCTGATGGCCGCGCTGCTTCCACCACCGAAGAAGCGCCAAGCCAGAGCGTGAGCACCACCACCACGGGCAACGCCTGACCGCAGGCGCGCCGGCCACTGCTTTCCTCCGCATTTTTCACTCGGAGCTGGAATTCACATGAGCACTGCGAACATTTCCCCCAAGGACGTGATGACCCTGCGTGAGCGCACGGGTCTTGGCATGATGGACTGCAAGGCCGCGCTGGCCGACGCCAACGGCGACATGAAGCTGGCTGAAGAGCGCCTGCGCGAGAAGCTGAAGGGCAAGATGGACACCCGCACAGACCGCGCCGCTGGCGAGGGCTGCGTGGCTGTGGCCGTGGATGGCGACCACGCTGCTGTGGTGGAGGTCCGCGCTGAGACCGACTTCACCGCCCGGAACCCAGAGTTCCGCACCATGGCCACCGAACTGGCCAAGATGGCCTGCAAGGGCACGCCCGGCAAGGTGGAGTTCACCGACGGCATGAAGAAGCGGCTGGACGACGTGCGCATCAAGACGGGCGAGAACCTCTCGTTCGCTGGTGGCGTGCGGCTGGAAGGCGGCAACTTCGCCTCCTACGTGCACCACGACGGCAAGAAGGCCGCCCTGCTGCAGTACACCGGCACCATGCCAGCCGACCTGGCCGCGGGCATTTGCCAGCACATCGTGGCAGCCACCCCCACCCCCATTTCGGTGGACGAGAAGGGCGTGCCAGCCGATCTCATCGCAGCGCGCCAGCGCGAGGCGGTGGAGGAGGCCAAGGCCAGCGGCAAGCCTGAGCAGATCGCGATCAAGATGGCCGAAGGCAAGATGCGCAAGTTCTTCGAGGAAGTCACCCTGCTGGGCCAGCCCTACGTGCGCGACGACAAGAAGCGCATCAAGGAACTGCTGCCCGCTGGCGTGACCCTGGTGCACTTCGTGCGCATGACGCTGGGCACGCACGGCTGAGTAGTCCCACTGATTCCAAACAACAAAGGGCGCACCTGCAAGGTGCGCCCTTTCACTGGCGGTGTTCTGTCAAACTCGCAGCGCTGGCGCTACTTCCCCGCTGGCTTGGCTGGGGCCGCTGCTGCCGCCCCCTTGGCGCTCTTGGCTGGCAGCGTGAAGTCCAGCGCAATGGGGTAGTGATCGCTGGCGTAGCCGGGCGGGACCTTGTCCTTGTTCTCGTCGTCCTGCCACTTGTAGTCGCTCGGCGGGTGCACCGTGCTCAGCACAAAGAAGCTGCCGTCCACAGCGTCCTTGGCCATCGCCGGGCTCATGAAGATGTAGTCGATCGCGCGGCCAGAATCGTGCGTGGTGTAGAGGTCCTTGGTGTTCCCCTTCTTCACCGCGCGGAACTCGTAGCCGCTCTTCAGGCCAGCCTCGCCAAAGACCTTGGCCACCTTGGTGCCAGGCGTGGAGTTGAAGTCCCCCATCACCGCCACGCGCGCGCCAGGGTCCTTGGTGAGCGCCTCCTTCACGAACTCAATCACCTGGAGCGCTTCGCTCTCGCGCTGGTACTCGAACTCCTTGCCGCCTGCCTTCAGGTGCACGGAGAACAGGGTGAAAGGCGTGCCGTTCACGTCCACCGTGACGCGCAGCGGGCTGCGCTGGAAGGTCTTGCCCTGGTCTGGCTTGCCCTTGGCAAAGCCCTCGCCCACGCGCTTGCCGTCCATGTCTGACAGGTCTTCCTTGACGAAGGTCTTGTGCTCCACGATGGGATAGCGGCTTAGGAACGCCTGCTCCACGCCGCGGTAGTAGCCCACATCCTCGCTGTAGATGTACTTGTAGCCCAGGTCCTTCAGGTAGGTGTCGCGAAGCCAGGTGAGCGCCTCCAGGCTCTCGATCTCCTCGATGGACAGGACATCCGCATCCAGCCGGCGGATGGCGTCTGCGATGGCCTTCACGCGCGTGGGCTTGGTGACCATCTTGGCGTCGTCGTACTGGCCCTGCAGCGTGGGGTCGTCCTTGTCGTCAAAGAGGTTCTCCACGTTGTATGCGCCGATGCGGATGGCACCCGGCTTCTTGGCGGGCGCGTCCTTCACGCCGTACCAGTAGCCAGCGGGCTTTACCTCCTTGGCTGGCTTGGCATCCTTGGCTGGCTTGGCGTCCTTGGTGGCGGCGCCGTCCTTGGTGGGCTGCGCCGGTGCTTTGGGCTGCGCAGGAGCCTTGGGCTGCGCTGGCGCTGCTGGCTGCGCTGGCGGCGCCGCGTTCTGCGGGCTGGCGGTGGCTGCACAGCCCAGGGTGAAGATGCCTGCACACAAGACGCTTTGCGCAATGGGTCGGACTTGCATGCCGGGAGTGTACGAGCGCGCTGCGCTGGCACACCTAGAATCCAGATCCCATGCCTCGCACCCAGCCAAGCAGTCGCCGCCGGTTCAGCGACTACCTGGTGCGGTTCAATGCGGAACGTTCCAAGGCCAGGAAGGAGAAGACCACCACCAGCTTTCACGGTGGCGAACGCAGCCAGAAGCGGTCGCGTCCGTTCAGCACGCTGCTGGTTGAGTTCCTGCGCCTGGCGCGCCCCTACCGGGGGCGCATCGCCTTTGCGCTGGCCACGCTGACCGTGAGCACCACGCTGGGCCTGGTGCCGCCCGCTGCCACCAAGCTGATGATTGACAACGTGCTGGGCGGCAAACCGCTGACCGGCCTGTGGGAACGCGTGCTGCACCCCGTGGCCACCAGTCCAGAGCAGCTGCTGGCGTGGCTGGCAGGCGCCACCGTGCTGGTGAGCATGGTGAGCGTGGTGGTCAGCATCACCGGCCGCTACCAGACCACGCGCACTGTGAAGGTCATGCAGTCTGCCATGCGCCGCCGCGCGTTTGCGCATGCCATGCAGCTGCCGCTTCACCGCGTGCAGAACCTGCGCGCAGGCGGCGTGACCGCCATCATCCGCGAGGACGCAGGCGGCGTGGCCGAGCTGGTCTTCGCCATGATCTACAACCCGTGGCGGGCCATCATCCAGCTGCTGGGCATCCTCACCATCCTGGCCTTCACCGACTGGCGGCTGCTGCTGGGCTCACTGGTGCTGTTCCCCGCGGTGATCCTGACGCACCGCACGTGGATCGGCCGCCTGCGCCCGTTGTTCCGCGATGTGCGCAAGCAGATCGGCGAGGTGGACTCCTCCGCCAGCGAGAGCTTCAGCGGCATCCGCGTGGTGCGCGGCTTTGCGCGGCCGCGCTTTGAAGGCCTGCGCCACGGCACTGGCCTGGACCTGCTGGCGCGCCAGGAGGTGCACACGTGGTGGTGGAGCCGCGGCATCGAGCTGGCGTGGCAGCTGCTCATTCCGCTGGCCAGCGCAGCGCTGCTCTGGTACGGCGGCACGCAGGTGCTGCGCGGCACGCTGACCACCGGCGACCTGATCATGTTCCTGACCTACCTGGTGATGCTGCTGGGGCCGCTGGAAAGCCTGGCCCAGAGCGCCACTGGGCTGCAGACCAATCTGGCTGGCTTGGACCGAACGCTGGACTTCCTGCAGGAGTCGCCAGAAATGCCTGACCGCCCGGGTGCCGTGCGTCTGGACCGGCGCCAGGTGCAGGGCGCCGTGGAGCTGCGCAGCGTGGCGTACCGGTACCCGGGCCGCGACACCGACGTCCTGCGCGACATCACCTTCCGCACGGAACCCGGCCAGATGACTGCGTTCGTGGGCGTGAGCGGCGCTGGCAAGACCACGCTGTGCAACCTCATCGCGCGCTTCTTTGATCCCACGCACGGCACCATCCTGCTGGATGGCCGGGACCTGCGCGACGTGCAGCTGGCCAGCTACCGCCGTCTGCTGGGCATCGTGGAGCAGGATGTGTTCCTGTTCGACGGCACCGTGGCAGAGAACATCGCCTACGCAGACCCGGGCGCCAGCGAGGCACGCATCCGCGCCGCTGCTGCCGCAGCCAACGCGGACGCCTTCATCCAGGCCATGCCAGAGGGGTACGCCACGGTCATCGGCGAGCGCGGCGTGAAGCTGAGCGGTGGGCAGCGCCAGCGCATCGCCATTGCGCGCGCGCTGCTGGCGGACCCGCGCATCCTGATCCTGGACGAAGCCACCAGCAATCTGGACACCGAGAGCGAGCGAGCCATCCAGCTGGCGCTGGCGCAGCTCATGCAGGGGCGCACCAGCTTTGTCATCGCGCACCGGCTGAGCACCATCATGCATGCGGACCGAATCGTGGTGCTGCGCGACGGGCGCATCGCCCAGATGGGCACGCACCATGAGCTCATGGCCCAGGAAGGGCCGTACCAGCAGATGGTGCTGGTGCAGACTGCCCCGCCTGCCGCCCTTTCCACGCCCGCTGCCCGGTAGCGTGCAGCCACGCGCTGCGCCACTGGATGGCCACCAGAAGCGCCACGCTCACCGGATGCAGCAGCACGCACAGCGCCCCCTGCTGGAAGCGCGTGGCCAGCATGGCCCGCTGCACCACCTGCATGCACGCTGCCAGCGCAGCGCACCACAGGGCTGGCTCTGGCACCTCTGGCAGCAGGAACGCAGCGGGCAGCCACACCCATGGCAAAGCGTGCCAGCCAACTCCAGCAGCGTGAACACCAGCAGCACCACAGGCGAACCCAGCCCTTCGTAGGCGTTCTTGGTGAAGCCGCGCCACACCTGGCTGGCGGAGTGGTACATGCGGCACTGCACCAGGCTGGTGCCGTCGAACAGATCTGTGTGAAACCCAGCCCTGCGCACCGCGCGCGGCAGCTTGATGCCGTCGTGCATGCTGCTGGGGAACGATGCGTGCCCGCCCGCAGCCTGCCACGCGGCGCGGCGCACCAGCAGGAACTGGCCACAGCCAGCGCTGGTGGCGGGGTCGCGCGTGGCCCGCATGCGCGGCATGGGCAGCCAGCTGAAGAGCATCCAGTGGATGAGCGGCACCACCAGGCGCTCCAGCAACGTGCCTGTCACCTGGCGCGGAACGGTGCTCAGCAGGTCTGCGCGCAGCTGGTGTGCCGCAGCGAGCGAGCGCTCCAGGCAGTCTGGCGCCAGGCGCACGTCCGCGTCGGTGAACAAGAGCCACTCGGCGCGCGCGGCGTGGCCCATCTGCTGGCAGCCCCACTGCTTGCCGTTCCAGCCAGCTGGCATGCGCTGGTGCGGCACCGCCACCACGCGCGGATCCTGCGCCACCAGGGACTGCAGGATCGCTGGCGTGGAGTCGGTGCTTTCGTCGTCATAGACCAGCACTTCCAGCGTCACGCCCGTGCTGGCCAGGGCGCTGCCCACCACCGCGGCCAGGTTGGCCTCTTCATTGCGGGCTGGGATGCACACTGCCACCATGGGCGCCGCTGAGGATGAGGCTGGGGCTGCGGCCCGGGGCGTGGGCGCATCAGTGCGCGCATCCGGGGCTGCATCCGTGGGTGGCCCACCCGCCGCTGCAGGTGCGCGCTGGTACACGCGCAGGTTGATCACTGTCATCACCAGCGCCACCGCGCTGATGCCAGCGCTGAACACGGGCGCCCAGATCCACACGATCAGCAGCCAGGCTGCGTTCACCGCTGCCCTTCCTGCGGTGCTGCGTTGCGGGCACGCGGCCGTCGGTGGTCCAGCTGGATGGCGGTGCTGCGGCCAGTCATGCGCAGGAACAGATCGTAGAGCGGGTGGATCCTGGCCTGCCCGCCGCCAGCCAGGGTGTCAAAGGCAGCGGGATCCCGGGCCTCCACCAGCCTGGCCAGCGCAGACCCGTTGGCCTGCATGGCAGCCTGAATGGACTCGGTCCACGCGCGGGCATCGGCCACGGGCGGGAGCGCTGGCATGGCCGCCACGCGGATGAAGACCTCTGGCAGCTGGTCAGTCCAGAAGCCGTACTCCAGCGCGCCCACC
The DNA here is from genome assembly GCA_046350455.1 of Phycisphaerales bacterium. Lineage (GTDB taxonomy): Bacteria > Planctomycetota > Phycisphaerae > Phycisphaerales > SM1A02 > CAZXGD01. Next base: position 64,450 of record JAXMAM010000008.1, on the reverse strand, counting down.
AGCACGCGCGCCGTGGGTTTGCGGCTGCACACCAGGCCCACGCCTGGCTGCACCACCACTGGCTTGCGCACATCCACAAAGCGCCCCTGCGGCGTCACCATCAGCACGCTGCTGGGCTGCCGCTGAAACACGCCTGCCACATACCGCTCCAGATGGCGGATGGCCTCTGGGCTGTCTGGGTGGATGCCAAACATCCCCAGCTTGCGGAAGAACTTGAACTTGGCCAGCTGCGTGGCGTCCATGGGCGTGAGCGGCTCGCGCTGATGCATCACGCGGTCGTGCAGGTAGAGGCCGATCACCGGGTCCCACCAGCTGGTGTGGTTGAACGCCATCACCAGCGGTCCCGGGTGGCGCGCAGCGTCCTGCAGCAGCGCTTCGCCGCCGTGCGCCACGCGCACCGCGTGGAACCGCTTGGCCACCAGCCGCCGCGCATACCACGCAAACATCCGCTGGAAGCGCGGCGAGTACGCGCCAGGCACCAGGGCCTCCTGACGCTGCGGCAGGCTCACGCGGGCACCGCCACGCTGGAGGTGCGGACCTCGCGGCGCCATTCGCCAGCGATCTCCTTGCCAAAGCCAGGAAGCCCATGCTTGCTGGGCGGGACGTGATGGTCTTCGCACACCGCTGCAGCCGCAGTCACGCCGCTCATCAGCACCATGGGCACGCCGGGACCAGGATTGGCGCTGCCGCCCGCCAGGTACAGGTTGCGCACCACGCGGCTGCGGTTGCGCGGCTTGAATCCGCCCTTGGTGCGGCCGTGGCTGGCCAGCCCGTAGATGGCGCCGCCCTCTGCGTTGTACATGCGCTCGATGTGCTGCGGCGTCAGGTGCCGCTCCACCACGATGTGCCGCTCCAGGTTGGTGAGCCCCATGCGCTCCAGCTTGCGCAGGATGACCGGGCGGTAGCTCTCCATGAGCCCGCCAGGCCCCTCCCACCGCTGGCCAGCGCGCAGGTACGGCGTGTGCACCAGCACGTACAGCGCCTCGCAGCCCGGAGGCGCCTGCGACGGGTCTGTGCGGCTGGGCACGCACAGGTAGATGGACGGATCCCGCGCTGGCACGCCGCGCGTGTAGATGTCTGCGAATTCCTCGCGGCTGTCGCGACTGAACAGGAAGTCGTGGTGCAGCAGGTGGTCGTACTGCCGGTCCAGTCCCAGATACAGCACCACGCCGCTGCACGCTGGCGTGTAGGCGCTGGAGATGCGCTGCTGCTCCTTGGCGCCCACGCTGCCGCCCAGCAGGTCGCGGTAGGTGCGCTGCACGTCGCAGTTGCTCACCACGCAATCGGCCTCCAGCACGCGGCCATCGTCCAGCTCCACGCCCGTGGCGCGGCCGCCGGCAGTCAGGATGCGCTTCACGCCCACGCCTGTGATCAGGGTGGCGCGCTCCTCCTCCAGGATGCGCTGCAGCGCGCGCGCCACAGACCGCGTGCCGCCCATGCTGTACCAGCAGCCGTGGTCCACCTGCGCGGCTGCGATCAGCGTGAGGATGGCCGGCGCCAGGAAGGGGCTGCTGCCCACGTACTGCAGGAAGTGCTCGCTCAGCTGCAGGAGGTGCGGCTGGCGCAGGTGCCGGGCCGCCGTGGCTGCCATGGTGCTGTGGAGGCGCATGGCCATCACGTCGCCCAGGAGGCCTGGCTCCTTGGCTGGCGGCTTGCGCATCAGGTCGCCGATGCCGCCCAGGTCCTTGAAGAAGAAGACCTTCTCGCTCAGGCGATACATGCGGCGCGCGTACTGCACAAAGCTCAGCCAGCCAGCGCCCACGCTGGGCTCGCCAGGGTGAGCGGGAAACTGCGCATCCAGCGCCCGCGCCATGACCGCAGCGTCTTCCAGCAGGTCCAGCACCGCGCCATCCTCGTACATGCAGCGCCACTGCGGGTCCAGACGCACCAGCTCCAGGTAGTCCGACACCCTGCGCCCCGTGCGCTGGATGATGCCGCGCACCACGTTGGGCATGGTCAGGATGGTGGGCCCCATGTCAAAGGTAAAGCCGCGCTCTTCCAGCACGTTCATCTTGCCGCCCAGGTGCGCGTTGCGCTCCACCAGGGTCACCTGCACGCCGCGGCCTGCCAGCTCCACGGCTGCAGCCAGTCCGGCCAGTCCACCACCCACCACCACACAGCGCGTCGTCACGGTGCCACCTCCTTGGCTTCGGATGCCTTGCTTGCTTGCTGCGGCGCCAGCACAGCTGGCTGCGCGCCCTGTTCTGTCATGCCTCCCGCTGCGCGGGCGTCCGCACGCCCCAGGCTCAGGCGGGCCAGCCATCGCTGCACTCCAGCGGCTGGTGTGTCCAGCGGCGTGCGCAGGCGCAGGCTGGTGCGCGACACCACCACCTGCCGGGTCAACGCCAGCAGCCCTGCCTCGCCACGGCTGGGGCCCCAGCCGCTCAGTCCACGGCCTTCAATGGGCACGCCTGGATGGCCGGTGGGAAGCACTGTGTCGTTGATGGTGACCACGCTGGACCCCAGCTGATGCAACAGGCGCCCGTTGCGCAGCACGCGGTCTGGGTGGCAGGTGTACAGGCTGGTGGCCAGATGCTGCCCACCCGCACGATGCACGGCGACGGCCTCCTCAAGATCCTGCACGCCCAGGATGGCCAGCACAGGTCCAAAGTGCTCGCCGCGGCAGAGCTCATGGTTGCGCGGGCAGTCCACCACCGCCTGCGGACGCAGCGCGTCGCCCAGCGCTGGCTCTGCCACGCCGCTCAGGGGGTGCCCGCCAGCATCCACCGCGCTCCGCACCAGCGCTGCGCAGGTGTGCGCCATGGCGGCGTCTGCCAGATGCACGGGCTTGGCTGCAGCAGCCAGCGGCCGGATCTCCGCCAGGAAGCGCCCCAGCGCAGACCGCTCCACCAGCACGCGGCGCGGCGCCATGCAGGTCTGTCCTGCGTTCATGCTGAGCGCGTGCCAGATGCTGCGCGCCGCCTGCTGCATGGGAGCATCGGCCAGCACGATGGCTGTGTCCGCGCCAGACAGCTCCAGTGCGCATGGCGTGAGCGCCTCGGCGCACACCGCAGCCACCTGGCGGCCCACGCGCGTGCTGCCCGTGAACAGCACGTGGTCAAAGCGCTGGGCGCGCAGGAGCGCCGCGCCAGCCTCGCGCGTGGCCTCGGCCGCTGTGATCTGGCCTGCAGGCATGCCCGCCTCCTGCGCGGCCTGCACCGCCAGCTGCAGCAGCAGCGCCTGGCTGCGCGGGCTGCGCTCGCTGGGCTTCACGGTCACACGGTTGCCAGCCATCACAGCCTGCACCAGCTGGATGCCCATCAACTGCAGTGGATAGTTCCAGGTAGCCAGGATGAGCACATGCCCTGCTGGCACGCGATACGTCCAATGCCGCTGCCCCAGCAGCCACCACGGCCGTCCGCCCACTGGCCGGCTGGCCAGGAGCGCAGGCGCGCGCGAGGCATGCCACTGCAGCGCTGCAGACAGCGGGAACAGCTCCTGGGTGATGGCCTCCCACGCTGGCTTGCCGATGTCCGCCTCCACCGCGGCGCACAGTGCATCGCGGTGGGCCGCCACGTGAGCGCGCAGCAGCACCGCCCAGCGCACGCGCTGGCGAATGGATGGCACTTCACCAATCTCCGCCACTTGAGTGGTGTGCAAAATCACGGGTAACGCTAGACCGCATGCACCATACACGCCTACAAATGCGCTGCTGAATTTTGCTCTCACCCACCAGGAAAATATGCAATCATCCATCCGGTTTTCTGAATCCAAACCCGCAGGTCGGGAATGCAGCGTGGCGGTAGTCGGTGCAGGCCCTGGCGGGCTGAGCACGGCCATGCTGCTGGCAGCGGCTGGGCTGGATGTGACCGTGTACGAAGCCCAGCCCGTGGTGGGCGGGCGCACTGCCTGCGTGCGCGAAGGCCCGTACCGGTTCGACCTGGGTCCCACCTTCTTCATGATGCCGTATGTGCTAGAGGAGATCTTTGCCGCCACCGGTCGGCGCCTGGGCAGCGTGGTGGAGCTGACCCGCCTGGACCCCATGTACCAGCTGCGCATCGGCCAGCCGGGCCATGAGCCCACGGTGATCCACGCCACGCAGGACCTGGCCACCATGGAGGCGCAGCTGGCGCGGCTGCATCCGCAGGACGGCCCCGCCTTCCAGCGCTTCATCGCAGACAACCGCCGCAAGCTGGCGCGGATGAAGCCCATCCTGCAGCGTGCGTTCCGCTCCCCTGTGGACTATCTGAAGCCAGACATGCTGATGGCTGGCACTGTGCTGAAGCCCTGGCAAAGCCTGTACCAGCATCTGGAGGGGTACTTCAAGCATCCCGCCACCCGGCTGGCCATGAGCTTCCAGAGCAAGTACCTGGGCATGAGCCCCTTTGAATGCCCTGAGCTCTTCAGCATCCTGCCCTTCATTGAGTACGAGTACGGCATCTGGCATCCCACAGGTGGCTGCAACGCCATCATGGACGCCATGGCCACCGCGTGCAAGGAGATGGGCGTGCGCATTCACACCAGCGCGCCCGTGCAGGCCATCACCTTCAGCGGCACGCGCGCCACAGGCGTGGTGGTGGATGGCCAGGAGACTTCGTACCACCATGTGGTGGTGAACGCAGACGCCACCTGGGCGCTCAAGAACCTGGTGCCCGCAGCGCTGCGCGCCCGCAGCCTGAGCGACGCTGCCATTGACCAGCGCAAGTACAGCTGCAGCACCGCCATGCTCTACCTGGGCGTGGAGGGCGCGGTGGACCTGCCGCACCACACCATCTACACCAGCCGCCGGTATGTGCAGAACCTGGAGGAGATCAGCACCACTGGCACGCTGAGCGAAGACCCCAGCATGTATGTGTGCAATCCGTCGCGCACGGATGCCACCCTGGCGCCGCCTGGCCACAGCGCGCTCTACGTGCTGGTGCCCACGCCCAACAACAAGCCAGGCTTCTGCAAGGTGGACTGGGCCACTGCGCCCCTGCGTGAACGCGCCCTGCAGCAGCTGGAAGCCCAGTTTGGGCTCACGGACATCCGCAGCCGCATCCGCGCCGAGCGCATGATCACGCCTGCAGACTGGCAGGCCATGCGCATCAACCACGGCGCCACCTTCAACCTGGCGCACACGCTGGGCCAGATGCTGCACTTCCGGCCGCAGCACCGGCTGCAGGGGTTCGACAACCTGTGGCTGGTGGGTGGCGGCACGCACCCAGGCTCTGGGCTGCCTGTCATCTTCCTGAGCAGCGGCATCACCGCCCGCCTGCTCTGCGACGAAGCGGGCGTGCGCTGCCCGCTGGATGACGCGCCGCCCGAGCGCCCTGTGCAACCCACGCCAGCGTGGGCCACGGCGTAGGGGCGTCCCGCCTGCGCTACAGGCTGGTCCGAATGGCCCAGTCGCGGCCTTGGCGGGGACGGATCTACATGCGGCGACAGCCGGAACAACAGGTGTCCATCCCGGTGCGCTGCTTGCCAGTTCTTGTTGCAACCAGACAGCCCTGCCTGCCCGGAGTGTGGCCTGCCGGCGGATGTCACCCAACGGCTTCACAAGCGCTTCGGCATTGACCTCAGCATTGCTGACAAGCATCTCCTGCCGTTTCAGAGCATTGCGCCTCTTCGCGGCTGGCCTTCTCTACTCTTGTGGGGACTGTTGCGGTCTGTTCGTGTTCGCCTGTATGGCGCTGGTCCCCACTCCGACCATTCTGCACATCGCAGCGACAGGGTTCTACCTCGGCGTGGCAGCATCGCTTGTTCCACGGCTGCCGTATTCAATTCGGCGCTCGATTCCCTTTGGTGCTGTCTGGGTGCTGCTTCTTGCTGTGCATTGCCGCGCACCACCTCCGGGAAGTCCCGCAATGCCAGTGTCGTTCTTGTTCGTCTTCTGGATGCTTCTTGCCGTTGCTCATCTCCTCAATCATTGCCGCCGCGCGCACCCGATTCCGTCTGGATGGGGCCATGAAGGAGCATGGGCTGGGCACAGCAGCAGCGACTGGATGGTTGGTGGTTGCCGCCGGTCTTTGCGCTTCTGGATTCTGGAGCGGATTTGACTTAATGATGTTCACCTCGGGATGCGTCCTGATTGCAGCGGTTGCCGCCTTGCTGGCGCTGATGGACGTCTTGCACTCGCTGGGCGATGTCAAGCGCGCGATCGCCACAAAGCGCTAGCGCACAGCCGCACGGCCACTCACAAACTTGTCCGAATGGCCCACAGATCCGGGTACAGCGGCGTGAACAGCGTGCTGCGCAGGTACTCCGCGCCACTGCTGCCGCCGGTGCCCTGCTTGAAGCCAATGGTGCGCTCCACCATCTTCACGTGGCGATAGCGCCACTCCTGCACGCCCTCGTCCAGGTCCACCAGCAGTTCGCACAGCGGGCGGAGCGCAGCGTGGCTGCGGTAGAGCTCCAGCAGCACCGCCTGCATGCCAGGGTCAGCCTGGATGGTCTGCGTGCAGTCGCGCTGCAGCACGCTGGCTGGCACTGGCAGGCCGCGCGCATGCAGCAGGCGCGCAAAGGCGTCCCACAGCGTGGGGGCTGCATACAGGCGCTCCAGCACCGCACGCTCTGGCGAACCCGCATCATGGATGGCCAGCACCCGCGGCGACTTCTTGCCCAGCAGGAACTCAAAGGCGCGGAACTGCCAGCTCTGGAAGCCGCTGGAGCTCTCCAGGAAGCTGCGGAAGCTTAGGAACTGCACCGGGGTCATGGTCTCCAGCACATCCACCTGCGCCACCATGGTCTTCAGGATGGTCAGCATGCGCCGCAAGGTGCTCTGCGCTGCAGCGGTGTCGCCCTGCTCCAGCAGCCGCACCAGGTGCTGGGCCTCGTGAATCTGCTGCTTGAACCACAGCTCATACACCTGATGAATGATGATGAAGAGCATCTCGTCATGCTCTGGCCCCTCAGAGACTGGCTGCTGGATGGACAGGAGCTCAGGGACCTTTAGGTAGCTGCCGTATGTCTTTGCCATAAGGGGTGTCAGCGCGGAAGTGTGGTGCGCAGCTCTTCGATGGTGATGATGCCAGACTTCATGTCCCACGTGGCGCTCTGCGCGCGCACCGGCGACGCTGTTCCGCGCTTCAGGATGGTCACGGTGCGGCCAGGCGTGGCCTTGAGCGTGGCCACCTGGCTGGCTTCATCCAGCGTGAACTCGCCTGTCTCAATGTCATATTCGCCGGTGCGCACGGTCACGCGGCCACGTGCCACCACCTGCTCCAGCTTGCCGCCAGCACCCAGGGCCAGCGTGCCGCCTTCTGCAGACGCAGGCGCCTGCTCCACGCCGCGCACCGTGGCTTCCATGTGGTCGGCCGCCAGCGTGGCGGTGCCAGCGTCTGTCTCGCCCAGGTGGCGCATCTCCACGTCGCCATCCAGCGCCAGCGTGGCCACGCCGTCTGCGGTGCGGCGGAAGGCCAGCGACCGCGTCCAGGTGAACTTGGTCACGCCCTCTGGCGAGAAGGGCGCTGCCTGTGCTGCCTTCTTGGGCGCTGCGCTGGGCGCGGCCGGATCGTTCAGCAGCATGCTGCCCACGCCATCCACCTGGGCCATGCCGGTCAGCACGTCGTAGGTGGCGTTGGCCGAGTTCAGCAGGAATAGGCGCGGCTCTCCAGTGTGCGCCTCGTCGGTCCACTGGCGCGCCTCCACCCGCACGTTGCCCCGCGACACCAGCCGCGCCACGCTGCGCTCGTCCCCCGCGGTGGTGGCATCCTGCTTGGCAGCAGCCTTGCCCTGCGGCAGGGTCTCGATCTGCACTTCGTCTGCGTCCAGCGCCTCGGCTTCCAGCGGCGTGCGCGCAGCACGCACGCGCACAGCGCCCTGCAGGAGCAGCAGCCCGCGGTCTGGCGCGCCCAGCTTGCCGGGGATGGCGCCCTCTGCAAAGGCCAGGCCGTCGCGCCAGGTGGCCTGCATCTGAGGCAGCGCCACGATCACAGGCCGCTGCATGCTTCCGCCCCCTTCTGGCAGCACCCGATCGCGGAACTGGCTGACCCGCCCAGGCCCCAATGCGCTGATCTTGCCTGGCGACTCCTGCACCTGGATCTGCGCCAGCTGATCCAGCACCACGTTGCCGCGCACCACCAGCACGTTGGGGCCGTACAGGAGCGCCGTGCGCGCCAGGCCATCACCCTCCAGGCGCTCAGCCCAGATGTTGGTGCCGTCCTTCAGCGCCAGGCGCACCGGGCCCTCTGCCATCACGCTGCTCAGCTGCGCCTTCGCTGCGTCCGCCTTGCGCGCCGCCGGCGCAAATCCAACTCGCAGCGCCTTGGCCCACATGGTCTGTGCGTCGTCCGCCACCACCACGTTGCCCTTGGCGTGCATGGTGCGCGGCTGTGCGTCGCCAGCGCTGTCTGGCTGCAGGAGCATCTCCACCCAGTCGGCCTGCATGCGGCCCTGGCGGTCGCCCAGCCGAGCAGCCAGCACGCCACCATCAGCCACCAGGCGGCGCAGCACGGGCCGCTCCTTGCCTCCAGCCGTGCGGAACTGCTCCACCTCCACAGACAGCCCCTGTGCGTCCAGCGCAAAGTCCTGGCTGCGCACGCGCACGTCCTTTGCAAACTGCGCGCTGCGCAATGCGCCAGGCTTCTGCGGCGTGCCTGGTTCCAGCGTGAAGGCCGCGCTGCCGCTCCATCCCAGGTCCAGCGGCCGGCCATCTGCGCGGCCCAGCCGGATGCGGCCCAAGCCGTCCACCTTGCCCTTGCCTGTGGTGGCGTTCAGCTCCAGCGCCAGCGAGCGCAGCCCGAACTCTGGCGTCTCCACGCTGGCTGGAGCCTCCTGCTGGCCTTCCATGCGCATGGCACCGTTGCCAGTCTGGTACTGGATGCGCCGCCCTGTGAGCACAGCGTGGCTCTTGTCGTCCTCCACGCGCGCGGGCGCGCCCAGCATCTCCACCAGAATGGACTGCTCGTTCACCAGCGTGTCCTTGGCATCCTCCTCGGCTGGCGCCATCTCCAGGCGGCCGGTGTAGGTGATGACCAGCGAGTCCTTCTCCACGGCAGCCTGCCCGCCCTGGCCGCTGCCTGCTGGTGGCGCTGGGTCTGGCACCGTGCTTCCACCGCTCACTGGCAGCGGCGAGGGCGGCAGCGGCGGGAAGTCATTGCGCTCGCTCCGCGCTGCATGTGGAGCTGGTGCGGGTGCCGCGGGCGCACCACCTGCCTGCGCGCCACCTGCCGGCGCCGCAGCATCTGCAGCAGCCGCTTGCCCACCGCTGCGCTTGCCCTTGCGGCCCGGCGCTGGCGCGCCCTCTGTGATCCCCTGGTCAAACTCGCCCGTCATGGCAAACAGCACGCGCAGCTCTGCGCCATCCATCACCGAGCGATTGCCGTTCTCCCAGTTCACCACGTGCACGTTGTCGTGCAGCTTGAGCAGGTAGGGCATGCGCTGCGCGTCCTGGCGCTGGGCTGCGTCGCCGCCCCGGCCGCCGCCACCGCCCGCGCCGCCGCCGCCCGCCACGCACAGTGCACCTGCCTGGAGGCCTGGATCCACCGCGCCAGCGCGCCCCGGACCAAGGCCTCGCGATCGCTCACGCAGCACCTCTGCATTGCGGTCAATCCGGATGGGGCTCAGGGGCCGCTCCACCTGCAGCCGCTCGATCCGCTTGCCATCCTGCGAGAGGCGCATGGTCAGTCCCTCGCCCTCAAAGGTCAGCGCCTCGCTCACCACGCGCACGGAGCGGTCCACGCGGATCTCCGCAGCGCCCGCGTCAAACTCTGCCTCGGGCGCCTCGATCACCAGCTCTGCAGCGTCCTTGGCCAGGTCCACGGGCTTGCCATCGCGCGGGCGGTACACGCGGATGACCACGGTCCCTTCCATGCGCCCGCTCTCCAGCTCGCGTGAATTCTCCCGCTTGGCCACGCGCGCTGTCATGGTGTCGCTGCGCATGGTCACCACGCGGCCGCTGTTGCCAAACAGCACTGCGCGCGGCTGCCGCATGGCGATGCGCCGGTCTGGCAGCGGGTTCATCTCTGCTGCGGCGTACTGCTGCTTGACGTTCCCATCTGGGCCTGCCACCTGCACCCAGCCGCCCTGCTCCAGCCGCACCGAATCCTGCGAGCCCATGGCCGCGGTATTCCCGCTGCGCTCGCGATCCGTCAGCTTGCTGGGCGGCACCAAGTCAGCGATGGGACCCGTTGCACGGGGTGGCGCCGCCGGGGGCGCGCGGCGTTGATCCAGGACCCACGCCACCGTCAAGAGGACCAGCGACACCGACACCGCAGCCACAAGCCACAGCCAGGGCCGCCGCTGGCGGCGCCGCTGCTCTGCGCTAGGCGCTGGTGGGACGGGCGCTGTCATCAGGGGTGCTGCCGAAGATGGCCAGCGCGTCGTTCCATCGGTTCTGGCTGCGGAGCAGGTGCTCGATCACCTCGCGCACTGCGCCGCGGCCACCGGGCAACGCAGACACATAGCGCGCCACAGCACAGACCTCTGGCGCTGCATCCTGGACTGCCACAGGGTAGCCGCACGCCTGCATGGCAGGAAGATCAGGCAGATCGTCCCCCACGAACGCAGCCTCCTCCGCGCGCAGGCCAGCAGCCTGCAGCACGCTGTGGAAGTCCGCCAGCTTGTCTGAACTGCCCGAGCACAGCAGGCGCACGCCCAGCTCGTTCAGGCGGTGCCGCAGCGCCTGCCCAGGCCGGCCGGTGATCACCGCCACCTGGCCGCCCAGCCGCTGCCACAGGCGGATGCCCAGACCATCCCGCGAATGAAACCGCTTGGTCTCCACGCCCAGGTCATCCAGCGCCACAGTGCCATCGGTCAGCACGCCATCCGCATCCAGACACAACAGGCGAATGCCCACCGCGCGGGGGTCCGCGCCGTGGCTGGCGTGCTGGCGTGCGTGCTGGTTGGTCACTTGCCGGCGGACTGCAGCGTCTTCAGGCGCTTGTGCAGGCGGCCCTTCTTGCGCGACGCTGTGTTCTTGTGCAGCGTGCTGGTGCTCGACACCTTGTCCAGGACGCTGCACACCTCGCGGAAACTGGCCTCAGCGGCCTTCACGTCCTTGTCATGCAGGGACTTCTCAAAGGACTTGATGGAGTCCTTCACCTGGCGCTTGCGCCAGTTGTTGATGGCATTGCGCTTGGCATTCTGGCGGACGCGCTTCTTGGACGATTCGGTATTCGGCACGGGTGGGTGTTCCTTGGACCTTGGTTGGACCGCGCAGTATGCCACACCTGCCTTTTCCATGCAAGGCGCTGCACCCCAGGGGCCTGTAACGGAGGCCCTGGCTGGCCCCAGCCCCCTCCTCGGAACCCGGAGGGCAACCTCAGCCGCGCCAGCCAATAAACGAGGGACCATGAGCCTTGGCACCCTGCTGGTGGAACACGGCGTGCTGGCGGCCGACCGCCTGCAGGAAGCGCTGGACGAACAGCGCCGCACGGGCGACCGCCTGGACCACGTCCTGGTGCGCCTGGGGCTGGTCCGCCCTGCCGACCTCCTGCAGGTGCTGAGCGAGCGCTTCCACCTGCCCATCGTGGACCTGACCAGCGCGCAGCCAGAGCCTGAGCTCCTGCGCCTGCTGCCGCCCAAGGTGGTCTTCAAGCTGCGGTGCGCGCCCATCGCACGCGAAGGCCGCACGCTGCGCATCGCCACCTGCGACCCCACCGACCTGGCCAGCTTTGACGAGCTGCGCCTGGTGACCGGCCACGCCATTGACCTGGTGCTGGCCGACGAGCAGGACCTCTTGAAGTTCATCCGCCAGCACTACGGCGTGGCCGGCGACACGCTGGACGCCCTGGGCGGTGGCCGCGAGACCACCGACCTGGAAGGCGGCAGCGTGGACACCGACGACGCTGCCGCAGCCCAGGAGGCCAGCGTGGTGCGCCTGGTGAACGACCTGCTCCTGGAGGCCATCCGCGAGCGCGCCACCGACGTGCACATCGAGCCCTACGAGCACACGCTGGCGGTGCGCTACCGCATTGACGGCGTGCTGAGCGACGCTGGCGTGCCCGGCACCATCAACCGCTTCCGCAACGCCATCGTCAGCCGCCTGAAGATCATGGCCAACCTGAACATCGCTGAAAAACGGCGCCCTCAGGATGGCCGCATCACCATCAAGCACAAGGGCCAGGAATTCGACCTGCGCGTCTCCATCATCCCCATGCTTTTTGGCGAAGGCGTGGTGCTGCGCATCCTCAGCAAGTCCGCTGTGATGCTGGGCCTGACCGACCTGGGCATGCCCGCTGGCGTGCTGGAGCGCTGGGACGCGCTCATCAACCGGCCGCACGGCATCCTGCTGGTGACTGGCCCCACTGGCAGCGGCAAGAGCACCACGCTGTATGCCAGCCTTCGCCGCATCGTCACGCCCGAGGTGAAGGCCATCACTGTGGAGGACCCCGTGGAGTACCACGTGGAGGGCGTGAACCAGATCCAGGTGAGCCATCAGGTGGGGCTGGACTTTGCTGCCGGCCTGCGCGCCATCCTGCGCCACGACCCAGACATCGTGATGATCGGCGAGATCCGCGACAAGGAGACTGCCGAGGCGGCGGTGCAGGCCTCGCTGACCGGCCACCTGGTCTTCAGCACGCTGCACACCAACGACAGCGCTGGCGCCACCACCCGCCTGCTGGACATGGGCGTGGAGCCCTTCCTGGTGGCCAGTTCGCTGGAGGGCGTGCTGGCCCAGCGGCTCCTGCGCCGCGCCTGCCCCAGCTGCGCCCATCGGCGTCCGCCGCACCCTGGCGAGCTGCCGGCCAATTTCGGCCCGCCACCCCCAGACGGGCTGGTGGACGCGCCAGGCTGCCGCGAATGCCGCATGACCGGCTTCCGTGGACGGCAAGGCATCTACGAACTCCTCTCGCTCACCGAGGCCACGCGCGAGCTGGTCATGCAGCGCGCCAACGCCACCCGTCTGGCCGATGCCGCCCACGCCGAAGGCAACCTCTCGCTGATGCGGGACGACGCCTACAGCAAGGTCCGCAGCGGCATCACCACCCTGGCTGAGGCGCTCCGGACGATCCAGGGGTAGCGCACCGCTCTGGCCCTTCTGGGGCAGGAATTCGCAACAGGATTTGCATCTGGGCCGTACCTCTCCCTTGACGCAGCGGCCGTGTTTCCGGACACTGCGCGTTCGGGTCTGGCCCTTTCCCTGGGCTGCGGTTCGTCACCGCATCCAGGAGGGGTGCGCCCTTTGGAGGTTTGCTTCGCCATGCAGCAGCGTACGACTGGCCTCGTGGTTGGCCTCGTCTCCTTCGTGATCCTCTCTGTGGCGCTTCTGGCCACCACCATCTACTTCTTTGTTCAGATGCAGAGCGCCGACGAGCGCTCCAAGAACAAGGAAGATGAGGCACGCCTGGCCAACAGCAAGGCGCACCAGATGGAGGATTCATACGGGCAGCTGGTTGGCTTTGTCACCGGCGACCCCGCTGCGCGCCCCGAAGGCGGCCTGGACAAGATCAAGGAGATGCTGAAGACTGGCAAGGACGTGGCCAATCTCAGCGTGGAGCTGGACTCGCTGCGCAGCAACGCAGACAAGCTGGCTGCTGAGAAGGCGTCGCTGGCCAAGGAGCTGGCGGCTGCCAAGCAAGACGCTGCGTCGGCCCGCGCTGAGACCAAGGCTGCCAAGGACTCCGCACAGCTGGCTGCCAAGAACGTGGACAGCACGCTGGGCACCTACCGCAGCAGCACAGAGAAGTACGGCAACGAAGTCAAGGACACTGTGGCCAGCATCAGCAAGCTGCAGGATGAGATTGACGCCCGCCGCCGCAACGAGGTGGCTGGCCTGCAGGGGCAGATTGACACCCTCTCCTCCTCGCGCTCAGAGCTCAGCACCCGCCTGGCCGACCTGCAGAAGGTGGTGGATCAGGTGCGCACCAAGCCTGAAAACGCAGCCAAGCTGGTGGATGGCCGCGTGATTGACGTGGGCGGCCCAGATGGCGAGATCTTCATCAGCCTGGGCACCAAGAACCGCCTGCAGCCAGGCATGATCTTCGACGTCTACGACGACGTCGCTGCCATCCAGTACGACCCAGCCTCTGGCAACCTGGTTCCTGGCAAGGCCCGCATCCAGGTGCTGCGCGTGGGTGAAGCCACCAGCGCTGCCAAGGTGATCCCAGATCCAAACAACACCGCGCGCGCTGGTTCCAAGCGCCCTGTGGTCAAGGACGATGTGATCGCCAACCCCATCTACAGCCCGGAGTACCGCTACAAGTTCCTGGTGCACGGCAAGTTCGACATTGACAACGACGGTCGCGCCACCGCTGCAGAAGCCGACTACGTGCGCGGCCGCATCAAGGAATGGGGCGGCGAAGTGGTGGAGGGCGACACGCTGCGTGGCGACCTGGACTTTGTGGTGATGGGCGTGCAGCCCATCCAGCCACCCCAGCTTCCACCCGACGCCAACGAAGCCGCCTACACGCAGTACTTCGAGGCCAAGAAGGCCTACGAGGCGTACCAGCAGCTCTTCAATGAGGCGCAGGCTGCGCGCGTTCCGGTGCTGAACTGGAACCGCATGCAGGTGCTCACCAACGAGGGCCGCTGACGGCAGCGGCATGGCCCGCCGCCCCCGCCAGGCTGGTCCAGCGCAGAAGGCAGTGCATCTGGCGCAGTACGCCGGCGCGCGGTCGTTTGCGTGGCTCTTTGGCGCCTTCCCACCTGAGCAAAACCTGCGCACCGCTGGCATGGTGGCAGACACATGGTCTGCCATGAATCCTCGGCGCGTGGCCCGCGCCACCGGCAACATCCAGCGCAGCCTGCCACACCTGAACCCAGCCCAGGCCACTGATCTGGCGCTGGCCAGCGTGCGCTACATGTTCCGCACGTACATGGTGGATGCCTTCCAGCTTCCGCGCCTCCTGGGGCCTGACACCTGGCCGCGCTACGTGGATGTCACCTCCGCGCACGCCGGGATCAGCCTGCTGATGGAGGAGCGCCCCGCCATCTTCCTTTCCCCCCACGCTGGCAACTGGGAGCTGATGGGCATCTTCCCCACCATGATGGGCTTCCGCATGCACGCGCTGGCTAGGCCGCTGGACAACGCCTACCTGTGGGCCTGGGCGCTCAAGCTGCGTGAAAGCCGCGGCATGCGCATCATCACAAAGTTCGGCGCCACCGAGGAACTGCAAAAGGTGGTGGACGCCAAGGGGCGTATCGCGTTCATCGCAGACCAGAACGCTGGCGAGGATGGCGTGTTCGTGCCCTTCTTTGGGCAGATGGCCAGCGCGTACAAGTCCATCGGCCTGTTTGCCATGCGCTACGAGCTGCCGGTGGCCGTGGGCGTGGCGTACCGGGTGGGCGAAGGCTTCCGCTACCAGGTGCACTCGGTGGACACCATCCGCCCAGAGGACTGGGCCGGGCAGGACGACCCGCTCTTCTACATCACAGCGCGGTACAACCGTGCCATGGAACAGGCTGTCATGCTGGCGCCAGACCAGTACCTGTGGATTCACCGCCGCTGGAAGAGCCGCCCCCGGTGGGAGCGCGAGAACAAGCCGCTCCCAGACCGCGTGAAGGCCAAGCTGCGCGCACTGCCGTGGATGGATGATGCGCAGATGGCCCGGCTGGAAGAGGATGCCCTGCGCCGCGGCGCGGAGATGGCAGCATGAGCGGCGCGCTGCAAGACCTGCGGGTGCTGGTGGTGGATGATGATCCAGACATCCAGGCTGCCATGGTGCTGGCGCTGCGCAGCGAAGGCGCTGTGGTGGAGACAGCCGACGATGGCAGCGTGGCCATCCATCAGCTGCAGGCCTTCGCTCCAGCGGTGGTGGTGCTGGACCTCATGCTCCCTGGGCAGAGCGGCTTCACCGTGCTGGAGCGCGCGCAGCGCATGACCCCCCCACCCAAGGTGGTCATGGTCACGGCCAATCAGGGCAAGCGGCACGCTGCGTACGCAGAGAGTCTGGGCGCCATGGCCTACCTGAACAAGCCAGTCCCGCTCAGCCAGCTGGTGCAGGCTGTGGCCGCCGCAGGACGCGCATGATCGGCTACGCTGCCCCTCCGTTCATGGCCCGGCGCACCTTTGTGATCCTCAGCAGACAGCCCTCTGAAGAGGGGATCCTTGCGCCCATCGGAACCCGGGCGCAAGTGATGGAAGGTCTGGCCCACTGCAACACGGCCCCCGAAGTGCCCACGGGCGACACGCTCTACGGCCCTGGCGTGGAGTTTGAGCTGCCACCGGGCCAGGATCCCATTCGCCAGATGATCCTGACCATCAGCGATGACGACATCGCCTGGGTGGTCATCATGCGCGTGGCCCGCGAGTTTGGCTGGAAGGTGCTGGACCCCACCACGGGCCGCGAGCTGCAGCCCTAGCGGCCGCCTGCCGGGCGCCCCCGGCGGCAGCTGGCTCACTCAAACTCAGCATCCCAGGCCACAGTCACCTGCGACCCGTACAGCGGGTAGTCCACGGCTACGCGGAACCCGTGCAAGGCTGCAGTCTCCCACCCCTGCTTGCGGCACACCGCGTGGAGCAGGTCAATGTTCCACGGCGCGCGGCTCAGGCGCAGTCGTTCGATGCCAGTGCCCATGGGCTGGAGCGTCTCATGCAGGTCCAGGCGGTCCATGTCGCGGCGGCGGTCGTTCACGCTGGCGATGCCTTCGAACGCCGTGTCGTAGATGTGCAGCGCTGGCGCCGTGGCGCCCAGCAGGTCGCGATGGATCAGCACGTCAAACTCCAGCCGTTCGGCTGGCACTGCGATTTCTGCAAACACGTGCCGCTTGCGCCCAGGCTGGCGCTCCACGTAGCGCGGTAGCTCTGCGGGGTTCAGTTCTGCGTACACCAAGTCCAGGCGCGACCGCGGTCCAAAGGCAGTGTCGCCCAGCGTGTAGTGCACCACGTCGCCCAGCCGGCGGGTCTCCAGCTTGGGCATGGGATGCGAGCAGTACTCCGGCAGGCACTGGCCTTCGATCCCTTCTGTGGGCTCGCCAAAGACATTCAGCAAGGTGCGCGGGGACTCGCCTGCTTCCAGCGCGCCCACCCGGCGCGAGGCAAAGCGCACGGACACACCGGGCCGCAGGCGCTGCAAGCCCAGGAACCCGGTCACCCACACAATGGAGATGCGCTTGCCATCATCAGATGGATGCAGCAGCGCGATGGCCAGCTCTGTCTCCACGCTCTTGCCAAGCAGCTGGCTCATGGCGCGGTACGCGCTCTGCTTGCGGCGGAGCTCAAACTCGCCGCGCGCTTCGGGGAGCCAGGACGTCAGCATGGCGTCCAGGCCGCTGCGGTCGCCAGCCTCTGAGCGGATCAGGTCTTCAAAGCCGCGGACGGCCTGCTCCAGATCCTGCACCAGCGTGGCATCCACGCCGTTGCTGCCAGCGGCCTGCGCCAGGCGGCGGAGCGGTGCTGGTCCTGGCATGAAGCGGAGCGCTGTCACCGGGTCGCGGCTGCCTGCCGCGCGCAGCACGCGGCTGGCCAGCACCTTGTCCACCCCCAGGGCCCGTGCCAGCTGCACAGGACCCTGGGGATGGCCAGGAGCCGCTTCCACCAGGCGGGACAGGCTCCCAGACAGGGAGCGGCCCAGTTCGGTCACGCGGCTCTCAAAGGTGGTGGACATGAAGATCTGTCCTCAGCTGCGGCGCCGGCGGCTGCCAAGCACACCCGCCGCAGCGCTGAGCGCCAGCACACCAGGGCCTGGCACCGCCTGCACGCCCACGTTGTCGTACTGCAGGTCAAAGTAGGTGAAGCCGTAGAACCAGCCTGGCTGCAGCGTGGTGAAGCGGATCTCGTCCACGTTGGCCAGCACGCTGGCAAAGGTTGCGCCGGGCGGGAGGATGGGCTCGTAGGTCACAGGGTCTTCTGCGCCAGTGCCGCCCCAGCCAGCAGGCAGTGCGGTGGACGTGGGGTCTGCGATGGTGACGCTGAAGTGCGTCCAGTCACCGGTGGCCCAGCTGCTGATGGTGCCCAGGTCGTAGTAGACCGAGGTGAACGGGTACTCGCTGCCGGGCGCGTTGTACTGCACCAGCTCCACCACCATGTGGCGCTCTACTTCCAGGCCACCGTCAAAGAACGGGTCGTAGACGATGTTGTTCACCTTGACATCCACGCTCAGCTCCACGCCACCGCTGAACCGGCTGTAGTCACCCAGCACGCTGGCGTTGGTGGTGTTGTGGAGGTTGGCGCCCCAGGTGTCCACCATGCGGAACTGCAGGTTGCCATTGGGGTTGCCGCCGCTGGGGAGCAGGAAGTCACCCAGGGTGCCATCGTTGTCATGGAAGACGCCCCAGCCGTTGGTGCCATCCTCAAAGGTGGTGATGTCAGCCAAGACGGGAGCAGCCAGCGCAGCGCTGGCCAGCAGCGCGCACGCTGCCAGGGAGTGTGGTCGTGTGAAACGCATCAGAACCTCGTGTGGGGAAAGTGGAGTGAGACAGAGGAAAACGGAGGCGAGACCTTCCCACAGTAACCCAGCATCGGCTCAGGGCGAAGAGTTTCCCGGAAACTCGCTGGAAATTCTGGAACGAATGGTGTGCAAAACAGCGGCCGTGTTATTGGTCATTCAGATCCAAGGATACGGAACGTCAGGGCGTGCGCCAGACGCGGGCGGCGGGTGCGCGCGGCCTTTGAGCGCGGTACACCGCGGGCTGGCTAATCCAGCTTCTCTGATTCGATCTCTGCGCGTTCGCCTGCCAGGCGCTTCTCAACATAGCGGCGGACCCAGTTCTCCCAGGTCTTGCCAGCTGCGGTGTCCTTGCCTGTGAAGGCAATGCGCTGAATGGTCTCTGCGGAAATCGTCCGCTTTCCACCGCCCTGCGCAGGCATGATGCGAAGCTCTGTCTGGGAGGTCCCAGGCAGGGTCCGGCGGTCAAAGACGTAGCCCTCCAAGGCTGTGCCGTCTGTCAGATGCAGGGTGACGTCGCCGCGGTAGTCAAAGGCCTCTTCAAACACGCGCTGGCGCGCTGCGCTCGACAGGCTGGCCAAGTCCAGTTCAAGGCCCTGCGTAGGGGGTGCAGCAGGTGCGGCGGATGAGGCAGCCGCGGTGGATGCAGCCAGCGCAGTGGGCGCAGCCGAAGCGGCCGACGCAGCAGGATGCGGATTGGTCAGCGTCACAGGCAACTCCTCAGGGCTTGGCAGTCCGGCGTGCCTGCTCAGCGGCTTCGCACAGCATGTCGTCCAATTGGCGGATGAGGTCCCGCGTGGCTTCCACGGCTTCATCCAGGCTGGTCTTGCCAGTCACCACCCGCATGGGATCTGCACGGTTGGCAGAGATCAGCCGCTGGTCCAGCTTGCGGCGCTCAGCTTCCAGCTGTTCCAGCACCGCGCAGGCGCGGCGGAGGGCTTCCAGGCGGGCGTCGTCTGGCGCCAGGATGTCCAGCGCAGCAGTGCCAGCCAAACGGAGGTCGCTCGCCGCGCTGGGGGGCAGCGCTGCGTTCAGACCTGGTTCAGCAGATGGGTTGCGGAATGAAACGCTGGAGTCCATTCAATGGGGGCCGGCGCATGCCGGCGAGTGCTCGAGTCCGCCATCCGTGGCGGATGCGTCGAGGCCGTAGGATATCATCGTCCTTCGCTGGTCGGCTACCCCTGGAATCTGGAGTCTGTTTGCCCCCTTCCCGGACTCTTGCACCCTCTATGCGCGTCCTGATCACTGGCGCTGCTGGATTTATTGGATCCCATGCAGCGCGACACCTGCTGGGGCTGCCAGGATGGAAGGTTCTTGGACTGGATTCACTGGTGAGGGGCCATGGCTGGGCGGTCCAGGCCTTGGAGGGGGTGGGCGGTCCCAGGTTCCAGTTTGCCAAGGTGGACATCCGGGATGAAGCGGCGGTGATCCGGGTCTGCGAGGGTTTCCAGCCCCAGGCTGTCCTGCACTTTGCAGCGCTGGCCCGGGTGGAGGAGTCTGTGGCGGACCCACAGGCCTACTGGAGCACCAACGTGGACGGCACCGCTGCCCTGCTGGCGGCCATGCGCACGTGCGGGGTGCCGAGGCTGGTGTTCAGCAGCAGCGCAGCGGTGTACGGCGCGCCGGCAGAGGTGCCTGTGGAGGAATCGGCCCCCACCCTGCCAGTGAACCCGTATGGCGAGACCAAGTTGGCCGCGGAGCGGCTGATTGCAGAAGAGGTGCGTGCGCGCGCCGCCGCGGGTGCAGGCAGCCGGGGCGCTCCGCTGGGTGCGGTGTGCTTGCGGTACTTCAACGTGGCTGGCGCTGCGTCCGACGGGCTGCTAGGCGAGGACCATGATCCAGAGACACATCTGGTCCCCTCTGCGCTGCTGGCTGCTGCTGGAAGGCGGGTTGCGCTGGAGCTGTTTGGCACGGACTACCGCACGCCAGATGGCACGTGCGTGCGCGACTTTGTGCATGTGGAGGATCTGGCCGCTGCGCACGCTGCCGTGCTCGCGCTGGCAGAGCCTGGTGCGTTCCGTGTGTTCAACGTGGGGCTGGGGCGCGGCTTCAGCGTGCGGCAGGTGATTGACGCGTGCAGCCGCGTTGCGGGGCGCGCAGTGCCTGTGGTGGAGCGCCCGCGCCGCGCGGGTGACCCGCCAGTGCTGGTGGCTGCGTGCCACGCGCTGCACCAGGCCGTGGCGTGGACCCCGCGCCACACCACGCTGGAGAGCATGGCCACCCCCGCCTGGCGCTGGCTCACCCGCTGAAAGTCGTGCCTGGCACGGGTGTCCCTCTTTTCCGGAAACTCGTGCCTGGCACTCCTGTCCCTACTGTCCCGGGTTTTGCGCGGCGGCTCCTCCGAAAGGAGGGACACCCGTGCCAGGCACCAATTTCAGGGCCAGGGTGATGTGGTCGGCTTGCGCGGGCGCCAGCAGGCAGCGCACGACCCCCGCGCGCCGCGCGATGGCCTCCTTGGCTGCGTCAGACTGCGGAGGCGCTGTGGCCGGCACCACCACATCCATGCGGTCCAGGAACTGGCAGGCAAAGGTCTCCCATGCGGTCAGCTCAGGGTCCATCGCACGCTCTGCTTGCGCCACCAGCTCTGGCGAGGTCCGCTCCAGCCGCGCCATCTCATTCACGCGCTTCCAGTCCGCCTGCACCAGGGTTACGTGGCCAGCCAGGCGCATGGCACGCTGGAGCCTGTCCGCCAGCGCGGGCGGCAGCGCAGCGCAGGCACCATACACCACGCGGGCGTTGTTGGTGCGCAAGTCGTCCACCAGCTGCTGGCCTGCTGCCCAGATGGCCCCGATCCGCACGACAAACTCCTGGTACCACTTCTCCCGCGCAGCATCGTCCAGATCACGCGGCTCTGGGTTGGCCATGCTTGCCTCCATGGCCTCCTGCAAGGCCAGCGAGCGCATGATGGCCTGCTGCTCCACCTCGCGCATGTCACCCCACTGCGCTGCCACCGCCCGTTGCACGGCAGCGCGCTCGTCTGGTGCGCCCCGGATGCCCATGGCCACATCAGCTGGGTCTGGCGGACCTTGGTTCGTCCAAAACCCAACGGTGTAGAAGGGATTTCGCGTGGTGGTGAGATCGCGCACCCAGACTGCCTCAGCCAGCGTCAGCCATGCCTGCCCTGTTGCGTCCTTGGCGCCAATGGCCTCGCGCAGCTTTGCGAAGGCCTGCGCCACCATCTGCACCACGGCAGAAATGCACTCGCGGCGCTCTGCATGGCGCTTGACGCGCATGCCTGCCGCCACCGCACTTGGATCTGGATCGCTGGGATTGGCACCATCCCGCTCACGGGACTCCTTCATGGCCTGCGCGATCTCCTTGGTCCGCGCGCCTACATCGCGCTCCAGGTCTGCAAAGATCAGCTCAGCCACAGCCCGCTGTTCGGGTGTCAGCCGCATTCGGTCCAGCAGATCACCCTGCTCAAGCTTGGAGGGCGCTTCTGGCACCATGTAGCGGTTGAGCTTGTCAGCGGAGAAGGGCGCCTGGCGTCGCTCATCACTCTGGGGCCTTGCTGCCACCTGCGGCCGCGGCACAGCTTCCCCCGTCTTGAGCCACGGCAGCTGCGAGAGCGCGGAAAGCTGCTGCAGCATGCGACCCGCAAGGGCTGTGCGAGCCGCCCGTGCGGCCCCTGCCCCCTTGCCGCCCACCGGGGCAACGTCGTCGCCATCTGGTACCAGGCCCGCCTGCGCGGCCATGGATCGCTCCACACGCTGAACCACTTCCTGCTCCTGCAGCGCCGCATCCTGGCGCATCCAGTCCGCGCAAATGGCCTCAATCTGCGAACGCACATCTGCTGGCCACTCCTGCGCAGCCAGCACGCTTGAGCAGATGAGATCCACCGTGCTGGGAAGCCGGTTGTATCCCGCTGGCAGGCCGGGGAGTTGGCGGTCCTCATCCGTGCGGAGCCATTGAAAGACTCCGCTGCGAGAGCAGACCAGCAGGGCTTCTGCTGGCGGAAGCGTTGCCAGCGCTGGCTTCAAGGCCGCCATCTCTGCTTTCCACGCCTCCACCAGCACGCGCGTAGGCAGCGGATGCTCCAGATACATCGCCCCGGGCTTGGGAATGTGCAGTTCAGCAACCCGTTCCAGCGTCTTGGCCACCGCTGCATCCACGGCCGGCGCAACAGCCTGCCAGGCCTTGATGCGCGCTTCAGCAGACGCGTCCAGCGCCGCTGCAAACGCAGCGCGCACCTCCAGCGGCTGGTTCATGCTGACCAGACGATCCGGCATGCCTGCAGACGGCCACATGGTGAAGCGATTGCCCTGCAGGAGCTCCCGAACCTGCACAGCGTCTGCCGCGCGCCGCACCGCGCAGGCGCGCCGCATGATGGCCAGCCGCGCGCGGGCCTCTGGCGTGAGTCCGGGCGCAGCGTCCAGCGTGGTGAACAGCGCATCCTCGGCCGCCGCAGCCACGCCCACCATGCGCTTCTGGTGGGTCGCCAGCCGGGAGAGTTCATCCGGCGTCAGGTCGAACGGCCGATTCATGCCACCTGCATCCGCCAGCTGTGCTGCAAAGGGCATGCAGTCGGTCAGCACTGCATCCATAGCCTCCACGTATGCGTGCATGGCCTGGTCAAACGTGGCTGGATTCACCTCCACGCCATACCACTTCAGCATGTCCTGCCACGCGCTGACCGCGATGCGCGCTGGCGTGGGTGCATACACCATGTCATAGTGCCGTATCTCCATCTGCGCCCCCGCCTGCGCCGCGAGCATCAGGCAGAAAATGGTGCCTGGCACGGGTGTCCCTACTTTCTGAAGGAGCGCGCGCCACATGCCGCGCCACGCTTCACGGAGCGCGCCCCACCACACGCCGCGCCGCGCGAGCACACCCTGCCTGCCCGCATCACTTGTCCCGGTCAACATGCGTGTCCTCCTTCACCTGCTGAATGCACCAGGCCCGGCGTAGCACCGGTGACCTGGCGACCACATCTTCCGGCAGCGCGTCGGCCATCTGCATGCAGGCCAGCGCCACCTGATCGCGGAGCGCAGGCGCGAGCGCCAACTGGGCCACGGCCACCACGCGCGTGTCTGGGTTGTTGGCAGCGTCATCCCAGGGCTGCGGGGCCCGCGGAACCGAAGTCTCCACCAGCTTGAGCCGCTCTCCCGCTGCGCAAATCCACGCGGCCAACTGCGCTGCACACACGGCCTGCGCCTGTGCTTCCACCTCTGGCCCCGCCAGCTCCACCTGGAGCAGCGCGTCCACGCGCCGCCCGTCCGCAGACTGCAGCGCTGGATAGCCCGCCAGCGCGCACGCTGCTGCCAGGCGCAGGCCCACGTCCTCTCCAAGCTGTGCCACCGCTGCAGACACCACTCGCTGGTTGGCCGCCGTGCACCGCGCGTGCAACGCCTGCGCAGCGGCGGCTTCGTCGAACGCTGGCCCCGCTGTTCCACCCTTGGCGCCCAGCATCCTTAACCGAGCGCTCTCCTGCTCCGCCAGCGAGTCCACCGAGTCCATGAGCAGCTGGCGCTCCAGCTCTGCCTCTTCTCCCGCGCGGGCTGCCATGACGCGCAGCACCTGCGCACGATCTGCTGCAGTGCCGCAGAAACGCAGCGCCACACGATACGGGTTGGCCGCAGCCGGCACCGGCAAGCTGAACCCCAGCAAGCGATTGCCCAGCACCGCCATGTCGCGCCGCTCTGCCGCCAGCCAGACCTGCACCCAATCGCGGCCAGGGTCGCCCTCTGCCGCCAACGCAGCCAGGCTTGCCACCGCCTTGGCCAGTTCTGCCTCTGCTGCCACCACCGCGGCCTTGCGCGCGGTGCGCAGCTCAGCCAGCTTGGCAGCCAGGTCAGCCAGCGTGTGATTTGGCCCCAGCTGGCCTGTGCCAACAAACCGCGCACTGCTGGCTGCCGCATCCGCCGCGGGTTCCACGCGCTCCTTCCACGCTGCCGCCAGATCTGCCAGCACCTGCTGCGCTGCAGGCTGCAGGCTTGGCGCCAGATGCAGCTGCGCAGCCAGCGCACGCAGTTCATTCGCGGGAGGCAACGTGGGCACCATGCCTCGCGCCATCTCCCGATCACGGCGCGTCAGGTCATCCACGTGGCGGGGCTCCGCGGCCTCCGCTGGGTACGGCAGCTCCACCCCTGTCTGAATCTCGATGGCCGTCAGGTCCTGGCCAGCGGCCGGCTGCGGCACGTGGCCATCTGCCTGGAGCCACTCCAGCCCGGTGTCTGCGCGCATCCCGGCCAAGGCGTCCAGCGCGTGCCGCACCATGGCGTGCACCACCGCAGCCTCCTCATCCGACACCTGCTTCAACGCTGCGTCGCGCGCGGTGGGATCCGCACCAAAGCCCGGCTCCGCGCGCTTGCATGACACGCGAATGCGGGCTAGCTCAAGCTGCGCGTCCTCCTTCAGAAGGGTTGCCGCGCGCTCCTGCAGGCGGGCACGGCGCTCTGGCGTGAGCGCTGGGTCTGCCAGCACCATGGCGCACACCTGGCCAAGGTCAGCTCCATCGTGGCCAGGTGAATCACCCAGCGCGGGCATGCTCCCGCTCCAGACTGGCCACGTGCGCCGCCCAAAGCTCCCGATGGGCACCGAAGCCATCACGCGCCGCGCAGTGCCTGGCGGCACCGCAGACACGATCGTCTCCAGCGCTTCCAGCTCAGCCTTCCACACTGGCGCGAACGCGGCTGCGTCCACGCTGGCGCCCACGTTGGTCCGGTACGCAAAGGGATCCTCCCCGCTCCCGATGAGCTCGCGTAGGCCACGGTGCTTCTGGTCCACCATGGCGTCGAGCGCCGGCACGGCAGAGTCCCATGCCGCCCGCCGCTGACCCACCGTCTGATCCAGCGCCTGGCTGATCGCCTGGCGCTGCACCGCAGGCCGTTGCCACGTCAGGCCAAACAGCGCGCGGCCGCAGTCGAGCCACTCACGCACTTCAGCATCCACTGGGTACTGGAGTCGAATCCCTGCTTGCCCCCCCAGCATGGACCGCCGCTCGATCTGCTCCACCCGCCGGTCCAGCGCGCGTCGGGCGCGAAGCTTGCTCAGCCGCTCCCTGGCAGCGTCATCCAGGCTGGGTGTCTGAGCCAGCGCTGCAAACAAGGCGTCTTCGGCTGCATCCGACGCTGCCGCCACGCGCGCAAGGTGGGCGCGCGCCGCGGCCAGCTGCTGGGGCGTCAGGGCAATGCCGGTTCCGCGCTCGCTGCCGTGCGCCAGCGTGGCCATGACTGGGATGCACCACGTCAGCTGTGCGTCCGTGGTTGCGGCACATGCCTGGCATGCTGCCAGCAGCTCGGCGTGCGGAATGCAAATGTCATCCCACGCCAGCGCTGCCACCAGTCGGTCCACTGGCATGCGCACCGGCGCGGCCGCCTGCGCCACATCGAACCGCTCCACCGGCGCTGCCCCCAGCGCGAAAATGGTGCCTGGCACTCCTGTCCCTACTTTCACAAGGAGGCTGCGCAGCAGGCGCCGCGTGGGCGCCTGCGCCTTCAAAGCGGTGCGCGCCGCCCGGTGCGCAGCGGCGCGCGCAGCCGCGTGCACACCGCGCGCCACGGCGCGTGCACCGAACCATGCCGCTCGCACCGCGTCGCGGACGCCCCCACTCGTCGCGCCCGCGCCCCCATCCCTCCCCGGAAAAGAGGGACAGGAGTGCCAGGCACCAATTTCGCTACATCGAGAAGGAGAGGCCCACCCACAGGCTGAAGGAGTCGCGACCCGGGTTGTGTTCGTAGAGGCCTGCATTCGAGATATGGAACCAACGGACGCCAGTGTAGAGACGTGTGGAGTCTGTCAGTGCAAACGTCGCACCCACGCCGATATTGGGGGTGAAATTGAATTGCGAGCCACCGGCCGGCACGGAGTGCGTGGTCCCCAGGATGCCGCCGCCAATCTCACCGAAAATGCTCCAGTTCTCAAAGGCCAGCATGTGCCAGCGAATCTGCATGTCGAACCCGCCACCGAAGGCGTCGGGGCCGGGCTGCGACACACCGTCCAGCGTGAGGAAGAGATCCAGCTCCACATTCTTCAGAAAGAACCACGCAACGCCAACGCGGCCCTGCGCCATGTTGGCGTTGTCCCAATCAGACAGCCAGTCACCTTCCACGTTGAAGCGAAGGCTGTTCTGCTCGCCAAAGGCCTGCTTGATGGCCAGCGGCTGCGGGGCGCTCTCGAGCGCAGTGCTTGCTGCGCCCGTCTGCGGGCTGCCCTGGGCACCACCTTGCGCAGCGGGGGCCTGCGTTGCGGGCGTCTGCGCGGCGGGCGCCTGCGCTCCAGGCTGCTGCGCAGCCTGCTCCTGCATCAGCGCAAGTGCGTCCACGCTGCCCTCCCCTCCACATGCGGCGAACGAGAACTGGAAGGCGGCAAGCGTTCCAACGACGACTGTGGCGAACCCACGATGCATGTCGGACATTATGGCGAAAAATAAAAGAGCCGCCGTCGAGCGCTCCGACACGCCGACGGCGGCATTTCTGCGGCCACGGAAGAAGTTCCAGACCGCGAAGAAGGCAGGTGAATTGAGGACTCCCCGGAAGGATGAAAGTAACCGTCCCCCCGAAGCAGGTCAATGCACTGGTGGCCGATTGCGCGGGAATTTCGTAACTGCCCACATAACAGACAGTTAGCCACCCGGCCCCAGGTGCCTTGCCAGCGCTGGAACGCACTTGATTCAGGGGTCCCCCGCACCGCGGTGCCGGCCCTCGGACGCCCCTCGCCACCCTCCAAAGCCCCCTCCAGGCCTCCGGTCAGCCTCCAGCGGCCTCCAGAGGCCCGTTCGCACGCCAATCTCCACCCGCCCGCAGCGGTATGGCGTCACCGCAAAATTGTCCAGATTTCTTCTCAGCCCCCTTCAGCCAGCCTTCTTGCCACCACCCTTGCCACCAGCGGGCGCGGGTGCACCCTCGACCGCGGCTGGCTGCGCCTCCACAGTCTGCCGCATGGCTGCAGCCCGATCCTGCAGACCCACCTCTGCCGTGGCTTCTGGCACCAGCTCAAAGTGCCACTGGTCCAGCCGGTGCAGGTCTGCTGGGAACACCTCTGCCACCAGATCAGCGCCAAAGAAGTCCCACACTGGCGCGCTGGTGTCGCCCGTTCCGATCACCGGGTCGTACCCATTGAGGCGCAGGCGCACTTCATAGGTGCCGTCGAAGGTGAACTCCACGCGCGTGGGCGTCCGGCCAACTTCTCGTCCGTTCAGCAGCACCTGCGCGCCCGCTGGAGAGGACGTGATCTCGATTTCCCGCTTGACACAGCCGCTGCACAGCGCAGCCGCTGCGCCCAGCACGCACACCACGCCCCACGCGCGGCGCGCGCCAGCAGCCCAGCCCGCACGCACCGACACACCCGTTGTCCCTGCTGGAAACCGTGAGTTGGCAGTGCCTGGGGCCATGGCGGCAGTGTAATACACTTCCGCTGTGCCGCTTCTGGAAGTGACAGGCCTGGTGAAGAGCTACAACAGCCGCCGCGTGGTGGATGATGTCGGCTTTGCCGTGGGCGAAGGCGAGATCGTGGGCCTGCTGGGCCGCAACGGCGCTGGCAAGACCACCAGCTTCCGCATGACCATCGGCATGATCACGCCCGAAGCCGGCAGGGTGCTCTTCAATGGCCGCGATGTGACCCTGCTGCCCATGTACCGGCACGCGCTGGCTGGCATGGGCTATCTGGCGCAGGAACCCAGCGTGTTCCAGCGCCTGACCTGCCTGGAGAACCTGCTGGCCATCCTGGAGCTGCAGCCGCTGACCAAGGCAGACCGCATGGCTCGCGCCCGCCAGCTGCTGCAGCAGTTCCACCTGGAGCACAAGGCCAATGAGCAGGCCCGCACGTGCAGCGGTGGCGAGCGCCGCCGCCTGGAGATCGCGCGCGCGCTGATCAACCGCCCCAAGCTGCTGATGCTGGACGAGCCCTTTGCCGCGGTGGACCCACACACGGTGGAGGACCTGCAGGCCGAGGTGCGCCGCCTGACCGACGAGGGCATCGCTGTGCTGGTGACCGACCACAACGTGCAGCAGACCATGCGCATCTGCACGCGGGCATACATCATCCACGAAGGCCGCAACCTGCGCGATGGCGCCCCCAAGGAGATCATCAATGATCCCGAGGTGCGCAACGCCTACCTGGCCAGCACCTTCCGCGGCGACGAGTTCGACTGACCCTACTCTGCGTCTGCGTCCGGGTTCTCAGGCAGCAGGGTGACGCGCACCTGGTCCACCGTGGTGGGCGACGCCCGCAGCACCTCAAAGCGCGCGCCGTGCTTCTGCAGCAGGGTGCCCACTTCTGGGATGCGGCCCAGCCTGTCCAGCAGGAATCCAGCCACTGTTTCGTAGCCCTCGTCCTCTGGAATGGCCAGGCCGAGCGCTTCATTCAGCTCGTGCACGGGCGTGCTGCCGCGCACCTCCGCCATGCCGGGCCCAGCCAAGCGCAGGTCTGGGACGTCCGCGCTGGGTGGCTCGTGCTCGTCGCGGATCTCGCCCACCAGTTCCTCCAGCAGGTCCTCGATGGTCACCAGGCCCGTCACGCCACCGTACTCGTCCAGCACCATGGCGATGTGCACCTTGGCGCGCTGGAAGTCCAGCAGCTGCTCGCGCACTGGCTTGCTCTCTGGCACGCGCATGGGCTCGCGCAGCAGCGGCCGCAGCACAAAGCCATCGCCTGCAGAACCCAGGAACGGCACCATGTCGCGCACGTGCAGCACGCCCACCACGTGGTCCAGGTCCGGGTCGTACACCGGCACGCGGGAGTGTCCGGCTGCCTCCAGCGCCTGGCGCACCGCAGCCAGATCGTCCGTGTAGGGCATGGCGCGGATGGCTGCGCGCGGCGTCATCACCGCGCCCACGGTGGTGTCGTGGAACTCCACCGCGTTCTCCAGGATGGCAGCGGAGACCTCATCAATCACGCCTTCGCGCTGCGTGTCCTCGATGGAGCTCAGCAGTTCGTTCTCCTGGCGCTCCTCGCGGGTTTCCGAGCCAGCCGCGCGGCGCACCAGAAGCTCTGCGCGGTCGCCCAGCCAGATGAGCGGGTACAGCGCCACCGAGATGCCCCGCAGTGCTGGCAGGCAGGACGCGATGACTGTGTCCGGCGCGTAGCGCGCGATGCCGCCGGCCACCACGCTGGTGAACATCCACACCAGCACCACCGAGATGGCGGCCGCCAGCGCCATATCCTCCAGCCCCAGCGTGCCATCAATGCCCACCACCATGAGGAGCGTGAGCCCAAGAAGGCGATGCGCCCAAACGTGCGCAGGAACGCTGTGGCCCACTCCACCCGCTCCAGGTGATCCAGGATCCAGCGGCCCCGCTCCAGGGAGCCGCGGCGCTCCAGCTCACGCTCCAGCTGCGAGGGGCTCACATGCAGCAGCGCACGGCTGAGCGCTGCCAACACCGCTGTGGCCGCCAGAGTGAGGAAGGCAGCGAGCCACAGGTAGATCACAGCGCGCCCCCGTCGGTGGGTGCGCCGCCGCCCGCAGGCCCGCGTGGCGCAAACACCGCACCCACGCCCACCTGGGTCAGGATGCGGTCCTCCATGGCGTGCATGGCAGCGTGGTCTGCTGGCGTGCGGTCGTCATACCCGCAGGCGTGGAGCAGCGCATGCAGCGCGTACAGCAGCAGCTCCAGGCGCACAGGGTGCCCAAGCTCTGCTGAGCGGCGCTCCGCCTCGTCCACGCAGATGGCCACGTCGCAGTCCACGGGCTGGCCAGGCTGGTTGAGCGCAAAGGTCAGCACATCGGTGGTAGATGGATCGTTGCTCCAGCGCGTGTGCAACGCCTGCATGGCAGGGTCGCGCACAAACTGGACGGTGGCGCGGTCCACGGGCTGCGGCAGCAGCGCTGCGCACGCCTTCAGGGTGCGCATGAGCCACGCTGCGTCTTCACCTTGCGGACAGGCCTCGCCAGCGAACTCCAGCCCTGGACTGCCTGCCTCCATTCGTCAGCGCCCTGCCGCTGCCGAGACGTACACCGGCACAAAGCGTGGCTTCACGCGGCGCTCGAACTCGCCGCGGAACTTGTTGACGATGGTGCGAACCGCCCAGTTGTTGCCGTCGGCAAGGCCGCAGATGGTGGTGCCGGGCGTCAGGCCCATGCTGCCAGCGATCTCCAGCAGCATGTCCAGGTCCTGCGTGGTGCCGTCGCCGCGCTCGATGCGCGTGAGCAGCTTCAGGATCCAGCCAGAGCCCTCGCGGCATGGCGTGCACTGGCCGCAGCTTTCTGCCTTGAAGAAGCGGGCGATGTTGCGCGCCACGCTCACCATGCAGGTGTCCTCGTCGAACACGGTCGGGCAGGCGGTGCCCAGGCCCAGCACGTCGTACTTGCGGCCGATGTCAAAGTCCATGGGCGCGTCGTACTGGTCTGTCCCCAGCGCGCCCATGGAGACACCGCCAGCGATGGCTGCCTTGAACTTCTTGCCGTTGCGCATGCCGCCGCAGTGCTTCTCCACCAGCGTGCGGAGCGGGATGCCCAGCTCCAGCTCATAGGTGTTGGGCCGGTTGACGTGGCCGCTGACGCCCATGAGCTTGGTGCCGTAGCTGGGCATGCCACCGATGGTGCTCTCCACGCCCATCTTCTTCCACCACTCCACGCCGTGCTCCACGATGCCGCACACCGCAGCCAGGGTCTCCACGTTGTTGATGATGGTGGGACGACCGAACACGCCCTTCACCGCAGGGAACGGCGGCTTCACGCGCGGCCAGCCGCGGCGGCCCTCGATGGCCTCCAGCAGCGCCGTCTCCTCGCCGCAGATGTACGCGCCAGCAGAGCGGTGCAGCACCACCTCCACAGCAAACTTGGAACGGCCGTTCAGCAGGCCCTTGGGGCCGAACACGCCGTGCGCATACGCCTCGTCAATGGCGCGCTGGAAGACCTTGGCCTGCTGGTGGTACTCGCCGCGGATGAAGAAATACACCTTGTCCAGCTGCGCGGCGTAGGCGGTGATGGCCATGCCTTCCAGCACCAGGTGCGGATCAAAGTCAACCAGCAGGCGGTCCTTGAACGTGCCGGGCTCCGCCTCGTCGCAGTTCACGCACAGGTAGCGCGGCTGGCCATCGGGCGGTGGCAGGAAGCTCCACTTGAGGCCTGCTGGGAAGCCTGCGCCTCCACGGCCACGCAGTGTGGCGCCCTTCACCAGGTCAACCAGCTGGGCTGGGGTCTGCTCCAGCGCCTTGGCCAGCGCCTGGTAGCCGCCCGTGGCCACAAACTGGTCGTACCCCACGGTGCGGCGCTGGGCGCGGTCCTCTGGGATGCGCTTGGTGAGGACTGGAGCGGGCTTGAAGTCTGGGCTCGAAGGCATGGAAGGGCCAGTGACTAGGGGTTGGTGTTCGGCTGGCCGGGCTTCGCGTCTGGCGGAAGCACGACCTCGTCAATCGTCGTCCTGCGGAGAATCACGCCATCGGGCGTCTTCTCCTCTGTGGTGGTCCGCTTGACCTCGCGCTTCTGCGGCGCGTCAGGGTCTGTGCGGATGGCGTGGGCGATGTGCCCGAAGAACGCGCCAAGATTCCGTGCGATGGACGGGTCCTGGCGCTCTGCCATCTAGTGGTGCTCCGCAGCATGCGGCTTGCTGGCCAGCGCCTGGTCAATCAGGCTGTCCAGGGTGGCCTCGGTCAGGTTCTCGTGCAGCGTCTCGTTGAAGAGCGCAACCGGCGCTGTGTCGCAGCTTCCCAGGCAGTCCATGGTCACGCAGGTGATCTGGCCATCGTCCGTGGTCTCGCCGGGCTGCAGGTTCAGGCGCTGGCGGATGCGCTCCAGCAGCTTGGCGCTCGTGCATCCGCACTGCTCGCAGGCGATGCTGTGGCACACGCCAATGGTCACCACGCCGCGCTGCTCCACAGTGAACTCGTCGTAGAAGCTGACGGTGTCCAGCACGTCGCTGGGCTGGATGCCCAGGAACTGGGCCACCTCCAGCTGCGCCTGGTACGGGATGTGCCGGTACGCGTGCTGCACGTCATGCAGGATGGGCATGAGCGCGCCCAGCCGCGTGGGGTACTTGGGCAGCACCTCGCGCGTCCACCGGTCCTTCATGGCTTGCGTGACATAGGGCTCCGCGCGGCGCGGAATGGACATCGTGGCAGAGGGTTTGGTTGGCCAGGCCATGGTGCGCTGAGGTCAGGTGCGGCAGGTGATCAGCGGTCAAGTTCCGCTGCAATGATGTTGATGGACCCGATGATGGCGATGGCATCCGAGAGCAGATGCCCCTCCACCAGCTTGGGGAACACGCTGTAGTTCACGAAGCACGGCGGACGAGTGCGGGCGCGCCATGCGAACTTGGTGCCGTCGCCCACCAGGAAGTACCCCAGCTCTCCGTTGGGGCTCTCGGTGGCGTGGTAGTGCTCGGCGATGGGGACCGCCCAGCCCTTGTTCCACATGGCCAGCTCGAAGTTCTGGATGACGCCCTCGATGCTGCCGTAGATGCTGGCCTTGTCAGGCTGGCTGATCTTGGCGGCGTCCACGGTGTTCATGGAACCGCCCGGGATGCGGTCAATCAGCTGGCGGATGATGCGCGCGCTCTGCTTGATCTCCTCCATGCGCACCAGGTAGCGCGCAAAGCAGTCGCCGCTCTGCGCCACGATGACGTCGAACTCTGGCGCGTTGGCGCCGTTGCCGTCCCAGTTGGCTGCGTAGGCCAGGTTGGGCTCGTCCTTGCGCAGGTCGCGGCGCACGCCGCTGGCGCGGGCCATGGGGCCAGTCAGCCCCCACGCCACCGCGTCGCGCGCGCTGATGACGCCCACGCCAACCAGACGGTCGATGAAGATGCGGTTGCGGTTGAGCAGCGTCTCCATGTCCTTGATGGCACGGGGCAGGCGCTCGTCAATGAACTTCTTCACCATGCGGCGGAAGACTTCGTCGTCCGGCACGTCGCGCCAGGCGCCGCCCACGCGCGTCCAGTCCGGGTGGAAGCGCTGGCCGCTGATGTACTCCACGATGTCGTAGATGAACTCGCGCTCGTTGAAGCCATACAGGAAGCCGGTGAAGCCCCCCATGTCCAGCGCCGCAGCGCCCACGCACAGCAGGTGGTTCTGGATGCGGCCCAGCTCCAGCATGATGGTGCGCACCGCCTTGCAGCGCGGCGTGACCTCCACGCCCAGGAACGACTCCACCGCGGAGTGCCACGCGATGTCGTTCACGATGGGACTGATGTAGTCCATGCGGCTGATCGTGCACACGTACTGGTTGTAGTCGTGGTGCTCGCCCAGCTTCTCAAAGCCTGAATGCAGGTAGCCGATGTGCGGCGTGGCGCGGGCCACGCGCTCGCCGTCAATCTCCATGACGATGCGGAGCGTGGTGTGCGTGGCCGGGTGCTGGGGCCCGATGTTCAGGACCCAGCGGTCTGGAAGCTGCACGTGGCCGCGCAGGTAGTCCACAGAGTCTGCGTCAACGGTGAGACCCTGGCCTGGCCCGGGCGCTGCTGGGCGCTGGGCATGCGAGAGCTCCTCGACTTCCTGTCCGTATCCGTGGTCAGGCTGGAGGGTGTAGGGCATGGATCAGACATTATAGGAGCGGCCACGCGGGCCGGACTCCACAGGATGCAGTGCCTTGCGCAGGACCCAGGCGTAGGTGACCAGCGCCAGCCCGCCGGCAAACCCAGTCAGGTAGCTGGCGCTGTGGGCGAACGCCGCCGCGGAGAACACCGCGTGCTGGCTGGTGGGAATCCGCGGGCCCCATCCACCCGGCGGCGGCATGTGCCAGAAGGCGCTCAGCACCCAGCCCGCCAGGCCAGCAGCAGCTGCGCACAGCGCCATGGCCGCCAGCAGCACCAGCATGGGCTTCACGATCCGCCGCAGCGGAAGCGGCCGCCTGCGCCCTGCCCAGCACGCACAGGCCAGCGCCACTCCCAGGCCCGCGCCCACCCACCACGTGGCCAGCACGCCCCACACCAGGGCCAGCGCCACTGGGTCCTCGAAGCAATCACCCGCGGATGCGCCACCGTGAAGTACTCCACGCAGAGGTGCGCGGTGATCTGGTCGTGCACTTCCCCATACAGCACCGCGGCCGCCACGCACAGCGCCACCACGGCTGCGCCTCCCATCCAGCGCTGCCGCGCTGCGACGGGCGCGGTCTCATGCACGGAAGATGGCCCCCATGCGCTTGCCGATGAGCGCGCTGGCCCCCAGCAGAGTGAGCGCCAGAAGCGCCATGGCCCACACGCCCATGGCGCTGGCGATGCCAGGTCCGTCTCCCAGACGCTCAAACAGCGAGTAGATGGCCTTGGTCACTGGATAGTCCGACTCACGCTGCGCCAGGATCAGGCTGTCGCTCACCTCCAGCATGCTGAAGCTGAATGCCAGCAGGCCGCCTGCCACCAGGTTGGCCGCCACCAGCGGAACCACGATCTTCCATTGCACGCGCAGCTTGCTGGCGCCAGCCACCTGCCCTGCCTCTTCCAGCTCCACGCTGGTCTGCTGCAGGCCCGCAGCCGCGCTGCGCACCACGTACGGCAGGCGCCGCACGGCGTACGCCACGATGAGGAACGGAAAGGGATTGGGCGTGGCGCCCACCACGTTGGCAAAGGATCCCAGCGGCCCATTGTTGAAGGGCCAGTTCAGGCTGACTGCCACATAGCCAAAGGCCATCACCAGGCCAGGCACCGCCAGCGGCAGCATGACCAGCGCATCCAGCGCCCAGCCAGCGGCCAGCTTGGCGCGCACCAGAAGCCGCGCAGCCAGGAAGCCGATCACCAGCGCCGCGGTGACCGCTGCCAGCGAAAGCAGCAGCGAGTTGCGGATGCTGCCAGCGGCCAGCGGATGCGTGAGCGCCTGCACAAAGTGGTCGGTGGTGAACGCGCGCGGCAGCACGCTCTCGTACCACTGCCCTTGCACGCTCAGGCTGGCCAGCACCACGCCAATGGCCGGCAGCGCCGCAAGCACCACCACCGCCAGGAAGAGACCAGCCGCACCCAGCGCTGGCAGGCCAGTCAGCCGAGTCTCCTCGCGCCGGATGCTGGCCTTGCTGTGCATGGCAAAGCTGGATCGCCCCAGCGTCCACTTGCCCAGCAGGTAGAAGCCCACGCTGACCAGCAGCATGATGACCACCAGCGCGTACGGCCGGCGGCTGGCCTCCACCTCCTTCAGGCCATTGAAGACCTGCACGCTGGTCACGTCGTAGTACTCAAACATGAGCGGCGTGCCCAGCTCGGTGAAGCTCCAGATGAAGACGATGGTGGCGCCAGCAAAGATGCCTGGCCGTACCAGCGGCAGCGTGATGCGCCGGAAGCGCGTGAGCGGGCCAGCGCCCAGGTTCTGCGCGGCCTCCTCCAGCGCTGGGTCCAGGTTGGCCAGCGAGGCCACGATGTTCAGGTAGAGGATGGGGTAGAGCGCGATGGCCTCCATGATGACCACCGACGCCATGCCGCCCGTGCCCAGCCAGTCCACGTCCAGCCCGAAGGCCGCGTTGATGGCGCCCGACCTTCCCATGAGGTGCCGCACACCGATGGCGCCCACGAACGGCGGCAGCACCAGCGGCAGCAGCAGGAGCGCAGAGAGCAGCCCCTTGCCGCGGAACGTGAAACGCGCAGCCACCGTGGCCAGCGGCAGCGCGATGCACAGGGCCACCGTAGTGGTGCACAGCGCAATGAGGGCCGCGTTCACCAGCCCGCGCCTGGTCATGGGGTCGCCAAAGGCAGCCCAGATGTGGTGCAGCGTCAGGTGGCCCTTGTCGTCTGTGAAGGCGCCGCCCACCGTGAGCGCCACGGGGTAGAGCAGCGCCACGGCCAGGATGACCAGCAGCAGGGCCAGCAGCAGGTACTGTCGGACCGGCGCGCGCACGCGCGAGGCAGTCTAATGACTTAGTTGGACCAGTGGCCCAGCAGGACGCCAAGGTCCTGACCGTCGGTGGTGCCGCTGTCGTCCAGATCGGTTGGACCAGGCTGGCCCCACGAACCCAGAAGCAGGCCGAGATCGGTGCCGTTCACGATCCAGTCGCCGTCGAAGTCGCCCTCCAGCGGCGGCACGTCGAACAGCCAAGCGATGGAAGCAGGCGCGCTGACTGGGTTGGCGTCCATGCGCTTGACCTCAAGCAGGTAGTCGCCCGCCGCCAGGTTGCGCAGGAACAGGTGCTCCACGTTGTCCACGGTGCTCTGGCTCACGCAGTTGCCAGCGCTGAACACGCCGATGCCAGCCGATCCAGTGAGCGGCATGGGCGCGCCCGTGGCCATGCTGTACAGCGTGACGTCCAGGTTGGCCAACGGGGGAGCGGAGGCTGCGCCAGGAATCTGGGCTGTGCCCACGTAGCGATTCCACGTGCACACCACCGATGCAGTGGTGGCGGCATCTGGCAGGTGGAACTTCACATACACCGACGTGCCCTGGGTACCCACTGCCCAGGAATAGTCGGTCCAGCCAGCCAGCGTGCCGAGGGCGGCTGTTCCAACACTCGTGTTGGGCACCGTGCGGCCGCCCGTCAGGATGCGGTGGCTGCGATCAATGTTCACAGTGTCCACGCCATACACCGGATCCATGGGCGTGGTGGCGATGCCGCGGCTGGTGCCGCTCTGCGGCGCGTTGTTGGTCCAGGTGTCTCGGTGCTTGGCGCCAGCCAGCAGCGTGCTCTTGATGACCACGCCCTTCCGCGCAGAGGACACGGTGTCAAGCGGCGGCGTGATGGCGGTCTCGTACAGCAGCGTGGCCGCGGCGCTAACAATGGGCGTGGAAAAGCTGGTGAACTGGCCCGGCGCCACGATCTCTGGCTTCTGCCGGCCAACGCCGTCAATGCCCGTGGGAGTGGGGCCAGCGCTGTGCTGTCCGTTGGTCAGGCCCACTGCCAGGCCGTTGTAGCACTCGGACATCAGCGGCTGCATGGCGCTGCCCGTGCCGTTGTTCTCGCCGCAGATGAACAGCGTGGCGTCGCGGTTCATGGCGTAGTCCGCGCGGCGCAGCACCTCATTGTCGTTGTTGCCGCCAAAGGCGCCAATCCAGCTGTGGTTGAAGACGCGCGCGCCTCCAGGCGGCGTGGACGGCAGGCCAGTGCCGCTGGTGCCCTGGCCAAGGCGGAGGTAGCCGGACTGCGCAAAGCTGGCGGCTTCGTAGAGGTACACCCAGACGGTTCCAGGCGCCATGCTCAGCGCGCTGCCGTAGTACTCGCGGCCCACCTCGGTGGCATGCGAGCTGACCCCGCTGGCGCCGCTCATCAGCGTGAAGGTCTTGCCTGCGAACTCTGCATTGGTCTGGTCTGGCGAGTAGGCGCCCGAGGCAGGCGCCTCGGTCTGCACCACGCGCACCAGGGCGCCCGAGGGCGTGGCGGCACCCAGGCGGGCCACGAGCGCGTCGTAGCCCACCTCATCTGCACGGGCAGCCGCTGCAACGACAAGTACAGCGATGCCTGCGCCAAGGCGCTTCATCTGTGTCACTGGTGCCATCTCTCTGACCAACGTACCGAGGCAGACCCGCCCTGTGAACCCGCGCACGAGGAGCCACGACGATCTTGCCCCAATCAGCACGTGGGGCAAGCGCTGGGGAGTGGTTTTGGGACAAGTTCTCGGGCGATGGCGCCACGTTTGCGCTACTTTGCCCAGCCATGCAATCCCCCCTGGTGCTGGTGACCGAGCCGCTGGACCCAGCCCCCATGAGCTGGCTGGCCCAGCGCGCCCGGGTGGTGCAGGCCGCCCCAGGGGTGGCCGGATTTGACAGCGCGGCGGCCGAAGCGGCTGGCATGGTGGTGCGCACCTACACCACGGTGGACGCAGCGCTGCTGGCCCAGATGCCCCGACTGCAGGTGGTGGGCCGCGCTGGGGTGGGCTTGGACAACATAGATCTCCCAACGTGCCGGGCCCGGCAGGTGCAGGTGGTGCACACCCCGGACGCCAACACGCAGGCTGTGGTGGAGTACGTGCTGTGCCTGTTGTGCGACACGCTGCGCCCGCGCCTGTTCCTGAACCGCGCGCTGGACGCCGCCGCGTGGAACGCAGCACGCGCTGATGTGCGCGGCGACCGCCAGATGAGCCAGATGCAGCTGGGCATCCTGGGCATGGGGCGCATCGGCCAGCGAGTGGCGCAGGTGGCGCGCGCCATTGGCTTTCGCGTGGCCTACACAGACATCGTGGAGGTGCCGGATGCACAGCGCCATGGCGCCATGCCAGTGAGCGTGGAGCAGCTCTTTGCCACCAGCGATGTGGTGACGCTGCACATTGACGGCCGGCCCAGCAACCGCGGCTACGTGAACGCCGCCCTCCTGGAGCGCATGCGCCCAGACGCCGTGCTGCTGAACACCTGCCGCGGCATGGTGCTGGACACTGCCGCGCTGGCCGCCTTCCTGCGCGCCCACCCCAAGGCCACGGCTGTCCTGGATGTGCATGAGCCAGAGCCGTTTGGCGCGGACTACCCCCTGCTGGGGCTCTCCAACGCACTCCTGGCGCCCCACCTGGCCAGCCGCACCGTGACCGCCATGGAGGCCATGAGCTGGGTGGTGCGAGATGTGTGGGCGGTGCTGCAGGGCGAGCGCCCGCAGTGGCCTGCACCCGTGCACCCCGGCCCTGCAGATTCTGCCTAGAAACCAACCCTTTGCGTTCACCTGGCCGCCGCCCGCTGCGGAGCGGCGTGCTGCTTCGTATCCTGCGCGGTTCGCCGCGGCGCGCTGCCGCGGGCGTCGCACGCCTGCCCTCTGCGGAGCCATGTCATGTTCGAGATCGCATCGGTCCACGCACGCCAGATCCTGGATTCCCGCGGCAACCCTTCGCTTGAGTGCGAGGTGATGCTGGACGGCGGCGCTGTGGGCCGCGCGCTGGTGCCAAGCGGCGCCAGCACCGGCGAGCACGAGGCTGTGGAGTTGCGCGACGGCGACAAGGGCCGCTGGCTGGGCAAGGGCGTGACCAAGGCGGTGGCCAACGTGAATGGCCGCCTGGCGCCGCTGGTGCTGGGGCTGGACGCGCGCGACCAGGCTGGCGTAGACCACTCCATGATCGAGTTCGACGGCACGCCCAACAAGGCCGCCATGGGCGCCAACGCGCTGCTGGGAGTCAGCATGGCTGTGGCGCACGCTGCGGCGTCGGCCTGCCGGCTGCCGATGTACCGCTACCTGGGAGGCGCTGGTGCGCGCCGCCTGCCAGCTCCCATGCTCAACATCCTGAACGGCGGCAAGCACGCGGACAACAGCGTGGACTTCCAGGAGTTCATGGTGCAGCCCGTGGGTTTTGCGGACTTTGGCGAGGCGCTGCGCGCAGGCGTGGAGGTCTATCACTCCCTCCGCAAGGTGCTGCACGACGACGGCCTGAGCACCGCTGTGGGCGACGAGGGCGGATTCGCACCCAATCTGCCCAGCAACGAGGCCGCCTGCGAGGTGATCTCCAAGGCTGTGAAGAAGGCCGGCTATGACCTGGGCCGCCAGATCGTCATCTGCCTGGACCCTGCCACCAGCGAGCTGGCCAACGAAGCCAAGGCCCGCAAGAAGAAGGGGTACTGCTTCTTCAAGAGCGACGCCAAGAAGGTGGTGGGCAGCGACGAGATGATCGCCATGTGGGAGCGCTGGGCCAAGAAGTGGCCAATCCGCAGCCTGGAAGACGGCCTGGCAGAGGATGACTGGAAGGGCTGGAAGGACCTCACCACAGCGCTGGGCGGCACCATGCAGCTGGTGGGCGACGACCTGTTCGTGACCAATCCAGAGTTCCTGCAGCGCGGCATCCAGGAAGGCTGCGCCAATGCGATCCTGGTGAAGGTGAACCAGATCGGCACGCTCACCGAGACGCTGGATGCTGTGAACATGGCGGTCCGCAACGGCTACCGCGCTGTGCTCAGCCACCGCAGCGGCGAGACAGAGGACACCACCATCGCCGACCTGGCGGTGGCCACCAACTGCGGCCAGATCAAGACCGGAGCGCCAGCGCGCACGGACCGCACAGCCAAGTACAACCAGCTGCTGCGGATCGCAGAAGAGCTGGGGTCCGCGGCTGTCTACGGAATACCCAAGCCGTGACGCAGCCGAGCGCCAAGAAGCCACCCGCACCCTCGATCCGACGCCTGACAGACCTGTGGACGGTCCTTGGCAAGGACCGGCCGCTGTACGCCGCCAGCATCGGCGTGCAGGGCCTGGTGGCGGCGCTGCAGTACGTGGTGCCGCTGGTGCCGCAGAGCGTGATGGACACAGTGTTCGCACAGCCAGGGCGCACTGCCCCAGCGATCAGCCAGTGGATCATGGGAACCATGGGCGGCGCGGAGCGGGTGCGCGAGCACCTGTGGATTCCCGCCACGGTGATTGGCGCCGCAGCGCTGGTGGCCGCCTTCCTGGCGGTGCTGCGCGGGCGGATGACCGCGCGCGCGGCGCAGCGCAGCGTCCGGCGCCTGCGCGAGCGCGTGCACCGCCATCTGCTGCGGCTGCCCTGCTCCTACTTTGACCGCACCGAGAGCGGCGACCTGCTCCAGCGCTGCACTAGCGACGTGGACACCGTGCAGAACCTGCTCTCCAACCAGGTGGCGGAAATGGGCCGCTCGGTGCTGCTGCTGCTCCTGGCAGTGCCGCTCATGCTGTCCATCGACACTGGCATGGCGCTGGTGAGCGTGGCGCTGGTGGTGCCCATCGTGCTGTTCGCCATCTTCTACTTCCGCGTGGTCAGCGTGAAGTTCCGCACCAAGGACGAGGCAGAAGGCCGCCTGACCGCCCGTTCGCAGGAGAACATCACCGGCATCCGCGTGGTGCGCGCCTTTGGCCGCCAGGAGTTCGAGCGCCAGGAGTTCCGCGCGCGCAACGCAGAGCACCGGGAGGCGGACATCGAGCTGTTCCGCGCCTTTGCGCGCTTCTGGAGCCTGAGCGACGCCACCTGCCTGCTGCAACTGCTGCTGGTGCTGGTGGTGGGCATGTGGCGCGTGGCGCACGGCACGCTGGGCGCTGGCGAGTACTTCTTCTTCCTGTTCGCGTCCAACATGTACATCTGGCCCATCCGCATGCTGGGCCGCATGCTGGCAGACCTGGGCAAGGCCCTGGTGGCACTGGAGCGCCTGCATGAGGTGCTGGACACGCCAGAAGAAGAGGCTCGCGCCACAGATCCAGGGCCAGAGGAGCGCTTGCCCGCTGGCGGCGTGGAGTTCCACGACGTGCGCTTTGCATACCCCAAGGGCGCTGCGGTGCTTGACGGCGTGTCGTTCCGCATTGGCCCGGGCGAGACGGTGGCCATCATGGGTCCGTCTGGCAGCGGCAAGACCACGGTGGCGGCGCTGCTCCAGCGCTTCTACGAGCCAACGGGCGGAACCATCTCCATTGGTGGCACGCCGCTGGCGCAGCTGGACCGGCGCCTGGTGCGCGCGCGCACGGCCACGGTGCTCCAGCCCCCCTTCCTGTACAGCCGCAGCGTGCGCGACAACGTGCGCCTGGCCCGCGCTGGCCTGACGCACGAGTGCGTGGTGTCGGCAGCAGAGGATGCGGCCATCCACGCCAGCGTGGAGCGCTTTCAGCAGGGGTACGACACCATCATCGGCGAGCGCGGCATCACCCTCAGCGGCGGGCAGCGGCAGCGCCTGGCCATCGCGCGCGCGCTGGTGCGCGACGCAGACCTCATGATCCTGGACGACGCGCTGAGCGCAGTGGACACCGAGACAGAGCGGCGCATCCTGGACGCCATGCGCGCTCGCCGCGGCAGGCTGCCCACGCTCCTCATCGCGCATCGTCTGAGCACGCTGGCAGAGGCAGACCGCATCGTGGTGCTGGAAGGCGGCAAGGTGACAGACCAGGGCACGCATCGCGAGCTGCTGCAGCGCCCCGGCCTGTACCGCCGCCTGTGGGAGATTCAGGCAGAGCTTGAGGCAGAGGAGGCTGCACCATGAGCGCCTTGCAGGACGATCTGGACGGACCGCCGCCCAAGGGCCTGGCCCTGGGGCTGTGGCGCCGCGTGCTGGGCACAGCGCTCAAGCGCCGCGAGGCCGCTGCGATCCTCATTGGCGCTGGCGTGGCGGTGGCGATCCTGGAGAGCTTCCGCCCCACGCTGAACGCATGGCTGTTTGACGAGGCTGCCACGCACGGCACCACGCCCCGCTTCTGGTGGCTGGTGGCTGCGTGGGCCAGCACGGCGGTGATCTTTGCCGTGAGCGTGTGGGCGTTCATCGCCGCCGCTGGCCGCCTGAGCGCGTGGCTGGCATTCGAGCTGCGCGAGCGCGCCTTCGACCGCCTGCAGACGCTGCCCTTTGCCTGGTTCGACCGCCGCCCCACCGGCTGGCTGGTGTCGCGCCTCACGAGCGATTGCGGCAAGGTGAGCGGCATCGCGCCGTGGGTGATCCTGGACGCCTTCTGGGCCACCGCCGTGGTGGGTGGCAGCGCCACCTTCATGCTGCTCCTGGACTGGCGCGTGGCGCTGTGGATGATGGCGCTGCTGCCCATCCTGGCCTTTGCCGCCGCGTTCTTCCAGCGCCGGCTGCTGCACAGCTCGCGCCTGATGCGCCGCACCAATTCGCGCATCACCGCCTCGTTCAACGAGAGTATCGCTGGCGTGCGCACCACCAAGAGCCTGGCGCGCGAGGCCGCCAGCGACGCCGAGTTCCAGGTGCTGGCCGGCGAGATGGAGGAGCACAGCTTCCGCAACGCCTTCCAGTCCAGCGTGTTTGTGCCGTTCGTGCTGTCCACCAGCTTCCTGGGCGTGGGCATCGCGCTGTGGCGCGGCGGCCTGCGCGTGGAGGTGGGCGGGCTGACACCTGGCCAGCTGATCGCGTTCATGCAGTACGCGCTGCTGTTCACGTGGCCCATGATTGACGCCAGTCAGCGCATCGTGGATCTGCTGGGCGCGCAGGCGGCGGCGGAGCGCGTGCAGTCGCTCATTGACACGGTGCCTGAGATCCAGGACTCACCCGCTGTGCGCGCCCGCGTGGAGGCGGTGGCTGCAGCGGGCGGGCCTGCACCGGGGCAGGCGCTGGACGGCGGCGCGCCGCGCATCCGCACCATCACCTTTGAACGCGTGCAGTTCTGGTACGTGCCAGGCGAGCCTGTGCTGCAGGACTTCGACCTCACAGTGAAGGCTGGCGAGACCATCGCGCTGGTGGGCCCCACGGGCGCTGGCAAGACCACCATCGTGAACCTGGCTGGGCGCTTCTACGAGCCCACGGCTGGGCGCATTCTGCTGGACGGCGTGGACATGCGCGAGCGCGCGCTGGCCTGGCACCAGGGCCGCCTGGGCGTGGTGCAGCAGTCGCCCTGGCTGCGCAACGTGAGCATCCTGGAGAACCTGCGCTACGGCCGGCTGGACGCCACCGAGCAGGAGATCATGGCTGCGGCGCGCGCGGTGGGCGCGGACGAGTTCATCCAGCGTCTGGAGAAGCAGTGGCACTTTGTGGTGGGCGAAGGTGGCGAACGCCTGAGCCTTGGCCAGCGCCAGCTCATCAGCCTGGCCCGCGTGTTCCTGAAGGACCCGGATGTGTTTGTGCTGGACGAAGCCACCAGCAGCGTGGACAGCGAGACCGAGCGCCAGATCCAGCGCGCAGTGGAAGCAGTGCTGGCCGACCGCATCAGCTTTGTCATCGCGCACCGGCTGAGCACCATCCGCCACGCCACGCGCATCCTGCTGGTGGACCGTGGCCGCATCGTGGAGAGCGGCTCGCACGCCGAGCTCATGCGCGCCAATGGGCGCTACCACGCGCTGTACGTCCGCCAGTTTGTGGAGACGCGCGAGCGCTCGCTGCTGGGCGGCGCAGCAGAGGACGAGGATGGCTCGGTGGCTGGCCTGCCCCAGGAATCAGCTGGTGGGGAGAGCGCCTGACAGGCGCTCCACAACGCGCGCGCGCACCTCAGCGGCCACCTGCTTCTGCTCTGGCGTGGCCTGCGCCAGCAGCGCGTCTGCCACAGCCAGCGACTTCCGCGCGCTGTCTGCGTCGCCGGTGGTGGCCTGCCCCAGTGCCAGCATCAGCAGCGAGATGGGCTCCTTGCCCTCGGTGCGGATCACCAGCTGCTTGCCAAGCTCCAGCCCGCGTGCAGTCCAGCGCGGGTCCAGCGGGGCGCGCAGGCAGGCGTCGGCCATGCGCACCGCCATGATGGTGGCCAGCGGCTCTGCTGCCATGGAGAGCGCGCGCTCAAACTGCAGGCGGGCGCCAGCGATGTCCCCTGTCTCCAGCAGCAGACTGGCCAGGTTGCCCTGCGTCTCGGGGTCCTCTGGCTCCATGCGCGCCAGACGGGTGGCTGCGTCGCGCGCCTCTGGAACGCGCTTCTGCTTCACCAGATGGCGGATCTGCTCGCGCAGGTAGAGCGCGCTCTCGGGGTCCTCGAGCACCGCTACCGCGTAGTCCTCTGCGGCGCCAGCTTCGTCGCCTGTCAGCTCGCGCAGGCGCCCGCGCTGCCAGCGCGTGCCGGCGTACCGCGGCTGCAGGTCCACAGCCTGGTTGATGGCTGCCAGCGCCTCTGGCAGACGGTTCTGCAGGCGGCGCACCTCGCTCAGATTGGAGAAGACTGGCAGGTCAGGCACGCCAGACTCGGCTGCGCCCGCCGCAGCGCGCTCCACCAGCGCGGTGGCCCGCGCCAGGTGCTCGTCGCGGGCAGCGGTGTCGTCGTTCTCCAGCGCTGCGCGCGTGGCCGCAAGCTCGATGGACGCCAGGTTGTTGGCAGCCAGCCATGCGCG
Source organism: Phycisphaerales bacterium (assembly GCA_046350455.1). Lineage (GTDB taxonomy): Bacteria > Planctomycetota > Phycisphaerae > Phycisphaerales > SM1A02 > CAZXGD01. The sequence goes on along the minus strand of JAXMAM010000008.1, from coordinate 19,824 downwards.
CGGGTTGCGCTCCAGCGTCCAGCTCCACAGGGTGGCCTCGTCCTGGTAGTGCAGCGTCTGCGTCCAGGTGAGCGTGGCCAGCGTGGAAAGGAGGAGCGCGCAGGCGGCAGCGCCCACCCACTGCGGCACGCGGCCGCTGCGCGTCACCGCGCCCCACGCGCGGGCCAGCATCCAGCCCAGGCCAATGCAGATGGCCACGCCACCCACATAGCCAAAGTGGTCTGCCACCGGCGCAAAGCGCAGCGGATAGACGTTGATGAATCCCAGCGCTGGAAACACGCCAGCGCTGTAGACCAGGAAGAGCGCCAGCCATCCCGGCCTGCCCTGCCGGAAGCTCCACAGCGCCCAGCCAGCCACCGCCACGCCGCCAGCCAGCGCAGCCCACGCCATCCACTGGCCAGCGCCCTGCTCAAACGGCGGATACACAAACAGCAGCTCGCCGGGCCACACCCAGGTGCGGGCGTAGAACCACCACGCCTGCGCAGCCTGCAGCAGCCGGTCCAGCGGCGCACGGTGGAACTCCACACCTGTGGCCCCCACGTGCGTGGCCTCCACGTGTGCGGTGTAGAGCCCCATGAGGACGCCCATCACCAGATAGGGCGCGATGAGCGCTGCTGCACCGCGCGCGGGAAGCAGGCCAGCTGGCCGCTGCGCCCCGCCCCGCCGCTGCCACAGCTCCACCGCCGCCAGGCCCACTGGCACCGCCACTGCCGTGGTCTTGGACAGCATGGCCGCCACGAACAGCGCAAACGAGAGGCCAAACCAGCCTGCCCGGCTGCGCAGCGGACGGCCATCCTGCGTGCCGCGCACCCACGCCCACGTGCTGCACAGCGCGCACAGCAGGCTGAGCACGTTCTTTCGCTCGGTCACCCAAGCCACGCTCTCCACCTGCACTGGGTGGAGGGCAAAGATGGCAGCGGCCAGCCACGCGCCTGGCACGCCCAGCCGCACCAGCACGCGCCACAACACCACAGCGCTGCACAGGTGCAGCAGCACGTTCACCAGATGGAAGCCAAATGGCTCCACGCCATGAATCGCCACCTGCACCCAGAAGCTGCAGAAGACCAGCGGGTAGTACTGCGGTGTCTTGCCTGGCACCCACGCAAGCCAGATGCCATCCGGCGACTGCACCACCGGATTCTGCGTCACGTAGGAGTCGTCGTCCCAGATCCAGCCTGCGTGCAGCGCTGGCCAGTAGGCAGCCAGCGCGCCCAGCAGCACCAGCAGGAGGAGCGGCCAGCCCCACCGCGCTGCCATGCTGCCATGCCCCGCCCCCACGCTGGCAGACCCCGGCGCGTCACGCATACGAATGCAGCCCGCTGATGACGAAGTTGATGACGATCCAGTTGAAGAGCATGACTGCAGCGCCCACCACAGCCAGCACAGCGGTCCACAGGCCCTTGTCGCGCACCTTCCAGCGCACGTGGATGAGCAGCGCAAAGATCACAAAGGTGTTCAGCGCGAACACTTCCTTGGGATCCCAGCCCCACGGCCGGCCCCAGCTGTGGTCCGCCCAGATGGCGCCCATGACAATGCCAGCCCACAGCATGACAAAGCTCACCTCGATGAGCAGCATGGTGACGCCGTCCAGCACCTCTGCCAGCTCTGCCTTGCGCGACGCAGGCGGAGGCGCGCTTCCGCCCCCTGCCGCCATGGCCAGCGCAGCGCCAGCTCCGCCCACGCGCGCGTACACCGCTGGGCCGCCCAGGAGTCGCACCGCCATGTAGGCCAGCGCAGAGATGGCCGCCATGAAGATGATGGCATAGCTGAAGATGATGACGTTGGTGTGGATGTACAGCCACACGTCATGCAGCACCGGCATCATGTTGCTGATGTTTGGGTTCAGCTGCGCGGGCAGCAGATAGGCCGACATGAGCGCCACCATGCCGCCGGCCGCGCCACCCAGCGCCAGCAGGCCGTGCATGCGCGTGCGCCGCAGCAGCACCTCTGCGATCACCGCCAGGGCCGCGCCCATCCAGGCTGCGGTGGTCACGGCCTCGAACATGTTGCTGTTGGGCCAGCGGCCACTGATGTACCAGCGCAGACCCACGGCTGCGGTCTGCAGGCCAAAGGCCACTGCAAAGACCACCAGTCCCAGCGTGGTGGCGCGCTTCCAGCGGTAGACCAGCCCCAGCAGCAGGAAGATGATGGCCAGGAGGTAGACCAACCACACCCAGCTCATGTTGCCGTTGCGGAAGTACCAGCTCTCCCAGCCCAGACGGGCCTGGTCTGGATAGATGCTGGGCTTGAGCGTGGGCAGCAGCCGCGCCACCTCAGCCACGCCCTTGTTCACGCGGGCAGCGTCGCCGCGCACCCAGCCAGAGCCCATCTCGCGCCAGGCAGCAGCCACTGAGCGCTGGATCTCCGGATCCAGCCCGGGCAGCGGCTCTGGGATCAGGTTGCGCATGTCCTGCGGAACCATGGCAGGGTCCGCACCCAGCAGCATGATGTCGCCAATGCTGGTCCACGGCGAGCTCAGGCTGCCATCGCCCGGCGGCAGCATGCGCAGGCCGCCCAGCAGGTTCATGGGCTCCATCACCGCCTGCGCCGAGCGGATGGCGTCCATCTGCTTGGCGCTGCGCACCAGGTCTGCTTCCAGCATGCGGCGCACCTGGTCAAGCTCTGGGCGCTGGAGCAGCGCGGGGCTGATCAGGCCTGTGGACTCGAACGCCTTCATGCGCTCCGCCAGCAAAGGGTCGGCGCGCAGCAGCGCCTGCGCCAGCTGCGCCCGAACCTCGCGGTTCTTCACGTAGATGCAATCTGCGTCCTTGTAGGCGTCAGGCCTGAACATCATGTCCAGGTAGGTGAAGTCTGGCGTCTGCCCAGCAATGCGCTTGGAGCCGGTCACAAACTGCATCTGCGAGTTGGCATAGCTGCCAAAGCTCTTCAGCCGGCCTTCGGTGTGCACCGCCACGCTGCCCAGCGGGGTCAGGTCCACCTGCTGGCTGAACGGAACGGGCGCTGCCTGCTGCGCCTGGCCCTGCTGCGGTTGTGCCTGCTGCGGCGCGAGCGCATGCGCCCCTGGCACGCTCCAGCCCACGAGCGCAGCTGCCAGCAGCACCACGCCCCAGAGCCCGGTGTGCGTGAAGTGCGGTGGCCGGTGCTCCGCCTTGGCAGTCTGGATCTCTTCCAGCACAGCCTGCTTGGCGCGGCGCTTGATCACAGGCTTCACATAGAAAGCGTAGGCCATTCCCAGCACCGCCAGCACGCATCCAGCCATCTGCACCCACACGCCGTTGCGGTTTCCCACGCCCAGCACGGTGTAGTTGAGGCCAGCGCTGGCCATGCCACCCTGCCGTGATTCTTCCGGCGGATCCCACTGGCTCTGGAAGAACCAGTAGCCATCGTGCTCCACAGGGTCGTTCACGCTCACGCGCTCTGGCAGCCCCCACACGCCTGGCCCGCCTGGCGTGCGGTCGCGGAAGCGCACCATGCTGGTGTAGTTGCGGATGCTGCTGGTGTCGCCAGAGAAGCCGCCCACGTTGGTGTCCAGGACAAACTCATCCAGCGCCACCGTGGCTGGCAGCGGCAGGCGCTGGCGCGCAAAGAGCACCTCCAGCTGGCTGCCGTCCTTCAGGGTCACTGTGGTGGGCTCAAACCAATAGCGGCGCAGCACATCCTCTGGCCGGTCGAACACCCACGGGTGGTACTTGAGCCACGCTGGCTGCTCCACGGGACCGTTCAGCTGCATCATGGCGAACAGCTCGCGGGCGTCGCGGATGCGCTGCTCCACGGGCACCTGCTGCGGCTTGCGCTCCACCATGGCTCGCGGCATCCACGAGGAGACCTGCATCTTCAGTCCGCCAGCAATCTCCACAGACTCTCCCTGCTCCAGCGGCACCACGCGCGGATCTGTGCGGTTGAAGGAGTCCACCAGGCGTAGGCGCGTTGGCTCTGGGCCCGCCACCAGCAGCACCGCCGCCAGGCCGTTGCCTGGCGCGTACGTCACCTCGATCGAGTCATCCACCCAGCTCTGGCCGCCATGCGCCATGGCCTGCGCGGGTGTCTCGCCGGGGGCCAGGTCGCGCGAGAGGTTGGGATCGCTGAACACCCAGCGCCGGAAGCTGCCCTTGGGCGTCTTCAGCTCCAGGATGGCCACCGAGAGATCGCGGCCACCGATAGGGAGGTCGTCCTGCACGCTGACCACCTTGTAGGCATAGCCCTCTGCAGGTGGACCGATGGGCCGCATGGGCGCGTTGGGGTCGGGCGACACTGCGTCGCGCACGCGCTCGCCCAGCACGATGTTCTTGCCGGGAATGTGGAAGCGCAGCGTGGGCTCGTGCTTCAGCGCGTCCAGCTGCGATTCGACGCTGATCTGGCGCAGCGCGATGATGCCGCCGTCCGCCGAGCGCTGCTGCGGGTCGCGCGCCACCAGCCGATATTGGCTCTGGCGGCCGCCATCTGCGCGGACCGTCACCAGCACCACTGGATTCACAGGGTCGTCTGGGCCACCGGTGATCCACCGCCCTGCTAGCTGCGCGTACCGCAGGTATCCGGTGGCCTTCAGCACCACGTCCTTGGCTGGATCGTCCGCCGCCACCGCTGGAATGTCCACGCTGATGGGGTGCAGGTCCACTTCGCCGCTGGCTGGCGGCATCACATCGTCCTTGCTGCTGACCGCGTCGTTGTAGAGCGGAAGCCCGTGAATGGGGCGCTCCACCCACGTTGTCTGGCCTGGCCGGCGCAGGTACAGCGCCCAGCTCTTGTTCAGGTCGTTCTTCAGATAGAACCAGTCCTGGCCCTGGAAGTCCAGCGTGATCTTCAGCTTCTCATCCACCAGCGGCTTGCCCAGCTCCTTCACCGCGCGCTTCACAGGCTGCTTCTCATCCTGCGTGAAGACCAGGTCTTCCGTGTACTGCGGGTAGCCAGCGATCACCTGGCGGATGAACCGGCCGCTGCCGCTCTGCACCATGAAGTTCACGCTGTAGGCGTGCTTGCCCTTGTCAGGCCCGCTCAGAAGCTCCCACGCTGGGTCAATGCTGCTCACCTGGATGCGATACGAGTCCGGCCCGCTGCCCAGCGTGGTGGCATTGCCAGGCATGGCGGCCATGCTGGCGGTGGCCGGGGCTGCCCCAGTGCCAGCCAGCTCCAGCAGCACCTGGCGCCGCACCACTGGAGTCTCCCCCTCCACCTTGGTGCCAAAGTAGATCACGCTGCCAGCGATCAGCACCAGGATGCCCACGTGCACCATCCACACACCCAGATTGACCGTCCGGAACGGGATCCGCCGGATGGTGGTGACCACGATGTTGGCCGCCAGCAACCCCAGGAGCAGGTCGAAGGGCCACCAGTGGAACCACTCAAACTCGGTCATCTCAAAGGGCCGCCACTGCCGAACTTGTGCATGCACCCACGCGTCGGAATCCAGCAGATTGGGGTGCACTGGGTAGATCAGTCCAGCAGAGCCCACGGTCATGTACACGAACAACAGCACCAGCAGGACGATTCCAAAGGTCACGCTGCTGAAGAGGCGCACGACTGGGTTCACGGCGGCCTGGGGCATGGAGTCGCAATCGTATGCGTCTGGCTGCCCTCCTGTCCTACAGGCGCCATGGACCATCCGCCCCCGCCCTATCATGCCGCTTCACCCCATGAGGAGCTTTCCGATGAAGACATTCCTGCTCGCCTCGCTGCTCGTCACCACCACTGCACTCGCACAGGGAACTCCCTCGCAGGGCACGCCGCCTGCAGCACCCCCTGCAGCGCCTGCTGCACCAGCAGCCAAGCCCGCGCCCGCTGCGGACGCCCCCAAGTTCGTGCTCATCGAAGTGACGCACGGCGACAAGGCCGGGGAAATCCTGCTGCAGTTGGATCCGGCCAAGGCGCCGATTTCAGTGAGCAACTTCATGGAGTACGTCAAGAGCGGCTTCTACAACGGCACGGTCATCCACCGCGCCATTCCGGGGTTTGTGATCCAGGGCGGCGGCTTTGACACCAGCTTTGTGCAGAAGGACACCCGCGCACCCATCAAGAACGAGTGGAGCAACGGCCTGAAGAACGCGCGCGGCACCATCAGCATGGCGCGCCTGCCATCACCTGACTCTGCCACCAGCCAGTTCTTCCTCAACCTGAAGGACAACGCGCCGCTGGACGGCATGAACGGCCAGCCTGGCTACGCCGTATTCGGCAAGGTGGTCAAGGGCATGGAGGTGGTGGACGCCATCGCAGCCATTCCAACCACAGAGAAGCAGGTCACCGTGAGCACTGGCCAGGCTGCCATGTTCCGCGACGTTCCTGCAGAAGTGGTCACCTTCACCAAGGTGGTGGAGATCACGCCAGAGGCAGCAGCCTCCAAGATGGGCACCGCTGCTCCAGCAGGCGGAGCCCCTGCAGGCGGCGCTCCAGCTGGTGGCGCTCCAGCAGGCGGCGCTGGCAAGGCACCAGCTGGCAGTGGCAGCGCTGCCCCCGCTGGCAAGTGATGTGAACTTCCCACCACTCTCCATCCATACTCCATGAGCGCATCGCTTCTCTCCACGCTGGGGATCGCCCGCGATCCCCGTCTGCTGCCCGCTTCCAAGGCTGCCAAGGCAGTGGCCGCTGGCACTGCGGTGCTCACAGAGAACCCAGCCACAGGAAAGGTGCTGGCTGCTGTCGCCCTGGACACGCTCAAGGAGTACGAGCGCGCTGTGAAGGCAGCGCAGGCGGTGCAGCCAGAGTGGGCAGAACTGCCAGCCCCCAAGCGCGGCGAGATCGTGCGCCTGATGGGCCAGGCCTTCCGCGACCAGAAGGAGCCGCTGGGAGAGCTGGTCACGCGCGAGATGGGCAAGATCTATCCGGAGGGTTTGGGCGAGATCCAGGAGTGCGTGGACATCGCTGACTTTGCTGTGGGCCTGAGCCGGCAGTTGTACGGCCTCACCATCGCCAGCGAGCGCGCGCGCCACCGCATGTATGAGCAGTGGCACCCGCTGGGAACCATCGGCATCATCACAGCCTTCAACTTCCCCGCTGCGGTGTGGGCGTGGAACGCCATGCTGGCAGCCGTGTGCGGCGACACCATGGTGTGGAAGCCAAGCCTGATCACACCGCTCACAGCCATGGCCATGAACCGGGTGGCGCACGACGTCATGCGGCAGCAGGATGTCTTCCGCCCCAAGCACGGGCGCGCGCAGGATGTCTTTGGCCTGGTGATCGGCGCAGACGCCACCGTGGGCGAGGCCATGCTGGCTGACCGCCGCCTGCCGCTCATCAGCGCCACCGGCAGCTGCCGGATGGGCCGCCGCGTGGCCAGCGTGGTGGGCTCGCGCCTGGGCCGCACCCTGCTGGAGCTGGGCGGAAACAACGCCATCGTGGTGATGCCAGACGCAGACATGGAGCTGGTGGTCCGCGGCGTGCTGTTTGGCGCCGTGGGCACCGCTGGCCAGCGTTGCACCACCACGCGGCGCCTCTTGGTGCACCACAGCATTGCCAAGGAGCTCACCGCGCGGCTGGTCAAGGCCTACCGCAGCGTGCCCATTGGCGATCCCATGAAGAAGGGCACGCTGATGGGGCCGCTCATCAACGAGCGCGCGGTGCAAGGCATGCGCGCTGCCATTGACCAGGCAGAGCGCGAAGGCTGCACGGTGCTGTGCGGCGGCACCAAGGGCCTGGACCGGATGCGGCGGAAGCCCGGCCACTGGGTGGAACCCACCATCATCCAGTGCCCTGCCAACAAGGTGCCTGCCGTGTGCTGCGAGGAGACATTCGCACCTATCCTGTACATCCTGCCCGTGAAGGACCTGGACCACGCCATCCGCATCAATAACCAGGTTGATCAGGGCCTGTCCAGCGCCATCTTCACCGACAGCGTGCGGAGCGCCGAGCGCTTCCTGGGCGCGCTGGGCAGCGACTGCGGCATCGCCAACGTCAACATCGGCACCAGCGGTGCAGAGATCGGCGGCGCGTTTGGCGGCGAGAAGGACACGGGCGGCGGCCGCGAGAGCGGCTCTGACAGCTGGCGGCAGTACATGCGCCGGCAGACGTGCACCATCAACTGGAGCAAGGACCTGCCGCTGGCGCAGGGCATTGTGTTTGGCTGACCGGGATCGCGCGGCGCGCGATCCTTGGAGTTCCGGATCAAGGACTCGTGTACGAGCACCATTCGCATCCCGTCGTCCCCAGGCACCGATTCTTCGTGCGCGTGCTGCTTCACTTTGCAGCCGCCACGCTGCTCCTGGCCTTTTCGCTGGCGCTTGGCATGTGGGGCTACATGCACTACGAGAGCCAAGGTCCCACCGAAGCCTTCCTGAACGCCTCCATGCTCCTGGGCGGCATGGGGCCCATCGACAATCCACGCACGCACGATGGCAAGCTGTTCGCTGGGTTCTACGCCCTGTACTGCGGGCTGATCTTCCTGGTGGCGGCTGGCGTCATTCTGTCGCCCGTCCTGCATCGCATGCTGCACACGCTGCAGTGGACTGGCAAGGGAAGCCCTGCCCACCATCCACCCAGCCCGGCATCCGGCACTCCACCTGGGCAGACGCCCACGCAGGTGCTGTAATCTTGCGCACATGCCCTTCACCCGCGACCAGCTTGCCCAACGCGCAGCCAAGGAGCTGCGCGACGGCTTCTATGTAAATCTCGGCATTGGCATTCCCACCCTGGTGGCCAACTTTGTTCCGCCTGGCATGACTGTCTGGCTGCAGAGCGAAAATGGCCTGCTTGGCATGGGCCCCTTCCCCACCGAGGCGCAGGTGGATCCTGACCTGATCAACGCTGGCAAGCAGACCGTGACCGCAGTTCCTGGCGCCAGCTACTTCAGCAGCGCAGACAGCTTTGCCATGATCCGCGGCGGCCACATTGACCTGGCCATCCTGGGCGCCATGGAGGTCAGCGAGCGCGGCGACCTGGCCAACTGGATGATCCCCGGCAAGATGGTGAAGGGCATGGGCGGCGCCATGGATCTGGTGGCTGGCGTGCAGCGCGTGGTAGTGGTCATGGAGCACTGCAACAAGGCGGGCGAGAGCAAGTTCCTGCCCGAGTGCACCCTGCCGCTCACCGGCCGCGCCTGCGTGCACATGCTCATCACCGACCTGGCCGTCTTTGAGTTCGACCGCGCTGAGCGCCTGTTCCGGCTCATCGAGACCGCCCCGGGCGTGACGGTGGACGAGGTCCGCAAGAAGACCGGCGCCCGCATCCTCATCAGCGACCCCGTCGCCACCGCCTGACTGCGCCAGCGCCCTTCCGGAGCTCCTGCATGAACTTCGTCGTTGAGATCGTGGCGTGGACACTGGCCCTCTTTGCGGGCATGCTGGTGTGCGTGGAAGTGGGCCGGCGCATCGGCCTCGCGCGGCTGCGCGCCAACCCGGACGGCCTCGCCAAGGGGGCAGGCGCTGCAGAGGGAGCTGTGTTCGGCCTGCTGGGACTGCTCATCGCGTTCACGTTTTCCAACGCAGGCCAGCGGTACGAGCACCGCAAGGCGCTCATCGTGCAGGAGGCCAACGCCATTGGAACCGCCTTTCTGCGGCTGGATCTGCTGCCCGCAGAGGGCAAGGCCCAGCTGGTTCCGCTCTTCAAGGAGTACACCGAGATCCGCGCGCGCGTCTACGAGGACGCTGATGACAAGGCAGAGACCGCGCGCCGCATCGAGCGCACCGCGCAGCTGCAGGATTCGATCTGGCGCACCGCGGTGAGGTGGCTGCGCGCTGACACCAGGTCACCCGCTCCCACCCAGCTGGTGCTGACAGCCCTCAATGACATGATTGACATCACCGCCACCCGCCAGGTGGCGCGCGAGAGCCACACACCCGCCATCGCCTTCCTGCTGCTCTCCGGTCTCAGCCTGGCCAGCGCGCTGCTGGTGGGCTACAGCCTTGCAAAAAACCAGCGCCGCACGTGGCTGCACATGGTGATCTTCTCCGCGGTGCTCTCCGTCACGGTGTTTGTCATTGTTGATCTGGAGTATCCGCGGCTGGGCACCATCCGCATTGATGACACCGACCACTTCCTGCTGGACCTCCGCGCGTCCATGGACGGCCCGCCCCATTAGGATCTGTGCATGCTTACGGCTCAGCAGGCGCTCGACCGGCTCCGAACGGGAAACCAGCGCTTTGTGGCTGGAACGCGCAGCAGCGCCACGCTCACTGGTCCAGCCCGCCGCGAGGAGCTCACTCAAGGTCAGGAGCCGTTCGCTGTCATCCTGGGCTGCTCTGATTCGCGCGTGCCAGCGGAGATCGTCTTTGACCAGGGGCTGGGAGACCTGTTCGTCATCCGCGTGGCCGGCAACATCGTGGCGCCATCGCAGGTGGGAAGCGTGGAGTTTGCAGTGGAGTGCTTCGGCACGCGCCTGGTGGTGGTGCTGGGCCACACCTGCTGCAGCGCCATCACCACCACGCTGAACGAACTGCAGCGCCCGGGCAGCGACCAGTCGCGCAACCTGCGCTCCATCGTGGACCGCATCCGCCCTGCCGTGGAGGAGCTGGTGGAGCACGCGGGCCACACCTCGCAGGAACAGCTGCTGCACCAGGCTGTACGAGCCAACATCCGCGCGTCCGCCAACCACCTCCGCCACGGATCTGAGGTGCTGGAGAACTTCATCCAGCGCAAGGGGCTGATGGTGGTGGGCGCTGAATACTCGCTGGAGACCGGGCACGTGGACTTCTTTGACGGCGTGCCCGCCACCTCTGCCGTGCTGGCGTGACGCCCGCCTCCCATCCCGCCCAACCAAGGAGCGCCTGTGTCCCGCATCGTCCACTTTGAGATCCATGTTGCTGACCCCAAAGCCGCCATCGCCTTCTACACCGCGCTGCTTGGCTGGACCTTCACGCAATGGGGAACCATGGAGTACTGGGTGATCCAGACAGGCCCTGGTTCTGAGCCTGGCATCAACGGCGGCCTCATGCAGCGCCGCAGCCAAGCGCCCACAGATGGCCAGCCGGTGAACGCCTTCATCTGCACCGCGCAGGTCCAGGATCTGGACGCCAGCGTGGCCAAGGCGCTGCAGCTGGGCGCCACCCTGGCAGTGGCCAAGATGCCCATTCCAACGGTGGGCTGGCTGGCCTACATCAAGGATCCCAGCGGGAACATCATGGGTCTCATGCAGCCAGACCCGTCAGCCGCCTAACGTCTTGCACCCATGAAGCCTGTCAAGGTGGTCGTCCGCGACCGGATGCAGTCCAACTACACGTACGTGCGCACGGAGCCGCCGGGAGAGAACTTCCACCCGGAGTTCAAGCCAGAGCTCACGCCCAAGGAGATGCTGGCGCTGGGCATCTTTGGCGGCAAGTACATGACCGACTGCCGCGCGGAGTTCCCAGCAGACTGGTTCACCAAGGCCCGCTTGTGCCCAGAGAAGCACGACGCGCGCCTGAACTTCTTTGGCGTGAACGCCTCGCAGCCGCTCTCAGAGTGGCGGCGCAAGGGCTGGCTGCACGACGACGACCCACGCGGCTGGTTCCAGTGGTACTGCCGCTACTGGATGGGCCGCCGGCATCCGGACGACGAACGGCAGATCAAGCGCTGGAAGGCGGTCCGCCGCCACATTCAGCAGCTGAAGAAGCACTGCCGCGAGGGTGATTTTGAATGCAGGCCCAGGCAGCGGCAGGCGCTGCTGCACTGGGCCTACGACTCTCGCAAGATGTGATCAGAAGTCCTTCATGCGGTGCTGCATCTGCGCCTTCAGGCGCGCCAGGATGCTGCTGTGCATCTGGCTCACGCGGCTCTCCGATAGGTCCAGCGTGAGGCCGATCTCCTTCATGGTCATCTCCTCGTAGTAGTAGAGGATGACGATGAGGCGTTCTGCGCGGGTGAGCCCCTTGGTGATGAGCGTTTGCAGGTCGCTGCGCTGCACCACCTCGCTGGGCTCCGCCTGGCGGCCGTCCTCGATGACGTCCACCTCGCGCACGTCGCGGCTGGAGTCGGTCTCGAAGCACTTGCGGTCCAGGCTCACCACGCCCACTGGGCGGGAGTCCTTCTGCAGCTTCTCGAACTCCGACGCAGGCACGTTCATGCGCTCGGCCACTTCGGCGTCGGTGGGCTTGCGGCCGATGGAGAGCTCGATCTCCTTGCGCACCTTGTCCACCTTGGCGGTGCGGCTGCGCACCAGGCGCGGCACCCAGTCCATGCTGCGCAGCTCGTCGAAGATGGCGCCGCGGATTCGGGGCGCGCAGTAGGTTTCAAACTTCACGCCGCGGCCTGGATCAAACGCATCAATGGCGTCCATCAGTCCAAAGAGCCCCGCTGACATCAGGTCGTTCACATCCACTTCGCTTGGCAGGCGCGTGTGCATGCGCTCGGCGGTGTAGCGCACCACGTCGTAGTAACGCTCGATGAGCCGGTTGCGCAGCTCGTGCGCGCGGCGCTCGTCGCCTCGTTCGCGGGCGGCTGCGTACGCGGGCCACACAGCGTCCACAGCGGGTGCGGTGGCTGGCGCCACGCGCTCCACTTCCACCACGCGGGTCTCCACCACGCGGGAGACCTGCGGCATGCGACGCCCGGTCTCCTTGGCTGGTGGGCCCTTGGCTGGCGGCGCCTTGGCAGGTGGCACCTTGGCTGCAGGGCTCTTGGAGCCTGGCAGCGCCTTGGGAGGCGTCTTGGCAGCTGGCTTGGCGCCTGCTGACTTGGTTGCGGCTGGGACAGAACGTTGACGGCTGGGCTGCGTCGGCCGTGACGCAGTCCGGGCCTGGCTCCTCGACATCGGTCGCTCCTTGACCTACGAGAGAGGGAGAACAGGAAACCACGATGGTGAGCGACCGAACAGACCGCCCGCTGGATGTGCCGCCGCGACCCTGCGGCGGTGTTCGGGTGCCATCGATCCATGACGGACACACGAACAATGTCACTATAAATGAGGTGCCAACCCCAACGCAAGTGCCTTCTGACCAAATCCGGGGATTTTTTATCGCGCCGAGGCAGGCTGCCAGGCACCCGGTGCCATCCCCCCCTTGAGGGTGCCAGACAGCCCGAAAGCTGCTGCCAGCCGACCCAGGAAGCCAGCAGGTTCCGTTGACGCTGGGCCTGCCAGCGCGGGCGCATGCAGGTGCCCTTCCAGGCGGCGGAGCGCGCGGGAGACAGGCGCGTCGGGAGCATGCAGGAGGAGCGGTCGGCGTGCGGCCACAGCTGCAAGCACTGCGTTGTCCCGCGGCATCCACCCTGCGCAGGGAACCTGCATGCCCAGGAAGCGAGCCGCTGTGCTGGAGATCCGCTGCGCAGCGCGCGCGGCTGCGTCTGCACTGTCTGCCATGTTCACCGCAAGCGCCACGCGCTCTGTGCGCCCGCGTCGGGCGCACGCCTTGAGCAATCCATACGCATCAGCCAGGGCTGTTGGCTCTGGCGTTGCCACCACCAGCAGACGGTCTGCAGCCACGGCCACATCCAGCGTGCCAGCGCCAAGACCTGCGCCAAGATCCACCACCATGAGCTCCACGTGCGACGCCACCCGCGCCAGACCTTCCACCAGCCTGTGACGCTGCGGCAGCTCCAGGTCCGCCATGCGCGCCACGCCAGAAGCGCCTGGCAGCAGCCAGAGGCGCGGCGCGATCTGCGTGAAGCACGCTGCAAGCTGCGCGCGCCCTGCCAGCCAGTCAGCTGCGGTGCGCACAGGCTGCACGCCGCACAGGATGTCAAGATTGGCAAGGCCAAGATCTGCATCCACCAGCGCTGTCTTCACGCCGCGCTCTGCTGCGGCCCACGCCACAGCAAGCGCCACAGTGCTCTTGCCCACTCCGCCCTTGCCGCTGCCCACTGCAACGGTCCGCGCCATGCGCACCGGCGCTGCAGGAAATGCAGCGGTGGACTGCGCAGCCCCTGGTGCTCCAGCACCAGCGCCAGCAGCATGCGCGCCCACCGAGCGCATGCGTTCCCGCAGGCGGTCGGCCTGCGTGTTCACGCTGCTGGCTCCTCTTCCGCCGCTGCATGCAGCACGCGTTCTGCCAAGCCACGCGCAGATGCGCGCTCGATGTCATCTGGCACGTCCTGCCCTGTGGTGAACCAGCTGGCTGGGCAACCAGCGTCGCGCACCGCCTGCAGCATGGCGGCGGGTGTCTCGCACTCATCCATCTTGCTCAGCACCACGCTGGTGGGCCGCGTCACGCCAAAGGCCTGGATGGCCTCGCGCAGCGAGCTGCTGCTGCCGGCGCCAGAGAGCACCAGGTGGGTCTCCGCTGGCTGCGCCGCAGCGAGCAGCGCACTGATCTCCGCGATGCGCGGCGTGTCGCGATGGCTGCGGCCTGCTGTGTCAACCAGCACCACGTCGCACCATGCCAGATCAAGCAGCACGCTGCGCACAGCAGAGGCGCAGTCTGCGGCACGCATGGGCGCGCCCAGGATCTGCGCATAGGCCTGCAGCTGATCCACTGCGCCCACGCGGTATGCATCCGCGGCCACGATGCCCACGCGCAGCCCCAGGCGCACGCGGCAGTCCGCCGCCAGCTTGGCCACCGTGGTGGTCTTGCCCACGCCAGTGGGGCCAGCCACTGCGATGATGTGTGGGCGCCCTTCCACACGCACCCGTGCAGGCTCTGCCGAAGCCGCCACCGGCAGCAGGCCAGCCAGCGCCTCCACGAATTCGCGCTGCACCGCGCGGTCATCTGCGTCAACATCCAGCCGCTGGCACACCTGGTCCACCACGTCGTCCACCAGCACGTCCGCCAGGCCCTGCGCACGCAGGCGGGCAGCCAGGCGGGTGACCAGCGCTGGCAGCACCTGCTGCGTGCCGTGGATGTCCGCCTGATGCGCCTGGTCCAGTGCGTCTTCCGCTTCGGTGGCCACGCTGGCTGCGGCCATGTGCGCGGCGCTCACCGCCCGGGCCAATGCCAGACGGGCTGCCACGCGCAGGCGGAGCTCGGCTGTGCTCTGCGCGCGGCGGCGAGGTGCGGTGCGCGGTGCGTGCGGCTCCTCCAGCCCATGCGCCACCTCTGCGATCACTTCCGCCTCCACCACTCGGCCCAGCAGCCAGCCAGCGTGCGACCGTCTGGCCTGCGCGGACACCACGCGCATGCCGGGGCCAAGTTCGCGCCGCGCAGCTGCCAGGGCCTGCGGCATGGTGTCTGCAAGGATCCGGATCCGTGTCATGCTGTTGCCTCCGCAACGGCGTCGCTCAGCTCCGCCTGTCCAATGCGTTCAATCTGCACACCGCGCACCAGCTCTTCATAGGCCAGCACGCCACCACCGGGAAGGTGCGGCGCCAGGAGCCGCGCCAGCCCAGGACGAGCGCTGCGCGAGGCCAGCACCACCACCGGCAGCCCCGCTTCTGCAAGCGGCTGCGCTGCCTGGGCCACCGACTCCACCACCGCAGCTGCCTGGTCTGCAGTCAAGCCCACGATGGTCTCGCCACCGCGCGTCTCGGTGGCGGCGGCCACCAGGTGATCCATGCGGTCGCCAGCTGCGATGCACGACAGGGTGGCGCGGCCTTCGCCGTCTGGGCGCAGGTACAGCTGGCAGATGCTCCGGCGCAGCGCACCACGCGCGGCTTCTGCCAGGAGCGGCGCGTCCTGCACGCGCGTGGCTGCGTCGGCCACAGCCTCAAGGATGGCCTCCAGGTCACGCACGGGCACGCGCTCGCGCAGCAGGAGCTGAAGCACGCGCTGCAGCTCGCCGGGCTTCACCATGCCGGGCACAGTCTCGTCCACCAGGCGCGGCGCGCGCTGGCGCAGCTGGGCCAGCAGGTCGGCCACATGCTCGCGGGTGAGGAGCTCGTCTGCGTGGCGGCGCACCACCGTGGCCAGGTGCGCACCCAGCACCGAGTCTGGTGCGGCCACCGCACAGCCACGGCTCTCGGCAAGCGACCGCAGGCTGGGAGCGATCCACACAGCCTCCAGGCCAAAGGCAGGCTCGCGCGCGCTGATGCCGGGGAGCGTGGGCTTCTTGCCATCGCTGGACATGGCCAGCAGGTCGTCCAGGCGGAGCTCGCCCTCGCCCACCGTGGCGCCGCGGATGCGGATGCGATAGGAGGACGAGCCCAGCTGGCGCTCATCGCGCACGCGCACAGGCGGCACCACGATGCCAAGCTCCTGCGCCACCTGGCGGCGGATGCCTTCGATGCGGCGGAGGAGCGCGCTCTGCTCGCCGCCGCGCGCCAGCGCCACCAGGCCGCTGCCGAGCTCCACCTCCAGCGGCTCCACAGCCAGCATGGCGCCGATCTCCGCCACGCGGGCCGCGGCGGCGTCGCGAGAACTGTCCTGAATGCCAGCGGTGCCACCGCCCGCAGCGCCTGGGAGCGCGCTGTGCAGGCCGTGCGGCTTTGGTTCTGGAAGCGCGCCAGCAGGCCGCTGCGCGTGCGCGGCGCGGGTTCCCGCAGCCGCGTCCCGACCGTTGTCCGCCAGGGCTGCGCTCTGCGCGCGCCCTGCCTTCAGCAGCCACGCACCCAGGCCGACCACGCCTGCTGCAGAGAGCAGCGGCACCACAGGCAGCCCGGTGAACGCCAGCACCGCCAGGAACGCAGCTAGCACCCCCAGCGTGGCTGGGCTTCCAGCAAGCTGCGCAGGAAGCTCCTCGCCCAGCGTCCGGCCGCGCCCCGCGCGCGCCACCACCAGGCCAGCCGCCACTGCCACCACGAACGCTGGGATCTGCGCGGCCAGGCCATCGCCGATGGTCAGGATGGTCACGCTCTTCAGCGTGTCCTGCACCGACCAGCCCTTCTGCAGCACGCCCACCATCAGCCCGCCCAGGATGTTCACCGCGGTGATCAGCATGCCGGCCACCGCGTCGCCGCGCACAAAGCGGCTGGCTCCGTCCATGGCGCCAAAGAAGTCCGCTTCGCGCATCAGATCCTCGCGTCGGCGGCGCGCCTCCGGCTCCTTGATGGCGCCAGCAGCCAGGTCTGCGTCAATGGCCATCTGCCGGCCAGGCAGCGCGTCCAGCGCAAAGCGTGCTGCCACCTCGCTCATGCGGCCAGCGCCCTTGGTGATCACCACAAACTGCACCACCACCACGATGGCGAACACCGCTGCGCCCACCACCGCGTTGTTGCCGGCCATCAGCTTGCCGAACGCCTGGATCAGCTCGCCAGCCACGCCCTCCATGCCCACGGGGTTGGTGGCATCCGCGCCCAAGATGAGACGCGTGCTGGCCACGTTGGCCACCAGGCGCAGCAGCGTGGTCCCCAGGAGCAGCGCTGGAAACACGCTGAACTCCAGCGGCTTGCGCAGGCTTGCGGCGCGCACCAGCACCAGCGCAGCCAGCGCAAAGTTCAACGCGATGATGGCGTCCATCACGCCCGGCGGGAGCGGCACCACCAGCACCATCACCATGGCCAGCATGGCCACTGGCACCAGGAACGTGCGGTACATCTTCAGCCACAGAAGCGAGCGGTCCAGCAGGGTCACGCAGCACCTCCTTGCTGCACGCGGACGCGCCGCAACGACCGGTGCGCGCTGGCGCGGCGCTGCCGGGTCTGCGGATGGCCTTCGGCAGCGCGGGATTCTTCCTGGGCCTCGGTGGGTGTCATGGCCAGCTGCGTGCGCCACCGGCGGCGGGCCAGCCAGAGGTCCATTGCGGCGAGCGCCACCAGCGTGACCAGCGCAGCCAGCACAGCGCGCACCACCACGCCAGCCACAGCAGCCACGCCGGCTGCCAACGGCGCGCGGGCCGCGCCAGCCAGGGTGCTCCATTCGGCCGCCATCACACCGCCGGCCACGCACAGCGCCGCCACCACGCCCAGCAGTCCACTCATCGCGCGGCCCCAGGCGCCAGGGCCGGACATCTGCGTCAGCCGTGCGGCCACATCGAAGGATGGCCGGCGCCACGCGAGCGCTCCGCCAGTCTGCAGCAGCGTGCCGGCCAGCACACCCAGCACACCGCCCAGGAGCGCCGGCCAGGCTGCGGAGAGCACGCCCATCACCACGCTGGTCACCGAGGTGGCAATTCCAGAGGCTGCGCTGGATGCGTCACGTGCGCCGGATGCGGCAAGCGCGCCAGCCGCGCCAGATGCATCCGCAGCATGCTCCAGGCTGCGCCGCAGTTGCTCCACCAGGTGGGCTGGCAGGTCCGCCAGCAGCGCGCCGATCGCACCGCCCACCACGCCGCACAGCGCCACGGGAATGCGGCGCACTGGCGCAAAGCCCGACGTGCGCGCACGGTCCAGCCGGCGTTCGCCAGCAGGGATGGTCCGGTCGTCCATCTCGGTCATGCGGCACCTCGGTTCATGCGGCGCCTCCGGTCATCCAGGTGTGCAGGGCATCCAGCGCAGCGCCACTGGCGCCGTGCAGCGCGTCCTGCGTGGCCGCAGCGCCGGCAGCCAGCGCCAGCAGGCCAATGCCCACGCGCGCTGGAAAGCCAAACTGCACAGGGCCAAGCGCTGGCATGGCGCGCGAAAGCACGCCCGTCACCAGCGTCTCGGCCATGAGGACAGCGGTCACAGGCAGCGCCACGCGCAGGGCCAGCTCGCTGCATGCCAACAGGCCGCGCGTGAGCATGGCTGCCATGCCAGACAGCCCCAGTGCAGAGGCCACTGGCACATAGTCAAAGCTGCGAAGCACGCCCAGCGCCAAGGACTCCAGCCCGCCAGCCCAGACGAACACAGCCAGCGCTGCCATGCCCAGCAGCTGCTCGATGCCGTCCCACGCGCCTGGCTCGTCTGCCTGGGAGGAGTCGTACAGGCTTCCAAAGCCAAGGCCCATCTGCACGCCGCACAGCGAGCCAGCGGTGCGCAGCGCTGCCACAGGCAGAAGCGCCATCAGGCCCATGGCGGCGCCCAGCGCGCACTCGAGCGCAGCACAACCGACTGCGCCACCCACCGTGGTTGGCAGATGCTGGGTGTGCGCGTCCAGCGCGCCTGGCAGCGCCGCAGCGCCCAGCAGGATGGCCAGCGCCAACGCCACCCGCCGCGGCACCACCGGACTGGCCACCACTGGAGCCAGCAGGCAGACGCCGGCCACCCGGCACGCTGCCAGCCCAAGCGCCAGGACAGGCGGGCTGGGGAGCTGCATCATCCACCCCCCCACATCTCCACGGCAAAGGCCACCAGGCGCGAAGCCATCCAGCCAGCCAGGAGCGCAATGGCCGCGCCACACGCCAGCAGCTTGGGCACTGTGCTCACCGCTTGGTCCTGCACCTGCGTGGCAGCCTGCACCAGCGCCATCACCACGCCCACCGCCAGCGCGATGAGCAGGATGGGGCCAGCGATGACCAGCGTGGTCATCACAGCCTCGCGCACAAGATCGGCAGGAGCAGTGTCCATGACTGGTTCAGACTGGGGCGATTCCAGAGAGGAGTGATCCGACCACAAGCTGCCAGCCATCGGCCATCACAAAGAGCAGCAGCTTGAAGGGCAGCGAGACCAGCGACGGCGGCACCATGAACATGCCCAGCGACACCAGCACCGAAGCCACCACCAGGTCAATGACCACGAACGGCAGCAGGATGCGGAAGCCGATCAGGAATGCTGTCTTCAGCTCGCTCAGCACGAACGCGGGGACCAACGTGGTCATGTCCACGTCTGCGCGCGTCAGGCGGCCGGGGTCGCTCACGTCCTGGCCGCGGTGCTGCATGAGCATGTACACCGTGCTCCAGTTGCCAGTGGCGTCAATCTGCGCGAACATGAAGTCGCGCAGCGGCTGGCGCGCGCGCACCCATGCTTCTTCTGGCGAGGTGATCTGGCCGTCCATGTACGGCTTGATGCCTGCGTTCCACGAGCGCTCCAGCGTGGGCGCCATGACTGCAAAGGTGAGCAGCAGCGCGAGCCCCGCCATCACCTGCCCGGGCGGCAGCGCCTGCGTGCCAAGGCCCTGCCGCAGGAGCCCCAGCACCACCACCAGCCGGGTGAAGCAGGTGCACATGACCAGCAGCGCGGGAGCCAGCGAGAGCACCGTCAGCAGCACGATCAGGTCCACGCCGCCGCCAAACGTGCCCTGCGGCACGTGCTGGGCAGCGCCCGCCACCAGGCTGACGGGGTCCATGCCTTGCGCGGCGTCC